>DASTRY010000039.1:0-214043 GCA_035760965.1 Steroidobacteraceae bacterium | reverse complement strand
GATGATGCAGGAAGAGAAATCCGGTCCATGGCGGTGACTTCCGTGAGCGAGAACGATGGATGACATCGTAGCGATGCGCTCGCGCGCTCGACACACGAATAATTGACCGAAAGTGGCAATTATTCAGGTCGGGACATGCGCATGCGCCGATGACGGTGTGAACACCGCGGCTCACGCGCACTCATGGGCACCTCAGCGCGCACTCACGACGCGCGTTCCCGCGGCAACACGAGGTATGTTCAGCGCTCACGCAGTATGCGCCTGCGGCACGTCAGCTAGTTGCTCGGCACGGGAGCACGTTTCAGCGGGAACGCCAGGGTAGTCGACGCCGATGCATACGCGCTGGCGGGGCCAACTCGTCGGGTGGCGCGTTTCAGCGGGAACGTGGAGGAGTGTTCCAGCGCTCGTGCGCACGCGCCTGCGGAACATCAGCTAGTCGCCTGGCACGGGAGCACGTTTCAGCGGGAACGCCATACGCCGATGCATACGTGCTGTCGGGCCAACTCGTCGCGTGGCGCGTTTCACCGGGAACGTGGAGGAGTGCTCCAGCAACCGTGCGCATGCGCTGCGGAACATCAAGCTGTCGCTCGGCAAGGGCGTGCGCTTCAACGGGAACGTCCGGTTGTGCTCAGCACTCATGCAGACGCACTTGCGGCACGTCAGGCTTGTCTCACCGCGCTCATGACCGGATCTGCCGTACGTCAGCGCGTGCCTGCACTCGCAACCGCGTTCCCGCGGGAACGTGAGGCTGTGGACGTGACGTTGTCGCTTGGCGGCGTGGCTTGGCTCGGCCTGCATCCGCACCCCTCCGGCACGCCCCCCGACGCTTGCCCGCCCTTCTTCTTTAATTCCTCGGTAAACCATTCCGAGCCCAAGCCCCATAGGGCGTCTCAGAATCCGAGTCGGCCAAACCCTGCCAGCGGCAGCGCGCGCGGATCTCAGCACGCTATTGCCGCCAACAAACGCTCACCCTTTCGCCAACCTCTCCGCCAACGCCCCACTCTCGATGGGCCGGCAAAAGACAAACCCCTGCGCCTCATCGCACTGGTTCAAGCGCAGGAACTCGACCTGCTCCGCCTGCTCCACACCCTCGGCAACCACCTTCAATCCCAGGTTGTGACCCAGGGTGATGATCGCGCGCACGATCGTCGCGTCGTCCGCATCCGTCGCGAGCTGCTCGACGAACGAACGGTCGACCTTCAATCGGTCGACCGGAAAGCGCTTCAGGTAGCTCAAGCTCGAATAGCCCGTGCCGAAGTCGTCGACGGAAATCTGCACGCCGAGCCGCTTCAGCTCGCCGAGCATCGCGACGAGCTGGGGCGCATCGTGCATCACCATGCTCTCGGTGAGCTCGAGCTCGAGGTACTGCGCGTCGAGCCCCGTCTCCTCGAGCGCCTCGGCGACCGTGCGCACGAGATTGTCCTGCCGGAACTGACGGGCGGACACGTTCACCGACACGACGATGGGTACGAGCCCCGCGTCCTGCCACGCCTTGTTCTGGGCGCACGCCTGCTTCAACACCCACTTGCCGATCGGCACGATGAGGCCCGTCTCCTCGGCGAGTCCGATGAAGCGGCCGGGCGCGACGAGGCCCTGCTCGGGCAGCTTCCAGCGCAGCAGCGCTTCGGCGCCGACGATACGGCCCGTGCCCAGATCGATGCGCGGCTGATAGTGGAGCAGGAACTGGTCGCGTTCGAGCGCGCGGCGCAGCTTGCTCTCCATTTCGAGCCGCTCGGTCATGAGCGTGTTCAGCTCGCGCGTGAAGAACTGGAAGTTGTTCCGGCCGCTCTCTTTCGCGCGATACATGGCCGAGTCGGCGTGCTTCAGCAGCGTCTGCGCGTCCGTGCCATCGTTCGGGAACAGCGCGACGCCGATGCTGCAGCTCATGTTGAACTCGCCCTGCTCGATCACCCAGGGCTGCGACACCACGGCCAGCATGCGCTCGACCACCGCCCGCACCTGATCCGGAGCGGTCTGCCCCGTGATGAGCACCACGAACTCGTCGCCGCCGAGGCGCGCCACCGTGTCGCACTCGCGCACGCACGACTCCAGGCGATCCGCCATCGTCTTCAACAGCCGGTCGCCGATGTGGTGGCCCAGACTGTCATTGATGAACTTGAAGCGATCGAGGTCGACGAACACGACCGCTACTCGCGAGTTGTAGGAGCTCGCGGTGATCAGCGCCTGTTCGAGTCGGTCCTGCAGCAGCGAGCGGTTCGCGAGGCCCGTCAGCGTGTCGTAGTTGGCCTGCTGCTCGATACGGGCCTGATAGAGCTTGCGCTCGGTGATGTCTTCGACCGTGCCCTCGTAGCCGACGCAGCGCCCGTCCGCGTCGAAGAGGGCGCGCGCGTTCTCGGAAATCCAGATGACATCGCCGTTCTTCCGATACACCTGCGACTCGAAGCCGCTCACCGAGCCGCGCGCCCGCACGATACGCATGAATTCCTCGCGCCGTTGCGGATCGACGTACAGCTGCCGGCCGATGTCGCGCAGCTGACTCATGAGCTCCTGTGGCGAGGCGAACCCGTAGATGTGCGCGAGCGCAGGATTGGCATCGAGAAAGTGCCCGTCGGCGGTGGTGCGGAAGATGCCCTCGATCGCGTTGTCGAACAGACCGCGATAGCGCCGCTCGGCTTCGCGCAGCGCCTGCACGGCGTTGCGCCGCTCGGTGATGTCCTGGATCAGCCCTTCCACCGCGACGACGCGGCCCTGCTCGTCCAGCACGCCGGTGCCGCGTTCCCACACCCAGCGGATGTCACCATCCTTGTGCCGAATGCGGTACTCGATATCGAACCGCGCACGCGCCTCGAGCGCGTTGCGCACGGCCTCGCGCACCCACATCTGGTCGTCGGGATGCGTGATCGACTCGTACGAGACGAGCCCGTTGTACATGAGATCGCGCGGGTGATAGCCCGTGACGCGCAGACAGCCTTCGCTCACGAACTCCATCGTCCAATCCGCATCGTCCCGACAGCGATACACCATGCCGTCGACGTTGCCGAGCAACGTCTTCAGCATGCGCACGTACTCCGCCTCGCGCGAAGACGGGTCCGCTTCCTTGGGATCGCGGCCGACGCCGCCCGGCAAGCCGCTCCACGAATTGAGCACGGCAAAGCGACCGGTCAATGCCGTCCCGGCGTTGTCCGTGTCGTCGCGGGCGCGCGCACGCGAGGCGTGCCTCGGCTTGTCGGCTGTGCTCATGGGCTCGAAAAAGGGAATGGAGAGCGTGACCCTACCAATGCGAGCCCGGCCGGCTGCTGGCGCTCGATCACAGAAATTCGCCAAAGATCGCGCGCCGCCCGGGGGTTGCATGCAGCTTGTGACAAGCTCCCGCTTGGCCGCCCACGGATGGTGCACGCGACTTCGGACACCGAGCGCGCTGTAGGAGGTCGGCCGACGTCGCCGTAGGCCGACATAACCCTCGGAAACATCAGAGAAAAAATCGAAACCTACCCGCGCTCCGAACGTTTCATCCGACAGAACGTGAGCTCGAGGAGGGCGCGTATATGGCGACGACGTACTCATCTCCTTCGGCCGTGAAAAACGGCCTGTTCCAGCGCGGCCCCGTGGGCCTCGCGGTGATCGCCGCGCACATCCTGCTGATCTATTTCGTGGCGGCGAGCCTCGGCATCGTCGAGATGCCGAGCATCGCGAAGCCGATGGAGGCGGTGATCATCGATGCGCCGCAGACCGAGAAGAGCGAGCCGGTGAAAGTGATCAAGCCGCAATTCGAGCAGCCGCAGATCGAGACGCCGCCGCTCGAGGACACGATTCCCGAGATCGAGGTGCCGACGGATGAGCCCGCTCCCGCGGCGATCACCGCGGAGACGAGCCCCGCGCCGCCGGTTCCCGAGACGGCGAACATGAAGGTGAATCGTCGCGTCGACCCGGTGTATCCGGCGGCGTCGCGGCGCGCGGGCGAGGAGGGTATGGGCGTGTTCCGCGTGCTCGTCGACGCGAACGGTCGGCCGCAGGACGTCACGGTCGTGAGCAGCACCGGTCACCCGCGGCTCGACGAGGCGGCGATCGCGGCCATCCTGAAGTGGACGTTCAGCCCCGCGATGCAGGCGGGTCAGGCCGTGCAGTCGTACACGAAGGTGCAGGTGAAATTCGAGCTGCAGAACGCGGCGGCGTAGACGCCGAAAGCCAAGCCCTCAGGCTTTCGGCCGGGCAGGTGCGTCGGGAAGCCGGCGCACCTGCTTCGTTTTTTCAGTAGGGCTTCACCACCGCGAGGATCACTATCGCGATGAGCAGCAGCGCCGGCGCTTCGTTGAACAGGCGGTACCACTTTTGAGACTTCGTGTCCCGCCCGGCCGCCAGCGCGCGCATCAGCACGCGGCAGTAGTAGTGATATCCGATGAGCAGGGCCACCAGCACGAGCTTCGTACGCAGCCACCCGAACGTGAGATACGCCGGCTCGGCGACGAGCATCGAGACGCCGAAGAGGATGGCGAGCGCGGCGCCGATGCTCATAATGCCGTAGAGCCGCCGTTCCATGACGACGAAGCGCTCGCGGCTCGTCTCGTCCGTCGCGGTCACGTGATACACGAAGAGCCGCGGC
Organism: Steroidobacteraceae bacterium; assembly: GCA_035760965.1. Taxonomy (GTDB): domain Bacteria; phylum Pseudomonadota; class Gammaproteobacteria; order Steroidobacterales; family Steroidobacteraceae; genus JADGHX01. The sequence goes on along the minus strand of DASTRY010000039.1, from coordinate 209,482 downwards.
AGGTAGAAGAGACCGGCGAACCAGGTGACGACGAAGACGACGTGAAATGCTTTGAGCCAGAGAATCATGCGGCGCGATTCTACAGATGCTGGCGCGTCTGTCGGAAAGCTTGACAGCTCGCCTGTCGGTCGCGGCCGACGTGCGCTCTAAGTTGCTGCATAGTAAGGGCAACTCCGCTCGGGCATAGCCGTTGCACTTCAACGTGCAATGCACTCCAAAGCCGTTTCTCTCGCCATTGCTTCCCTCGCAGCCGGACTGCTCGTGTCGACATCCGGCGCCGTCCACGCGGGCGAAGTCACCCACACCACGACCATCGGCGGGCTCACGTTGCCGGAGCACATCGGGCCGCTGGAATTCATCGGCGAGCACAGCGGACCGGAAGGCGAGCGCTCGCTCAGCTACTCGTATCGGGCCGTCGGCCTCGCGCTCGAGATCAGCGTGACCGACCTCGGCCCCGACGGTATTGCGGACGGTATCGACGCGCCGGAGCTGCTGGAGCGCTATCGCGAGGCCAAACAGGACGTCGTCGCGGCCACTCACGTGCGGCGCCTGAAGCCGCGCGAGGCGAAAGTGTCGCTCGGCGAGGCGCGGGTTGCGCGCGAGGCGTTGTTCACCGTCGCACGGAAGAAGAACGGCATCGGCGGCGCGACGTATCTGATTTTCACGGCGGCCCATGGGCTCCTCGTCGATGCGCGTCTCGACGTCGCGCCCGGGCTGGAAGAAGACGGTGCGCTGAGCCACGGCGAAGTTCTCGAGGCGCTCGGTGCGGCCATCCCCGCCACGGACGAGCCCGTGAAACAGGCCCGCGCGCACGTCGCGGCCGAAGCCGCGGCGCAGGAGAAGGTTGCGATCATGTGGGATCCGGCGACGCCGGAGCAGGAGAAGACGATATGGCTCGCGTATCTGTTTGCACGGGCGGCGTACGTCGCGGGCGAGAGCGGCGAGGCCCCTACTGCCGGCGAGCGCGAAGCGTCGTTCGAGGAGGAAGTGCGTGGGCGGACCACCGCCGTGAACATGTACCGCGCGCTCAAACACATCGATGCGCAGCTGGCGTCCGCCTACTTCAGCGACATTGACCGGGTCGAGGCGGCGGGTTTTCTGCGCGAGTACGTGTGGAGCTACCTCCATCAAGCCTCGTGGAAGACATTGCCGGCCGGGTTGAACCTCGAGGCCTTCGACGCGTGGCGCGCGACGCACCTGACGAATCACGTGCCAGTGACGCACGGACGCATCGCGTTCCGGCTGGCGGCGAAAGCCGCGACGCCCGCGGGTTCGTAGTCTCGTAGCAGCTGCGTTCGGTGTTCAGCGCAACCCGTAGCCGCGAGCCATCGTGACGGCGGCAAACACCATCAACACGACCAGCAACGCCTGTACATGACTGATCACTGCAATCCGCTTCGCTTTGACCACCGGCACGAACACGCCGGGATCGCTGCCGGCGCGCAGCGCTTTGCGCCACTTCGTCAGGGCGAGCACGGCGGGAATCTCGAGCGCGATGATCACGACGAACAGCACCATCTTCGCGATGAAGATGTAGTTCATCTCGTAGTACTCGCGCGGCTTCTCGATGCCGGCGGCCATGCGCCACACGCCGGTCACGAGCCACAGCGCCCCCGCAATTCCCCATAGCGCGTCCGCGGAAAACGCGCGCCGCAGTGAATCCACCGTCAGCGGCTCGCGCAGCGTGCTGCCGCGGCGGAGCACGGCGCCCAGGCCGAGCCCGAGCGCGATCAGGTGAAAGGCAGCGAGGGTGATGCGAAGCATGGGAACCTCATGCAGGACGGCAACACTCTACTTCCAGCCGCCGTCCTTCGCTTGCGCCTCGGCGCTCGAATCGAGCGGGTCGCCGACAATCTGCGCTTCGACCGCCGCGCGCACGGCCCCCGGTAGTTGGGAAGCCGCGGGTCGATGGCGACCTTTCGCACCGGGCGAGGCTTGCACGCGCGCCAGCGTGTTCAAGGTCCATTCACCGCCGGCCCGGCAGGCGAGACCTCCCATCGGATCGGCTTCGTGCAATACGAACGTGCGGCAGTAAGAGCCATCCTTCGACTTGAAGCTCGTACCGATTTGCACGGGAGCCGTTGCGGATTGCGTGCTCGCGAGCTGGTTCGAGAGGGCGTCCGCGAGGTGGCCCTGCGCGATCAGGTGGCCGTCGCGACTCGCGATGGGGCCGAGGTCGCGCGACGTGACGGCGGCGCGTCCCAGGACGATGCCCACGACGAGGCTCGCGCCCATTGCGCCCCACTGCTGCCAGTCCCACCCGGCACGCGCTCCCGCACCGCCCGAGTCGGCGGGTTGCGCGGTGTGCTGTGCCTCAGGATTCGCAGCGCTTGTCCCGTCACCGGCACTGCGAGGTGACGATCCACCACTGCCCCTTGCGCCGAAGCTATGAGGCGCAGCTTCGGTGCCGCCCGTTGCGTCGATCGAGCCACGCGCGCCCTCCGCACCGTCCCTTGCACGGCCGTCCGTATCAGCCGAGGCATCAGCGCCTGAGCTCGCGAGCGCGCGGCGCACGGCGCCGGCGAGGCGCGCCGGCACCGGTTCATCGAGCACGCGGTCGAAGCTCGCACTCAGTTCCCGGCGCAATGCGCGATGACTCTCGATGCGACGAGCGATCTGCGGGTCGGCGCGCAGCGCGGCTTCGATCCGCGTGCGGTCCGCCGCGTGCTCCGGGCCTGCGAGCTCGCCATCCGCATACGCCATCAAGAGCTCTTCGGTGATGATCACGGCGCATCTCCTGCCGCGGCACCGAGCAGCGCCTCGAGCGCTTCGCGGCCGCGAGCGAGGCGGCTGGTCACGGTGCCGATCGGCACGTCGAGCACGGCCGCCGCCTCTTTGTACGAGAGCCCCTCGACCAGCACGAGCGCCACGACGAGCCGCTGCTCCTCCGGCAGCCGCGCGATGGCCGCCTCGAGCGAGAGGCGATCGATCTGCGCTCCGCTGCCCGCATCGGCGACTTGCTCGCCCAGCTCCTCGGGCGCGTGCACGCGGTCGCGGCGCTCGCGCGCGCGCACCTCGTCGATCCAGGCGTTCTTGATGATCCCGTACATCCAGCTATCGAGCCGCGTGCCGGGCTGCCACTGGTCGAGGCGCGCGAGGGCGCGCTCGAGCGCGAGTTGCACGAGATCGTCAGCGTCGTCCGGGCTGTGTGCGAGCGTGCGCGCGAACCTGCGCAATTTCGGCAGCAGCGCGACGAGCTGCTCTTGGATGTCCGCGGCGGCGGGTCGACTCATCTCAGCGTCCATAGCGAACGGCGAACATTCAACTAATGCGGGGCTGTGTGCAACCGCCGGCAACGACACACGCGGGGCCCACGCGTGCTGACGTCCGCCTTCGCGGCCGACTACACTCCGCCGCGGGGTTCCTCGAATCGCGAGATGAAGCAATCATGAGCGTGGACAACAAAGTCGCCGTCATCACCGGCGCGGGCAGCGGCATCGGCAAGGCGGCGGCCATCGAGCTCGCGCGCGACGGCTGGCGGATCGTGTTCGCGGGCCGTCACGAAACGACGTTGCAGAAGGCCATCGAGGAGGCAGGCCGCGGCATCGCGGGCGCCGAGACGAAGCTGCGCGCGGTCGTCGCGGACGTGACCGATCCCAAATCCGTACACAACCTCTTCACGAGGACGTACGAGCTCTTCGGCAGGCTCGATCTGCTCTTCAACAACGCGGGCATCAGCATGCCCGGCACGCCGATCGAGGACATCCGGTTCGAGCAGTGGAAGGCGGTCGTCGACACCAACCTCACCGGCATGTTCCTGTGCACGCAGGAAGCAGTGCGGCTCATGAAGAATCAGACGCCGCGGGGCGGACGCATCATCAACAACGGCTCGATCGCCGCGCACGCGCCGCGGCCGAACTCGATCGCGTACACCGCTACCAAGCACGCGGTTACGGGGCTCACCAAATCAACCTCGCTCGACGGTCGCGCATTCGATATCGCGTGCGGGCAGATCGACATCGGCAACGCGGGCACCGAGCTCGCGCGCAACATGCCGCGCAACGGCCCGAACGCCGAGCCGCTGATCGACGTTCAGCTCGTCGGGCGTGCCGTCGCGCAGATGGCCGCGCTGCCGCTCGATGCTAACGTGCAGTTCATGACGATCATGGCGACGAAGATGCCGTATATCGGGCGGGGCTGATCGGGGCGCCGTCCGGCTCGGCCGGCTTGTCGTCCAGCGTGAACGCGCGGAAGCGTCGGAAGCAGAGCCACGCGAGGAGGATCGCCGCAACCAGCCCGAGCGCCATCGGCAGCGAGGCCCACAGGAACAGGGTGCTGAACGGCATCTTCATGGCCACCAGCACGCCGCCCACGATCGGTCCGATGATCGAACCGACGCGGCCGATCGCCAGCGCCCAGCCCGCGCCCTGGGAGCGCGCCTCGGTCGGATAGATCATGCCGGCGCACGCGTTGTTGCCGAACTGCGCGCCGAGGACCGCGAGCCCCGCAAGGCCGGCGACGCCGGCCAGCATCGCCGGCGACAGTCCTTCGAGACCGATCGCTGCGATCGTCGGCGCGGCGAGCAGAAACAGCAGCGTGATCGCCGTGTAGCCGAACCGGTTCAGGAGCAGGCTGACGACGACGCCGCCGATCGTGCCGCCCACGTGATAGAGCGTGCTCGCAATGGCCGCCTGCTTCGGCGTGACGCCATTGCTCTCGAAAATGAGCGGCATCCAGTTGTTGAGGAAGTAGTTCGCCATCAGCGTGGTGGCGAAGCACACCCATAGCAGCGGCGTGATGAACGCGAGCCCGCCGCGGAAGATGTGCCCGAGCCCAAGGAAGCCGCCGCCGCTCCTCGCAGCCGTCGCCGCGGGCCGCGCCTCCGTTACGAACTGCGTGTCGTCGGGCAACGAGAGATCCGGCCGCATGCGACGCGCCACCTGCAGCAGCTCCGCGCGGCGGCTCGGGTGGCGGGCCAGGAACTTCACCGACTCGGGCAGCACGAACCACAGCACCACGGCCGCGATAAGCGGCACGAGCCCGCCGATCAGAAACAGGATCTTCCAGCCGTATTCCGGCACCAGCCAGGCGGCGACCGGGCCGGGCGTGCCGCTGCCGAGCGTGATGCCCGTGAACATCAGCACGACGAGCATTCCGCGCCAGCGCCGGGGCGAGAGCTCGGAGTTCAGCGCGATCGTGTTCGGCATCAGGCCGCCGATGCCGATCCCCGTGATGAACCGCAGCGCCAGCATCTGATCGAGGTTCGTCGCCCACATCATCGCGAGCGTGAAGCCGCCGAAGATGACCGAGCCGATGATGATGGCGGTGCGCCGTCCGTAGCGGTCGCCCACGAAGCCGAGCAGCGGCGCGCCGATCAGCACGCCGAAGTTCGGCGCGCTGAAGATGAGCCCGAAGCCGCCGGGCGGGACGTGCCATTGGCGTACGAGCTCGGGCGCCGCGAACGCCATCGCCGAGATGTCGTAGCCGTCGGCGAACATCGCCAGCCACGACAGCACGAGCAGCTTGATGTTGAACGAGCCGATTTTCTGATCGTCGACCAGGCGGTCGGTCTGTACGGTGTGGCTCAAACGGTGCGCCTCTGAATGCGACGGCGAACCGTACCGCACTCGGGGCCGCGGCTCTACTGCCGCGGCCGCGGGCGCGGCCGGGGCGAGCGCTCAGCGAGGCAACGCGAACACCTGGGCCCAGTACACGCCGGATTCGCTTTTCGGGTCCACGGTGTAGCCGACGCCCATCTCGGTGTAGCGCGGGTCCATGATGTTCTCGCAGTGGTGGGGGCTCTCGAGCCAGCCCTGCATCACTTCTTCCGCCGTCGTCGGCCCCGAGGCCACGTTCTCCCCGACCATGCGCCACGCGTAGCGTGCGCGGGTGACGCGCAGCGCCGGGCTGCTGCCGTCCGAGCCGCTGTGCGACAGCATGTTGTGTTTCGCCATGTCCTGCGCGTGCTCGCGCGCGGCTTCGCTGAGCTTCTCGGCGAGCCCGAGAGGCGGCGCGGCGGCGAACGACTTGCCGCCGCAGCGACGCGGCTTCGCGCGCGCCTCGTTGGCGAGCGCCAGCACGCGCTGACTCGTCGCGCGGACGTTCTGCAATTCCGGAGCTTCGAAGGGCGCGGCGAGCACGAGCCAGATGGTGTTGCCGCGCTGTTCGACGCCGATGTCGTGGACTCTCACATCACTCAGCTCGGCGCACGACATGCGGGACACCGCACGCGCGATGTCCTGATTGCTGCCGGAATTCGCTAGCGACACGGACGATGAATGCAGCGCTCGATACCCCGCGGCCGCGAGCGCGTTGCGGAGCGCTTCGCCTCGTGAGATGCGCCGAGCCACAGCGTCCAGCTTGCGGTTCTCGCGCAGCGGCCTGTCGACGCCGCGCCGTCCGCCGCAGCCGGCCGCGCGTTCGGCGTTGATCGCACCGAGCAGAGACGGCCGCGCCGTCGCCGGTGTCCCAGCGATGACGCAGAAGCACGCAACGACGAGACAGACGGCTAGCGGTCGAAACACGACGAGGTAGCTCCGGGCACGCGACGGTTCGTATGATAGCGAGACGCCGCAAGGGGGATTCGTACCGATGTCATCAGCCAGCGTTGCGCCAACGTACGGTTTCCTTTCGCGCGAGCGCATCGTCGCGCGACCGGAGTTCAATCGCTGGCTCGTGCCGCCCGCGGCGCTCGCGATCCATCTCTGCATCGGCATGGCGTACGGGTTCTCGGTGTTCTGGCTGCCGCTGTCGAAGGCGATCGGCATCACGCATTCCATCGAGTGCCCGAACGACATGAGCTTCTTCGCGCAGATGATCACCACCAGCTGCGACTGGAAGATCTCGATGCTCGGGTGGACGTACACGCTCTTCTTCGTCGTGCTGGGCATCTCGGCGGCGACGTGGGGCGGTTGGCTCGAGCGAGCCGGTCCGCGCAAGGCGGGCGTCGTCGCCGCGTTCTGCTGGTGCGGCGGGCTCGTCATCGCCGCGCTCGGCGTCGCCGTGCATCAGGTGTGGCTCATGTGGCTCGGCGCCGGGGTCATCGGCGGCATCGGTCTCGGGCTCGGCTACATCTCGCCTGTCTCGACGCTCATCAAGTGGTTCCCGGATCGGCGCGGCATGGCGACGGGCATGGCGATCATGGGCTTCGGCGGCGGCGCGATGATCGGCTCGCCGCTCGCCGACAAGCTCATGAAGTTCTACGAGACGCCGACCTCGGTCGGTGTGTGGGAGACATTCCTCACGCTCGCGGCGATCTATTTCGTCTTCATGATGAGCGGCGCGCTCGGCTATCGCGTGCCGCGCGAGGGGTGGAAGCCCGCGGGCTGGACGCCGGTGCCCGAGACGGCGAAGCACGGTCTCATCACGCAACATCACGTGCATCTCGATGTCGCGTGGCGCACGCCGCAGTTCTGGCTGCTATGGGCCGTGCTCTGTCTGAATGTCACGGCGGGCATCGGCATCCTCGGAATGGCCTCGCCGCTGCTGCAGGAAGTGTTCGGTGGCAGGCTCCTCGGGATCAACGCGTCGTTCACGCAGCTCTCGCAGGATCAGCTCGCGGCCATCGCGGCGATCGCCGCGGCGTTCACGGGGCTGCTCTCGCTGTTCAACATCGCGGGGCGCTTCTTCTGGGCGTCGCTGTCGGATCGGATCGGCCGCAAGGCGACGTACATGGTGTTCTTCGTCCTCGGGTTCGTGCTCTACGCCTCGATTCCGTGGACGGCGAGCGTCGGCAGCCTGGCGCTGTTTGCCGCATTCACCTGCATCATCGTCTCGATGTATGGCGGCGGCTTCTCGACGGTGCCCGCATACCTTGCGGACCTGTTCGGCACGCAGATGGTCGGCGCAATCCACGGCCGCTTGCTGACCGCGTGGTCGACGGCCGGGATCCTCGGACCGGTCATCGTCAACTACATCCGCGAATTTCAGCTCGATCACGGTGTCGCGCGTGCGCAGGCTTACAACATCACCATGTACATCCTCGCCGGCCTGCTCGCCGTGGGGTTCATCTGCAATTTGCTGATCCGGCCGGTCGATCCGCGGCATCGCATGAAGGCGGAGGAGGTCGAGGCGCTCGCCGCGGTCAAGACCGGTACGCCGGCCGCGGCGGTTCAGGCGACGAGCACGGCCGTCGCGGTCAACCCGGTTACGGTCGTTCTGGCCTGGGCCGCCGTCTGGATTCCGATCGCGTGGGGCGTGTGGGTCACGCTACAGAAGGCTGTGGTGCTCTTTCGCTGAGCCCGTATGCCGCATACCCCGTGCTCTCGCTCATCGAGACGCAATGGGCGAGACACGCCTCGCGGCACGCGAGGTAAGCGGCCGTGAGCTTCTCGACGAGCTCCTGAGGAAGCGCAAACGGCGCTCGTTTCGCGCGATAACCGCCGATCTCTCCGCTGCGGATCGCCGGCGAGGGATCGCCGAAACCCGGCTTGCCCGTTTTCGCGAAGCTGCGGTATTGCCGTTGCAGCGGCCCGTTCAGCTCGAGATGGTGCCGCAGGAATTCCAGCGCATCGTCCGTGCGCTCGAGCAGCGCTTTGGATTCGAGGAATGCCGCGCGCCGGCCGAGCTGGCGCGCCAAACCGCCGAGTGCCTGCAAACGCGCCAAGTAGTAGCCGCCGACGTGCTCGAGATTGGTGTTGCGCTCGAGCGGATCGAGGTGCTGGCCCATGTGCAAAATGCTCTGCACCACATCGACCGGCTCACGCAGGAGCAGCACCGCGCGCGTGCGCGGGTCCTCGAGGATGCCGGGGGAGATCGCGTAGTTGTGCAGGATCTTGTCCAGCACATAGCGGCCGCGCAGCGGCTCGCCCGTCAGCTTGCGCACGCGCCAATGCAGGCGCAGGACGTCGAACCGGAAGTAATAACGTAGGTGAGTCTCGCAGTAACCGTCGACGTCGGGATGTGACCCGAGCACGTGCGCCAGCAGCGACGAGTAGCTGCGCATGTGGCTCAGGATGAACAGCGGAGCCTGAATCTTTCGCATCCGTGCTGAGAAGCATGTGATGTGCCACAGTTCCAGGCGCAGCGCGCGATCTTGTAACTCAGTATTGCCTGGGCCGCGCTTGCGGACACTCGTTCACCTCGTGTCCGCAGTGCGAGCGCTGCATCACCGTTCGATGGGAACCGCGGAGCCGATAGATGAGGACGGCGCAGCGGGCGCAGCAGCGCCGGAGCGCGACTCCGCCGGAGTGGCGGCGGTCGCTGCGCGCGGGAGAGTCAGCACCGCTTCGAGCCCACCCGTCGGCAGATTGCGCAGCGTGATCGAGCCACCGTGGGCCTGCGCAATGTCGCGCGCGATGCTGAGGCCGAGACCGGCGCCGCCCGTATCGCGATTGCGCGAGGCATCGATGCGGAAGAAGGGCTCGAAGACCTGATCGAGCGCCTCCTCGGGAATGCCCGGGCCTTCGTCGCGGATGCGAATGACGACGTTCTCGCCATCGCTCACGAGCACGGTGGCGCGCGTCCCGTACTTGATCGCGTTGTGCAGCAGGTTCATGAGGCAGCGCTTCAAGGCCAGCGGCTTCGCGGAGATCGGACCGTCGGTGTGGCCCTGGATCGTGATGTCCGCGTCCATCTCCTTGAAGTCCGCTTGGAGATTCGCGAGCAGCGCGTCGAGGTCGATGCTTTCGGGAGGCTCCTGATCGTTCAGATCCTTGAAGAGGCCGAGCGCGCCCTGGACCATTTGCGCCATCTCGTCGAGGTCCGCGCTGAAGCGCACGCGCAGCTCGTCGTTGTCGATGGACTCGGCGCGCAGGCGCAATCGCGTCAGTGTCGTGCGCAGGTCGTGCGACATCGCGGCGAGCACGCGCGTGCGGCTCTCCAGATAGCGCCGCAGCCGCTCTTGCATGATGTTGAATGCACGCGTCGCCTGGCGCAGCTCGCGCGCACCTTTCTCGGCGAGCGGCGGGTTGTACGCACCGCGTCCCACCGCATCGGCCGCGGTGGCGAGCTCACGCAGCGGGCGTGTGATCGTGAGCGCCATGAAGAACAGCGCAATGCCGAGCATCACGGTGAGCACCGCCAGCTCGACGAAGATGGCGCTCGGGAGCGGCGGCGCGGGTAGCGGCGCGACGGCGCGGAACATGACGTTCTGGCCATCCGGAAGCGTGACCGTCACGTCGTACATGAACGCGAGGAACAGGTTGCGGCCGGGTCGAGGGCGCCCCGCGCGGTCGGCGCGATTCGCGCGAACCTCGCGGTCGCTCGGGGCACGAGCGGGCGAGTCAGCGGCATCGGTGGCGTCGGGGGCATCTCCGGGGCCGGCATCTGCGGTGCCGGCATCCCCGGGCGCGGCATCTCCCGGAGCGCCGGCATCTCCCGGGCGCGCAGCATCTCCCACGGCGGCCGCCAGCGCGTCGGCTTCGCGCGCGGCCTGGACCGCAGCGCGCGCCTGCACACGACGCGCGCCTTCGACGTGAATGACCTCCGGGGTGCGCGACCGCGATGCGCGCTCGACGACGACGCGATAGCCGGGCCCGAGCTGACGCCGGAGCTGCGCGGCGAACGAGCTCTGCATGGCCCGCAGCTCTTCGGGCCGCAGTACCGGCCGGCGGCTGCGCAGATCTTCGAGCACCAGCGGATGCTGGCGCAGATTCTCGATCGCGGCCGTGCGCTCGCTGCCCGAGAGATTCGCGAGCGTCTCGCTGGTTTCGGCGATGGCTTTCGTGGTGTTCCACGCACCGGTGCCGAGAAAGGCGAGATCGCGCCGCTCACGGACGATGAGCAGCACGATGAGGAGCAGCGTGATGACGATGACGCCGACCAGCGCGGCGAACAGCCGTCCGAACAAAGACTGCGGAACGAGCGTCATGAAGTGGGCACGGCGCTACTCCGTCTCGACCGCGACACCCATGACGTAGCCTTCGCCGTAAACGGTCTTGATGATGGACGCCGCGCGCGCATCGTCCCCGAGCCGCTGGCGCAGCCGGCTGATGCGCACGTCGATGCTGCGATCGAAGGGATCCAGATCGCGGCCGCGCGCCAGCTCCATGATCTGCACCCGCGAGAGCACGCGGCTCGGATGGCTCAGGAGAATCGACAACAAGCGATATTCCGCGCCGTTCAGCGCGGCCTCGGTGCCGTCGGGCCGCATGAGTGTGCGCGTCGTGGTGTCCAGACGGAAGCCGGCAAACTTGTACGCCTTGACCTCGCTCGCATCCGGATCGCGCGGGGCGTGCGCCGCGCGGCGGAGCACCGCGCGAATGCGCACCAGCAGCTCGCGCGGATTGAAGGGCTTCACGACATAGTCGTCGGCGCCGCACTCGAAGCCGAGAATGCGATCCGGCTCGTCGCCGAGCGCGGTGAGCATGACGATCGGCACCTGCGAGCGCGCGCGCACTTCGCGGCACAACGCGAGCCCGCCTTCGCCGGGCAGCATCAGGTCGAGCACGATCAGGTTCGGCGCGGAGGTCTCGAGCGCGCGCCGCATGCCCTTGCCGTCGGGCACGGCGGTCGAGCGGTAGCCGTTCTTGTCGAGATATTCGCCGAGGAGGCGGCGGATCTCGCGGTCATCGTCGACCACGAGGATGTGAGGTCGGTCTTGCATGGTTGCCCATTTAAAGACAAGCCGGCGGGCGGGGCGAGCGCGGCAACGCCGGGCCTTGTAAGGAAATGTTAACCGCGGCGGTTCGGCGCCCCTGTGCCGTTGCCGAGCGCCGTACCGAGCAGATCGTAGAGCTGACGGGCCATCTTGCGATCTACGACTACCTCGGGCAGGGGCGGTTCCGATCCTGACGCCGCTTTGATGCGCACGGCCTTGACGGGTCGGCGACGCGCGCCACGCTTGCGGCGGCTCTCCGCCTCGCTCATCGCGCGAATCTGCTCGGTGAGCTTCACCATCGATTCTTGAAATTCGCGCCGCGCGTCGACGCTCAGCACCGAGAGCCACTCGTCGGCGAGACGCGTCGCCGCTGCGTGCAGCGCGCGGTGCGTATCGCGCCCGGCGCCGGTCAGCGTCAGCATCACCGAGCGCTGATCGGAAGGGTTGCATACCTTTTGCAGCAGGCGGCGGCGGATGAGCCGATCGAGCAGCCGGCTCGCGTGGCTCTTGTCGAGGCTCGCCTCCTGACACACGCGCTTGAAGGTGACTTGCCCGTAGCCGCCGGTGATGCCGATCAGCCGGCACTCGACCAGCGAGAGCCCGAATTCGCGCTGGTAGAACTCCTCGTAGAAGCGCTCGGACAGACGGGCCAGCATGTGCAGCCGGAACGAGGCGAGCGTGCGAAACGTCCGCAGCGTTTCGTCCCTCGAGGTCTTGCGTGTCATGGAGCGGATGATGGCACCATAAAGTGCTAGTGTATGCGTGCTTGCAAGGAAGCCAGAATATGAAAGCACTCATTCCTCTGCTTCTCGTTGCCACCTCCGCGTTGGCCGTCACGACGGTGCAGTTCGCCCAGCGTGCGAGCGCGGAGCGCGAGCGCGCCGACGCCGCGCTTGTCGCCAGCCAGAAGAGCGAGGCGCGAATCCGCGAGCTCGAAAGAGCGCAGGGCGTTCTCCAGCAGCAGCTGATGGAAGCCCAGCAGCCGCCGCAGGCCAATACCTCTCAGACCTGGGCGACTCGCGCAGCGGACGGCGCTGCCGCGGCCGCCCGGCCGCCTGGACCCGTTCAGTACGCGTTGACCGCGCGGTCGGAAGCCGCAAACGGCGGTGCCCCGATCAACTTCCGGTCGTGGTCCCCGACGCAGCAGTCGCCCGCCGCGCAGCGCTTCTGGAACTGGCAGAGAAGGGCCATGGTGCGGCGGCAATACGGGGATGTCGCCGGCGCGCTGGGCCTGTCGCAAGAGCAGGCCGACAAGCTGATCGATGTGCTCGCGAACCAGCAGCCGCGCTTCATGAGTCAGCTGCCCAGGCCGGCGTCCGATCTGAAGAAGCAGTTCGAGGCCGACGTGGCGGCGGTCATCGGGCAGGACAAGCTGCCGCAATGGCAGGAATACCAGAAGACGCTGCCCGAGCGCGGTCGCGTGAGCATGGTGGCCGAGCAGATGCGGCAGATGGACGTGCCGCTCACGGACGATCAGCGGCGTCAGCTCACCGACATCGCGATCGAGCAGAGCATGCTCAATCCTCGCCCGACCCCGCAGGACGGCCTGCCGCGGGAGGAGCTGATCAAGGCGTCGATGAAGTGGGAAGAAGACTTCGACAAGGCGTTCCTCGACCGCGCGAAGAGCGTGCTCAGCAAGGATCAGTACGAGCGCTATCGCGACTACCAGGCCTGGCAGTCCGAGATGCGCGCGAATTCGCTGCGATACCTGCAGAGCGCGCCGATGAACGTGCAGGGCGTGCACGACGGGGCCGCCATCATCTCGTCCTCGTCGCAGACGTTCGTCGCGACGGGCGAGCCCACCAAGTAGCTCAGCCGGCGGCGCGCGCCGCGCGATAGAAATTCCCCGAGCGGATTTTCACGAGCGCCTTCTCCGGATCGAACGTGACGCCGGCGGGATCACCGCCGCGCGCCACGATCTCGATCTGCTTCTCCAGCATCTTCCGCTGCAGCATGATGCCGCGATCGCTCGTCACGAGATGCTCTTCCGAGTGCAGCGAGATCGGCCCCTGGCCCGCCTGCGCCTCGTAGTCGCCCGGGAAGCGCTGGTGCTCTTCGGGCGTCATCTCCCCCCATGTCTTGCCGTTGATGCGCAGCGCGAACCCCGGGGCGCCGCGCGGCATCTTCATGACCATCGCCTGCACGTAATGCGAGTCGTCGACCGGCACGACCCATGACACGCCCGACGACTGGCCTTCTTTGAAGCGGATGTCGGGCACGCTCATGATGTTGGGCATGAGCCACGAGGAGATGCGATCGACCTCGCGTCCGTCGTCGAGCTGGCGTACGGCCGAGTAACACACGCCGTGGTCGGCGTAGTAGAAGTCGCACTTCGGCATCACCGCGAATTGCTGATGGAACTGCACGCCGCTGAACGTCGTGTGCAGCACGAGCACATGGAATGGATCCATGATGTTGTCGTTCATCTGCAGCCAGCTGTACGGCACCACGTCCAACGACGCATCGCCGGTCGCGCCGAACCCGCCGACGGACGTCCAGAATTCCTCGTCGGGCGCGAGATTCTCGAGATTGTCGTAACGAGGCAGCACCGGCTTCTTCTCGGGCGGGCCGAGATACGCGAACACGAGGCCGTAGCGCTCCTCCACCGGATACCACGGCTGACGCGCGGCATCACGGTGGCGCCCGCCGTCCGGCTCGCAGGGCTGCTCGAGGCACTTCCCCTGCACATCGAACAACCAGCCGTGATAGCAGCAGCGGATGCCTTCGGGCTCGATGCGGCCGTAGAAGAGCGAAGTGCCCCGATGCATGCAGCGCGGATAGAGCAGGCCCGCACGGCCCTTCGCGTCGCGAAAGAGGATCAGCTCTTCGCCCAGGATCTTCACCTTGCGCGGCAGATCGCGCACGTCCGCCGAGCGCGCAATCGGATGCCAGTAGCGGCGCATCAGCTCGCCGCACGGTGTTCCGGGCCCGACCTCCGTGAGCAGCTTGTTCGAATGCTGCGGGGGACGGCCGTAGGCGCTGCCATCGCGCGCAGGGATGCGGGTGGGTTGATCGCTCATCGCGGCTTGCCTCCTGAGACGTCCTGTGAGCCGAGACTGAGCGCGTTGCGCCGCTGCCGCAACGTCACGCGCGGGGACTGCCCGAGCGCCGGCCATCCCTGTTGCCTGCGTTGGCCGCGCATGTAAAAGTTCCCGCCGCAAAAATCGGTCGTGAACGCTCAGGGGGGCGTCATGCACACGAGCGCTGCTGGAAGCGGCGCGCACACCCGGCCATGCCGGTGGGAGGTGGAGCGTGTCGAGGATCAGGGCGATCTGGGTTGCGGGATGGGCGTTGCTCGCAGCCATTGTGGGGGTCGGGACAGTGAGCGCAGCGGAGTTGCCGCTGGCGATTCCCAAGGGCGGGCGCATTGGCATCATCGACATGATGACGCCGGATGTGACTCACTTTCACGTCGGCGCATCGCAGGTGAAGAGCTTCCTGCGCACCTATCGCGCGAGCTGGTCGGTGGCCGACGTCATCGACGAGCCGCTCATCTGGTCGCTGACGAACATCGGCCTCGAGCCCGTGTCGCTGCAGGCGAGCGAGCTGCTGCGGCGGCAGAAGCAGTCGTGGCTCATGTCCAATCCGACGGGGACCAAGCTGGCGCGCGGCTGCCTCGAAGAGCTGCAGCGCGTGATCATGGAGGAGAACCTCTCGGCGCTCATCGTGATCGCACCCGGGCCGAACTCCGACCCGGAGTCGGTCGAGGGCAATCGGCTGAAGAAGCTGCCGGAGTACATCCAGGGCTGGGGCTTCTCGACCAGCGACGAGCCGGCCGGCATCGCCAAGCCGGTTGTCTTCAACCTGACGCAAATGCTCGTCATCCAGAAGACGACGGACGGGGTGCGGCTCGAGCATCGCGAGTGGGGCGGCAGCTACATCTACGAGTGGGCGGACTTCACGCCGCCGACCGACTTGAAGACGGTGCCGGACACCGAGATCGCGAAACTGAAGCCGGTGTTCGCGGACATCATGAAGCGCCAGATCGCGCGCGTGACGCCGGTCCTGCAGCCGTAAGTCCCTGAAACGGCCAGCGGCCGAGGTTCCATTGCGCTCCGGCGGAGGCCGGGGCATCTTAGCCGCGCCCATCGAAGGGGAGTCGCTCGCGAATATGTTCCGGCGCCGCTTCATTCCAGTGCTGCTCCTGGCGCTGTGTGCGCCCTTTGCCGCTGTGGCCGCGGATTCGAGCGATGGCGGCAAGAAGGACGCGCCTGCCGACGCCATCGTCATCACCGGGGCCTCCGGCGGGCTCGCCGGCGAAACCATCGACGCGCTGCTCGCGCGCAATGTCTCGCCGGACCGGCTGATTCTCGTCACGCGCACGCCCGAGAAGCTGTCGTTCCTCGCCGAGCGCGGCGCGCAGATCCGCCATGGCGATTTCACCAAGCCGGACGGCTTGCCGGCCGCCTTTGCGGGCGGCAAGCAGATGCTGCTCATCAGCACGAACGGCGGGGATCGCGTGGCCCAGCACGCAGCGGCCATCGATGCCGCGCGCCGCGCGGGCATTCGGCACATCGTCTACACGTCGTGGGTGAACGCGGTTCCGGAAAATCCGGCTGCGGTGACTCGCGATCATCGCCTCACCGAGGAGGCGCTCCGCAAGAGCGGCATCCCGTACACGATCCTGCGCAATCAACTCTACGCCGAGGGCTTGATCGAGAAGGGCCGGCGCGCGGTGGCCTCGGGAATCCTCCTATCGAACTCGGGACGCGGCGTGTGGGCGCCGGTTTCGCGCCGCGACTGCGCGACCGCCGCGGCCGTGGTGCTGACCACGCCCGGACACGAGGGCCAGACGTACGAGATCACAGGCCCCGATCTCATCAGCGAGCACGACTTCGCGGCGATGCTGACGCAGGTGACTGGCAAGCCGGTGCGCGTCGTCGACATGAACGACGCCACGTACATCGAGATGCTCGTGAAATCCGGCATGTCGCCCGAAGCCGCAAAGGCGGCCGCGAGCTTCGGGATCGCGACGCGCATGAGCGCGATCAACATCAAGAGCGATGCGCTCGAGATTCTGCTGGGCCATCCGCCGCAATCCGTGCACGATCTGCTCGTGCACAACAAAGCGCAGCTGCTCGTGCCCGTCTCCGCGGGCGGACGCTGAGACTTGGGCTCCGCCATGGCGCACCTCGATTTTTCCGGCAAAACCGCGCTCGTGATCGGCGCGACCGAGGGCATTGGGCGCGCGACTGCGCTCGCGTTCGCCGCGGCCGGCGCGAACGTGTTCGCGGCCGGGCTCGGCGCCGAACGCGGCCGCTCGCTGGCCGACGAAATCAACGCGTTGGGCAGCGTCGCCGCCGAGTTCGTGGAGGCCGATGTCGCGCGCGAAGCGGAAGTTGCGGACGTCGTCGCGCGCGCGGCTGCGCGCTTCGGGCGCATTCACGCGGCGGTCAACAACGCAGGGACCGAGGGTGCCTTCGGCCCGGTACAGGATCAAACCGCGGACGATTTCGATCGCCTGCTCGCCGTGAACCTGAAGGGCGTGTGGCACGGGCTCAAGTACCAGCTGCCGCACATGCTGGCGCACGGCGGCGGCGCAATTGTGAACACCGCATCGAGTGCCGGTGTTCAGCCGATCGCGAACATCGCACTCTATACGGCGAGCAAGCACGCGGTGGTCGGGCTCACGAAAGCGACGGCGCTCGAAGTGGCCCGCTCGAACATCCGCGTGAATGCGGTGGCGCCGGGGCCCGTGAACACGGGGCTCCTGCACCGGATGGTCGCGGGCAAGATCGATCTGTCGGTCATCGCGGAGAGCGTGCCGATGGGCCGCATCTCGGAGCCGGAGGAGATCGCGCGAGCGATCCTGTGGCTGTGCTCGGACGCGGCTTCGTACATTACCGGACACGTGCTGCTCGCCGACGGAGGTCTGACGGTCGGTTGAGCGGGCGCGGTCGAGGGGGAACCATGCGTGAGTTCGACGAGAAGAGCATCACGCGCGCGGTCATCGCGCGCATGGACGAGTGCGACGATCCGCGCTTCAAGCGCGTGATGACTTCGCTCGTCACTCACCTGCACGACTTCGTGCGCGAAGTCGAGCTCACGGAGGAGGAATGGATGCAGGCCATCCGGTTCCTCACGGACGTCGGGCAGACGTGCACGCCGCAGCGGCAGGAATTCATCCTGCTCTCGGACACGCTCGGGGTCTCGGTGCTCGTGATCACGCTCAACCATCGCGCCGAAAACGGCACGGCCGAGTCGACGGTGCTTGGCCCGTTCTACTGGGAGGGCGCGCCGGAGCTGCCGCGCGGCGCGAATCTCGCGGTGGGCGTGAAGGGCGAGCCGACCTTCTACTCGGGCCGGGTCTTGAGCGCGGACGGGCGGCCGCTCGCGGGCGCGCTGCTCGATGTGTGGTCCGGCGACGGTGAAGGCACGTACGACATGCAGATGCCGGGCGATGTCGGCATGAAGGCGCGCGGCAAGATCCGTACGGACGAGGAGGGCCGGTACTGGTTCCGCTCGATCAAGCCCACGTTCTACCCCGTGCCGACGGACGGGCCGGTCGGGCGAATGTTGCGTAAGATGGGTCGCCACCCCTTCCGCCCGGGCCACATCCACATGATCGTCTCCGCGCCTGGCCACGCCGCCGTGACGACCCACCTCTTCGTTGCGGACAGCGACTATCTCGACTCCGATGCGGTGTTCGGCATGAAGGAGTCGCTCGTGGCGAAGTTCAACCGGCACGAGCCCGGCACCGCACCGACGGGCGAGCACGTGCCGACACCGTTCTACACCGTGGAATACGACTTCCGCTTGCGACCGGTCGCACATGCCGGAACTGCAGCCCGCTGAGGTGCTCGCGGCGTATCCGCCGCACGCCGACACGCTTCCCACGCTGCTCGCTTCGCGCGTCGCGGTGGCGCCCGACAAAACCGTGCTCGAGTTCGAGGGGCGCGTCTGGACGTATGGCGCGCTGGACGAAGTGAGCACGCAGCTCGCACAGGCCGCGGCCCAGCGCGACGTGAACAAGGGCGACCGCATCGCGCTCGTGTCGGTGAACACCGATCTCAGCGTGATCATCTTTCTCGCGGCGGCGAAGCTCGGCGCGCTGTTCGTGCCGCTGAATCCCGCCGCCACCGATGCCGACTTGCAGTACCTGCTCGGCCACTCGCGGGCGAGCGTCGTCGTGTGCCAGCCGGACGAGGTCGAGCGCATCCGCTCGATCTGCGATGCGCTCGACAATGGGTCGATCCGCGTGATCGATCTCAACGAGCTCGGGCTCGGCGCGCCCGATGCTGAAACGCTAGGCGCCTCGATCGCGCGGCTGGTGCCGAGCACCGAACGGGTCGAGCTCGCCGAGATCGGGCCGGACGATCCGCTCGTCGTGATCTACACATCGGGCACGACCGGCTTTCCGAAGGGCGTCGTTCACACTCAGCGCAACTATGTGCTCGCGGGTGAGTCGTTCGTCGCGCGCATGCATCTGCAGCCCGAGGATCGGTTGCTGGCGCTGCTGCCGTTCTTCCACATCAATGCGCTGTTCTATTCGCTCGGCGGCACGCTCGCGGCGGGCGCGACGCTGATCACGGCGCGCCGCTTCAGCGCGTCGCAGTTCTGGCGCTTCGCCGCGGAGACGCGCGCCACCGAGTTCAACTTCCTCGCCGCCGTCGGCTCGATCCTGATGAAGCGTCCGCGCTCGGAGTTCGACCCGACGCACCGCATTCGCAAGATGTACGGCGCGCCGATCACGGCGGAGATGCTGCGCGTGTTCACCGAAGAATTTCACGTGCCGCACGTCATCGAAGGCTACGGGATGACCGAGATTCCCGGCGCCTCGTGCAATCCCTTCTACGGGCCGCACAAGCTCGCGAGCATCGGCGTGCCGGCGGTGCATCCGCGCTTCCCCGGCAATTTCTCGGCGCTGCGCGTCGAGGACGACAACGGGCAGGAATTGCCTGTGGGCGAGGTGGGCGAGCTCCTCGTGCGCACGCCCATCGTGTTCAAGGAGTATCTGAACGATCCGGAACAGACGGCCGCGGCTTTTCGCAACGGCTGGTTCCTCACGGGCGATCTCGTGAAGCGCGACGCGGACGACTACTTCTTCTTCGTCGCACGCAAGAAGGACATCATCCGTCGGCGCGGCGAGAACATCTCGGGCGCGGAGCTCGATCGCGTGGTGTCGAGCCATCCGCAGGTGCTCGAAGCGGCGGCGATCGGCGTGCCCTCGGAGCTCGGCGAGGAGGAGATCATGGTCGTCGTCGTGCGCAAGCCCGACGCGCCGGCGCTGCAAGCGGCGGATATCGTGTCGTGGTGTCGCAGCCATCTCGCGCCGATGAAGGTGCCGCGTTACGTCTCGTTCGCCGAGTCGCTGCCGCACACGCCATCACACCGCGTCGCCAAACATCGGCTGAAGGGACAGCCGGAGCTGCTCGCGGCGGCCGTCGATATGGAACGGCCGTTGGCGTAGCTGAGACGAGGGGCCGCTGCACGGTCAGCGGCTTGCGCGCGACTCGCGTCGCGCGCCATCGCGGATTCAGTATGCGCGCGCAGGGAGGGGGCGCATTTGAAATCGAAGAATGTATTCGTTCGGGCGCTGCTCGGCGCGGCGCTCGCCGCCGCGTCGACGATTGGTTCTGCAGGCGGCACGCCACCGCCGGACGCGCAAGCGTGGGCCGCCATCGGCAAGCTGCCGGATTTCTCCGGAGTGTGGGAGCTCGTGTTTGCGCGCGGCGGTCCGCCGCCGGAGGCGCCGGCATTGACGCCCGAGTACGCGGCGAAACTGAAGGCGTATCAGAACGAGCAGGCGAAGGGCGGTCATCAGGACAACACGACCGCGAACTGCCTGCCGCCCGGCATGCCGCAGATCATGAACCAGCCGTATCCGATGGAGTTTCTGTTCACGCCCGGGAAGATCACGATCGTGATCGAGGCGTACAGTCAGATGCGGCGCATCTTCACGGACGGGCGCAAGCATCCCGAGGACCCGGACCTCACCTTCAACGGCCACTCGATCGGGCACTGGGAAGGCGACACGCTCGTCGTCGACACCGTGGGATTCGTGCCGGAGACTCCGCTCGGACAGGGCGGGCTGCAGCACAGCGACAAGATGCGCATCGAAGAGCGGTTCCGCATCACCGCGCCGGATCGGATGGAGATTCGCACGACCGTCTACGATCCGGTGGCGCTCACGAAGCCCTGGTCGACGGTGAAGACGCTCGCGCGCCATCGCGACTGGGAAATTGCCGAGTACGTGTGCGAGCAGAACAACCGCAATTTCGTGAACGACGAAGGCAAGGCCGGGATCATCCTGAACAAGTGAGAGCGCAGTCATGAGGAAGTCGGTCTCGAAGGGGTTGCGCGGGGCGCTGGGCGCGCTGCTCGCAGGCGTGTGCGCCACCGTGTTCGCGCACCACTCGTTCTCCATGTTCGACATGAAGACGACGAAGACCCTCAGCGGTACGGTGAAGGAGTTCGAGTGGACGAACCCGCACACGTGGCTGTGGCTCATGGTGCCGAACGACAGGGGTGAGCTCGAGCAGTGGGGCATCGAGGGCATGAGCCCGAACTTTCTCGGGCGGCGCGGCTGGAGCAAGCACACGCTGCGGCCGGGCGACAAGGTGACCGTGGAGATTCATCCGCTGCGCAACGGCGAGCACGGCGGCACGTTTCTGAACGTGACCCTGCCGAGCGGGAAGAAGCTCATGATGTTCGGGGCGCAGATCGAGGACGCGAAGGCCGAAGACGGCAAGCCGGCCGATTCGACGAAGCCGTATTGATTGAGGCCGGCGCGCTGAACTGCCGCTCGCTCCAGCGTGCTAACGCGCGCGGTCGGCGGCGGCGCGGGGCGCGCGACGCAGGCCTCGACGGGAGCGCGTCACCGCGCTACTGGCGCAGAACGTCGCGCCCGACGAGCTGCGTGACGCCCAGCAGCACCTCGCGCGCAAACTCGGGATCTCGAGACAGCCGCCGCAACCGCTCGACATCCGCGCGTCGCTTCTCGGGATCGCGCTCCGACACGCGCCTTCTGTTCTCCTTGGCGGTGGGCGCCGTCACCTCGAGGAACACGCGTCGGCGCTCCTGCGCCCACGCATCCAGCACGTCCTCGCGCCGCTCACCGCGGATCACCGCGATCAGCGCATCCGCGAGCGACAGCGCATCGAGCAAGCCGCCCGTCAAGCCGAGTCCGCCGATCGGATTGATCAGATGCGCGGCATCCCCCGCGAGCAGCACGCGCCCGAGGCGGAATGTCTCGACGCAGCGATCGTGAACGCGATACGGATTCACCGCGACGGGCGTGCAGTCGGCCAGGCCGGGTGCGAACAGCGCGTAGCGGTCGGGCACGAGCTGCCGCACCTGCTCGTCCGTGAAATGCCCTTCCTCGCGATACGTGCAGCGCCACAGCCCGGTCTGATCGATGATCGGAATGATCGCCCAGTGCTCCGGATCGAGCACGATGTTCGATTGCCCGTAGCCGTGCGCCTCGAAATCGAAGCGCACGTTGGTGGCGACGAACCACTCGGGATACGTCACGCCTTCGAGCTTGAGGCTCAGCGCACGCCGCACACCGCTGTGTGCACCGTCCGCGCCCACGACCCAGCGCGCCCGGATCTCGTGCCGGCCTTCGCGGGACTCGACGGTGACCGTCGCGCCGTCATCGTGCTGCTGCACGCCGACGGTGCGCGTGTTCCAGCGCACCTCGGCACCCGGCACACGCAGCAGGTGCTCCAGGATCACTGCTGCCAGCGTCGGCTGGCCGAGATGCAGGTTGAACGGGTATGCCGTGTCATCCGGATGCAGAACATCGAACGTGAAGTGCCCCAGCAGCTCGTGCTCGATGTTCCAGTAGTGATAGGCACGCTTCAGCACGCCGACCTTCTTCAGGTCGTCGAGCAGCCCGAGGCCAGCGAAGCGCTCGACTATGGGCGAGTGATAGACGGCCGCGCGCGGCTCGTCGCGAATCGTGGGCTCGGAATCGACCACGACCACCGGGATGCCGGCGCGTGCGAGCTTCATCGCCGTGACGAGCCCGACGGGCCCGGCGCCGGAGACGAGCACACCGTCGAGCGTTTCGAGCGCGGCCATGAGGCGAAGCCTACAGCAGGACTCCGCCTCCCTGCTCGGCGCCCGCGGCGTTCGTTCGAAACAGCCTGAACAGCTCGCGTCCCGTGCCTGCCTCGTTGCGCGCGAGATCGGCCGTGGCGCATTCGCGCCGGTCCCAGGTCTCTGCGGGAACCCGCGCCTCGAGCACGCCCGCGTTGCTGTCGAGACGAATGACATCCCCGTCTCGCACCTTGCCGAGCGGGCCGCCCGCCACG
The DNA here is from genome assembly GCA_035760965.1 of Steroidobacteraceae bacterium. Classification (GTDB taxonomy): domain Bacteria; phylum Pseudomonadota; class Gammaproteobacteria; order Steroidobacterales; family Steroidobacteraceae; genus JADGHX01. The sequence goes on along the minus strand of DASTRY010000039.1, from coordinate 186,745 downwards.
CATTCCGGTGTGATGTGAATGGCGGCGGGCACGACGCCGGATGCGCCGGACATTCTGCCGTCCGTGATCAGCGCGACTTTGAAGCCCTTGTCCTGCAACGACGCGAGGCAAGGCGTGAGCTGATGCAGCTCGGGCATCCCGTTGGCCCGCGGCCCCTGGAAACGCACCACCACGACGACATCGCGCGCGAGCTCGCCCGCTTTGAACGCCGCCACGACTTGGTTCTGATCGTCGAACACGCGCGCGGGCGCTTGCACCGCGCGATGCTCCGGCTTGACCGCAGAGACCTTGATCACCGCGCGTCCGAGATTGCCGCTCACGAGCTTGAGCCCGCCATCCGCGCTGAAGGGATCGCTCACCGGCCGCAGAATCGACGTGTCGCCGCTCGCGGCGGGCGCGTCGCGCCAGGCGAGACCATTCGCCGACAAGTAGGGCTCGCGCGCATACGCAGCCAAACCTTGTCCGTTGATCGTCAGCACATCCGCGTTCAGGAGGCCGGCGTCCAGCAGCTCGCGCACGAGAAATGCCATGCCGCCGGCCGCGTGAAACTGGTTCACGTCCGCGCTGCCGTTCGGGTAGATGCGCGTGAGGAGCGGCACGACGTCGGACAGCTCGCTGAAGTCGTTCCAATCGATGCGAATGCCCGCCGCGTTTGCGATCGCCACGAGGTGCAGCGTGTGATTCGTCGAGCCTCCCGTCGCGAGCAACCCGACGATCGCATTCACGATGGCCCGCTCATCGACGATGTGCGCAAGCGGCAGATACTCGCTGCCGAGCGCCGTGATCCGTGCCGCGCGATGCGTCGCCGCGGCGGTGAGCGCGTCGCGAAGCGGCGTGTTCGGCGGCACGAAAGCGGCACCGGGCAGGTGCAGGCCCATGACTTCCATCAGCATCTGATTGCTGTTCGCCGTGCCGTAGAAGGTGCAGGTGCCGGCAGTGTGGTAGCTCCCTGCCTCGCATTCGAGCAGCTCCGCGCGCGTTGCCTTGCCCTCCGCGTACAGCTTGCGGATGCGTGCGCGCTCCTTGTTCGCGACGCCCGACGGCATCGGTCCACCCGGCACGAAGACGGTCGGCAAGTGGCCGAACGAGAGTGCGCCGATGAGCAGGCCGGGAACGATCTTGTCGCACACGCCGAGACACAAGGCGGCGTCGAACATGGCATGCGACAACGCCACGGCGGTGGACATCGCGATGACATCGCGGCTGAAGAGAGACAGCTCCATACCCGTCTGTCCCTGCGTCACGCCGTCGCACATGGCCGGAACGCCACCGGCGACCTGGGCGGTTGCACCCACTTCGCGCGCCGCCACCCGGATGAGTCCGGGGTATCTCTCATAGGGCTGGTGCGCCGAAAGCATGTCGTTGTATGACGTGACGATCGCAATGTTGGGCCACTGCAGTTGCTTGAGCGCGTCCTTGTCCTGCGACGTCGAGGCGGCGAAGCCGTGCGCCAAATTCGCGCACGACAGCCGCGAGCGCGTCGTCGCCGCTGCCGCCTGCGCGTGGACGCGTGCGAGATACGCGGCGCGTGCGGCTCGGCTGCGGTCGCGAATGCGCTCGGTCACATCCCTCACGCGTGCATTGAGGCTCGTCATGAGCGTTGATCCTCGAATCGGTTGAGCTGCGGATGACCCCGGGAACCCCCTATCATACGACCATGGCCACTCCCCAGAACGCCTCGAGCTCGACGAAGCTCGACCCCTTCGACATCATTCTCTTCGGTGCGACGGGCGATCTCGCCATGCGCAAGCTGATGCGTGCCCTGTTCCGGCGCATCGTGGCCGGGCAGATCGTGCCGGGCTCGCGCATCTTCGCGCTGGCGCGCGCGGACCTCACGACCGCGAAGTACCTCGAGCAGGTCCGCGAGCACTTCAAGGAGTTCCTCTCCGAGAAGGAGCTCACCGCGGCGAGCTGGGATCTGTTCTCGGGATTCGTCACGTACCTGCGGGTGGACGCGACCAAGGAGGCCGACTTCCGGCGCCTGGCCGAATGCGTCGCCGGGCGCGAAGACCTGGTGCGCGTGGTCTTCCTGTCGATGGCGCCGAGCCTCTTCACCGCGGCCTGCTCGAACCTCGCCGCGGCACGGCTCGTCACGCCGAAGACGCGCGTCGTGCTCGAGAAGCCGCTGGGACAGGACCGCGCCTCCGCCGCCGCGATCAACGACCTCGTCGGCTCGATCTTCAGCGAGCAGCAGATCTACCGCATCGATCACTATCTCGGGAAGGAGGCGGTGCAGAACCTCATCGCGCTGCGCTTCGGCAACACGCTGTTCGAGCCGCTGTGGCGCAGAGGTCGCGTCTGTCACGTGCAGATCACCGTGGCAGAGCAGGTGGGTGTCGAGGGGCGCGGCGAGTTCTACGACCAGACCGGCGCGCTGCGCGACATGGTGCAGAGTCACCTGCTGCAGCTGCTGTCGATCATTGCGATGGAGCCTCCCGTCAGCGGCGACGCGGATGCCGTGCGCAACGAGAAGCTGAAAGTGCTGCACGCGCTGAAGCCGATCCGCGGCGCCGATGTCGACACGAAGACGGTGCGCGGCCAGTACCGCGCCGGCGCCATCAACGGCAAGACGGTGCCCGGATATCTCGAGGAGCCCGGTGTGCCGCCGGACAGCCGCACCGAGACGTTCGTCGCGCTGAAAGTGGAGATCGAGACCTGGCGCTGGGCCGGCGTGCCGTTCTATCTGCGCACCGGCAAGCACCTGCAGGAGACGATCGCCGAGATCGTCGTCACCTTCGACGAGGTGCCGCACTCGATCTTCGAGGCCGGGCGCGTGCCGCGCCCGAATCAGCTCGTCATCCAGTTGCAGCCGGACGAGAGCATCACGCTCTCGATCCTGGCCAAGACGCCGGGCGAGAGGATGCGCCTCATGCCCGTGAATCTCAGTCTGCACTTCGGCGAGGCGTTCAAGGAGAAGAGCCTCGACGCCTACGAGCGCCTCATCACGGATGTGGTCAAGGGCAATCTCACGCTCTTCATGCGTCGCGACGAGCTCGACGCGGCGTGGGCCTGGATCGATCCGATCCGCGAGGGCTGGAATCAGAGCGACGAGCCGCCCAAGGGATACATCGCCGGCACCTGGGGGCCCGCTGCATCCAGCGCGCTCGTGAGCCGCGACGGCGTGAGCTGGCACGGCGACAGCTGATGCGAATGTACGCGACAATGCGCGCCTAGCATCCAGGAGGCGCTCCAATGTTGTGGGTGACGGCGGTCGTGCTGATCGCACTTCTGCAGTACATTGCGCTCGGCATGGCGGTGGGGATCGCGCGCGGGCGCTTCGGCATCAGTGCCCCCGCGACCAGCGGGCATCCCACCTTCGAGCGGCTGTTTCGGGCGCACGCGAACTCGCTGGAAATGCTGATCGCGTTCGTGCCGGGGGTGTGGCTCTACGGCTGGTGGATCAGTCAGACGTGGGCGACGGCGCTCGGCATCGTGTTCATCGCCGCGCGCTTCCTGTACGTCTTTCAGTACGTGCGCGACCCGCGGACGCGCGAAATCGGTGCGGGTCTTTCCTTCTTGGTAGTCGTCATCCTACTCGTGGGCGACCTGTACGGTGTCGTGCGACTCGCGCTGACCCGGTAGCAGTTCGGGCTGCGCCACCGCGGTGCTGAAGCCCGCCTTCTGCCAGCCCTCGATGCCGTCCGGAAACCAGTACACGCGGCGATAGCCGTAGCGGATGGCGCGCTTCGCCGCATTCCAGCTGAGCCAGCAGCGCTCGTGGCAATAGACGACGACGGGTCGGTCGAGATCGTGCCCCGTCGCTTCGCCGAGCCGCCGCTCATAGAAGCGTTCGGCCGCCTCATCCAGCGAGCCCGCACCCGCACCGGCGAGCCACAAGCTGCCGGGGATCACGGGATGGGGCGGCGGCATCCATATCGCTTGCGGGGCCAGCTTGTCGGGGCGCGGCGGCGAATTCGACACGTCCACGAGGACGGCGCGGTCGGTCTTCAGCAGCGCAGCGAGGTCGGGTGCACGGATCACAGTGGCGCCGGTGAGCGTGCGAGGCGTGGCGGAGTTGACAGGGCCCGTCCAGAAATCCGCGGGCTCCGGCACCGCGCCGGCATCTGCCGCGGCCGGCCCGCTCGCGGAGGGCCCGCCGCTCGCCGGCACATCGAAGCTGCCCTCGAAGGTCTTGTCCTCGCTGTCGACCACGCGGACGTGCAGCTTCCCGGCGTTCCGCGGCACGAAGCCGAAGGTCACGACGGGATCGGTGCTCATCGAGATGTCCGACTCCAGCCGGAACACGTTCGCGCCTTCGTAGCTCACCTCGGTGGTCTTGATGAAGCGCGCGGGCGTGTACATGCGCGTGATCTGATTCATCTGCATGCCGTTGAAGTTCGGGTGCCGCACCATGAGCTGCGCCTGCAACGGCTTGCCGGGCGTGAACGGGCCGAGCAGGCGCACCTTCATCTGCCCGAGATCGCGCAGCGCCTCGCTCTCGTCGGGACCCGCCGGCGCGGAGCAGCCGCCGGCCGCCTTCACGAATTTCGAGACGCCGTACAGCTTTCCGTCCTGCGCCTCGGCGACTGCATGGATGAGCGTGTATTCGTTCACGCGCACACGCAGCTTCAACGTGCTCGGATCCGCCTTCGGCCCGAAAGTGATGTGCGCGGCGAGCGGCGAGGGATTGTTGTCGATGACGACGTAGGCCGCCTTCACCTGCTTGCCGCCGACGATGTTCAGCGTGAGCGGTACGAGCGCGGCGTCGAGCGCGCGCGGAGGCGCGTCGAGCTGCACGACCGCGCTGCCTTCCATCACTTCGCGCTTGCCGAAGATCGCTTCCTTCAGGGCATTCCAGCGCTCGATGCGCGAGGCATCGTCGGGCGGTGCGGTGCCCTCGATGTCCGCCGCGCTCATGGAAGTGACGGCGTTCGGCAGCGAGCCGGATTCGGCGGCGAGCGCCAGGGCCGGCGCCGCGCAGATCGCGACGATGAACAGCAGTGCCGTCAGCCAGGAAGGATGGCGCGAACGGCGTGGGTGTCGTTTCATTCCCATTCGAGCTCCTTGTAGGCGTGAGTGACGTTGCCCCCGTGGTACGCGTCGAAGAGCGCCCAGCGGCCGCGCTCGGACCGGCCGATGGCATCCACGGCTTCTTCGATCGGGATGCCCTTGCGGATCGCGTCGCGGGTCTCGTTGAGCAGCACGCCGAGATACCGTTCGAGGTCCGCGCTCGCGCCCGGCCAGTCTACGCCCGTCGGCCCGTGGCCGGGGACGGCGCGCCGAGCGGGCGTGGCTTTCAGCGTCGCCAGGACGTCGAGCCAGCCGCGCAGGCTCCCGTCCAGCGACGGAATGCGCCGGACGAACAGCAGGTCCCCGGCGAGCAGCGTCCCGGTCTGCGAGTCCAGCGCCGTCAAGTCGTTATCCGTGTGCGCGACCGGATGGGCGGTGAGGAGGAGCGTGCGACCGCCGAGATCCAGCTCGGTCCGGTCACGCACGAGCACCGTCGGCATCACGACGGTGCCGGCGCGGTCCGCGCCGACGGCGGAAGCAAGCCGTTTGCGGTAGTACTCGCCGCGCGCGGCCAGCATTGCAGGCAGCCGCTGATGCCCGACCACCTGGGCGTGATCCGCCGCGAACGCCTGGGCGCCGAAGATGTGATCCGGGTGACCGTGAGAGAGAACGACGTAGCGAACCGGCAGCGGCGTCGTGCGCCGCACGGCCGCGCGTAATCGTTGGCCGTCGATGAGGCTGCCGCCCGGATCGAACACCGCTACCGCGCGACGGCCCACGACGAAGCCGACGTTCGCGATCCCGCCTTCGTTGGCCGCACTCGCGTCTTCGTCGACGCCGGGACGGAAGAAGATGCCGTCGGCCACTCGCTCCACCGCGAGCGGCGCCGGAGGCGGATCGGCGTTGGGCGCCCATGTGAGCGCAGGCGAACAGCACAACGACAAACCGCCGAGCAGCGCATCCCGGCGGTGCATCGTCCTCGGGACATGCACCATCTCTGTGTGCCGGGAACGCCGTTGTAGAGTGCGCATCTGATTTCACGTGATAGCGCATCCTGCGCACCTGTCACAATGGGCACCGGTGCGGAGTGAACGACGGTATGGACATGCAGGTGGATCCCGCGCGGTCGGATGCCTCGCCCGCGGACGCGCATAGGGCGCCCGTGCTCGATGACGAGCGCCTCGACCAGTTGCGGCGCTGGCATGGGACCGACGAGAGCAATCTCCCGCCGGCCAACACGCTCAAGAACCTGGCACGCGATACGGTCGCGGCCATCGAGGAGCTGCGCCGGGCGCGCGTGACCATCGCCGAGCTGCGGGCGGCCATGGGTGAGGCCTTCTGGGCGAGCGATTTCCGTACGCTGCACGACATCCTGCTCACCGCGCTCGGGCCGCCGCCGGACGACCCCCACGGGTAGCGCCTGCCCGCGGGATGCGTCACACATTTGCCTGTCCGGAAAAGAAAACACCCTTAACCTGTGATGGTGTCCGCTGGAGCGCGAGCGGGGCGCTGCTAGAGTCCGCCCGTTCCGATCCCCGGCGGAGCCTGCATTGGCAGCCCAAAACCCGACGGCGCTCCCATCGCCGGACGATGTTTCGCAGCGCGAGTTGCTCGAGCGGCTGAGTGTGGCCATCCAGGCCGCCGGCCTGCAGTGCTGGGAGTTCTCGTACGTCACGGGCAAGTTCACGTGGGTCGATAGCATCGATGGTGTCTCCAGCAGCGAGCTGGACATGGAGGCCGCGCACCGCCTGCTGATGGAGCAGATCGTTCCGGAAGACGCCGAAGCCATGCGCGTCGCGACGCTGCGGGCGCTGGATGAAGGCGCGGAGGCGCTGTCCTCGCGCATGCGACGGCGCGGACCGGACGGCCGCCTGCGCCACTATCAGGTCTATCAACGCTTCTTCCGCGACGCGGCGGGCCGGCCGCTGCGCGCGCTCGGCGCAACTCGCGACATCACCGAGGAGGTCGAGGCCGCGGAGCGGCTCGAGGCGCAGGCGCAGGAGCTCGAGACGGCGAAGCAGCGGCTCGAGCGAGCCTCGTTTTCGGTGCAGGAGGGGCACTGGGAGCTGGACGTCCGTACGCGCAAGCACTGGGCCTCGTCGAACTACTACGCGCTCCTCGGCTACGCACCCGGCGAGATCCGTCTCGACACCCTGGACGACGTCAACGCGATCCTCCATCCGGAGGACCTCGAGCGGGCCATTCAAATCGCACGCGCGCACCTCGCCGGACAGGGCGAGCACGATCTCGAGCTGCGGATTCGCTGCAAAGGCGGCGAGTACCGCTGGTTCCACCTGCGCGGCAACGCGCAGCGCGATGCGCACGGCGTCGCGACGCTGCTGTCCGGCTCGATTCAGGACATCACCAAGCAGAAGCTCGCCGAGGATGCGCTGCGTCTCACGCAGGAGCGCTTCGAGCGCGCAATTCGCGGTACCCAGGACGGCCTGTGGGAAGTGGACATGGCCACCGGCAAGCTGTGGATGTCGCCGCGCATGCACGAGCTGCTCGGGTTCGAGGTCGGCGAGCTCGGCGACAGCAATACCGCCCTGCGCGATCGCGTGCACCCGGACGATCTGGCGCGCTCCGACGCAGAGGTGCAGCAGGCGATCGCGGAAGACCGCGGCATCGATCTCGAAGTCCGCCTGCGCCGCAAGTCCGGCGAATATCGCTGGTTTCGCTTGCGCGGCAAGCCCGAATCCAACTACCGCGGCGCGCACTACCGCGCGTCGGGCTCGATGCAGGATGTGACCGAGGCGCGCGAGGCGCGCGATGCGCTGGTGCGCGCGTCCGAGGTGGCGCAGGCCGCGAACCAGGCGAAGAGCGCGTTCCTCGCGAACGTGAGCCACGAGATCCGCACGCCGATGAACGGCATCATCGGCATGACGAGCCTGCTGCTGGACACACCGCTCGATGGCACGCAGCGCGACTACGCGGACATGATCCGCACGAGCGCCGATTCGCTGCTGACCGTGATCAACGATCTGCTCGATTTCTCGAAGATCGAGGCCGGCAAGCTCGACATCGAGAGCATCGAGATGGATTTGCCCTCGAATATCGAGGACATCGCCGCCACCATGGCGTTCCAGGCGGCGGCGAAGGGGCTCGAGCTGATCGTGCACGTGCATCCGGACGTGCCGGCATGCGTCCGCGGCGACCCGCAGCGCATCCGCCAATGTCTGATCAACCTGCTCGGCAATGCCATCAAGTTCACGCACACGGGCGAGATCGCGGCGGAGGTGTCGCTGCTCGAAAATCGAGACAGCTGCGCCGTGGTGCGCTTCGAGGTGCGCGACACCGGCATCGGCATCGCGCCGGAGACGATGCCGTCGCTGTTCCAGCCGTTCGTGCAGGCGGATTCGTCGACGACACGCCACTTCGGCGGTACGGGCCTCGGGCTGTCGATCGTGCGCCGGCTCGTCGAGATGATGGGCGGCGAGGTCGGCGCGGACAGCACGCTCGGCAAGGGCTCGCGCTTCTGGTTCACGCTGCCGATGCAGCGCGTGGCGACGGCCGCACCGCCGGCGGAGCGGCCCGTGAAATGCGCGGGGCGGCGCGTGCTGGTCGTCGATGACAACGCGACCAACCGACGCGTCCTCGCCGCGCATCTCACTCATGCCGGCTACGACGTGAAGCTCGCGTCCGGTGCGCGCGATGCGCTCGCGACCATGCGGGTGGCGATCAGCAACGGGCGGCCCTTCGATCTCGTGATCGTCGACTATCAGATGCCGGACATGGATGGCGCGATGCTCGGTGCCGAGATCAACTCCGACCCGCGGCTGTCACAGGCGCGCGTCGTGCTGCTCACCTCGATGGATCGGCACGGCGACATGCGGCGCTTCGCCGCGCTCGGCTTCGCCGGCTACTTGTCGAAGCCGGTGAAGGCGCGCGAGCTGCTCGTCTGCCTCGAGAAGGTGCTGGCGCACGATGCGCAGGAATTCCACGCGCAGACGCATCCGATCGTCACGACGAACGCGGTGCACGAGCACTCCGCCACGAAGCGCTTCGGCGGGCGGGTGCTGCTGGTCGAGGACAACATCGTCAATCAGAAGGTCGCGCAGCGCTTTCTGGAAAGGCTCGGCTGCCAGGTGGTGGTCGCCGGGAACGGCGTCGAGTGCCTCACCGAATGGGAGCAGGGCGGCTTCGATCTCGTGCTGATGGACGTGCAGATGCCGATCATGGACGGCTACACCGCGACACGCGAGATTCGCGATCGGGAGGCCGGGCGGCGGCGCACGCCGATCGTCGCGCTCACGGCGAATGCGATGACGGGTCAGCTCGAGCGCTGCCTCGAAGCAGGCATGGACGGCCTGCTGACCAAACCGTTGGCGGTCGATGCGCTCCAGGACGTCCTGGAACGACATGGGCTGGCGCTGAACGAGTCCGCGCCACTCGATGCGACCGCCGTTTCCGAGATCCTCACCGCCGTGCCCGAGGGGCCGCCGCTCGATGTCGCGCAGTTGCGCGAGATGGCTGGGGACGATGCGGAGTTCTTCCGCTCGATCGCCGAGACCTTTGCGAGCAGCAGCGCGGAGCTGTTTGCGCAGATGCGAGCCGCGGCGGCGACCGGCAACTACGCGGCGCTCGCGAAGGCCGCTCATGCGCTCAAGGGCGCAAGCGCGAACTTGCATGCGGAACGCTTGCGCGAGCAGTCGGCGGAGCTGGAGCGGGCCGGCGGCCGCTTCGCGCGCAGCGAGCTGGAAAAGCGGCTCGCGGAGATGACGCGCGAGAGCGAGCGCGTGTGCGCGGCGCTGCACGAACTGGCGACGGGCGTCCCTGCGAGAGCGGTTGGGTAGAACCGCTCGCGCGCGTCTCGCTGGCTAGGCGCCCAGGCTGCCGCGCAGCTCTTCCAACGCCTCCCAGCGCGCAAATTTGTCGAGCAGCAGCGCCTCGATCTCCTCCAGGCGCTTGCGATCCTCGCGAATGCGTTCGCCTCCTTGCCGGTGATACTCCGCGCTGCTCATGCGCGAGTTGATCTCGCTTTGCTCGCGTTCCAGCGCTTCGATCTCTTCGGGCAGGGCCGCGAGCTCGCGCTGCTCCTTGTAGCTGAGCTTGGTTTTGGCCTTCTCGCGAACAGGCGCCGCGGCTGCGGGCTTCGACGCCGGCGCACGAACGGGCTTTGGCCGCTGCGCCACCCAGTCCGTGTAGCCGCCGACATACTCGCGCCAACGGCCGTCGCCTTCCGCAGCAATCGTCTGCGTCACGACATTGTCGAGAAAGCGTCGATCGTGGCTCACGAGCAGCAACGTCCCCGGATATTCCTGCAGCTTCTGCTCCAGCAGCTCCAGCGACTCGATGTCGAGATCATTCGTCGGCTCATCGAGCACGATGAAGTTCGCGGGGCGCGCGAACAACCGCGCGAGCAGCAGCCGGTTGCGCTCGCCGCCCGAGAGCATCTTCACGGGTGATTTCGCGCGCTGCGTCGGGAACAGGAAGTCCGCCAGGTACGTGACGACGTGCTTGCGCTCGCCTGCGATCTCCACCCAGTCCGAGCCCGGGCTGATCGTCTCGGCGACGCTGCGTTCGGGATCGAGCTGCTCGCGCAGCTGGTCGAAGTAGGCGATCTGCAGGTTGGTGCCGAGCTTCACCGTGCCGCTGTCCGGCGGCAGCTCGCCGAGAATCACGCGGATCAGCGTCGACTTGCCGGCGCCGTTCGCACCGATGAGCCCGACGCGATCGCCGCGCATGATGCGCGCCGATACCCGATCCAGCACGACGCGTTCGCCGAAGCGCTTCGTCACGTCCGTCAGCTCCGCAACGAGCTTGCCGGAGCGCTCGCCGGCATCGAGGCTCAGCTTCACGTTGCCGAGCCGCTCGCGCCGCTCGGCGCGCTCGACGCGCAGCCGCTCGAGGCGCTTCACGCGGCCTTCGTTGCGCGTGCGGCGCGCCTCGACGCCCTTGCGAATCCAGATTTCTTCCTGCGCCCAGAACTTGTCGAAGCGGCGATTGGCCACCTCTTCCGCGGCGAGCTCCTCGGTCTTGCGCGACTCGTAGGCGGCGAAGTTGCCGGGATACGAGCGCAGCACGCCGCGGTCCAGCTCCACGATGCGCGTCGTCACCCGATCGAGGAACGCGCGATCGTGGGTGATGACGATGCTCGCCGGCACCTTCAGCAGCAGCTCTTCGAGCTTCGCGATGCCGTCGATGTCGAGGTGATTCGTCGGCTCATCGAGCAGCAGCAGCTCGGGCTCGAGAGTGAGCGCGAGCGCCAGCGCCGCGCGCTTCTTCTCGCCGCCGGAGCTGTTCGCCGGATCGCGCTCGGGATCGAGATCGAAGCGCTGCAGATACTCGTCGAGCCGCGACTGCAGGCGCCAGCGATCGCGATCGTCGCTCGTGCGCGTCGCGCCGCGTACGGCAGCCTGCGCGAGCAGGCCTTCGCGCAGCGTCGCGGCGGCGGGTATCTCAGGTTCCTGCTCGACGAAGGCGATGCGCAGGCCGTCACGGCGCTGCAGCTCACCGTCATCGAGCTGCAGGGCGCCGGCGATGACTTTGAGCAGCGTCGACTTGCCCGTGCCGTTGCGGCCGATGAGGCCGACGCGCTCGCCGGCCTGCAGTGCGAAGCGCGCGCCATCGAGCAGAGGCTTGTCGCCGTAGGCGAGGTGGGCATCCAGAAGTGTGATCAAGGACATGCGGGAATTGTCGCGGTTGGACGTGCGGGCGCAAAGCCTGTAGAGTGCGCGGCGCTTGAATCAGAGGGCGCGCGGTCAGCGCCCCGGTTTGCTCGCCGTCAGGCCCCTCAGAGGCCGACTTCGATACGTTCAACATTCCCTCGCTCTGACCGCCGCGGCTGCGATGCCGATGCGCGAGCTCATCAAAAGGCTTTTATTCAATGTCATTTGCCGATCTCGGGCTCGCGCCCGAGCTGTTGCGTGCCGTCGCCGAGAAGGGCTACGACACGCCGACCCCCATTCAGTCCCAGGCCATCCCCGCGGTGCTTTCCGGTCGCGACGTGCTCGCCGGCGCCCAGACGGGCACCGGCAAGACGGCGGCGTTCGTGCTGCCGATCCTGCAGAAGCTCGGCGGCCCGGCGCCGCAGCGCGCGCCGCGAGCGGCGGTGCTGACGCCGACGCGCGAGCTGGCGGCGCAGATCGCCGAGAACGCGCGCACGTACGGAAAGTACGTCGGCGTGCGCACGGTCGTCGTGTTCGGCGGCGTGGGCATCCATCCGCAGATCGAAGCGCTCCGCAACGGGTGCGATCTGCTCATCGCGACACCCGGGCGCCTGCTCGATCTGCAGGACCAGGGTGCGCTCGACCTGCGCGGCGTGCAGCACTTCGTGCTGGACGAAGCGGATCGCATGCTCGACATGGGCTTCATCCATCAGATCAAGCAGGTTTTCAAGCTGCTGCCGCCGGTGCGGCAGAACTTGATGTTCTCGGCGACGTACTCCGATGACATCCGTGAGCTCGCGGGCCGCTTTCTGCGCAATCCGGTCGCGATCGAAGTGGCTGCGCGGAACGCGACGGCGGATCGTGTCGAGCAGCAGGTGTATCGCGTCTCGAAGGAGCACAAGCGCCATCTGCTCGCGCATCTCATCTCGGACGGCAACTGGCATCAGGTGCTGGTGTTCACGCGCACGAAGCACGGCGCGAATCGCCTGGCCGAGCAGCTCGAGCACAACGGCATTCGTTCGGCGGCGATTCACGGCAACAAGAGTCAGTCGGCGCGCGTGCGTGCGCTCGCGGATTTCAAGGCCAACAAGGTGATCGCGCTCGTTGCGACCGAAGTCGCCGCGCGTGGGCTCGACATCAAAGAGCTGCCGCAGGTCGTGAACTACGAGTTGCCGAACGTGCCGGAGGACTACGTTCACCGCATCGGACGCACGGCACGCGCGGGCGGAACGGGCCGGGCGGTGTCGCTCGTGTCACCGGACGAGGCGCCGCTCTTGCGCGATATCGAGCGGCTGCTGCGGCGGTCGTTGCCGGTGAGCGCGCTACCGCAATTTCCGATCAGCGCGCGGGAGCCGCGGGGGCCGGAATCGCAACGAGGCTCGCAGCCGGGCGAACGCTCGAACGGCCGGCGCTCTGGCGGACGGCAATGGCCGCAGCGGGACTCGCAATCGGAGCGACGCTCACAGTCGCCGCGCGGCTCGCAGTCGCAGCGGCATTCGCAGGGAGAGCCGCACTCGCGGCCCCAGCAGTACTCGCAGCCTTCTCCCGAGGAGCAGCGTCCGTGGGAGAGCCCGTCGCACGCGGCACAGCCGGCGCGCCACCACTCGCACTCGGAACCGCGGCGGCACTCGGCAGCGCCGGGAGGTGCAAAGCCTGGCGCAACTCGGTCGTGGCGGCCGCGAGGTCGGCCCGGAAGCTGGGCGAGACATACAGGACGGCCGCGATAGCGGTGCCTGCGAGCTTGCCCGCCGCGATGTCGCTCGGGTAGTGCACGCCGGCAACCACGCGGTTGTAAGCGTACTCGTCGGCGCGCGCGAGGATCTGCGCGCGCCGCTCGGGCACCATGTCTGCGAGCACCAGCGCCACGGAATGGACCCAGGAAGAGTGGCCGCTCGGGTAGGAGCCATCGGGCGGCCTGGCGATCACTGGCTCGAGTTTCGGCTCGAGCACGAACGGCCGCGGGCGATGGAAGTGATTCTTCGCAGCACCCACGGCGGCCACCTCGCTCGCGAGCACCTTGCGGAACAACGCATCGGTCAACGGCAGGTTCTGGGAGTTGAATCCCGCCGGATCGCCGAGTGCATCCGCGAGCCGGTAGATCGTGGCGGTTGCGTCCGCGCGGGCGCGTTCGCTCTGCGCGGGTGTGCGCGTTTGCTGGACGTGCAGCATTTCCTCGAGATCGGCGCGCGTCGTTGCGGAATCGTTCGCGGGGACCGGGGGCAGCAGCTTCGTGAGGTCGAGCGAGCTCGCATCGAAGTAGCGAGGCCCGGCGGCTGCACGCGCCAAGGGGTGATTCGGCGGCAGCGTCGAGACGGAGGGCTGAGCGGCGGCTTGCTGACTGGCAGCGGCGGCGGGTCGAGCTGCGGCCGGCTGAGTCGCGGTGGCGGGCTGTGTTGCGGCGGGTTGCCGCGTCGCCTCGCACGAGGCGAACAGCGGAAGGCCCAGTGCCAATGCCGCGCACACTGCCACGACACGCACGACACGGGAGCCCGGGAGCTTCATCGTTGATGCGTCGCTCTTCACGCCGCGCGCAGCACTCCGCGTGGCGCGGTCATCCGCCCGCACATTCGACTGATTTACCATCACTCGTTGGTCCTTCTCTCAAGCGCCGGGCTCGGCATCGAGCCGCACGGCAATTCCTTCGAGCTCTGCTGAAGGCGCCCGGTACTTCGTCATCACGAGCGGATCGTGTCCCGGCACGACGTGCCGCACGTCACTCGCGAGCGTTCGCACCCTGCGCCAACCATCCACCATCTGCGTCACGCTCGCAACGACGGGAAACGGCCGGCCCGTTCCCATGTTCGAGTAGTAGTGACTGCCATCCGACGCAAGCACCAGCCATCCGATGCGCGTCCACACCCGCACGGCCTGCAACCCCTGCGTATGGCCGCCAATGTGATGCACCGACAAGCCGGGCGCGATCTCGGCGTCGCCATCGTGAAACTCGACCCGCCCCGCATACACGTTGCGCACCATCGCGAGGACTTCTTCCAGCTCGTACGCATACGAGAAGAACTCCATCGACATGTAGCGCCCCGTCGCGTACGCCAGCTCGCGATCCTGCAAGTGAAAGCGCGCCTTGGGGAACAGATCGAAGTTGCCGATGTGATCGTAGTGGAGGTGCGTGACGATCACGTTCTCGACGGTCGCAGCGTCGACGCCGAGCAATCGCAGCCCCTCCGCAGGCGAGCGCAGGAATTCGCGTTTGCGCTTGCGCGCGGCCGCCGCGTTGAAACCGGTGTCGACGACGAACGTGCGCTGCGCATTGCGCGCGAGCCACACGAAATAGTCCATGCGCTCGCCCTGCTCGTGCGCATCGCCGCCGATGTAGTTCTCCGAGCTCTTGCGCGCCACCGTGGCATAGCGGATGGCGTACACCTCGTATGGCGTGGGCTCACTCATGAGGCACGAGCGATTCGAGATACTTCACGATCTCGGTGTTGTCCGCCTTGCCGCCCAACTGCTGCTCGGCGTTGGCCCACAGCTGCGCGGTGAGCTCCAGCAGGCCTGCAGGCGCGCCGGTCGAACGCGCCACTTCCAGCGCGAGGCGCAAGTCCTTCGCCATCAAGCCGAGCGCGAACCCGGAGTCGAAAGTCCGCGGCAGCACGTTGTTCGGAAACTTCGAGTCGGTGCCGGTGTTGCGACCCGTCGAGGCATTCAGGATGGCGATCATGTTCGCCGGGTCGAGCCCGAAGCGCTGGCCGGCGATCACCGCCTCGGCGGCCACGGCGAGATTCGCCGCGGACAGGAAGTTGTTTAGGGACTTCATGGCGTGACCGGAGCCGGAGCCCCCGGTCGGGAAGACCTTGCCCATCACTTCGAGGATGGGCTTCACGCGCGCCACCGGCTCCGCCTCGCCGCCCACCATGATTGCGAGTGTTCCGTCGGCGGCCTTCTTCACGCCACCCGATACCGGCGCATCGACCAGCGGAATGCCTCGCTTTGCGAGGTCCGCTGCGAGCTCGCGCGTGCCGAGCGGCGACGAGGAGCTCATGTCGATGACCACCGAGCCCGCCGCGAGGCGAGGGGCAATGCCGTTGGCCCCGAGGAGCACGTCGCGCACGATCTGCCCGTTCGGCAGCATCGTAATCACCACCTGACAGCGCTCGCCGAGACTTGGCGGCGACGGCGCGCGCTCGCACTTCGAGCCCGCCGCAAAACGCTCGACGGCCTCCGGGTTCGCGTCGGCCACGACGAGCTCGTGGCCCGCGTTCACGAGCCGGCGCGCCATCGGCGCGCCCATGTTCCCGAGCCCGACGAAACCGATGCGGTCTCTGGATGCCGCCATACGCGTTACTTGCCGTGCTCCGCGATCACCTTGGATGCCGCGCGGAAGCTGTCGACGGCCGCCGGCACGCCGCAGTAGATCGCCGTCTGCAGCAGCACCTCGGCGATCTGTGCCGGGGTCAACCCGTTGTTGAGCGCCCCCCGCGTGTGCGTCTCGACCTCGTGCGTGCGGCCGAGCGCCGTCAGCATGGCGAGCACGATCATGCTCCGCTCCTTGCGCGTGAGCCCCTCGCGACCCCAGGCGCCACCCCAGCAGTACTCGTTGAGCAGCTCCTGCAAGGGCCGATTGAAGTCGGTGGCGTTGTTCATGGCCGCGTCGACGTACTTGTCCCCGAGCACCTCGCGGCGGATCGCAAGCCCGCGTTCTCTGAGGTCTTTTCGGCTGTCGCTGCTCATGATTCGTCGCTCCGGGATGGGGGAAAACGGCGCCATTCTACGCGGCGAGCCGCGCGGTGCAGGTCCGCGCTACGGTTCGGCCGCGATCCACCGGCGCGCGCATGTTGCGCGCCCCGCGAACAGGGAGGAGGCTAACCACCGGCGGCGCAGGCGGGGATCTTTAAATCCGGGTGAAGGAGGGGGAGCTCATGTCCGATCGAATCCAGGGTCTCCATCACATCACGCTGTGCACGGGCACGGCCCAGGGCGATGTGGATTTCTTCGTGAAGACGCTCGGCCTGCGCCTCATGAAGCGCACGCTGCTCTACGACGGGGTCGAGCCGATCTATCACCTATACTTCGGCGATGAGCTCGGCACACCGGGCCATCTCACCACCTGCTTCCCGTGGCGGCGCACGGGGAGAAAGGCGCGCGCGGGTACGGGCCAGATCGGCCTCATCAGCTACACGGTGCCGCAGGGCGCGCACGAGTTCTGGCGCGAGCGCTTCGCGAAGCGCAACGTGAACATCACGAAGGAGTACGAGCGCTTCGGGCAGCGCGTGATGCAGTTCGAGCATCCCGAGTGCGGCATTCTCTTCGAGCTCATCGAGGACGACAGCGACACGCGCGTGCCGTGGGTCGACGAGAAGTACGGCGTGCCGGCGAGCGCGGCGATCCGCGGCTTTCACAGCTGGACGGTGTCGTTGCGCGACATGGACGACATGCACTTCTTCATGAACGAAGGCTGGAATCACCAGAAGGTCGGCGCGGACGGCGCCTTCCACCGCTATCAGGTGGGCAAGGGCGGACCGGCGAAGACCGTGGACCTGCTGCTCGAGCCGGAGCGCGCGCCGGGCAACTGGTCGTACGGGGAAGGCATGGTCCATCACGGCGCGTTCGGCGTGCCGAACATGGACGTGCAGGACAAGGTGAAAGCCGAGATCGAAGGGCTCGGCTTCACGGACGTGTCCGAGCGCAAGGACCGTACGTATTTCAAGTCGGTCTACGTGCGCACGCCGGCGGGCGCGCTGTTCGAGGCGGCGCATTCGATCGGCTTCCTCGTCGATGAGCCGCGGGAGACGCTCGGCACGGAGTTCATCGTGTCGCCGCAGTTCAAGGAACAGCGCGAGGAGCTGCTGCGCCGGCTGAACGACCCGATCGACGTGTAGCGGTCGCGCGCGAACCTTGCGGTTCACGTACGACTCTCTGCCGTCGCGCGTCGTCTTCCGCACGGGCGCGCTCGACGATCTGGCCGTGGAAACGGCACGGCTCGGCTCGCGCGCGCTCGTGGTCTCCACGCCCGGGCAGCGCCGGCTGGCAGAGCGCTGTGCGGACCTGCTCGGCGCGAAGTGCGCAGGCATCTACGACAAGGCGCGGATGCACACGCCCGGCGCGTCGGTGCGCGAGGCGTGCGCGGAGGTCGCGCGCGTGCAGGCGGATTGCTGTGTCGCCATCGGCGGCGGCTCGACCATCGGGCTCGCGAAGGGGATCGCGTTCCATCTGCGCCTGCCCATCCTGGCGGTGCCGACCACGTACTCGGGGTCCGAAGCCACGTCGATCTGGGGCTACACCGAGAACGGCATCAAGCACGTCGCAAAAGATGCGCACGTCCAGCCGCGCATCGTGATCTACGATCCGTTGCTCACGCTCGATTTGCGGTCCGGCATCTCGGGCCCGAGCGGCGTGAACGCGATCGCGCATTGCGTGGAAGCGCTGTACGCGGAGAACGCCAATCCACTCGTGTCGCTCATGGCCGAGGAAGGCATTCGCGCACTCGGCCGCAGCCTGCCGGCAGTGGTGAACGAGCCGCGCAACGTCGAGGCGCGCAGCGAGGCGCTGTACGGATCGTGGCTCGGTGGCGTCGTGCTCGGCGCGGTGGGAATGGCTCTCCATCACAAGCTGTGTCACGTGCTCGGTGGTGCGTTTGATCTGCCGCATGCCGAGACACACACGATCCTTCTGCCGCATGCCACCGCGTACAACGCCGCCGCGGCGCCGGAGGCGATGCGCCGTATCGCCCGCGCTCTCGGGGCCGAGAACGCCGCGCAGGGACTCTTCGATCTCAATCTTGCGATCGGCGCGTGGGTCGCGCTGAAGGACATCGGCATGCCGCGGGATGGCATCGAGCGCGCGGTGGAGCTGGCGACGAAAAATCCTTACTACAACCCCGCGCCGATTCGCGCAGAAGGGATTCGTGAGCTGCTCGTGAACGCGTGGGAGGGGAATAGGCCATGAAAACCAGTGTCGATCGCGTTCTGACCACGCATGTCGGCAGTCTGCCGCGCGGCGCAGAAGTGCTCGCGTTCCTCTTCGCGCAGGACAAGGGGGAGAGCTACGACGAGGCGCAGTTCGAAGCGGCCATGCAGCGCGGCGTGGCCGATGCCGTGCGCAACCAAGTGGAAGCGGGGCTCGACATCCTGAACGACGGCGAGACCGCGAAGATCAGCTACGCGACTTACATCAAGCATCGCCTGAACGGCTTCGAGGTCGGCAACGCGCCGCGCGCCACGCCGCAGGACCTCGACGACTATCCCGAGTTTCGCGACAAGCTCGCCGCGGAAGGCGCGACGCCGAAGTACACGCGTCCGATCTGTCGCGGCCCGATTTCGGTGAAAACGCTGGCGCCGCTTCACGCGGACATCGCGCGCCTGCAGGCGACGCTGCGCGGGACACCGGCGGTCGAGGGGTTCATGTCGGCGGTCTCGCCCGGCACGATCGCCGTGTTCCAACCGAACGAGTACTACCCGTCGCACGCCGCATATCTGGAAGCGCTCGCGGAGGCGATGCGTCCCGAATACGAGACGATCGTGAAATCGGGGCTCGTGCTGCAAGTCGATTGTCCGGACCTCGGCATGGGGCGCCATATCCGCTTCCGTGACGTCGACGACGACGAGTTTCTGCGCAACGCCGCCCTGCAGGTGGAGGCGCTGAATCACGCGCTCGCGAACGTCCCCGCGGATCGCGTCCGGCTGCACATTTGCTGGGGCAACTACGAGGGGCCGCACACGCGCGACATCCCGCTCGAGAAGGTGCTGCCGCTGCTCTTCAAGGTGAAGCCGATGGCGCTGCTGATCGAAGGCGCGAATCCGCGCCACGAGCACGAGTGGGCGCTGTTCCGCGATCACGAGCTGCCTGCCGACAAGGTGCTCGTGCCCGGCGTGCTCGATACGACCACCAACTTCGTCGAGCATCCCGAGCTCATCGCCCAGCGCATCGAGCGCTATGCGGACCTCGTCGGGCGCGAGCGCGTCATGGCGGGGACGGATTGCGGCTTCGGTCACTTCGCCGGCTTCGGTGCGGTGCTGCCCGCGCTCTGCTGGGCCAAGATGCGCTCGCTGAGCGAAGGGGCGCGCATCGCCTCGCAACGACTCTGGCGCCGGCGCGACGACTGAAACCGTCGAGCTCACGTCCCGCTTCGAATACCGGCGCACCGGGCCCGCGCTCAACCTGTCGCCAAATGCCGGCAGTTCTCGCACGTTGCGCGTGGCTCGGCGTACGCTTTGGCGTCATGGTCGAGCGCTATGTTTTGCCGGCACAGGCGGATGCCGAGCGCGAGTTCGAGCCCGCCCAGCGCTGGTGGAAATTCAGGTCCAACTTCAACGTCGGCTTCCCGCAGTACGTGCCGGTGATTCGCTCGCACGACGGTGCGAGCGAAGGCGTGATGATGCGCTGGGGGCTGGTCCCGCCGGAGGCGGAAGGCCTGCCGCGGCCCGACGAGCGCCCCGACTTCGAATTCGAGCAGCTCGGTCGCACGCCCGAGTCGCGCGACCCGTGGCTTGCCAGCCAGCGGTGCATCGTCCCGGTCGGCGGCTTCTACGTCTGGCAGCTCACGCCGGAAGGCTATCGGCAGCCGTACTTCGTCGGGCTGCTCGAGCGGACCGTGTTCGGGCTCGCGGCCTACTGGGCTCGATCGGAGAGCAAGGACGGTGATGTCATCGAGGGCTTCTCGATCATCACCGTGCCGGCCAATCCGCTGCTCACGAAGATCTGCGGCGAGAACAGTCGCATGCCGGCGATTCTCCGCCGCAAGGACTACGCCACCTGGCTCACGTCCACTCCCGCGCACGCGCGTGGCGTGCTGCACGCCTATCCGGAGAAGGGGATGCTCGCGTACCCCGTGAGCCCGCGCGTGAACTCGGGGAAGCACAACGACGCATCGCTGATCCAGCCGTTGCTGCAGGGCTGAGACGTCAGGGATAGCGCAGGATCGCGGCGACGTCGCGCACCGCTCCGGGTGAGCCGAAGATCGAGTCGTACTTGCCGGGCTCGTACGGCGCTTCGCGCGTCATCACGACCCCGCCGGCTTCCTCGATGACGACTTCGGTTGCAGCGATATCCCAGCGGCTGAGCCGGAACTCGGCGAGCGCATCGATGCTGCCGCGCGCGACCATCGCATGCGCCCAGCAGTCCGCGAACACGCGCAGATGCGGCGCTTGGGCGCGAAGCTGCTCGTGCGTGTCCGCGATGCCGGCCAGTCTGAAGTGATGTTCGGCGGGCGCAGAGATCACGCAATCGCGCAGCGGGCGCGGCCGGGCCACCTGCATGCGCTTGCCGTTGCACCACGTGCCGAGGCCGCGCGCCGCGGAGTAGGTCTCGCCCATCGCGGGCAGATGAATCACGCCGATGAGCGCGCGACGCGTGGCCACTTCCTCGAACGCCAGCAACGTGCCGAAGGTCGGCAGCCCGCGCGTGTAGGGCAGCGTGCCATCGATCGGGTCGACGACCCACCGGTACTGCGCGTCGTCCGTATCGCCGCCGAGCTCTTCGCCGAGCACGGGCCAGCTCTGCGGCTGCCGCTCGGCCAGGAACGCGCGGATCATGCGCTCGGCCTCCTTGTCGAACGGCGTGACCGGCGAGCCGTCGGGCTTCTGTTCGTAGCGAAGTGCTTCGTTGCGAAAGCCGGAGAGGATGAAGCGCGAGGGCAGCTCGGCGGCCTCGACGGCCAGTCTCAACAGGGCGGGCAGGTGTTCGATCATGACGCGCACGATACCATCGCCGCCCATGCCAGCTCGCGCCGATGATGTCCGCCGCGCGTTGCGACGGGTCGCCTCGCCGGCGCGCGCCGCGAACGTCGCGCGCTTCTTCAAGACCGGCAAGGGCCAGTACGGCGAAGGCGACGTCTTCATCGGTTGTACGGTGCCCGAACAGCGCCGCATCGCGCGCCGGTTTCGCGAGCTACCGCTCACCGAGGTCGAGACGCTCTTGACGTCGAAGATTCACGAGGAGCGGCTGACCGCGCTCCTGATCCTCGTGGACCGGTTCACGCGGGCAACGGACGAGGCGGTGCGCGGCCGCATCTATCGGCTCTATTTGCGGCGCTTGCCGCACGTCAACAATTGGGACCTGGTCGATGCGAGCGCGGAGTACATCGTCGGCGGCTGGCTCGCGGACAAGGATCGGGCCGTACTCGATCGGCTCGCGCGCTCGCGCCACCTGTGGACGCGACGTGTCGCCATGCTGGCGACCTTCCACTACATCAAGCAGGGCTCCGCCGAAGACGCGCTGCGCGTCGCCGAGGCGCTGCTCGGCGATGCGCATGATCTCATTCACAAGGCGGTCGGCTGGATGCTGCGCGAGGTGGGCAAGCGCGTGAGTCCGGCGGCGCTGCGCTCGTTTCTGAAAGTGCACGCTGGGGCGATGCCGCGCACGGCGCTGCGCTATGCGATCGAGCACTTTCCGGCCGCGGAGCGCGCGAGATGGATGGCCGGTGGCTAGCCGCCGCGCTTGTAGATATCCGGCACGGTGCGCTCCATGTAGCGCTCCGGGTGCGCGGGTGGACCGAACCCGAACCGACGATACAGGCCGTGCGCATCATTGGTGACCAGGTTCCAGCGTCGCAGCCCCTGCAGGCGCGGGTGCTCGACGGCCATCGCCATCATGGCTTTCGACAGCCCGCGGCCGCGGTGCTCCTCGAGCACGTACACGTCGCATACGTAGCAAAAGGTCGCGTAGTCCGAAATGAGGCGGACGAGCCCGACCTGCGCGCCGCTCGGATCGTACGCGCCGATGCAGAGCGAGGCGCGCGCCGCGCGCGCGACGACGTCGAACGGAATCTCCTCGGACCAGTACGCGCGCCGCAGGTACGCGTGCATCGCGGCGAGGTCGAGACGGGCCGGATCGTCGGACAGGGTATAGGCACCGTGTGTGCGGGTGAGTGGAGAAGTATCCATACGCGCTTTAGTCTACGCGGCGCGCGGTGAAGGTGCCCGCCGATTCTGGACGCCTCCCGCGGGCTTGCTGTACGATCGTTCAACAAGAAGGGTCGCTGTGCTGAAAACTACGCCATTTCATGCGCGCACGGCGCCTCTCGTTCTCGGCCAGACGTGGCGCCGGTGGGCGGGCTATGGCGTCGCAAGCTCGTACGACTGGCTGCACGATCGCGAGTATGCCGCCATCCGCAACGCCGCTGCGCTGCTGGACGTCTCGCCACTCTACAAGTACCACGTGACCGGCCGGGATGCGGCCCGGCTGCTCGACCGCGTGGTCACGCGCAACGTCGCCAAGCTGCAAGCGGGGCAGGTGATGTACACCGGCTGGTGCGACGGCCACGGCAAGATGATGGATGACGGCACGATCAGCTGCCTCGGCGAGGGGCGATACCGGCTGACTTCCGCGGACCCGAGCTACCGTTGGCTGCACCAGAACGCGTTCGGCCTGGACGTGCGCATCGACGATGTCTCCGCGATCGTGGGCGCGCTCGCGCTGCAGGGACCGCTCGCTCGCGAAGTGCTCGCGCAGGTGTGCGAGGATTCGTCGATCGCGACGCTGAAGTACTTTCGTGTCACGCCGGCGCGCATTTCGGCGGTCGACGTGGAGATCTCGCGCACCGGTTACACGGGCGACCTCGGCTACGAGATCTGGATTCCCGCCTCGGATGCGCTGCATGTCTGGGACGCGCTGATGCGTGCGGGCGCCGATTACGGGCTCACACCCGCCGGCATCTGGGCGCTCGACATCGCGCGTATCGAAGCGGGGCTCCTGATGGCCGAGGTGGACTACACGGGCGCGCACCACGCGCTCATCGAGAGCCAGAAGTCCTCGCCGTTCGAGCTCTCGCTCGATTGGACGGTGAATCTCGACAAGGGGCCGTTCAACGGCCGCGCCGCGCTCGCGGCCGAGCGGCAGCGCGGGCCGGCGTGGCGCTTCGTCGGCATCGAAGTCGACTGGGATTCCTTCGAGGCGCTCTTCACGGCGGTCGGCCTCGCGCCCGTGCTGCCGACGGTTGCGTGGCGCACGAGCGTGCCGATTTATCGCGGCGGCAAGCAGATCGGCTATGCCTCGAGCGGTTGCTGGTCGCCGCTGCTGAAGAAGTACATCGCGCTTGCCCACATCGAAGCGCCGCACTTCGCTCCGGATACGAGCATCGAGATCGAAGTCACGGTCGAGCATCGGCGCCAGCGGGCCCACGGCTGGGTGCGCAAGCTGCCGTTCTTCGATCCCGAGCGAAAGAGGGCGTGAGATGACGCAGGCATGGGATGTCATCGTCATCGGCGGCGGGCACAACGGGCTCGTGAACGCCGCGTACCTCGCGCGCGCCGGCAAGAAGGTGCTGGTGCTCGAACGCCGGCACATCCTCGGCGGCGCGGCGGTGAGCGAGCAGATCTTCCCGGGCTTCACGTTCTCGGTGTTCTCGTACGTCGTCAGCTTGCTGCGACCGGAGATCATTCGCGAGCTCGAGCTGCCGAAGCACGGCTTGCACATCCTGCCGCTCGAGAGCACGGTGACGCCGCTGCCGAACGGCGACTATCTCGCCGCCTGGGGCGACTCCGATCTCACGCGGCGCGAGATCTATCGCCACTCGCCGCACGACGCCGATGCGTACGCCGAGTTCGGGCGCTTGATGTATCACATGGCGCGCGCGGTGAAGCCGCTGCTCGGGATGATTCCGCCCGATCCGACCGCGCTCGGCATCGGCGATCTGCGCGGCATGCTGCGGCTCGGCGGATATCTGCGCTCGCTCGGCGCCGAGCGGTTCCAGCAGCTCTACAAGCTCATGACGATGAGCTCCGCGGACTATCTCGACGAGTGGTTCGAATTCGGTCCGCTGAAGGCGACGAAGTCTGCGAGCGGCATCATCGGCACCTTCATGGGGCCGCGCTCGCCGGGCTCGGCGTACGTGCTGCTCCATCACTACATGGGCGAGATCGACGGCGCATTCCGCGCGTGGGGGTTCTGCAAGGGCGGCAACGGCACGGTGAGCCAGGCGATCGCGAGCGCGGCGCGCGCGTTCGGCGCGACGCTGCGCACGGAGGCGCCCGTCAAGCAGGTGCTCGTGAAGAACGGCCGTGCGAGCGGCGTCGTGCTCGAAAGCGGCGAGGAGATCGCAGCGCCGGTCGTCGTGTCCGGTCTCGACGCGCGCCGCACGTATCTCGAGCTCGTCGAGAGCAAGGAGCTGCCCGATGAGCTGCTGACGCAGGTGCGCCGGTTCCGCTTCCGCGGGTCCTCGGGGAAGGTGAATCTCGCGTTGGCCGAGCTGCCCGACTTCACGTGCCTGCCGGGCATCGGCCCCTGGCACAAGGGCGCGTTCTCGATCAGCCCGAGCGTCGACTATCTCGAGCGCGCGTACGACGACGCGAAGTACGGCTCGTTCTCGCGCAAGCCGTACATGGACATCGTGTTCCCCTCGATGATCGATCCGAACATGGCGCCGCCGGGACAGCACGTCGCGAGCATCTTCGTGCAGTACGCGCCGTATCAGATCGACGGGGGCTGGACGGACGCGAAGCGCGAGGCGTTCGGCGACGCGGTCATCGACACGCTGAGCGAATACGCGCCGAACTTGAAGTCCGCGATCATCGGCCGTCAGGTGCTGACGCCGGCGGACATCGAGCGCACCGTGGGGCTATCGGAGGGCAACATTTTTCAGGGCGAGCTCGCGCTCCAGCAGCTCTTCTTCCTGCGGCCCGCGGCGCGATGGGCGAGCTATCGCACGCCGATTCGCGGCTACTACCAGTGCGGCTCGAGCAGCCACCCGGGCGGCGGCGTGATGGGTGCGGCGGGACGGCTCGCGGCGCTGCGCATCCTCGCGGATCACTGAGGCGCGACGCATGGCACGCACCTTCGACAGCATCATCGTCGGCGGCGACCCGGATGCCCTGGTCGCTGCGATTCGCTTGGCGCAGCGCGGCTCGCGGGTCCTGCTCGTCGAGGCGAACGCGGAGCTCGGCGGTGCGTTCCGCGAGATCGAATTCGCGCCGGGTTTTCGCGCGGCGCCGCTCGCGCATGATGTGGGGCACTTGTCGCTCGACATCATCGGCTTGCTCGGCGCGCGGCCGGAGGCGCAGCCGGTGTCCGACCCGGCAGTCATTTCTCTGTCGCACGATGCGCCGCTCCTGCTGCGCTCGTCGATTGCGGAAACTGCTGCAGGTCTCAGCGCATTCTCGCAGTACGACTCGCAGAACTGGCCCGCGTTTGCGGAGCGCATGACGCAGCTCGCCGGCTTCCTCGCGGAGCTGTACCGCATGCCGGCGCCGCGCATCGACTTCGATACCGCAAAAGAAGTCATCGGGCTCGCCGGGCTCGGCCGCAAATTCCGCGCGCTGGGCCGGACCGGCATGATCGAGCTGCTGCGCACGCTGCCGATGGCGCTCGGCGATCTGCTGGACGACTGGTTCGAGTCCGACCGGTTGAAGGGCACGCTTGCCGCGCTCGGCGTCATGGACGTGTGCCAAGGGCCGATCGCCGGCGGAACGGCCTACACGTTGCTGCATCGGCATGTCGGCGCGGCTCCAGGTGTGTTCAGCGAACGCCTGCGGCTAGTGGGTGGCCCTGCGACTTTGGTCTCGATGCTCGCCGACAAGGCGCGTGCCGCGGGGGTCACCATCGAGACGAACGCCGCGGCGACCCGAGTGATCGTCCGGGAAGGGCGGGTGGCCGGCCTCGCGCTCGCCTCGGGCGAGGAGATCGCGGCGCGCACGGTCGTATCGAGCCTGGATCCGTATCGCAGTCTGCTCGAGCTGCTGGATCCGGTGCACCTCGATCCGGAGCTCATGCATGCCGTGCGCCACATTCGGTTCCGCGGCGTGGCGACCAAGATTCTGGTCGCGCTCGATGCGCTCCCGCCGGTGCCCGGTGTGAGCGCACCGCCCACCGGCGCCGTGCTCATTGCGCCCAGCGTGCGTCACGTGGAGCGCGCGTACGACGCCACGAAGTACGGCCGCGGTTCCGAGGAGCCGTTCATCGAAGTGCGGTTCCCGAGCGTTGCGGAGCCGCGCCTTGCCCCTGCGGGCAAGCACGTTGCGGTGGTTCACGTGCAGTTCACGCCCTACACCCTGCGCGAGGGGCGCTGGGACCGCATCCGCGAAAAGATCATTGCCGATCGCGCGTTCGCGATCATCGAGCGCCACGTTCCCGGGTTCACCGCGCGCGTGAGCGCGCGCGCGGTGCTGAGCCCCGCCACGCTCGCGGCGCGCTTCGGATTGCGGGAGGGCGCGCTCTCGCAGGGCGAGCTGATGCTCGATCAGATTCTCTTCATGCGACCCGTGCCTCAGCTGTCGCGCTACGCGACTCCGATTCCGGGCTATTTCCTGTGCGGTGCCGGGATGCATCCCGGGCCGGGCATCGTCGGTCAGTCGGGTTTGCTCGCCTCACGCGCGGCGTTGGCGGGTTGAGCGGGCGGAGCCGTACAGGCTGTCCACCCACGATTCGCAGAGCTGCACCGCCTCTTGCGGCGAGAAGTTGTCCGGGTCCAGACACCACTCGAGCCATAGCCCATCGAGCAGCGCCTGCGTGCCGATGGCCGCAAGGCGCAGGTTCATGCGGAATTTCCCCGCTTCCTTCTGCAAGGCCGCGAGCGCCTCGCGCAGCATCTCGACATAGCCGCCGTAGGCTTCGGCGTGCACCTTCTGAATCTCGCGCGAGTGGTGATAGAGACCCCACAGCACGATCCAGACGGTCAGCGTGTCGCGATCGAGGTTCGGAGGCGAGAAGATCGCGCGAAACAGCGCGCGCAAGCGCCCGCGCGCCGATTGCGCGTGCTCCATCGCATCGATGACGCCCTGGTTCAACTGCGCGTTGAAGTGGCGATACGCCTCTGCGACCAGCGCATTCTTCGTCGGGAAGTGATGGTTGATGAGCCCGATGGAGACCCCGGCCTCGGCGCTGATGCGTCTCACCGAGAGTCCCTCGTGCCCATAGCGCTTCAGGCATTCGATGGTGGCCTCGATCAAGCGCAGCCTGCGCACTTCGGGCACGTGCCGCTCGAATCGGGGTTTACGCGGTGACATTGCCGCATGATGCCAAAGCGCGGCGGCGCCGTGCGGGTTTTAGCATCGTGCCTGCGCGCCTAGCGGGGAAGCACGCGGCGGCGCGCGCATGCACGCGTCCTGCAGGACATTCGCCACAGCCCGATTCGCGCATTCGAGGCAAATTCATTAGGATACCCGCGGTTTTTACCACCACACCCTGAATCGACCTGTCATGAATCTGCAAACTCTGCAAGCTGAATTGAATCGGCTCGAGCGCCGCCGCCGGACGCTCGAGAAGCGCATCAAGGCCCGGACGTCGAAGCAGTTCGCGGCACTGCCGGCGCGCGTGGGTCTCAAGAGCATCGACGAGTTGATTCTGCAACTGCTGCCGTTCGGCTCGCAGAGCTTGCGCGCCAAGCTGCACGCGCCGCAGGTCGGCAACGGCGCGGCGACCGGCAAGCGGCGCGGCCGCCCGCCGCTGCGCTCGCGCGGCACGCGCTACGGCGCCGACGTCAAAGCGGCCGTGAAGCGTGCGGTCGAAGAGGGCGGGAAGACGGTTGCCGAGATCTCGCGCGAGTACGGTCCGTCCGTCTTCTCGATCAAGGACTGGAAGAAGAAGTGGGGTCTGACCCGCAAGCGCAAGAACAAGAAGAAGTAAACCCGCCTCTATTTCGCGTGCGGCGGCTCGCCCTGCTCACAGCCGGCGAGCCGGCGCACCGCTTCGATCACCACATCGGGCCGATCGCGTTGGATGTAGTGGCCCGCGCCATCCACCCGGATGTGCTGCGAGCCCGGGAAGTCGGCCGCGATCTCATCTTGCATGCGCGCGGCAAGCGCACGTGCGGCGGGTGTCTCCCCCTTCGGCCCGACCGTGCTCGACAGGACGATCGTCGGCACGAACTGCGCGGGAGGACTCTCATGTACCTGCTCTCCGGCCGAAATACTGTCTTTGAACTCGCGCCGCATGATCCAGGGCATGAAAAGGGTAACTTCGCGGCCGCGTAGATAGGCGGTGTTCGCCGAAGTATCGATCTCCATGTGCTGGTTCCAGTGCGTGGAGTCCACCAGCACGAGTCCCACTACGTCGCGCGGGTAATTGCGGGCGAAGTACTGCATGTACAACCCGCCGAGCGAGTGTCCCACCAGCACGTAGGGGGGAGCGAGGTTGCGCTTGGCGAGCTCTTCCCGCAGCTCATCGACGACGGTCGCCGAATCGCGCGGTCCGTCCCCCGCGGGATCGCTGCCGAGATATCCCGCGCGGGTATAAGCCAACGTGCGTGCACAGTGGTCCGCGATTCGGGGCTGGATATCTTTCCAGACATCGAGGGTATCTCCGAGACCCGCCTCGAGGATGACCGTGCGCGATCCCGACCCCTCGATCCTCACCTTGTGGCTCGGGATGTCTTTCGCGAACGCACCGTGCATCCCCGCGCAAACGAGCACCGCGACGGCGATTCCCTTCGAGAGGGAGCGGATGAGTGGCTGAGTGCGCGAAATTGCCATGTTTCCGACTATTGTCCGTAGAGCACGAGTCCCCATACATCGCATCGTTATGCCGTGACACGCAATCGCAAGGCAGCGGTGGCATTCGGCAAGGTTCTCAAGGAAGTACGGGAACGCAAGAATCTCAGCCAAGAGGAACTTGCGTTCCGCAGCGGCATCTCGCGCACGTACCCGTCCCTCCTCGAACGCGCGCGGCGGCAGCCCTCGCTGACCGTGCTGCTCGCCGTCGCGGAAGGACTGGAAGTCCGGCCGGACTTTCTGCTCAACCGCACCATAGAAGAACTGAAAGGCTGAGCATCGTGGCGGCGGCACAAACGGCGGCAACCCTGCGCAAGAACATGATCAGCCGACGATTCGGCGAAATTCTCCGCAAGCAGCGCCTGGCGCGCGGCTGGTCGCAGTCGACGTTGTCGATGAAGTCGCATGTCGACCGCACCTACATCAGTCAGATCGAATGCGGGATCCACTCGCCCACGATCACCGTGCTCTGCCGGCTGTCGCGGGCCCTGCAAGTATCGCCCTCCGCGCTGGTCGGACAGCTTGAACGCCGTCTCGGAATCGCATCGAGCTCGCGCTGAGGGCACGGCGTTCTAGTGACGGAGCGGCTTCTTCAGCAGCTCGTCACGATCCTTGGAGCGCACGTGAACACGCGAGCGGGACGGGCCGCGCGCGAGCGTGAGCGGAATGTCGGTGCCCGCCGGGCCGAGACGCCACACCTTGCGGAGCAGATCCGGCAGGCCGCTGACGCGCTGGCCGGCCACCTCGAGCACCCGATCGCCCAGACGGACGCCGGCGCGGGCCGCGGGGCCGTCGGTCGCGAGGCCGTTCACGACGAGCTGACCCTGGGATTCGGTGGCGTACAGGCCCAACCACGGGCGCGGCGTCCGGGCCGCTCGTCCCATCCTCGATAAGTCATCGAGGATCGGCTCGAGCAGGTCGATCGGAACGAACATGTTAGCGTCAATGGATTCGCCGCCGATCGGTTCCTGCACGAGCAGCGAGCCGATGCCGAGCAGCTTGCCGTCCATGCCGACGAGCGCCGCGCCGGACCAATGCGGGTGCGCCGGCGCCGTGAACACCGCTTCATCGAGCAGATATTCCCAGTAGCCTGCGAACTCGCGCTTGTCGACGATCCGCGCGGTGAGCGTGTGCCCCCGACCGCCGTGACTGAGCACGAGCACCTCGGAGCCGATCGGCGCCGTCGCGGTCGTGCCGCGCTCGATCACCGGCAGCGAGACGCGGCCGAGCGGCGCCACGAGGCCGAAGCCCGTTACGTAGTCGTATGCGAGAGCGTGCGCGGGGACCACCGTGCCGTCGCGCGTCGTGAGCCAGATGGTCTCGGCCTCGGTGATGAGGTAGCCGATGGTCAGCACGAGCCCGTCGGGACGGATCACGACGCCGCTGCCGAGCCGCTTGACCCCGAGGATCGAGGCCGTGAACGCGTCCTCGGGCACCTCCGCATGCACGAGCACGACGGCATCGAGCGCCTGCTCGAGATCGAAGCTCAGCGACTGCGGCTTGGGTTGCAGGGCTTCCGGGAAAGCCCACTCGATCGTGTCATCCATTCTTGAAGTCCTGGTCGCGCAGGTTGAACAGGCGTTTCTTGTCCTCGTCGGTCATCGTGGCCGCGGCGGCCTGCAGGTCGGCACCGGCGTTCGCGCCTCGCTGCACGGCGGGGCGGGCGCCCACCGCCGCGAACCAGCGTTTGACATGCGGGAAGTCATCGAGGTTCTGTTCCTGCCAGTCGTGGCGCACGACCCACGGCCACGCCGCGATGTCCGCGATCGAGTAGTCGCCTGCGAGAAATTCGTGGCGCGCAAGCTGCTTGTCCATCACCTTGTACAGGCGCGCCGTTTCGGTTCGGAACCGATGCATGGCGTATTCGATCTTCTGCGGCGCGTACTTGAGGAAGTGATGCGCCTGGCCCGCCATCGGCCCGAGCCCGCCGACCTGCCAGTAGACCCATTGCAACACGCGATACTTGCCGTGCAGGTCGCGCGGCAGGAGCCGGCCCGTTTTCTCGGCGAGGTATTGCAGAATCGCACCGGACTCGAAGATGACGAGCGGGCCGTCCTCGGCGTCCGGATCGACGATCGCCGGCATCCTGTTGTTCGGATTGATCGCGTCGTACTCCGGCGTGAACTGATCACCCTTGTTGATGTTCACCGGGATGATCCGGTAGGGCAGCTCGACCTCCTCGAGCATGATCGTGATCTTCTTACCGTTGCCGGTGGGCCAGAAATACACGTCGATCAAGCGCAACTCCTCGTGGCGAGCGGTAAGTGCCTGGCCGAGTCTAGTGGCTGCAGGACGAGCGGGCATCTACCGGCGGGGGGACCGTCCGCGCCCTAGGCGCAGCAGGAAAGAGGCCCGCGCGCTCGAGTGACTGCGCGTTGCGACGAACGAGCCGATGCACCGGCGCGACGCGTTGGCGCCGCCGAGCACGACTGCCGGCGGCTGCGCGCTAGCGGGACGACGCTTTCCGGCGCCTCGCGCCGGGCTTGCGGTTGCGTTCGCCTGGCGCAACGCTCGGTGCGCGCATGCCGGCGGCGAGGAAACGCACGACGTGATTGGCCACCGTGGCCCAGTCGATCTCCGTCAGGTCCTCGTCGATGAACTGCGTGAGGCGCTCCGTATAGGACTCCGCGAACGTGAAGGCACCGACGACGCAGTTCGCGCGCCAGTAGAACTCACTTTGATCCACGTTGGGGCTCACCCGGCGCAACAGCGAGAAGAACAGGTTCGCGGATTCGCTGAAGATCTCGCCCATCACCTTCACGACCTCGGGCGAGGGATCGACGAGCGCGCGCCCGAGCAGCAGGCGCACGCCCGGTGCATCCGCCGGCGGCGTGCCCGGCAGGATGAAGCTCGGCTCGATCTGGGCCTTGAGGACATCGACGATGCTGACCGGCTTGCCGGCGCGCATGGCTTTGTCCAGCTCGCGAAAGCGGCGCATGTGCTCGTCGTGAATCGGCTTCAAGCGCCGCTCGAACACTTCGCGGAACAGGGCGCGCTTGCTGCCCCAGTAGTGCGACAGCATTCCGAGATTGGCGTTGGAGAGCTTCGCGATCGCACGGATTTTGGTGCCTTCATATCCGTGCACGCAGAACAGGCGCTCGGCGGAGACGAGAAACCGCGTATGCGTGATCTCGCTCGCCGCGGGCGGCTGTACGCGGGGTCTCAGAGCCGTGGCGCGCGCTCGCGTCATGTGATGTGTCCGTGGTGATGAGGGTTTGCGGCCTGCTGTGTGCAAGGCCTGCGCGCGCGATTGTGTAGTAGAGTCCCGCGAGCGGTCCAGTCACCGTTCGCTGCGTGGATGAAGATGAGTACAACTCATACGCTTGCCACTGATAGGCAGAGCGACGGGCTCGAAGCGACGATTCGCTATGTCGTCGCCGGCGAGAAGGCGGTTTTCTATCCGACGGATCGCGAGCGCTCGTACTGGCCGGCGGAGGAGCATCGGGTGCGCGTCGCGAATCTACGGCGCCACATCGGTGAGTTGTCTCTGGAGCGAAACGGGTTCGTTTTGCTGCGGGAGCCGAGCGCTGTCAGGAACTTCTACGACGCCGACGAGGTGCGTCGAATTTACTACGCAGAGATCGAGGCCTTGGTGAAGCGCCTGCTCGGCGCGCAGAAGGTGCTCGTGTTCGGTGAGATCGCGCGCAGCGACGGTGCGACGGTCGGCGATGGGCGCAAGCCGGCGTACGGCGCCCACGTGGATTATGGTGAGCGCACGGTGCGCCAGTTCGCCGAGGACATCCTCGGGCGCGAGGCGGCCGCGCCGTGGCTCGAGCGGCGCGTCGTCCTGATGAATCTGTGGCGGCCGATCCGCACCGTCTATCGCACGCCGCTCGCGCTATGCGACGCCTCGTCGGTCGCGGCGACGGACCTGCACGACAGCGAGGTGCGCGGCGGGCTGAACGATCCGCAGCGCCCTTCGCTGTTCGGCTACAACTTGAGCTACAGCCCGCGCCATCGCTGGTACTACGTGCCGCGGATGGAGCCGGACGAGGTCCTCGCGTTCAAGCTCTTCGACTCGGATCGCACGCGCGTGCAGTGGACCGGTCACACCGCGCTCGACGATCCCACGGCGCCCGCCGATGCGCCGCCGCGGGAGAGCATCGAAATCCGCACGATCTCGTTCATCACCTGAAGATCGAGAAGAACGAGCGGCGCGCCGTTGTCGGGATGGTGGGTCCGCCGGGTCCCTGCGGGACCTTCTGGAATTTGCTCGTGTCGTAGCCCTGCTCGGCGAGCCGCTGCATGATGCCGGCGTAGGTCTCGTCCGGCAGCGTCCGGCTGCGCGACAGGATCCAGCCGTAGCGCCGGCTCGGATGCCCGACCACCGCCCAGCGATAGTTCGGGTCGAGATCGACGACGACGTACTTCACGTTGAGCACGCGATAGAACGGCACGCGCCACTCCGCGTTGCTCTGCGTGTCGTAGACGGTCGCGATCGTGCTCACTCTGCGCTTCATCGGCGCGCTGAAGCTGCCGTCCCGGCACGCGAATTTGTTGTCGATGCGCCCATCCGGCCGCATCGCGTAGCCCTCGATCGAGTCGACGCAATCCTTCTCGCGGGAGGTCGGGATGTTCGCAATGACGAACCAGCCGCCCATGTAGCGCGGCAGGTCGACGTACGAGACCGCTTTCAGCGGCCGCGAGCTCTTGCCGCCCATCGAGACACACCCGGCCACCGCGGCCAGCATGGCGAGTGCCACCAGCAGACGTGAAATCCCCGTGCGATGCATGAGAAACCCCTGAATCCAACGATTCCCCGAAGGCGCTTACGGGCACGGCCGCGCTCTGGATGCGCGGCGGCTACAATGCGTCGTCTATCGGAGACGCTTCATGCCTGGACTGATCGATCTGAGCCATACGATTTTCGACGGTCTCGTCACGTTCAAGGGGCTGCCGGCGCCCGTGATCTGCGATTACTTGAGCCGCGAGGCCTCGCGCCCGCACTACGAGGGCGGCACGGAATTCCAGATCGGCCGGATCGAGATGGTGTCCAATACGGGCACGTACATCGACTGTCCCTTTCATCGCTACGCGGACGGCAAGGACCTCAGCGAGACCGCGCTCGAGCGCTTCGTGAACATCCCGGCAGTCGTCGTGCGGGTGGATCATCGCTCGCGCATCGAGGTGCGGGCGAGCGACTTCGATGACGTGGACGTGCGGGGTAAAGCGGTGCTGGTCGACACGGGCTGGAGCCGGTACTGGAACACCGAGCGGTACTTCGAGAACCACTCCTTTCTGACCGGCGAAGCCGCCGAGCGGCTGCGCGATCGAGGCGCGGTCCTCGTGGGCATCGACTCGCACAACATCGACGACACGCGCACGCGAAATAGCCGGCCCGTGCACACCACGCTGCTGCGTGAGGAAATCCTCATCGTCGAGCACCTGCGCGGGCTCGAGCGCTTGCCCGAGCGCGGGTTCACGTTCACCGCCGTGCCCCCGAAATTCAAAGGCGTCGGAACGTTCCCGGTGCGCGCCTTCGCGCAGGTGCCCTGATGGCCGCACTCGGTACGGTCGAGATTCTCGAGCGACTCGTGGCATGCCCGACGGTGTCGCGCGATTCGAACCTGCCGCTCATCGACTGGGTGCGCAACTTTCTCGACGATCACGGCGTCGCCTCGCATCTCGTGCACGACGATACCGGTCGCAAGTCGAATCTGTTCGCGAGCATCGGGCCGGAAGTCGCGGGCGGGCTCGTGCTCTCGGGGCACACGGATGTCGTGCCGGTCGACGGGCAAGCGTGGAGCAGCGATCCGTTCGTGCTCACTGCGCGCGGCTCGCGGCTCTATGCCCGTGGGGCCTGCGACATGAAGGGCTTCATTGCGGCGGCATTGTCACGCGTGCCGGCGTTGCGAGCGGCAAAGCTCACGCGGCCGGTGCACTTCATGTTTTCGTATGACGAGGAGATCGGCTGTCTCGGCGCGCCGCGCATGATCGCCGCTGCGCGCGAGCGCATTCCGCAGCCTGCGGCGGTCATCGTGGGCGAGCCGACGAGCATGCGCGTCGCAAACGAGCACAAGGGCATCTGCACGAGCCGCACGATCGTGAACGGATCGGAGGCTCATTCGAGCCTGACGCATCAGGGGGTGAGCGCGGTGATGGTGGCTGCGGAGCTGATCACGCGCTTGGGTGAGATCGCGCGTGAGCTGGCGGCGCGCGGCGCGGGGCAGCCGTCGTGTTTCGTTCCGCCGTACACGACCGTCAGCGTGAATACGATCCACGGGGGCACGGCGACGAACATCCTCGCCGGTCAATGCGAGTTCACCTGGGACATTCGCGTGCTGCCGGGCGAATCGCCCGAGCGCATCCTCACGGCGCTGAGTGAGCTCGCCGAGCGCGAACGACGACGGCTCGAGGCCGAAGGCAAGCGCTGCTCGATCGAGACGAAAGTGCTGGCCGACGTGCCGCCGCTCGCAGCGGATCATGGAGTGGCCGAGCAGCTCGCACGCGCGGTCTCACGCTCGAGCGATGAGACGACGACCGTCCCGTTCGCGACGGAAGGCGGCCAGTTTCAGCGGGCGGGCTGGTCGACGGTGGTGTGCGGCCCGGGCAGCATCGAGCACGCTCACAAGCCCGACGAGTTCATCGAGCGCTCGGAGCTGCAGGCGTGCGAGGCGTTTCTCGATCGCGCGATCGCACGACAGTGCGCCAGCTGAAACCGCGGTTGCGCGTGCCGTGATCGAGCGGGTCGCAGCCGAGCCTCTCCGGGACGCGGTCCGCTCGCTAGCCTACGGGAGCACCCGCCGCAGCCACGCCGCGATGTCCGCCACTTCCTCCACGCACACGGAATGCGGCATCGGATAGCTGTGCCATTCGACGGGATAGCCGAGCTTCTCCAAGAGCTGACGCGATTCCTCGCCGAGCGCGTAGGGCACCACCGGGTCCTGCGTGCCGTGCGCCATGAAGATCGGCGTGGCGCCATTCGCGCTCGAGCGTTCGGCCTCGAGCTTCGGCGCGAGCAGCATGTAGCACGACAGCGCCATGATCCCCGCGAGCTTCTCCGGATAGCGCGTGCCGGTCATGAGCGACATGGCCCCGCCTTGCGAGAATCCGGCGAGCACGATGCGGTTCGTCGGGATGCCGCGCTCGTTCTCCCGCCGGATGAGCCCGCGCACGATCGCGTCGGAGGCGCGAATCCCGGCCTCGTCCTGCTGCGAATGACGATCGATGCCGATGATGTCGTACCACGCGCGCATCGCATAGCCGGCGTTGATGGTCACGGTGCGCACCGGCGCATTCGGAAATACGAAGCGCAGCGCTCGCTCGTTCGGTCGCACGAGCTCCGGCACGATGGGCTCGAAATCGTGCCCGTCGGCGCCGAGGCCGTGCATCCAGATGACGCTCCCGGTCGGTTGCTTGCCTGTTTCGACTTCGATGGTTTCGACGTTCGTCATGGTGACTGCTCGCTCTTCCTTGCGAGAAAGCGTCGCATATCAGGCCAGATTTGTCGCGGTGTCATCTGCGCAAGCGGTGGACGCGTGCGTTCAGCCCCACGCGCGACACGGCTGCGAAGACCACTAGTCTTCACCGCTGCAGACAAACGCTAGCGTGAATGCTGCTGTGGTGCAGTCATTTGTGCTCGTTTCCACCGCGAATCCGTCTCGCCGCCGCATGCGTTCGGCTCCAAACTTTGAGCCTAGTGAAGTCGTCGTCGCGGTAGACTGAAGTTCTCGGAACATTTGTATGAGTGTTGCAATGGACGAGTTCCCGCGTCGGCATCGCATCACGGTGGGGGAGTACTACCGCATGGCGGAAGTTGGACTGCTCGCGCCGGATGCACGAGTTGAGCTGATCGACGGAGAGATCTTCGACATGCCGCCCATCGGAAGCCGACACGCCGCGCTCGCCCATCACTTGCATCACCTGCTGAGCGGCGCGCTCGGGCATCGCGCGATGGCGCGGATGCAGGTGCCCGTCCGGCTCGACGATTACTCGGAGCCGCAGCCGGATGTCTCGGTGGTTGCCTACCGCGAGGACTTTTACGTGACGAGGCATCCGATCGCGTCGGAAGTCCTGCTTCTCGTCGAAGTGAGCGAGACGACGCTACGCTACGATCAGCAGATCAAGGGCGCGCTCTACGCGCACCATGGCATCCCCGAGTACTGGATCGTGGACATGAAGCGCAAGCAGCTCCACGTTTCGCGCCGTCCGACATCGACGGGCTATGTCGAGACGGTCAGCATCGACCGGCCCGCTACGATGCCGGTCATTGCGCTGCCCGAGGCGGCGGTAGACGTCTCACCGCTCTTCGCGAGCATCTGACGTTCAGTAACGCGGCCGCGATACGAACGCCACGATCGCCGCGACGAACGCCGGTGCCGAATTCTCGATCAGCGCGGCGTGATCCACACCCGGCAGCACGACCCATTGCCGATCGGCGGTGCCGAGCTTCGTAAAGAGTGCGGTCTGCGCGTCGATCGGCGCATACGGATCGCGTTCGCCGTGGATGACGAGCGTCGGCGTCACGACTTTCGCCGGGTCGAGCTCGTCGTACTTCTCCAGCTCGCGCCAATCGACTCGCACCGGATCGGCCGCCAGCGCCGCCGCGACGTACGCATCGATGACTTTCTGTGGAATCGCCTGCGGTGTGATGAAGTCGCTCGCCGCCCGCTCGCGTGTGTTGACCTCGCGCAGCGGGGTCGCCGGGGCGGGTGCAACGGGAGCCGGCGACGCGGGGTTGCGCGGATATCCGTACAGCACGAGACTCGAGATGAGTTGCGGATAGCGCTGCGCCGTGAGCTGCGACACCAGCGATCCTTGCGACCAGCCGACCAGCGCCGGCTTCTCGATGTGCCGCTCGCGTGCGAGCCACCGGAGTGCCGCGACCACATCGCCGGTCGCGCGGTCCGGCGTGATCCAGCCGCTCGCATCGCGCGGAGACTTGCCGTAGCCGCGCAGATCGAGCGCGAACGCCGAATAGCCGTGTTCGTTCAGTGCTTGCATGACGGAGCGGCGCTCGCCGGGTACTTGCAGATCGAAGTCCGGCAACGCACTCCAGGTGCGACCGTGAATGAGCACGATGACGGCGCGCGGATGTGCAACCTCACGCGCCCACAACGAGAGCGGCAAGCCATCGTCCGCTGCGACCGTGAAGTGCTCGAGCTCGCCGTCGGCGGCCCACACCGCCGCGGGCGTTGCGATGACGAGTAACCAGAGAAGTACTTGCAGGGCGTTGCGCATCAGCCAAGAATACGCAACCGCAACGCTTCGCGTCCTCATTTTTTCGAGAAAAACTGACATCAACCTGACGCGTTCGTAATACGACACGCGCGCCGCGCACGTGTATGCTCGCGTTCATGCGCGTGTTAGTCGTGGAAGACGATCAGGTAGTCGGCGATGCCGTTCAGCGCGCGCTCTCCCTCGAAGGGTACGCGGCGGACCACGTCGATACGGCGGAACGCGCGAAATCCGCGCTGCATGCGGAGAGCTTCGACCTCGCGATCGTCGACATCGGTTTGCCGCGTGAAGACGGACTGCAGCTCGTGCGCGATCTGCGCCGCCGCGGGCGCAATCTTCCTGTGCTGATGCTCACCGCGCGCGATGGTTTGTCGGATCGCGTGAATGCGCTCGATCTCGGCGCGGACGACTATCTCACGAAGCCGTTTCAGGTGGCGGAGCTCCTCGCGCGCTGCCGCGCGCTCGTGCGGCGCGCGAACGGCGTCGCCAGCACCGAGATCGCGTTCGGTCCGCTGAAGCTCGATCTCGCGCACCGGCAGGTGACGGTGCGCAATGAGCCGCTCGATGTCACGCGCCGCGAATGGTCGGTGCTCGAGTGCCTCGCGCTGAACGCCGGTCGCGTGGTCTCGAAAGAGAAGCTGATGAGCGCAGTGGCGAGCTGGAACGATGAGCTCACACCCAATGC
The DNA here is from genome assembly GCA_035760965.1 of Steroidobacteraceae bacterium. GTDB lineage: Bacteria > Pseudomonadota > Gammaproteobacteria > Steroidobacterales > Steroidobacteraceae > JADGHX01. The sequence continues at coordinate 147,956 of DASTRY010000039.1, read as the reverse complement.
GGTCGAGGTGTACGTGTCGCGATTGCGAACCAAGCTGGCGGACGCCGCCGTGATTCGGGTGATCCGTGGACTGGGCTACCGCCTCGACGAACCTAAGCCCTAGACGCGTGTGGTCGGTGCGGCGGCGCTTGTTGGCGCTGCTCGTGCTCCCTGCGTTCGTCGTCTTGCTGGCCGGCACGGTCAGCGATTACTACACGAGCATCAATCCAGTGCGCGATGCCTACGATCGCGCACTCGCCGATTCGGCGCTGGCGATTGCGGGCTATGTTCGCGCGAGCGCAGGGGGCCACGTCACACTCGTCCTGCCGGAAGAAGCGATTCGTGTGCTGAGCGCGGATGCAATCGACTCCATCTACTTCCGTGTCACTGGGCCCGATGGCGCGCCCATTGCCGGAGATCGGGACCTACCGATTGCGCGCGCCGCCCAGTCTAATCCGGCGTTCGACACCGTGATCTATCGTGGCGTGCCCACGCGCATCGTCAGCTACCGCAGCGTCTCGCCCGCCGGCATGGTGACGACGACCGTCGGCGAGACGATGAACAAGCGCGCGGTCGTCCGCCGGCAGCTGCTGTGGGCCGTGCTCACGGCCGACCTCGTGCAGTTGGTCGCGATCATGGCGCTCGTGTGGGTCGGTGTGAGCCTGGCGCTGCGCCCGCTGATGGCGCTGCGTGAGCAGATCGCCGGGCGTTCGGCGCGTGAGCTCGAGCCGCTGAGCGCGCGCGCGGTGCCGGCCGAAGTGCGCACCCTCGTCGACGCGCTGAACAGGCTGTTCCGGCGAATCGGGGAGAGCAGTCGCGCGCAGCAGCAGTTCCTGGAGAGCGCCACGCATCAACTGCGGACGCCGCTCGCCGGCATCCAAGCGCAGCTCGAGCTGCTTATCGCGGAGGAAAGCGAGCCCGCGAAGCGCGACCGTCTAGGTCTGACGCTCAGCGCCACGCGCCGCTTGTCGCACACCACGCAGCAACTGCTGGCGCTCGCGCGCTCGGATCACGCCGCCGCGACGTATGCGGACTTTCGCCCTGTGGACCTTGCCGCCGTCGTCGAAGCCTGCGTCGCGGACCACGTGAGCCGCGCCGTTGCCGCGGACGTCGATCTCGGGGCCGAGCTGCAACCCGCCACCGTGTACGGGATCGCATGGCTGCTCGCCGAGGCGGTGAACAATCTCGTCGACAACGCCATCACCTACACGCCTGCGGGCGGTTCGATCACCGTGCGCTGTGGAACGGGCGGCGCGACGGTGTTCCTCGAAGTGGTCGACACGGGCGTCGGCATTCCGGCGGCAGAGCGTGCGCGCGTGACCGATCGCTTCTATCGCGGGAATCGTTCGCGGGGGGAAGGGAGCGGGCTCGGGCTCGCCATCGTGGCCGACGTCGCCCGGCTCCACGGCGCCAAGCTGTCGATCACAGCGGGCGCCGAGGAGCGCGGAACGTGCGTGCGGCTGGAGCTTCGCCAGTCGAGCTGATCGCTCAGAACTGGTAGCCGACGCCCAGGGTGGTTTCGAAGGTGTTCAGCGATCGATCGAAGTGATCGACGATCTTGTCGAGGTAGCGATAGCGGCCTTCGAGACGGAACAGGAGATGATCCGTCGCGTAGTACTTCGCGCCGACCCCGGCGTTCAACGTGAACCCATCGTCGTCGCTGATCCGCACCGGTTGCGCGTTCACCACGCCGACGATGTCGTGATCGAGATCCGCCGATGCATAGCCCGCGCCTGCGAGCACGTAGGGCACGAGACGCGTACCGGTGTTGAAGTGGTACACGGCATCGACATCGAGCGTCCACAGATCGAGATCGACGTCCCCGCCCGCGAGATGCGTCACCTTGTTCGGGCTGAAGCCGAGCACGCTCTCGATGCCCCACGCATCCGTGAAGTTGTAGCCGTAGCGCAGACCGAACGTGACATCGTCGTCCAGCTTGGGCCTGCTGCCGGAAATCTGCCTGTTCGTGAGGTCATCGCCGAACAGCGCGCCGGCATAGGCGTCCACTTCCTGCGAGCCTGCCGTCACCTGGGCGCTGGCGGGCAGCGCGTTCAGTAGCAGCGCGCCGAGGCTCGCGAGACCCGTCACTTTCCAGAGAACCTTCATCGACATCTCCTTCAACTCAATTCGTTCGTGCAGACATTGGTGCACGGGCGACAGAGTAGAGATCGAGGGGTTCACGCCACATCGGTCGCACGGGCGAACGGTACGCGTCAGTGCGAACGAGCGAGCGCTCGCTCGATCGGGAGATCGGTGGGCATCTCGCGAAGCGGGGAACTTCGGCTTCAAGGTCGCGTCATCGGGTGTTCGCCACGCTTCAGCGCGCGCACCGATGCACGCGTCCCGTGCGAACGGAACTACCCGTTTGGGGTATTCGCCAAGCGGTGGGCTGCGGTATGGTCACGCGACCCATGAACGACGTCGTGTCCACTGCGTCGAGTCCCACGCGCGAGCGGCTGCTCGGCGCGCTCTATGAAGCCGCCGAGCTCGAGCACAATTTGATGTGCACGTATCTCTACGCGGCGTTCAGCTTGCGCAGCGGGGAAGCGGAAGGACTGTCGCCGGACGAAGCCGCGGCCGTAGCCCGCTGGCGCCGGAGCATCATCGAGGTCGCCATCGACGAGATGGGACATCTCGCCGCCGTGTGGAACATCACCGCCGCGCTCGGCGGGGCGCCGCGTTTCGGGCGCGGCAACTTCCCGCTCGATCCCGGCATGCTGCCGGCAGGCATCGTGGTGAAGCTCGCGCCGTTCAACGAACAGGTCCTGCAGCACTTCATCTTTCTCGAACGGCCGGAGGGCTCGACCGAGCCCGACGGCGCCGGGTTCGAGCCCGAGTTGCAGTTCAAGCGCGGCACGACGCGCGTCTCGATCACGCCGATGGGGACGGACTACGACACCGTGGGCACGTTCTACGCGCGGCTCGGCGAGAACCTGCGGTTGTTCGTCGAGCGGCATGGCGAGTCCGCGGCGTTCTGCGGCGATCCGCTGCTGCAGCTCTCGGAACACGAAGTGTCGCTCAATGGTGCGAAGCCGGTCGTCTGCCTGAAGACCGCGCTCGCCGCGTTCGATGCGATCGTGCGGCAAGGCGAGGGCGCGCGCGAAGACGCGACGGGTTCCCATTACCAGCGCTTCCTCTCGATCCGGGCCGAGCTCGACGCGCTGAAGGCGGCAAATCCGGCGTTTCAGCCGGCGCGTCCTGCGGCCGTGAATCCCGTGCTGCGCCCGCCGCTGCGCCCGCAAGGACGTGTGTGGCTCGAGAATGAAGATGCCTTCGCGACTGTGGATGTCGCGAATGCGAGCTACGCGCTGATGCTTCGGTTGCTGGCGTACTCGTATACCGTGCAGCGGCCGCGCGCGGAGAAGTCGTTAGCGGTTGATCTCGCGCTCGGGTTGATGCGGTCGATGACGCTGTTGGCGGAGCGTGCAGCGCGGCTGCCCGCGGGCCCGTCCAATCCGGGATGCAATGCGGGGATGTCGTTTACGGCGCTACGCGATGCCGCGCCTCTGCTGCCCGGTGTCAGCGCGCACCGCTATTTCATCGAGCGATTCGGCGAGCTCGAGCAAGCTGCGACGCTTTGTGCGCGCAGTGCGGATGCGCGCGCCGTCACGGCATCGCGATTCATTTCGGGATTGGCTCGGCGGGCGGCCCGTGGATTCGCAAGTGCCGGCGAGAGTGCGGGCGCGGCGGTGCCCTCGGACGGTGCAGCGACGGCTCGGGCTGTGACGGCAGGCGCGGCCGGGACCGCGGTTCCGGGCGCGACCAGCTCTGCACGGACGGCGCCGTCGATGACGGCTTCGTCGCAGCAGTCTCAGTTGCAATCGACGTCGCCGGCGGCTCAGGTGCAGGCGGCTTCGCAGCAGCCGACTCCGCATTCGTCTCAGTCACAGCCCACTCCGCAACCGAGTTCGCCGCAGCCATCCAGCGCGGTGGCTCGAACGGAGTCGGGCATTCCCATCCCAACCGTCATCGACGGCACGGAGCACATCGAAGGGGAGCATCTCACGCTTCTCTACGAGACGAAGAAATGCATCCACGCCCGCTTCTGTGTGACGGGCGCGCCGAAAGTCTTCATCGCGAACGTGCAAGGTCCGTGGATCGACCCCGACGGCATCGAGGTCGACAAGCTCGTCGAGATCGCTCACGCATGCCCCTCGGGCGCCATCCGCTACCGACGCAAGGACGGCAAGCACGACGAGGTCGCTCCGCAGGTGAACCTGCTGGCGATTCGCGAGGCCGGGCCGTACGCCGTGCGCGCACCGATCATGCTGGACGGCGACTTCGCCGGATTTCGCGCGACGCTGTGTCGCTGCGGCGCCTCGAAGAACAAACCCTTCTGCGACGGCTCCCATCACGAAGTGAAGTTCGCCGCCACCGGCGAGCCGCCCACTGGCACGGCGGACATGCTCGCAGTGCGCGACGGACCGCTCGCCATCGATCCGCAGATGGACGGCCCGCTGCATGTGCGTGGCAATCTGGAAATCACGAGCGGCACGGGGCGAGTCGTTGCACGCGTCGTGCAAACGAAGCTGTGCCGCTGTGGTGGCAGCAACAACAAGCCGTTCTGCGACGGCACGCACGCACGGATCGGGTTCAAGTCGGACTGAGGAGCGCACGCTCGGCACTGGCCGCGCTTGGCACTGGCGCCCCGCGACATGGGTGCGAGTATTCTTGCCGGTCCCAGTATCGACAGCGAGCGAGCACCATGTCCGCCCGAAGCACCGGTCTTGCGAACGACGTCTATCAGTACCTGCTCGAAGTCTCGAGCCGCGAGCCGCCCGTGCTCGCGCGACTGCGCGAGGCCACGGCGCCGCGGCCCGAAGCGGAGATGCAGATCGGGCCGGACCAGGGACAATTCATGGCGCTGCTCGTCAAGCTGACCGGCGCGCGCCGCTGCATCGAGATCGGCACGTACACGGGGTACTCGGCGCTCGCCGTCGCGCTGGCGCTTCCCGAGGACGGCAAGCTCATCGCCTGCGACGTCAGCGAAGAGTTCACGAAGGTCGGGCGACCGTTCTGGCGCGAGGCGGGCGTCGAAGCGCGCATCGATCTGCGTCTGCAACCGGCACTGAAGACGCTCGACGAGCTGCTGGCGCAAGGGCAGCAGAACACCTTCGACTTCGCCTTCATCGATGCGGACAAGCCCAACTACATCAATTATTACGAGAAGCTGCTGCAGCTCGTGCGCCCCCGCGGGCTGATTCTCGCGGACAACACGCTCGCCGTGTCCGGTGCTCCGATCATTCGTCAGACTGGCGGAATCGCCAAAGCGTTGCGCGAATTCAACGAGCACGTGCACCACGACGAGCGTGTCGATCTCTCCATGATCCCCATCGGCGAAGGCCTCACGCTGCTGCGCCGGCGCGGCTGAGCGCGCGGCCGCGAAGCCGCACGTGGCGGACCCCGCCGCGCGGCTCGCGCGTGGTCACATGTGACGCGGTCGCCGATGCTCCCATCCTTGCGGCTTCTTCGGCTGCGAGTGCGGCTTCTTCAACGTCGTTCCATCGATGTGATCGTTCGGAATCGTCGGCGCGAAGGTCGGCGGATTGTCCGCGCGCACGTGCGTCGCCGCCTCGAATCCGGAAGCGAGCTTGATGAGCATCGGCTCGCTGAACGCCGTGCCGAAGAAGCTGACGCCGAGCGGAATGCCGAACACCATACCGGCCGACACCTGCACGATCGGATAGCCGGCGCCCGCCGCGAGCCCTGAGCTCCCGAAGATGAAGTGATCGCCGTAGAGCAGGTCGGTCGCCCACGCCGGGTTGTCCGTCGGCGCGACGACGGCATCGAGATCGAAATCCGCGAGCGCCTTGTCGATGCCGTTCACACCCGACAGGCGATCGATCTCGAGCGCCTGGTTGTACGTCATGTTGTCGAAGTCCGGCTGCGGATCGTCCGGACCGGGCGCCATCGCCACGGTCAGCTCGAAGATCTCCTGACCGAAGAACGGCATTTCCTTCTCGGCGTGCGCGTTGTTGAACGCGATCGCATCGTTCAGGGTCTTGCCGGCGAGCGGTACGCCGGTGCGCGTCGCAAAGTACGCGCGCACGTCGTCGCGGAAGTCGAAGCACAGCACGAGAAACTCGCCGTCCGCGGAGGCGAACTGGAAGCCGGCGCCGTCGAGGTCGATGAGCGTCGCGCCCGCGGCTTTCATCGCATCGAGCGCCGCGTCGAACGCCGCGATCACTTGCGGGGGTGCGGAGTCGATGCCCTGGCGCGTCACACCGAGGCGCGCGCCGCGCAGGCCGTTCTTGTCGAGGAACTTCGTGTAGTCGGTCGGGATGTTCGTCGGCCGCGCCCGACCTTGCCAGCCGAGCGGCACACCGGCGGTTGCGGGATCGCGCCCGTCGGACGTGCGACTCTGAATCACTGAGAGCGCGGCGGCCGCATCCGCGACGGTGCGTCCGTGCGGGCCCACTGTGTCCTGCGTGTGCGAGATCGGCACGACGCCGGCGCGACTCGTGAGTCCCACCGTCGGCTTGATGCCGACGACGCCGTTCGCATTGGCGGGGCACACGATGCTGCCGTCCGTCTCGGTGCCGAGGGAAACAGCCGTGAAGTTCGCCGTCACCGCTGCGGCCGATCCGGAGCTCGAGCCGCAGGGATTGCGATCGAGGCCGTAGGGGTTGTGCGTCTGCCCGCCGACGCCCGACCAACCGCTCGACGAGGAGAACGAACGGAAGTTCGCCCATTCCGACAGATTGGTTTTGCCGAGGATCACCGCGCCGCCGGCGCGCAGCTTCGCGGCCACCGTCGCGTCGCGCGGCGCCGGCGCGCCGGCGAGGCCAAACGAGCCGGCCGTGGTCTGCATGCGATCGCCCGTATCGATGTTGCCCTTCAACAGCACCGGGATGCCGTGCAAAGGCCCGAGCACTTTGCCTTGCCGGCGCAGCGCATCGGCCGTGCGCGCCATGGCGATGGCGTCGGGATTCAGCTCCATCACCGAGTTGACGCCCGGACCATCCTGATCGAACGCGAGGATGCGCGCGATGTAGGCCCGGGTGAGCGCCTCGGACGTCAGCCGGCCCGACGCCATGGCCGCCTGCAATTCGGCGACAGTCGCATCTTCGTAACGGAAACGCGAGGCGGAGGAATCGGCGGAAGCAATGAATGGCGCGAGCAGCAGAACGCAGACCGCGAAGCGCGTGAACATGGTTCGCTCTCCCTTCCAACGACCATGCGGGCCGCTACTCTGCGCCGCGTACGGACTCCAGACAAGCACCCAGTGTCGCGACTTTCCTTGCACAGAGCTTGGGCGCGAGCATTGCGTGCGGCTCAGGTATTCTTCGCGCTCGCGGCTCGCAGCCAATCCGGGGAGGTCTCATGGCGGACGACACGTGCTTTCGGCCCATCATCTACGTGCGCGGCTACGCGATGACGCGCAACGAGATCGACGACACCACCGCCGATCCGTTCTGCGGCTTCAATCTCGGCTCGACGGTGTTGCGCGCCACGCCCGACAAGAATCAGCCGCCGAAGAAATTCGTCTTCGAGTCGCCGCTCGTGCGGCTGCAATCCGACTACGGATACAGCGATGTGTATCAGAACGGCGTGGACATTCTCGATCCGGACTGGAGCGGCACGATCAAGTCACGCTCGGTCGTCATCTATCGCTACTACGATTCCGCATCGAGCCTGCTCGGCAACGCGAAGACGCCGGATATCGAGCAGTTCGCCAAGGGCCTGAGCGATCTCATTCTGCGCGTGCGCGAGCTCGTGTGCGCCGATCCGGAAAACGAGACGACGACGCGCGAGTTCCGCTGCTACCTCGTCGCGCACTCGATGGGCGGGCTGGTCTGCCGCGCGTTCCTGCAGAACTCGGCCCTCGGCTCGGACACGGCGCGCAAGTGCGTCGACAAGTACTTCACGTACGCGACGCCGCACAACGGCATCGACATGGCCGGCATCAACGTGCCGGAATGGCTTGGCGCGAACGACATCAACAACTTCAATCGCGAGCGGATGGCGAAGTACCTCGATCTCGAGGCGCTCTACAAGAAGACGAAGCGCGTGGACTGGTTGGAGGAGGAGGTGTTTCCGTCGAATCGCGTCTTCTGCATGGTGGGCACCAATCGCGGCGATTACGGCGTGGCCGCGGGCATCTCGCGCGCGTTCGCCGGTCACGGCAGCGACGGGCTCGTGCGGATCGAGAATGCGTCGGTGTGGGGCGTGAATGCGAAGGGTCAGACCTCAGCGCCGTGCGCAACGGCGTATGCGTACCGCTCGCACTCGGGCCATTTCGGCATCGTGAACAGCGAGGAGGCGTACCAGAACCTCGTGCGCTTTCTCTTCGGCGACGTCCGCGTCGACATCTGGGTCGACATCGACGATGTCCGCGTGCCGCAAGAGCTGGAGGCGGACGATGCCAAGGGCAAGGTGAACGGCCTCTATCAGTTCGAGATGCTGGCCGCGGTGCGCGGCAGCCGCTGGTATCTCAGTCGGCGCATCGCCGAGGAGGACTCGCCGGCATGCCGCCAGCATAAGGACATTCGCGATCCGGCGAACAAGTCGGCGCGCAAGGTGTATCTCTCGACCGTGTTCCTCGCGAATCGCTTCCGCGTGAACCAGAACCGACCGACGCTCGCGTACAGCCTGATGCTCGGCGTGCGCTGCCCGGATTACGAAGTGGACAAGAAGTTCTGGCCCAACCGGCACTACGAAGGCCAGTACCTGTTCCGCGATTCCGTGGTGCTGGAGCTCACGCCGCCGCAAGCCGACGACGGCGATTGGGCCGTGACGTACGACTGGCAGAGCGACAACGTGGGCCAGTCGAGCACACCGGTTCCGACGAAGGCGCTGAAGGGCGGCGCCGCCGAAGTGATCGTGCCCTTCGAAACCGGCGATGCGACGGCGCCGCGCTCGCCGGGCATCAAAGGCAAGCTGCGCTTCGTGATCGCGGAGTGGAATTGATTTCGAGCCAGCGCGAGCGTGGCAGGGCTCGATTTCCTGTGCTTCGCGCGAGGCTGTATATAATGCCAGTATCGTGGAAATCGAACGAAAACTGGCGATCCTCGCGGACGCAGCGAAGTACGACGCATCGTGCGCCAGCAGTGGCGCACCGGCGCGGGCCTCGGCGCCGGGTCGAGGCATGGGCTCGACCACGGGCATGGGTATTTGCCACAGCTACACACCCGATGGCCGCTGCGTCTCGCTGCTGAAGATCCTGCTGACGAACTTCTGTCTCTACGACTGCGCGTACTGCGTGAACCGGCGCTCGAGCGACGTGCCGCGCGCACGCTTCTCGGTGCGCGAAGTCGTGGACCTGACGCTGTCCTTCTATCGTCGCAACTACATCGAGGGGCTGTTCCTCAGCTCCGGCATCATCCGCTCGGCCGACTACACGATGGAGCAGCTCGTCGCGGTGGCGCGCGCGCTGCGCGAGGATCACGAGTTCCGCGGCTACATCCACCTCAAAACGATTCCGGAAGCGAGCGCGGAGTTGATCGAGGCCGCGGGTCGCTACGCCGATCGGCTCAGCGTGAACATCGAGCTGCCGAGCCGCGACGCGCTGCGCGCGCTCGCGCCGGAGAAGACGGACACGGCGATCAAGCGCGCGATGGGCGAAATTCGCCTCAAGCTCGAGGAGACGCACGCCGGCGGACCGAAGGCGCCGAAGTTCGCGCCGGCGGGCCAGAGCACGCAGCTCATCGTCGGCGCGGATGGGAGCAGCGATGCCGCCATCCTCGACACCGCGCATGCGCTTTATACGTCGTACCGATTGAAGCGTATTTATTACTCGGCGTTCAGCCCGATCCCGCATTCCTCCGCGCGACTGCCGAATCGCGCACCGCCATTGCTGCGCGAGCATCGGCTGTATCAGGCGGATTGGCTGCTGCGGTACTACGGCTTCGACACGGCGGAGTTGACGGCGACGATGCCCTCCGGGCACCTCGATCTGGCGCTCGATCCGAAAACCGTGTGGGCGCTCGCTAATCGCGACCGCTTTCCCGTGGACGTGAACACGGCGGACCGCACGGAGCTCCTGCGCGTGCCGGGTTTCGGTGTACGCGTCGTGAAGCGCATCGTGTCGACGCGACGGCAGCGGCGATTGCGATACGCCGATCTGGCGGCGCTCGGCGCGCGGCTCGCGCGCGCCCGCCATTTCATCGTCGCCGCGGACTACCGTCCGCGGCACGATGAGCGCGGAAGCGAGCGGCTGCGCATCGAGATGACGCAGGCTCACCGACAGCAGTCGTTGTTCTGAGCGGCACCGTGCATTCTTGCCACGTGCGCACTTTCCAGGAATGGCGCGACGCGGCGCGGCCGCTGCTCGCCGCCGGCGTGCCGTGGGATCGCATCGAGTGGCGTGACACGACGCAGTCGCAAAGCGCATCGCTCGCGACGGAAAGCGGCCATGTCGCCTCCCTTCGTCTGCCGCGCTCCCTGCTCCAACTTCTCTCGTGCCTGTCGGATTACCGACACGACGGCCGCTGGCACCTGATGTACCGCCTCGCTTGGCGCACGCTTTACGAGAATCGCCAGTTGTTGGCGGACGAAGCCGATCGGGACGTCCGCGACGCGCTCGCGTGGCAGCGGGCGGTTCATCACGACTGTCACAAGATGCACGCCTTCGTGCGCTTTCGTGAGCTGCGCGGTGCGGAAGGCGGCGTGCGTTACTTTGCGTGGTTCGAGCCACAGCATCGAATACTCCGGCGTGCCGTGCCGTTTTTCGCCGAGCGCTTCCCCAACATGGAGTGGACCATCGCCACGCCGGGCGGCGCGGCGGTTTGGGAGCAGGGCGCTCTGCGCTTCGTCGATGCACCGGGCAGCGCGGCGCGCACCGCGTCCGACGCGCACGATGCGCTCTGGCGCACGTATTACCGCAGCATCTGCAACGCTGCCCGAATCAACCCCGCAGCGATGCAACGAGAGATGCCGCAGCGTTACTGGCGCAACTTGCCCGAGGCAGCCGAAATTCCGGCGCTCATCCGCGACAGTGTGGAGCAGTTCGGGCAGCGTCGATCGCAAGTGGACGAGCACGCGGCGCGGACGCCGAAGGCGGTCGAACGAGCGCTCGCCCAATTGCCGCGGCTCGAGGCGGGACCGGCCGCGTGCCATCGCTGCGAGCTGTGGCGAAACGCCACCCAGCCCGTGCTCGGCGCAGGTCCGGAGCGTGCGAGCATCATGCTGGTGGGTGAACAGCCGGGCGACGAGGAAGACCTGCGCGGCCGCCCTTTCATCGGGCCGGCAGGGAAGGTGCTCGACGAGGCGCTCGCGGCCGCCGGCCTCGTCCGCGACGAGATCTTCGTGACGAACGCCGTGAAGCACTTCAGATGGGAGCCGCGCGGCAAGCGGCGTCTTCACAGGCGACCGGATGTGGCTCACGTGCTCGCGTGCAGCGTGTGGCTCGAGCGCGAAATCGCCACCGTGCAGCCGCGAGTGATCATCGCCCTCGGCGGCACGGCATTGCGGGCAGTGACGGGAGCGAGCGCTTCCATCGAATCCGTTCGCACACAGCCGATGCGACACACGACGGGTGCGCACGTCGTCGCGACGTACCATCCCTCCGCAGTGCTGCGTGCCGATGCAACGCGCGCAGACACTCTGCGCGCGCATCTCATCGACGCTCTGCATCGCGCGCGCACGCTCGCCACCTGAGCGCGGCACGAATACTGCTGCGAGCTCGAGTGTCATCGCTCAAATTGGAGGCAGTTATGCCGGAGAAACGAACCCTGGAGCGCGCCGCGCGCGACCGGCGTCAGGGCAAGGCCCCGTCTACGCAAGCGGGCGAGTTCGTCCGTGAGGAGATGGACCACATTCGTGAAGGCAAGCACGGCGCGCGTTCGACGAAGCAGGCCATCGCGATCGGATTGTCCAAAGCGCGTCGCTCGGGCGTGGACCTGCCGCCGCCGAAGAGCGGCTCCTCGCGCACCCGCAAGAGCGCAGCGCGCGATTACGCGCGCGGTCATGGCACACGCCGTCGCGGGAAAGCGAGCGCCAAGCGCTCACGCGCCACATCGCGGGCGCTGAAGCGCGAGGGCCGTTCGGCCGCTTCGCACAGCGCGCTGGCGAAGCAAGCGCGCACCAGCGCGCGCCGGCGCTCGAAGAGCAGCCGTTCGGCCGCGGCGCGCCGCGCCTCACGGACGAAAGGCGCCGCCACGCGCTCGGCCGCGGCCCGCAAGGGCGCGCGGACTCGTCAAGCGAGAGCCCACTGAGCACGGAGCAGCGCTGATAGGCGCTCTAGCGACCGGCGACCGAGTGCGCCGTCAGCGCTGCGCGAAGGGCTTCGTGCGATAGGACGTAGTCCGCCGGTGCTGCGGGCTACGTCGAGCGGCGTGCTCGGTCCGCTGTCCCCATCCGCGGCTACGCTCAGCGAGCCGGTCGCCATCTCTTCGCAATCACGATCACGGGAATACCCGGACCTGCAGCAGCGGGCGCGTGCGCGCCGATCTGTGCTCGACCGCCTTGGGGTCGCGCATAATAGACTCGACGCATGGCCCGGCCTCTCGACCCCTACGCCGCCAAACGCAGTTTTTCCCGCACTCCGGAACCGGCACCGAAGCTGGTGGAGCGCGCCGGTCCGCTGCTGTTCGTCATCCAGAAGCACGCTGCGCGGCGCCTGCACTACGACTTCCGGCTCGAGCTGGATGGCGTGCTCAAGTCCTGGGCCGTGCCGAAGGGGGTGACGTACGAGCTGGGCGAGAAGCGCCTCGCGGTGGAGACCGAGGATCATCCGTTCGAGTACGCCTCGTTCGAGGGCGTCATTCCCGAGAAGGAGTACGGCGCGGGCAACGTCATCGTCTGGGACTGCGGCGTGTATTCGCCGGACGAGGGCGGGCGCTATTCGTTCGCGAACCGCGCCGAGGCCGAGCGCCGCGTGCGCGAGGAGCTTGCGGCCGGCAAGCTGAGCTTCTGCATGCGCGGCGAGAAGATCAAAGGCTCGTTCGCGCTCGTGCGGACCTCGGACCCGAAGCAGTGGCTGCTCATCAAGCACAAGGATCGCTTCGCGAACAGCGGCGATGTCCTCTCACGCAACCGCTCCGTGCTGAGCGGCGCGACGCTGGATGATGTCGAGCGTACCGCGCCGGCCGTGTGGACGCCGGGCCAGAGCGGCGCATCGCCGGGGCAGATCGAGGCCGAGCGCCTCGTGCCGCACGGTCCGCCCGAAGCGGTGCCGAAGAAACTCTCGCCCATGCTCGCGGAGCTCGGCGATGGCGCGCGCTCCGATCCGGGCTGGCTCTACGAGCCGAAGCTCGATGGCTACCGGGTCATCGCGACGCTCGACAACGGCGCGGTCAAGCTCATCTCCCGGCGCGGCCTCGACTACACGCCCTTCTTTCCGGAGATCGTCGCGGATCTCGAAGCGCAGACCGTCGAGTCCATGGTGCTCGATGGCGAGCTCGTGGCGCTCGATGCCGACGGGCGTCCGTCGTTCAATGCGCTGCAGAATCGCGCGCAGCTCAAGACGCCGCGCGAGATCGCCGAAGCGCAGCGCGCCGCACCGGTGGTGCTGCTGTGTTTCGACATCTTGCACTTCGCCGGTCTGAATCTGCGCGGCTCGCCGTATGTCGATCGGCGGCGGTATCTCGCGCAGTGCGTGCTGCCGACCTCGCACATTCAGATCGTGCATGCCTCGCCGGATGCGGAGACGCTCTACGAAGCGGCGCTCGCGAGCGGCTTCGAAGGCATCGTCGCGAAGAAAAAGGATGGCGTGTACCTGCCGGGCAAGCGCTCGTCGCTCTGGTTGAAGGTGAAGGCGACGCAAACGGCGGAGTTCGTCGTCGGCGGCTACACGAAAGGAAAGGGCGCGCGTGAGCCGCTCGGCGCGCTGCTGCTCGGTTACTGGGCCGGGAACAAGCTGCAATACGCCGGACATGCGGGCTCGGGACTCACCGACGCGGTCGTCGCGGACCTGCTGAAGCGCTTCGCACCGTTGGTGCGCAAGGATTCACCGTTCGCGGAGAAGCCGCCGCTGCATCGGCCGACGACGTGGCTCGAGCCCCGCATCGTCGTCGAGATCACCTTCAGCGATTGGACGCCCGACGGTTACCTGCGCGCGCCGGTGTTCGTGCGCGTGCGCGACGATGTCGCGCCGAAGTCGATCAAGGGTTTTCCGAAGGCGGCCGAACGCAGGAAGCCGGCGCGTCCGCCGCCGACGCCTGCGGATGAGATCAGCGAGGTGCTCGATCAGCTGAAGGGCGATGCGAAGCAGGTGACGCTCACGATCGGCAAGGCGACTCTCAAGCTGACCAATCTCGATCGCCAGTACTGGCCGGCCGACGAGCGCTTCCGTCAGCCGCCGATCACGAAGCGCGACTTCATCCGCTATCTCGCAGCGGTCTCGCGCTACATGCTGCCGCACCTGAGGGATCGGCCGCTCACCATGATCCGCATGCCCGAGGGCATCGACGGTGAGCGCTTCTATCAGAAGCACTGGGAGGCCTCGCGGCCGGAGTTCGTCGAGACCGTCATCGTCTTCTCCGAGCACAAGGACGAGCAGCACGAGTACATCATGGCGAACAACCTGCCGACGCTGCTCTGGTGCGGCCAGAACGGAACGCTGGAGTTCCACGTCTGGCACTCCCGCACCCGGCCGGGACCCGACTGCGCGGTGCAGGGCACGGACTTTGCGAGCAGTCTCGAGTCGCTCGAGGCCTCCGTGCTCAATTACCCGGATTACCTGGTGTTCGACATCGATCCGTACATCTATTCGGGGAAGGAAGCGGCCGGCGCGGAGCCCGAGCTCAACAAGCGCGGCTTCTCCGTGGGCCGCAGCGTCGCGTTCTGGTTGCGGGACCTGCTGAAGAGCATGTCCTTGAATGCCGTCGTGAAGACCTCCGGCAAGACCGGTTTGCACGTCTTCGTGCCTATCGAGCGCACCGTCACCTTCGACGGCGCCCGGGAGATCGTCGAGATGGTGGGGCGGCACCTGATGCGCGAGCATCCCAAGGAGATCACGATGGAGTGGCAGACCGTGAAGCGCACCGGGAAGATCTTCATCGATCACAACATGAACGTCCGGGGCAAGACGCTGAACGTCGCCTACTCACCGCGCGGGGTGCCCGGCGCACCGGTATCGATGCCGCTCACCTGGGAGGAGCTCGAGGCCGCCGAACCGCTCGATTTCCGGGTCGGAAATGTGCTGGAACGCTTGGAAAAGACGCGCGACCGGTGGCATGATGTATTCGCGTCGAAACAGAGTCTTACGCGAGCTTTCGGAAGTACCGGTCGAAAATGACCGGACCCTGATCCACCAACGAGGCTGCTCTTCATGGCTGCGCCGCGCTCAATCGGGTCGCTGACGATCTCATTCGGTCTGGTTGCCATACCCGTGAAGCTGTACACGGCGACCCAGTCCGCGAATACCATCTCGTTCAACCTGCTGCACAAGACGTGCGGCTCGCGCCTGAAGCAGCAGTACATCTGCCAGAAAGAAGGCGTCGAAGTCCCGCGCGAAGAGATGGTCAAGGGTTACGAGTTCGCGAAGGATCAGTACGTGCAGTTCACGCCGGAAGAGATCAAGGCGCTGGAAGAGGTGGGCACGCACTCGATCGATATCGCCGAGTTCGTGCCGATCGAGTCCATCGATCCGGTGTATTTCGACAAGACGTATTACCTCGCACCCGACAAGGGCGCCGCCAAGCCGTACGGGCTGCTCACGGAGGCGTTGAAGGAATCGAAGCTCGTCGCCGTCGGCCGCTGGGCCTCGCGCGGCAAGTCGTACATCGTGGCGCTGCGCCCCGTCGGCGATGTGCTCACGATGCAGCAGCTGCACTTCGCATCGGACGTGCGTTCGCCGAGCGAAGTGGAAGTCCCGAAGGCGGAGGTGAAGCCCGCGGAGCTGAAGCTCGCGCGCCAGCTCATCGAATCGCAGACCGTCGAGAAATTCGATCCGACCGCGTTCAAGGACGAGGTGCGGGAGCGGATCCAGGCCGAGATCGAAAAGAAGGTGCAAGGCCAGGAGATCTCGGTTTCCGAAGCGCAGCCGGAACCCGCAGGCGGCAAGGTCATCGACCTCATGGAAGCGCTGCGCGCCAGCCTCGAGAAAACGGAATCGGCACGGACGCCGGCCGCTCAGCTCGGCCCCCGCAAGGCCCCCAAGCGCGTCGAGCAGCCTGCGAAGACGGCGCGCAAGGCCAGCCGGCGGTAACACTATCGGCGAGGTCGGGGGATGCAATCGTACAGCGTGCGGGATGTGGAGCGCGTCCTGCGGCTGTCTCGCAGCACCATCCGCGGGCTCATCGATGTCGGGTTCGTGAAGCCCGCGCGCGGCGCCAAGCGCGAGTATCGATTTTCGTTCCAGGACCTCATCGTGCTGCGCACGGCGCGCGCGCTCATCCAGGCGAAGGTCTCGCGCCGGCGCATCCGCCGCTCGCTCGAAGATCTGCGCAAGCATCTGCCTGAAGAAGCGCCCCTGTCGGGGCTCAGCATCTGCGCGGTCGGCGATCGCGTGGTCGTGCGCGAGGGCAAGAGTCAGTTCCAGGTCGACGATGGGCAGTACGTGCTCGGGCTCGATGTCGACGTCGAGGATGGCGTGCTGCGCGTCGTCGAGGTGAAGGAGCCTGCGCCCGCCGCGCCGGTCGAGGACTGGTTCGAGAAGGGGCTCGAGCTCGAAAGCACGAATCCTCGCGAGGCGCTGCAAGCCTACGAGCGTGCGGTGGAGGCGGACCCGGAGAACGTCTCGGCGTGGATCAACTGGGGCCGACTGCTGCACGAGCAGGGTGACACGGCGCAAGCGGAGCGCGTGTATCGGCGTGCCGTGGAGAAGGCCGGCACCGATGCGCTCTTGATGTTCAACCTCGGCGTGCTCCTCGAGGACCTGGGTCGCCCCGCGCAGGCACTGGAGGCCTACACGACCGCAATCGCCGAGGACCCGAACATGGCCGATTGCCATTACAACCTTGCGCGCCTGTATCACTCGCTCGGCAAGCCGCAGCAGGCGCTGCGACATCTCGGTCAGTATCGACGTCTGGTGGCGAGCGAGTCTCGCTGAGCGCCCATGGCCGTCTGGGTGGGCACGTCCGGCTACAGCTACCCTGAGTGGCGCGGCAGCTTCTACCCCGAGAAGTTTCCGACGACGAAGATGCTGCCGTACTACGCGGAGCGCTTTCCGACCGTCGAGATCAACAACACGCACTACCGCATGCCCAACGAGGAGCTCGTCGCCGGCTGGGCGGCGCAGACTCCCGAGCGGTATCAACTCACGCTGAAGGCGCCGAAGCGCATCACGCACGACACGCGTCTGAAGAATTGCGAGGACGCGACGCATCGCTTCCTCGAAGTGGCGAGCACGCTCGGCCCGAAGCTCGGTGTGCTGCTGTTCCAGCTGCCGCCGTTCTTTAAGAAAGATCTTCCAGTCTTCGATGCGTTCCTCGCGACGCTGCCCGCGGGCACTCGCGCCGCCTTCGAGTTCCGCCATCCTTCGTGGCTCGACGACGAGGTGTACGGGCGGTTGCGCGACAAGAATATCGCGCTGTGCGTGGCGGACAGCGAGAAGCTTTCGACGCCCGTCGAGATCACGGCGGACTACGCGTACTTCCGGCTGCGCGATGAGGGCTACCAGCGCGACGACATCGTGCGCTGGGCGCGCACCATCCAGGAGAAGACGGGTGCCTGCCGCGACGTGTACGTGTACTTCAAGCACGAGGAAAAAGGCATCGGCCCCGAATTCGCGCGCATCCTGATGGACGAGCTGGGACTGCCGCGCTAGCTCATGCCGCGCATTCCGCGACCGGTGAAGATCGTCATCGCGTGCGTGCTGCTCGCGGCACTGGCGTGGGGCATCGATTGGCACGAGATGCCCGCGCATCTCGCGCGGCTCGACTGGATGCTCGGTGTGCCGGCCGTGCTCACCGTCGCGCTCCAAATGCCTGCGAACGCCTGGAAGTGGTCGTGGTCACTGCGCCTTCACGACCTGCGATTCCCGTGGGTGTATCTGTTTCGCACCGGCTGCTTCGGATTCTTCTTCAACAATTTCCTGCCTTCCGGGATCGGAGGCGACGTCTATCGCATCGTGCGCACGGCGGGGCGCGAGGGTGAACGGTCACGCGCGGTGTCCGCGGTGCTGGTCGAGCGCCTCGTCGGACTCGGCGCGATGCTCGTGAATGGATTGATCGGCGCCGTGCTGCTCATGCAGACCTACGCGCTGGCGCGTTGGTACGTGCAGCTTGCGATTGCGGCCGCCGCGGCGTTCGCCGTCTTCGCGGCGTTGCTTTACTTCGGCGCGTTCAAAGGCGTGATGCGTCGACTGCTGGCTATTCGCTTTCTCCAGCCGGTGTGGGAGAACTTGCGGCGCATCGCGCGACCGCGGGCCGAGTGGCTGCCGCTCATCGCGACGTCGTTCCTGTTCCAGCTCCTTGCGGCCACGTGCTTGTACCTCTCGTTCGCGGGGACCGGCACGAAGATCGGCGTCGCGGCGGCGCTCTTGATCACCGCAGCCGCTGGCATCGCGTCCGTGCTCCCGATCTCGGTCAGCGGGATCGGTGTCGTCGAGGGCTCGATCGCGGGGACTGCGGTCGCGCTCGGTGTCGACTACGAATCCGCAGTGCTCGCGGCAATCATCGTGCGAGTGGTGACGCTTCCGGTGAGTGCCGCCTGCGGGCTGCTCTATCTGACGGAGAGCGACAGCGCGCAGGCGAGCAGCATGACGCGTTGAGCCGGCAACGCTTGAGTCCGCGAGCGCTCAGTGCATCAGGCTGCGCGCGAGGGCCTCTCGCAACGTCGCGGCCGGATCGGGCACCGCATCCTCGCTGCGCCACGCGACGAAGCCATCGGGACGCACGAGGCACGCGCCTCGCGGCGAGATGCCATACAGCTTCGGAAAGCGCGCGCCGCCATCGTCGAAGTCCTTGCCGATGCACCATGCATCGAGAGCGAGGGGACCGCAGCTCGCGGCGGCGCTCGCGGCGGCACGCATCCACGGTTCACCTTCGGGTCCGACGAGCAGCAGGTACTGTCCGGTCAGATCGATCGTCGAAAGGCGCGTGCCGTTGCGCGTGAGCCAGAGATGCGGCGCGCGCGAGCCGGGCATGCCGGACGTCGTGCGCGGATCCGCGTGCGTGCGTTCCGGTGAGCCGTACAGGTAACCGAGCTCGATGTCGAAGTCGTGCGCCAGCGGTTCGGTCCGCTGGCTCGACTGCAGCCACGGCGCGGTGCGCGTGACGTAGCGGGCGAACGCTTGTTCGACCGTGAAACGCGCGACGGGCTTGCGCTCGCTCTCGTACGTGTCGAGCAAGCGCGGATGCGCACAGCCCTTGAGCACGGCTGCGAGCTTCCAGGCAAGGTTGTGCGCATCGTGTATGCCGGTGTTACCGCCGAACCCCCCGTTCGGCGGCATGAGATGCGCGGCGTCGCCGGCGATGAAGATGCGCCCCTCTTGAAAACGCTGTGCGACGTCGGCCACCGCGCGCCAGCGTGTGTAGCCGTCGATCTTCACCGGAAGATCGGGAACGCCGACCCCGGCGCGGACCAGCTCGATCAGCCGCGCTTCGCTCACATCGGCCGCCGCGTTCGACGCGGCCTGCGGGTCCTGCTTCGGATCGCCGATGGTGTTCACCGCGAGGAAGCCGGCCTGCGCCGAGCGATTCATGCGGAAGAAGCCGCCGAGCACCGGGTTGTTGACGTAAATGATGCTCCACGCGTTGTCCCCGATCCACGGCGAGAGGTCCGCGGTGAAGTAGATCGTCAGCGAATTGGAAAAGGCGCCGCGTCCCTCGTAGCGGATGCCGAGCGCATCCCGCACCTTCGAGTGCGCGCCGTCGGCGGCGATGAGGTACCTGCCACGCAGCTCGCGCTCTTCGCCGCCGTCGACGCTTTTCACGCGCACCGTGACGCCGCTGGCATCCTGCTGCACGCCGACGATCTCCGTGCCCTGCAGTACTGTCGCGCCCGCCTGCAGCGCGCGCTCGCGCAGGATCGGCTCGAGACTCGGTTGATTCAGGAAGAGGCGGCGGCAGGGGCTCACCGCGTCCACGCCTTCGTTCAGGTTGGGAATGATGTCCGCGAGCTTGCGACCGGACACCGCATCCATCGCGATGATCGCGCCTTCGGGCACGAAGTCTTTTTCGGAGGCCTCGCGCACGCGGCCCTCGATGCCGACGGAGCGGAACATCTCGAGCGTGCGCATGTGAAAGAACGCGGCGCGCGGTAGCGGCGAGCTGGCCTTCAGTCGCTCGATGGCGAGCGATGAGATGCCTTGATGCGCGAGGAACGTGGCGGCGGACAAGCCGACCATGCCCCCGCCGGCAATCAATACTGGAACTTCGTCCGTCTCCGGCACTTTCGCTGCGACGCTCATTCTCGCCCCCTCGACGTTTACGGCTCAGCGAGACCCGCACGCCTGGGCGGATATTACGCCGCGCCGATTGCTGGAACGTCGATTACGACCGCCACGCAGCGGTCGATGCGAGTCAGTTCGCGCTGTAGCCGCGCGCATCGAGACAGGCGATGAGCGCGCGCCGGTAGTCGTCGTCAGCGGTGGGGGACGACTGGGTTTCGGGCGTGGTGATGGTCGGATCGTAGCCGGTTTGCGAGACCGCCCACTGATGGCACTCGTATCGATCCGTGGCCGTCTGTTCTTCCGACTGCCCGTTTCGCGGGTACACGTAGATGTTCGCCGCGCTCGCACCGGACTCGCCTTCGCCTTCGGGCTGCTCGACCGCGGCACTGCCCGCTTCCGCAGGAACGGCCGCCGGCGGCGGATCCGTCACGACGTAGCCATAACGCGCCGGGCTCCAGGTGTAGTAGAGGCTGTCGTAGTAGTAGTACGGCACGCCGCCGTAATAGAAGGTGGCGCAGCCGATCGGCAGAACCGGAAAGAACGTGACGAAGCTCGCGCGATAGTACGTCCGCGGCCAGAAGACACCGTTCCAGTAGCCGCCGTGCCAGTGTCGATGCGGACCGAAGCCGGGCCGATAAACGAAGCCCGGACGCGTCGCGAAATGGCCGCCGCTGAAGCCGGGGCGGCTGCTGAAGCCGGGACGCCGGTCGACGCCGCCGTTGTTGAAGCCCGGCCGCGTGGTGAAGCCGGGTCGGTGGAACGTGTCCGCGCCACCCGGACGATCCGCTCCTCGGTTGAAGTCGGGCCGCGTGGTGAAGCTCGAACGATTGCCGCGGCTGAGCTCCGGCCGATCGTTGAAGTTGCGGTTCACGCCGAAGTCAGGTCGCGTCGTGCTGAAGCCGGGACGCGGGTGTGCGTCGGGCGAGTAGCCCGGCCGCGAGGCATCCGGAATGCGTACGCCGGTCGAGGGCCGATCGAAGCCGGAGAAGCGACTGCCGCTGTCCATGCGCGGGCTCGGGGTCATGCGAATTCCGCCGGGTGGGCTGCTGAAGTTGCGGCCCGAGCTGACGCTGCCGCCACCGCGTACGCTCCCGCCGCCTCTGTAGCTTCCACCGCTGCGAGCGCTGTAGCTGCCGCCGCTACGCGGACCCGCGAAGACGCGACCGCCGCCACCGCCGCCTTCACGCGAGATCGCGTGACCGCCCTGACGCGAACCACCGCCGGCGTCCGCGACGGAGCCCACGAGGAGACCCACCGTTGCAGCGGCGAGCACCGTGATGAGCCGTCGTGAGTGAGTGTTCATGCGGAGAAGATTGGGCGTGCAGTGATCGCTGAAAGGGGCGCCTACATTTCGTTGCAAACCCATTAGACGCCCAACCTCGCCGCGTGTTCAAGCCGCGCTTGTCCGCGCCAGCGGTGACGGTCACGGACGCGTGTCGCAGGACGACGTCGAAGCGCGCGAACTCCTTGTTTTCGCAGCGAGTGCGAGTGAATTCGCAGCGTCCGCGGGCTCAGCCGAAGCGGCTGGTCGTCGTCCGTGCGGCGTTCGCGCCGTGTCGTGAATATGTCGCGCGTCGGCGCGACTTCGACGAGGTGCCCGAGATACGTGAAGGCCCGCGCGCGCGGCCTGCTGCAGATCGTGTGTGACGATCACGATGCACAAGCGGTCGCCCAGCGCGCGCAGCGTGTGTTCGATGCGCTGGAGATCGGGTCGCGCGACGCACGCGGTATAGTCGTGACAAAGGAGACACGTATGAAGTGGGTTGCGGCGCTCACGTTGGGAATGGTCGTGCAGATCGCGGCGTGCGCAGCGGAGCCCGCCGTGCCCATCCCGGCGCCGCTGCTCGACAATGCGAAGACTGCGGGCCCGTTGCAGACGGCGGTGCTCGCGGGCGGTTGCTTCTGGGGCACGCAAGGTGTGTTCGAGCATCTGCGCGGCGTGCGACGCGTCGTCTCCGGGTACGCGGGAGGGGAGAAGGAGACGGCCCACTACGAGACCGTCAGCACCGGCCGTACCGGTCACGCCGAATCCGTGCAGATCACGTTCGATCCGCAGCAGGTGTCGTACGGCGAGATCCTGCAGGTGTTCTTCTCCGTCGCGCACGATCCGACGCAGCTCAATCGGCAGGGACCGGATGCGGGCACGCAATACCGCTCGGCCATCTTCTATGCCGACGACACGCAACGGAAGATCGCGGCGGCGTACATCGCGCAGCTCCAGAAGAGCAGCGCGTTCCGCAGCCCCATCGTCACGCGGCTCGATCCGCTGCGCGGGTTCTATCCCGCCGAGGGCTACCACCAGGATTTCCTGCTGCGCAACCCTTCCGATCCCTACATCGTGTTCAACGATCTGCCGAAGATTCGAAACTTCGAGAAGACGCTGCCGGCGCTCTATGTGCCGACACCGGTGACGGTGCAGTAGCGCCGAGGTGCACGATCGTCCCGAGGATCGCCATGGCCCATACGATCACGGCACTCGAGGGCAAGTCGAACACGGCCGACAGCACGAGCCCGGTGGCATAGCTCGCGAGCGCGAACGCGTAGCCGATGGCGAGCTGCTGCTGCCGGCGATAGCGATAGGTCGCAATGGCCGGAACGATCAAGCTCGTGAACACGAGATACACGCCGACGAGCTGCACCGACATCGTCACCATGAAGGCGAACAGCACATAGAAGCCGATGCGCCCGAAGCGCTCGCGCCACTTGAACCACACGACGAGGAAGATCGCGGTGAGCACCCCGGCGCGCACGAGCTGCGCCGGCGACACCCACAGGATCTGGCCGGCGAGCAGGTCCTTCAGGTCTTCGCCGCCGTGGGGATCGTTCGCGAGCAGCAGGATCTGCGCCGTCGAAGCCAGCACGAACAGGACGCCGATCAGCGCTTCCTGCGCTTCGGGGCGCTTGCGCTCGGTCCACGTGAGGAGCAGAGCGCCGAGCAGCGCGGCGCCGACCGCCGCGACCTGTGTGATCCAACCTTCCGCGCCGAAGCCGACCGAGTGTGCCGCGATGACGCCGAGCCCTGCGACCTGCGCGATCGCGAGATCGATGAACACGATGCCGCGCGCGAGCACCTGTTGGCCGAGCGGCACATGCGAGAGCACGACGAGCAGACCCGCGATGAGCGCGGGCCAGAGGATGCTGAGTTGCGTGGTGAAGGCGCTCATTTCAGGGCTCCGAGCAGGCGCGCGATCGTGTCGTCAAAGAGGCCGTAGAGGTCCTTCGCCGCAGGCGTGCCGCCCACTGTGTAAGGCAGGAGCACGACCGGCGCATGCACACGCTGCGACAACCAGTCGGCCGCCTTCGGATCGTTGTACGCATTGCGCAGGACCATCTTCGGCGGCGTCGCGGCGAGCTTGGTGACGAGCTCGGCGAGATAACCGGCGCTCGGCGGCACGCCGGGTTTCGGCTCGATCGTCGCGAGCTCCTTCAGCCCGAGCCAGTGATTCAGATACACCTGATCACGGTGGATCATCACGATGCCGACGCCGCGCAGCGGCGCGGCCTGCGCCTCCCAGCGCGCGATCGCTTCGTTCCATTTCGTTTGAAAGGCCGTGCCGCGCGCCTGGTAGAAGGCCGCGTTCGCGGCGTCGAGCTGCGCGAGCCGTGCGGTGAGCGCCGTGGCGACCGTCGCGATGTTGTGCGGATCGAGATGCGCGTGCGGGTTGCCGAGCGGGTGAATATCGCCCATCGAGCGATCGACGCGCGACGGGACTTCGAGCAGGCGCAGCTGCTGGTTCGCTTCGAAGTAGCCCGGG
Source organism: Steroidobacteraceae bacterium (assembly GCA_035760965.1). Taxonomy (GTDB): domain Bacteria; phylum Pseudomonadota; class Gammaproteobacteria; order Steroidobacterales; family Steroidobacteraceae; genus JADGHX01. The sequence goes on along the minus strand of DASTRY010000039.1, from coordinate 124,004 downwards.
CTGCCGGGCTGGATCTTGCCGTTGCCCGATTCCTGCAGGAGCACGGGCAGCCACCCGATCTCGAGCTGCGCGCCGGCCGCGACGACCAAGTCGGCCGAGCGTGCGCGCGCAATGAGGCTCGGTTTGGCGTCGATCCGGTGCGGGTCCTGGAATGCGGTGGTCGCGACGTAGACGTTCACCTTGTCGCCGCCGAGCTCGGTCGTGAGCGCGCCCCATTCGGGGGTCGTGGCGAGCACTTTCAGTGCGGCATGCGCCGGCAGCGTCGCGATGGCGAACGCGAGCGATACGAGTAGACGAATCATGGCTCGATCTCCTAGAACTTGTGAGCGCCGTGCGCGCCGATGCCGTAGAGGTACTGGATGAGGAACTGACGATCGCGCTGGTCGAGGCGCGCGTCGTCCCATGCGTACTGCGCGCGCAGGCGCGAGAACTCGCTCGGGCTCCAGTCGACCATCATCGTCACGCGATCCGGCGAATGCGGCAGCAGCGTCGGAAAGGAGTCGCGCGTCAGCGGACCTGCGGAGACGGAGCCGATGTGCGGATTGCCGGAGTCCATCGAGTCGTAGCGCAGGCCGACGCGCCAACGCGGTCGGAACAGATAGACGCTCTGCACGTACCAGCCCGATTGAGCACTGCGATAGTCACCGATGACATTGGTGCCGGTCGTATCGAATGCGAGCTGGCCGTCCTCGGTCCGATGGAAGTATTCGCCTTGCAGCTTCAACTGCCGGTTCACGGCGTCGCCATGCGGAGCCCACTTCATGATGGCGTCGAGGCCCCACGTGCGAGAGGTTCCCGTGAATGCGTTCACGACCGGCACACCGAACGCGTCCGTGTCGTCGTAGGCGCGCGTGTCGGCCTTGTCGTCGAGCCACGAGACGCCGCTGCGCCAGCTCGTCGAGTCGCCGATGTCGCCGCCGACGTGCGCGAAGAGCGTGGTCGCGTTCAAGCCGTTGCGATTGCGATGCGTGCCGGGGAACGCGCCGCCATTGCCCGCCTCGACGCCCAGCTCGAGGAACGTGTCCGTCGGCGCGAGCCACTTGGCCTGCACACCGTCCTGCGCGAGCTGGTTGCCGAAGAACGCTTGATAGACGAGCGGCTGATCGGCGAAGTCCCACGCGTGCGCGTGGATCTCGTTGAGGTAGCCGAGGCCGGAGAAGAAGCGGCCGCCCTTCACCGTGAACCCTTCGCGCAGCGCGAGCGTGCGGAAGTAGGCTTCCTCGATGCCGATTTCGTTGTCGCTCGAGATCGCGGCGGTGACGTTGGCGAAGAAGTAGGGATCGACGTTCGCAGCCGCCGTCAGCTCCGACTCGCCGAGATTGAAGCTGCGCGCGCCGGGCCCGGTCTCGCCACCGCTCGGGATGAAGCCGGCGATGCGATACGTGTCGGGGTCGGCGGAGAGATGGGCGTAGTTGCCGGCGAGGATCAGCGAAATCGCCGGGTTGAACGCGGTCTGGCCGTCGCGGGCGCCGGCGACATCGCCGCCCGCGGAATAGTCGGGCGGCGCGGCGGGAGCGGGCGGGGATTGCCCGAGCCCGCCCGCCGCGCCGGCAAGTGGTTCCGTTGCAGCCGCAGCCGGCGCCGCGCCTGCACTGCTCGACTCGAGCTGCGCGATCCGTGCTTCGAGCGACGCGACCTTGCTCGCGTAGTCGCTCTTCAGCGCCTCCAGCTCCGCACGCAGTTCCGCTACATCATCGTTCGCCGCGACCGCGGCAATGGGCATCGCGCCCAAGAACAGCATCATCGATAGGGCTGTGCACGGCCTCATCCTCGACATGGGTTGTGCTCCTCCAAAACGAACGGAAGCGCACGTCCCGCAGGACGCGCGCGGGTAGTCGTTCAGAGGAGCTCAGGCGGCGCGCGCGAACGAAAGGCGTAGTGGTGAGCGGGCTCGAAGAAAGGTGTGATCGCCGTGACGACGACCGCCACGGCATCCGCGACGAATGCGATGCAAGGAGCAGCAGGGGTGCCGGTTGCGCTGAGGAGCGGCGTGCCGGCAAGGCATTCACCGCAGAGCTGTCCGACGGTCCCGTTGAAATCCGATTGCGCCGTGCCCGCAGCCAGGTGCGAGTAGACGTGCGCCTGCGCCGCGGTCTGCGCGATCAGCAGCGCCAGCGCCAGAACCAGCTGGGCGAGGACCGAACGGCGCGGGGATGGCAGGCGAGTCGTCATCACGAGGGCGGCAGTATGCGGCAAGCGTCCCGCCAGCCGCTAGAATCGGCTGTGAATTTCACCTCGACAGCGTTGCCATTGAGCGCAAAAGAGAAAAAGGTCGCCTCGGTGCAGGCGGAAATCGCCCGCGAGCGCGCGGAATCGCTGGCGCGGAGCGGCCAGCGGCTGCAGCGCGCGCTGGCCGCCCTGCGCAGTTTCGATGCCGGTGCGCACGTCGCCAAATCCCGCGTGCAACTCGTCTCCGAGGCCTCGGAGGCCTGTCTCGCGCTGCTCGTGCAGCGGGAAATGCTGGGGCTGGGGGCGAAGGATGCGGAGGCCATGCGCCGGGACTTCGACATCCCGCCGGAGGTCTGGAACGCGATGGGCGCTCGCCGTGGCTCCTGAGCCGGTAGGGCGCTGGCAGCGAAGTTCGCCGCTCTCGGAACACTGCCGATTTTTCGGGAATTGCGGCGTCTGCTGAACCTGCAGCGCGAGCGGTCGGTACTCAGGGGGTCTGTCGGAAGTCCGCAATGGATGAACTGAAAGTCCTTCTGCAAGAAGCGCGCGACGGCAACGAAGATGCGCGCGCCAGACTCTTCGCCGTGGCGTACGACGAGCTGCGCTCTCGCGCGCGGGCGCAATTGCGTGACGGCGGTCGCAATACGCTGCTCAACACGACCGTGCTCGTACATGAAAGCTATCTACGTTTCCTGCAGGCCGGCCAGCTTTCCGGCGCCGAGCGTGGCTACTTCTTCTCGTACGCCGCGCAGGTGATGCGCTCGGTCATCGTCGATTTCGCGCGCCAGCGACAGGCCCAGCGACGCGGCGGGGACGCCGTGCACGTCTCGCTCACGACGCAATTCGCCGAGGAGCTGGTGGCGGGCGACGATCAGGTCGTGCGCATCAACGATGCGCTCGAAGCTCTGCAAAAGCTCGACGATCGGCTGGTGCGTGTCGTCGAGATGCGCTACTTCGCGGGCATGACCGAGACGGAGATTGCGAGCGCGCTCGGCGTCACCGACCGTACCGTGCGTCGCGACTGGCAGAAGGCCCGGCTGCTGCTGGCCGAAACACTCCGCTGATCGAGGCCACTTCGCGGATCGAGGCAAGTGTCGACGCGCGAGGTCCGCGCGCGCCGCACATGTCCGGATTTGCACTTCCGGTGCGGCGGACGTCCGGAATTGCACTTTCGGTGCGTCTGAATGGGCGTAGCCCGACATCTCACCCAGGAGCTTTCGCATGACGGATTGGGTCGTACGGCCGCCAAGGCGAACCCGAGTTGAACCGGCCGCGCTCGTTCTTGCACCCAGTAAGTCGCCGTTCGGGCGCGCGGGCCGCTTCTTCGACCGCCGAGCGAGCTCCGCTTTCTGATACGGGAGACGCATCGTGCAGGTGGATCCGGAAGAGTGGGCGACGCTTTCGAGACTGCTGGACGAGGCATTGGACGTCGAGGGCGATGCGCGCGAGCGATGGCTCGAAGAGCTCGCACCGGCACACGCCGGCTACAAAGACAAGCTGCGCGCGCTGCTCCGGCACGATGCGGGTATGGAGACGCGCGGCTTTCGCGATGTGTTTCCAGAGCTGGTGGAGGCGCCGGGAGACCTGTCGTTTCCTGCGGTAGCGCCGGGAACCATGGTCGGCCCGTACGTTGTCGAGGCGGAAATCGGCCGCGGCGGCATGGGCGTCGTTTGGCGGGCACGCCGCAGTGACGGCGGCATCAAGCGGCCGGTCGCTCTCAAGCTGCCGCATAGCGGGCTGCACGGCCACGATCCGATCGAGCGTTTCGAGAGCGAGCGCGACATCCTCGCGGAGCTGGCACACCCGAACATCGCGCGCCTCTACGATGCCGGCCTTGCGGCGAACGGCCAGCCGTACCTCGCGCTCGAATACGTGGCCGGCATGCCGCTCACCGAGTACTGCGATCAGCACCGGCTCGATGTCGAGCAGCGGCTTCATCTCTTCCAGCAGGTGTTGCAGGCCGTGCAGTACGCACATGGACGTCTCGTCATTCACCGCGATCTCAAGCCGACGAACGTGATCGTCGGACCCGACGGGCACGCGATGTTGCTCGACTTCGGCATCGCGAAGCTCATCGCGAGCGAGTCGGCGGAGAGCCAGGGCCGGCTCGCGCAAGTCGCGGCGCTCACGCCGGACTACGCCTCGCCCGAGCAGATCATGGGCCGACCGATGACGATCGCATCGGATGTGTACTCGCTCGGGGTGCTGCTGTTCGAGCTGCTGACCGGCGATCGCCCTTATCGACTCCAACGGGAGGGGTACACGCTCGTGGAGGCGCTGCCGAGCGTTCAGGTGCGGCGGCCGAGCGATTCCATCGCGGGCGAAGGGGCCGCGCGGGCGCGCAGCTCGACGCCGCAAGGCTTGGCGCGCACGCTGCGCGGCGACCTCGACGCCATCGTCATGCACGCGCTGCAGAAAGCGCCGGACGAACGCTATCCCACGGTCGATGCGCTGCTGCATGACATCGATCGCTATCTCGACGGCGCGCCGGTGGCGGTGCGTGGCGACGGCGGCTTCTATCGCGCGTGCAAGCTCGTCGCGCGCAACAAGCTTTCGGTCATGATCGGCGCGCTGGCGATCGCGGCGCTGTTCGCGACGGTCACGCTCGCAATGTGGCAAGCGCATGCCGCGCAGGCGGAGCGGGACCGCGCGCTCGCGCTCTCGTCACGCAATCGAGCCGTGCTCGAGTTTTTGAACGTGCTCATCACCGAAGCGGGCGGCGCAGGCAAACCCGTGACGGTCGGCGACATGCTCGCGCACAGCGAGACGCTCGTGAACGCGGAGTTTCGTGATCGGCCCGAGCACCGCGCGGCCGTGCTCGACATCCTCGGCAGCTACTACCACACGGCAGGCCAGGACTCGCGCGCCGAGCCGTTGCTGCGCGAAGCGCTGGATGCGACGAGAAATTCATTGGACGGCGATCTGCGCCGTCAACTGGCGTGCACGCACGCGTTGTCGCTCGCGGGGCTCGGCAAGCTGCAGGAAGCGGCCGTGATCTTGAAGCGCGTGGCGGAAGACCCGGAGAGCTCGCCCGAGCAGACCGCGTCGTGCCTGGAAGACCTGGCGTTCCTTGCACAGGATGAGGGCAATGCAGAGGATGCGCTGAAATACGCTCGCGCTGCGCTCGATCGGCTCTACCTGCTCCCGCATCCGTCGCCGCAGCAGGAGGCGGTGTTTCTCGGCAGCATCGGCTATGCCGAGCACCTGCGCGGCCGCAATGCGGCGGCCGAGAGCTACTACGCAGCCTCGCTCGCGAAGTTCGCGAAAGTCGGCCGCGAAGCCGGTGCCGAGGCGATCTCCGTGCGCAACAACTGGGCGATCGTCAGTGATGGCGCCGGCAACCCGAAGCGCGCGCTGACGCTCTACGACGAAACACTGCGACTCGTCGCGCAAGCGGACGCAACGGCCAGCCCGCCGCAGTATCTGATCGCGAACCGCGCGCATGCGCTGGAAGGAATCGGTCGCTTCGCGGATGCGACGCGCGAGTACCAGCACTGCCGCTCGATGACGCCGCAGGAAGGCACGCCCGCGGTGGATGCCTATTGTTCGATCGGTCTCGCATCCATTGCCGTGCAGCTCGCCAATCTCGCCGCGGCGGATGAGTATCTCGACGAGGCCTACGGGACGCTGCGCGCCGCGGGCGTGAAGGGTTCGCCATTGAACGCGGCGCTGAAGGCGACGCGCGCGCGGGTCGCGCTACGTCGCGGCCGCTTCAGTCTGGCGCGCGGCGAGATCGAGGCGGCGATCGCCGAGAGCAAGGATGGTTATCTCACGGCGACCTCGATGCTGGTGCGGGCGGATCTGAATCTGCACGAGAGCAACCTGGCCGCCGCAGAAGCCGATGCGCGCGCCGCACTCGCGTTCGCGGAGCAAACGCAGGGAGACCTGCATTACTCGAGCCGCACGGGCGCGGCCTGGCTCTTGCTCGGTCGCACCTTGCAGAAGCGCGGGCACGCGGAGCAGGCCTACGAGGCGTACGTTGGCGCGGTGACGAACCTCGCGAACACAGTGGACCCGAGTCATCCGCTCCTGTTGACCGCCCGCGAGCTCGCGGGCGAGCACGCGGGTGTGCGCGTCGCGATCCGATGAGAGCTCACACGGTCGAGCGCGCGCGGAACAGCCGCGCCTGGCGGCGTGACACCTCGACCTCCGGCCCGTCGCGCAGCTGCAAGTGCAGGCGTCCGCCCTCGCCGAGATCGACGGCTTCGATGAAATCGAGGTTGACGATCTGCTGGCGGTTGGCGCGAAAGAACCGTCGCGGATCGAGCTTCGCCTCGAGCGCGCTCAGCGAGCGCCCGAAAAGAGGGCGCGTCTTGCCCCAGGACAGCCGCACGTAATTGCCTTCTGCCGTGAAGAGGCTCACCTCACGCAGCGGCACGAACCAGCAGCGCGGCCCATCGCGAACGAACAGCTGCTCCAGGGGCCCGTGCGCGACGGGGGCCGCGGAGGGCGTCGGAATCTTCGCGAGCGCGGCCGCGAGCCGCTCCGGCTCGATCGGCTTCAGCAAGTAATCGAGCGCGCTCACCTCGAAGGCCTTCACGGCATAGTGATCGTAAGCCGTGGTGAAGATGACGCGTGGCAGGGTATCGAGCCTTGCGAGCAGATCGAAGCCCGTGCCGCCGGGCATCTGCACGTCGAGGAACACGAGCTCCGGCGCGAGGGATTCGATGCGCTCGCGCGCCTCCTCGACATCGCTCGCTTCGCCCGCGATCTGGATGCGCGGAAAGCCCGCGAGCAGGCGGCGCAGCTCGCGGCGCGCGAGCGGCTCGTCGTCGACGATGAGCGCCCTCATAGCGGCAGCCTCACGGTCGCGGCGGCGCGCTCCGGCGTTGCGAGGTCGAGCTCCAGACTCGCCGCATCGCCGAACAGCAGCCGCAGCCGCTCGGACGCGTTCTTCAGTCCCACGCCCTGCGCGCGCGGCGGTGCCTCTTGCGTTGGAGCACAGGGGTTCTGCACTTGGATGAGCAGCATGCGCGCCACGACGCGCGCGGCGATGCGCAGCGTGCCTCCCTGCCGCAGCGGCGCGATGCCGTGCTTGATGGCGTTCTCGACCAGCATCTGCAGGAGCATCACCGGAATGCGGGCTTCCGCCGCCGCCGGCTCGATCTCGCGCACCACTCGCAGTCGCTCGGCGAGCCGCAGCGATTCGAGGGCGAGATAGTCGTCCACCATTTCCATCTCGCGTGCGAGCGTCACGAGCTCCGCATCGCCGGCCGCGAGCGTGTACCGCAACGTTCGCGCGAGCTGGGTGATGGCATCCTGCGCCTTCGTGGGCTCATCGGCGATCAGCGCGCGGACACCGTTCAGCGCGTTGAAGAGGAAATGCGGATTGAGCTGCGACTTCAACAAGCGCAGCTCCGCGGCCTGCAGCGCCTCGCTCAGCTGCACGCGCCGCAGCTCGTCGCGCGTGCGCTGCCGCTGGATGACGATGGCGAAGTAGCCGCACACCCAAGCGGCGTAGATCAGCAGGATGCCGATGAACGAGTTGAAGAGCTGATTGTTGAGCGACAGCTTCGCGTAGAAGGTCGCGAGAATCGGCGGCACGATCTGCCCGTAAATGTGCTGCGAGATCGCGAGCGTCAGCCCGAATGTCAGCGCGGCCGCCAGCAGCGTCGCGGCGAAGACTCGCCAGAACAGCGGACGCGGCGGCAATGCCAGCCATTTGTGACGCTTGGCCAGCGCGCGGATCGTGCTGGTCAGCACGAGATGCGCAAGCGTGACGATGCCCCACATCGTCTCGGCCTTCCGCCAGGGCACCGATGCGAAGATGGCTTCGCCCGAGGCCTGCGCCCAGAAATACGCGGCCGCAATGACGAGCTGGAGCGCCCAGAACGTGAAGGCGCGCCGCGCAGCTGCGTCATCCACCGAGAGAGCGACTTGCGTTTGGAGCGGCCCGTGCATACGCGATCCGAATGCTTACACGGCGCGCAGCGCCGTGGCCACCGGAATGCGCGCGGCCCGCAGTGCCGGCAGCAGCCCGCCGAGGAAGCCCACGCCGCACGCCCAGGCCATACCGAGCCCGACGAGCTCGACGCTGATGCGCAGCTGAAAGACCACCTGAGCGAGCCCGCCGCCTCCGGAGAGCGTGCTCACCGTGTTGCCATTGAATATGAGCCACGCGATGGCTGCTCCCAGCAGCGCGCCGGCGAGTGCCAGCAGCAGCGCCTCTGTCAGAACGGATGCGACGACTGCTGCCGAGCCGTACCCGAGCGCGCGCAGCGTGGCGATCTCCCGCGTTCGCGAGCTCACGGAGGTGTACATCGTGTTGAGCGCCGCGAACACCGCGCCGATCGCCATCACGGCACCGACGACCGTCGCGACGACCGACAGCAGGCTCGCGAACCGGCCGGACTGACGGACGTAGTAGTCGGGTTCACGCTGCACGTTCACCGACAGCGTCGGATTCGAGGTCAGCGCGCTCTTGAACGCATCGAAGTCGTCCGCCGAGGTCAGTTGCACGGTGACGGCGTTGAACGCGGTGCGGTGATACGCGGACATGAGCGTCTCGGCATCCGCCAGCAGCTCGGATTCGCGCGCATCGCCGCCGCTCGCGAATGCGCCGACGACGACCCACTCGTCGTTGCCGAAGCGCACGCGATCGCCGATCTCGAGGCCCTTGAAGCGCGCCTGAGCGGCGCGGCCGGCCACGAGCTCGCGCACGCCGGAGCGGAACCAGCGGCCTGCGACCAGCTTCACTTCGGGGCGCAGGCGGCGCGCCTCGTGCGAGAGACCACGGAAGGCGATGGTGCCGGAGACATTGCGGTCACGACGCGTGACCGTGCCGGAGACCAGCACTTCCGCGGAGCCGATGGGCTTTCCTGCGGCATCGTGCATCACTTGCGCAGCATCCAGGATCGTGAGCGCCGCGCCGCGCGGGAGCGTGCTGCCCACCTCCGTGCCGGGCCCACTGCCCAGGACGATGGCGCGATCGGCGCGCCCGGTGCTCGCGAGCGTGTTGGCGAGACCTCGAGACAGCGACATCACGGAGATCAGCACGGCGACGACGCCTGCTATGCCGACCACGACCACCGCGGATGAGGCCACTCGCTGCGGCAGGCAGCGCAGATTCATCGCAACGACCGTACGAATCTGCGTGAAGGCGTTCATGGTGGCTCCTCAGCGTCCGGCGAGCGCATCCACGAGCTGCAGCCGTCGGGCCCGCAATGCGGGCGGCAGGCCACTGACCAGCGCGAGGAGGGCCGCGATCACACAGCCCCACGCGAACACGGCCGCCGGCATGCGAATGGCCGAGAAGTCCGGCGACACGCGCTCCAACATGCGCGGAATCACCGGGCTCGCGGCGGCGAGCCCGATGAGCGCCGCGCTCACGCCCATCACGAGCGCCTCGGTCACAACGAGCCACAGCACGCGGCTCTCCGAGAACCCGATCGTCCGCAGGATCGCGAGCTCCGGGGTGCGCTCGCGGATCGACTGCACCATCGTGTTCGACGTGAGGAACAGTAGCGTGAACAGCACGGCGCCGACGATCGTGTCGACGAGAAATCCGATGTCGCCGACCTGCGCGAGCATCCCCTGGAGGGCGTCCTTCTCGCTCTGGGTGATCGTCTGTCCGGCGGAGCTCATGAAGAGCTCGTCGATCTGCTGCGCGATGCGCGGCGCGCGCTCCGGGTCCGCAACGCGCACGACGATCTGCATGGCCGTGCCGCGATCCATCGCGCGTCCTTCGTCGATGTATTCATAGTGAGCCCAAATCTCGCTCGCGAAGTTGTGCTGTTCCATGTCGTAGATGCCGACGATGTCGAAGTACCAATCGCGGCTGCCGTCTTTCTTGACGGCATTGAAGGCGACGATCGGGATGCGATCGCCGATCTTCCAGCCGCGCCGCTCCGCGAGCGCCGCGCCGACCACCACGCCCGTGCGTGTGCGGGCGAGCGCAGCGGCTTGCGCCGCCGGCAGCTTCATTTCCGGAAACATGCGGAACAGGGCGTCGGTATCCACTCCGAGCGCGACCACGACATTGCTCGTTTGTTGGTAGTTGCCGACGAGGACCGTGAGGGGCGAGACGTCCGTGACGCCGTCGAGATGCTTGATGCGCTCGACGTGCGCAATCGGAAGGGGCTCTTGAAAGTTCGCACGGCTCATCACGCGCAGGCGCGCGACGCTCATCGCCTCGAACACCGATTGCACGCCGGCATTCACGCCCTGCAGGACGCCGAAGAGGAAGAACGCGGTGACGATCGAAAGCATCGTGAGCGCGGTGCGCACGGGCTTCCGCCACAATCCGGCCCAGAGGAGCGGGAGGTACTTCATGCCGCCGCCTGTGCGCGCGGCACCGGGCTGGCATGCCCGCCCTCTAGTGCAACGACGTGCGAGGCCCATGCAGCCGCAGCCGGGTCCTCCGTCGACATCACGATGGTCGTGGTTGCGCGCGTGCTCAGGACTTGCAGCGTCGCGAGCACGGCATCCGCGGAGTCCCGTCCGAGATTCTTCGTGGGCTCGTCACACACGAGCAGCGTCGGTCGAGTGACGAGTGCCCGCGCGATGGTGACGCGCCGCCGCTCGCCAAGCGAGAGTTGCGCCGGCATGCAGTGCGCACGGTGCGTGAGCCCGACTTCATCCAGAGCGGCGAGCGCATCGCGCCGGCGCTCGTGCCGAGATAGCGCCATGCCGAGGAGCGGAATCTCCACGTTCCGCTGGATCGTGAGCAGGGGCACGAGATGATCGACGCTGAAGACGAGCCCGACATGCCGTGCGCGCCAGGCCGCGCGCTCGCGCGAACCGAGCGCAGCGACGTCTTCGCCGTCGACGAGCACCGCGCCGGCATGCGGCGTATCGAGTCCGGCGACGATGTCGAGCAAGGTTGTCTTGCCCGCACCCGAGGGGCCCAGCACCGCAACGAACGCTCCCGCGGCGATCTCGAGGTGCACCTCACGGAGCGCGTCGACGCAGTCTGCGCCGTGCACGTAACGACGGGACACGCCTCGCAACGACACGCTTGCAGCCATTCCATTCCCCGAATCCTTGCGATGGGCTGCTAGCGTAACGGCGCGCCCGTTTCCGGCCGCGGAAACGTGTCGAGCGGTCGAAACGCCGTGGCGAGCGGCTCAAAGATCGGTTGCGAGGTACAGCGAAAACCGCCGCGGCTGGTTGTAGACGTACGAGCCGCCGCGGTTCACGCTCCATCCGTAGCGATCGAAGATGTTGCCGACTTGCGCGCGGAGCGTGGCCGGCTTGCCGAAGAGCTTGAACTTGTATCGCCCGCCGACATGGACGACGACGCGTCCGGGCACCTCGACGGTGTTCGCGGTATTGGCGACCGCACGCGAGATGCTTTCCACCGTCGTGTCGAGGGAGAAACCCGACTCGGCGAACGCGTAGTCGATGCTGCCCACCGAGTAGTTGCGCGCCGAAGCGATGGGCCGCGAGCCGATGATGCCGGCGTCGACGAGCGGTCCGGAGACCTGCGCATCGAGAAAGCGCGTGCCGACGACCATCGTGAGCCGCTCGATCGGGCTCCCGGAGACCGACAGCTCGACGCCGCGATGGCGCACCGTTCCGAGCTCGCGGAAGAATCCTGCCGTATCGAGATCGAAGTAGGGCTTCTCGACGTTGAACACGCCCGCGATCAGCTTCACGTGCTCGAGCAACCCGATGCGCACGCCCGCGTCGTACTGCTTGGTCTCGAGAGCCGGCGCCGCAACGTTGCGATTCACCGCATTGCTCGGCGCGACCGGGCTCTCCTCGAGCCCTTGCGTGTAGCTCGCGTAGATGGCGAGGCGCTCGGTCGCGTACACCGTCCCGGTCACGTTCTTCAGCAACGGCTCGGCGCGTGACTGCGGCAGCGGGCCTTCGGGCGTGTCGCCCGACTTCGTGTAGTGCGTCTTCTGCAGCCCGAAGCTGAGCTCGCCGCGGTCCTTCCACTTCAGCTCGTAGCCTGCGCCGAGCGTGTGCTGCCGCACTTCATCGTGCGACTGCGCGCCGAATTCGAATTCCGGTTTCGCAACGGGGCGGCCGACGCCGAGTTGCACGGCGCCGATGTCGATTTCCTGCTCGCCGCCGTAGCGGCGTTGCTGCAGCCGCCCGCGCAACGCGAAGAACATCGTGTGCCGCCGCGTGCCTTCATCGAACGAGCGCTGGGCGCGCAGCTCGCCGGATTTCGAGCCGTACCGCGAGTCCGGAAAGACGACCAGCGTCTCCTGCGCGTGGCGCTCGGCATCGATGTCCGTGAAGAAATCGGCGACTTCGAGGTCCGGCGTGTACGCCGACTCGAAGAGGCCGAGCCGCGTGAGCCACTCGCCGAAGCGTGCCTCGCCGATCAGGCCGTAGGTGTACGTCTTGCCGTGGTTCTGTGCCCAGGGCTGCCCGTAGTAGCGCTCGCGCCGGATCTTCGGCGGCATCCGGCCATCGCGCGTGAACATGCGCGGTTGCGCTTCCTCGTCGCGAAACGCGAGCTGACTGAAGAAGGGGCGCAGCTCGATGTTGGGCGTGGGACGCCAGCGAGGCATGACGGCGAACGAGTGGCCGTCGTTCGCGCCGCCCCACTCGTATCCACTGTGATCGAGCGAGGCGCCGAGGCCGATGCCGAACACGTTTGCGACGATCGGAAGCTGCGCGTCGATCTGCAGCGATGCGCCGTCGAAAGGTCCGTACAGGAGCACCGAGCTCACCACTCGCGCGTCGCCGACTCGACGCAAGTCGTAGTCGACGATGCCGGTCGGCGCGGGAAAGGGGTAGCTTTGCGCGGCGACGCCGACGCGAATCGATGAGCCCTCGATCAAGCGCTCGGCCGGGCTCGTCTGGCGGTCGAAGTAGAGACCCTCGATCCGCGCGTTGCCCGCGTCCACCGGCGAGAAGCCGCGGACCTCGTCGGAGTTGTAGATGCCGATGCTTTCGTTGCCCACGCTGCGCCCGAAGGCGTCGTCGGACTGGGCCGTGACGTTCTCGTCGGTGCGCTGCGCCAGCGCGGCCGACGAGCAGAGGAACGCGAGTAAGGTCACGAGCGTGCGTGGTCTCAAATCAGCCTCCCGGAAGCTCGGTGTGGAATGTGCGACTTGGATGCGCCGCTTCGAGAGTGAGTTTAAGGGCGTCGCGGGGACGGCTCGTCACCGCACAGCGCGGGCGGCGAGTCGGCTCATCGCATCGAGGGTCGCCGACCCGCGACGCGAGCGGACGATGACGGCGGCGAATGTGAATCGAGCTGAAGAGCAGGGCGATCGCGATCGCGAGCGCGGCCGGGATCAGCAATGTCGTCTTGAACCCGCGCGGCTCGGGGGTGGCCGTCACATCCGGTGTGCGGCCTCCACGTACGCGTCAATGCTGGGCGGCGTAGATCTTGCGGATCGTTTCCATCGTGTCCGCCTCTTCGGCGCGCTTGTCGTCGCGGTAGCGTTTGACGCGCGCCAGACGGAGCGCGAGCCCGCCGGGATAACGCGGGCTCGCCTGCAGATCGCTGAACGCGATCTCGACCACGAGCTCGGGTCGCACGTACACCGTCCAGTCGTCGCGATGCGTCGCGCGGGCGAGAAATTCCTTCGTTTGCCACTCGAGCATCGCGTCGGTGAGGCCCTTGAACGTCTTGCCGAGCATCACGTATTGGCCCGTCGCCGGATCGAGCGCACCGAGATGTAGGTTCGAGAGCTTGCCCGCGCGGCGGCCGTGGCCCCATTCGGCGGCCAGCACGACGAGATCGAGCGTGTGCGCGCGCTTGATCTTGAGCCAGCTCGCGCCGCGGTTGCCGGCCTCGTAGGGCGAGTCGAGCGACTTCGCCATGAGGCCTTCGTGACCGGCCGCGAGCGCGGCGTCGTAGAACGCGGCCGCCTCCTCCTGCGAGGACGTGACGAGCCGTGGGATCCGCAGCTCTGGTGGCACGGCGTGGACCAAGGCCTCGTAGCGCTCGCGCAGCGGGCGATCGACGAGGCTGCGATCTTCGAGACGCAGGCAATCGAAGAAATACGCGTGGATGGGCAGCTCGGCGCGCAGCTTCTCCACGTTCAGCTTGCGGCCGAAGCGGCGCATCGTGATCTGGAACGGCTGCGGCCGGCCGGACGCGGTGAACGCGATCGCCTCACCATCGAGCACCACTTCGCGCGCGGGCAGCGCACGTATTGCGGCCTCGATCTCCGGAACGGCGGACGTCACATCGTTCAGGTTGCGCGTGTAGATGCGCACCGTGTCGCCTTGCTTGTGCACCTGAATGCGCGCGCCATCCATCTTCCACTCGAAGACGACCTCGCCCGTGAGCGTGCGCAATGCTTCTGCGGTATCCGCGGCAGTCTGGGCAAGCATTGGCGCAACGGGCTTGAGGAGCTCGAGCTGGAATTTCGCAAGGCCGGACGTGCCCTCGAGCAGCGCAACGCGCGCGGCGGCGCCGATGGTTTGCGAGTACATGGCCGCGCGTCGCACGTCGGCGGCCGGCAGGTTCGCGGCCGCGGCGATCGCATCGATCATCACGCCGATGAGCGCACCCTGCCGCAGCTCCCCGACGAGCAGGCGGATCAGGAACTCGCGCTCCGCCGCGGTGGCGCGCGCGAACAGCTCGCGAAGCGCAGCGGCGCGGCGGGCGCTCGCGCCGGAGCCTCGAATCGTGGCGATCGTCGCGAGCTGCGCGTCGACGTCCTTCAGCGTCAGCGTGGGCTCGTCCGCGGGCGGTCCGGCGCTTGCGGACGTGAGCGTCGCGTATCCGAGTCCGAAGCGGCCCTGGCGCGTCTCGCCCGCGAGATACTGGACGCCGATCTCGATTTCATCGGGCGCCAAGCTGCGCACGCAGGCCGCCAGCTCGCGCACCTTCGCAAGCCGCGCCGGCGTCGCACCGACCTTCCGGGACGTTTCCACGATCGCGGCCAGCAGGGTCATGCGCGGATCATAACCAGCCGTTGCTCGCGCCGGCGCTCGCTCGGCGCAGGTTCGCTCGACACCATGCGATAATTCGTGCGCGATATGCGGGGAACGCTTCGATGGCGACACAAAAACATTACGTGCCCTCCATGACCGACGCGGCCGTGAAGGCCAAGACGGGCAAGGATTGGGCGGAGTGGTTCGCGACGCTCGATGCCGCGGGCGCCGGCGAGCTGGATCACAAGAGGATCGCTCACTTCCTCTCGAGCAAGCACGGCCTGCCGGGCTGGTGGTCGCAGATGGTGACGGTCGAGTACGAGCGCGCACGCGGCCGTCGTGAGCGTCACGAAACGGCGGAGGGCTACTCGGTCGCCGTCACGAAGACACTCGCCACGAGCGTGCCGCATCTCTATGCCGCAACGGCCAGCGCCGCACAGCGCCGCAAGTGGTTCCCCAAAGGCGCGTTCGAACCCTCGTCACACACGAGAGACAAGTATTTCCGGGGCTCCTGGAACAAGAGCTCGCGCCTGGAGATCGGCTTCTACGCGAAGGGGACGGGCAAAGCGCAGATCGCTCTGCAGATTCGCAGGCTCGCGAAGAAGGGCGATGTCGAGGCGGAGCGCAAGGCGTGGAAGGCGGCGGTGGTGAAGCTGCAGGAGCTGCTGGAGCATTAATTCACGGGCGGCGAGCGTCACGCCCAGATTTTCACGTCGTCGTCGTGAGCCCCGGCCGCGCGGAGGCCGGCTCGCTTCGGTGCAAGCCTTTGAAAAGCCGCAGCCATTCGCTCACGCGAGGCCGCCCGCCGCGCCCGGAGCTTTACCGGCACAGCGCTTGCACAGTCCCGCGGATGGGGATCACCCCACGATAAAGGCGGCGATGCGCCGCGCGTAGCTTTCATGGCGCAAAGCCGAGCGCTCCTTTCGAACATGGTTGCTGTCGCAGGCGGCAAGGCTGCCGCGGCGGTCGCCGGCCTGCTGACGATCATGGTGCTGACCCGCCACCTGGGTCCGCACGATTTCGGCTACTACCGTACGGTGCTGACCTATTCGGCGTTCGCCGCGGTGCTCGCCGATCTCGGCATCTACTTCGTCGGGCTGCGCGAGATGTCGCGGCCGGGGGCCGACGTCTCGCGCGTGATCGGCACCGCGTTTCTGCTGCGACTCGCGAGCACCGCGCTCGTGCTGCTCGTGACGAGTCTGATTGCGCTGCTGCTGCCATACGACCCCGAAGTGAAGCGCGGCATCTTTCTCGGCGCGCTCATCTACGTGGGCTTCCAGGCCAACGAATTTCTCACGGGCGTGTTTCAGCGCGTGATGAAGCAGGGCGGCAATGCGCTCGCCGAGGCCGCCGGCGCCTGCGCGACGCTCCTCGCGGTGTGGCTGCTCGCCCAGTTCGATGCCGGCTTCATGGTCATGCTGCTCGGCACGCTGTTCGGCGCCGCCGTGGCGCTCGGCATTTCCTGGACGCTCGCGCGGCGGCTGATTCCGTTCCGACTGCGCTTCGATCTGCCGCTCTGGCGCAACTACATGACCGCGGCGATGCCGATCGCCGGCTCGCAGATTCTCACGATGGCGATGCTGCGCGGGGACACGCTGCTGCTGTCCCTCATGAAACCTGCGGCCCATGTCGGCTTGTACGGCGTGCCGACCAAGATGTTCGAGCTGGTGACGACGCTGCCGTACATGTTTTCCGGGCTCATGATGCCCTCGCTCACGGCGGCGGGCGCACCGGGCAGTCCCACGGCCGGTCAGTTCTCGAAGATTCTCGGGAGCTCGCTGGATGCGATGCTGATGTACGGCATCGGCATCGTGCTCGCGCTCTCGATCTGCGCGCCGCAGATCCTGACGTTGATCTCGGGCCCGCAGTTCGCCGCCGGCGCGCCGGCGCTCGTGATCTTGTCTTTCGCCGCGACGCTCACGGCGCTGTCGTTCGTCGTGCGCTTCGCGCTCATCGCGCTGGACCGGTCGCGCCTGGTGCTGATCGCCGATGCCGCCGCGTGTGCCGTGGCGCTGTTGGCCTACTTCATCCTGATCCCGCGGTTCTCGTTCATCGGCGCCGCCATTGGCACGACGATCGCGGAGGGCGCGATCCTCGTCGGCATGCTCTGGGGTGTGCGCCGTGCCGGCCATCCCTTGCCGCGGTTCAAGAACGGGCTGAAGACGGTTGTCGCGGGCGCGCTCGCGGCAGGGGCAATCTACGGGCTCGAACATGCTGGGCTGCACTGGCTGCTCGCGCTCGCGATCGGCGGCGCGCTCTATGTCGGGCTGCTCGCGCTCTTCGGCGCGATCCCGCGCGAGCTCATCGCGAGCCTGCGCCAGAAATCCGGCCCGACGGGCGTCGCGCGCTTGAATGCCAGGGCGGCGCGTCGGCGCACGCGAGGTCCGCGCGTCGCCATCATCAATCAGCCGCAGGACGGCATCGTGGCGAGCGACGAGCAGCGGGGCTCGGTTGCGATCGTGAACTGGGAGCTCGCGAAGCGGCTCGCGAAATGCTTCGACGTCGTGGTCTACGCTCCGTTGCTCAGAGGGCAGCGACGCCGCGAGCGCTGGGGCTCGCTCGAGATCCGCCGCATTCCGCACGTCGCGACGAAGGTGCACAAGGCGGTGCAACTCATTGCGGGGCAGCTGCGCACACGCACGCCGTACTTCGATTCGATGCTGTACTACCGCGAATATTTCAGCGGCGTGGCGCGCGACCTCCGCACACGTCCTGCTGACATCGTGCACTTGCCGCAGGTGCTGCAGTTCGCGCCGCTGCTGCGCACGGGCGCGCCGGGCGCAAAGATCGTCTTGCACATGCATCAAGACGAGCTCGCGTTGCTCGATGAGCACCCGCTGCGCGAGCGCCTGGAGTCGATCGACAGTGTGGTCACGGTGTCGGACTGGGTGACGCGCCGTGCGGTCTCGCGATTTCCCGCGCTGGCGGGCCGCATTCATACGATTGGCAACGGCGTCGATATCGATCGCTTTTGTCCGGGAGAGAACGCACCTGCGGCGACCGGCCCGGTGCGCCTGCTCTTCGTCGGCCGCATCTCGCCGGACAAGGGCGTGCACGTGTTGCTGCAGGCCTTCGCGCGGCTTGCGAGCGAACAGCCCGACGTGACGCTGGATATCGTCGGCAAGCCTGGAATGCTGCCATTCGACGTGCTCGGGCTGCTGCTGCGAGACGACCCGCAGCTCGCGGGGCTCGGCGAGTTCTACGGGCGTTCGCGTCTCGACGCCGTGCGCGCCGTACTGCGAGGCCAGCGCCGTAGCTACTTCGATACACTCATGGCGCAGTTGCCCCCGCATGCCGCCGCGCGCGTGACGTTTCACGGCATCGTGCCGTTCGCGGAGTTGCTGGCGCTCTATCGGCGCTCGCATCTGCTGGTGTTGCCGTCGATCTGGAACGAGTCGTACGGTATGCCGGTGGCGGAAGCCATGGCCTGCGGCGTTCCGGTGCTGGCGAGCGATTGCGGTGGTGTGCCGGAGCTGCTCGAGCCGGGGATTTCAGGCGCACTGGTCGCGCGCGGCGATCTCGAGGCTTTGCTCGGCGCGTTGCGCGAGCTCGTTGCAGATCGCGCGCAGCTCGCCGCAATGGGACGCGCCGCGCGGCGCCGCGCCGAGCTGCTCACCTGGGATCGAAGCGCCGAGAAGCTGAGTCGCGTCTACGACGCGCTGGTCGATGCACAAGCATCGCCGCTCGTCGCACGGAGGGCCGAAGATGCCACCTCTGCGTACGGATGAGCTGCAGATCATCGAGGGGGTCGTGGCCGAGGTGGTCAGTCGGCCGGGCATCGTGCAGTTCCTGGTCGGCAACCAGTGGTACGGGCTCATGACCTCACGCTCGAGCAAGCCGCTGTGTGTCGGCGACGTCGTGCGCGTGCTCGCGCGCGACGCACCCAATCAGCCGATCCTCGACGTGCTCGTGCTGCAGCGAGCGGAAGAAGAGAAGATCGAGTACACCGGCCCGGGGGTCTCGCTCGCGCTCACCATCCTCGCGGCGGTGGTGCTCGCGATCGCCCTCGACGAGCAGATCTGGTGGTTGTTCTTGCCGGCCGGCGCGCTCGCGCTGTTGCAGATGAAGTTCTCGATGCAGAAGGATCGCGTGCTCCGGCGCTTCCGCAGTCTGCAGCGACACCCGCTCGCGGAGATCGCGGCGCGCCACCCGCCGCTCGCCGAGCCCGACGTGCCCCTCACGATGCCCGAGCCTACGCTCACGAGCTCGGCATCGGTGTCGTTGCCGGCGCAGATTCTCGAGTTCACGCACGACGCCATCATCATCTGGGAGCTCGACGGCGCCGGCATCGTGTACTGGAATCGAGCCGCCGAGCAGCTGTACGGCTGGTCGCGCGAGGAGGCGTACGGCCGTGTGACGCACGAGCTACTGAAGACGCGCCTCACGGGGACCGTGGGCGAGCTCGAAAGTCAGCTCGCGCGCTACGGCGTGTGGGTGGGCGATCTGCGCCACACGCGCCGCGACGGTCAGATCGTCGAAGTCGAAGCGCGCCTGTCGCTGATGTCACAGGAGCATCGGCCGTGGCTCGTGCTCGAAGTGAATCGCGACGTGACCGATCGCAATCGCGCCGAGGCGGCGCGCGCCGAGACGCGAAAGCAGCTCGAGCGCGCGCGCCGGCAACCCTGAATTTGCAGCGTGGCGGGAACGCGGCTAGGATCGCTCACATGAACACGCGACTCGGCACGGGCATGGTTTTCGTAGGCCACCGGAGGTGGACTGCCTAGTTGTGTGTTCTTCGAGGCAGCCGTCCCCAACGCGACTGCCTCTCCTGCGAGAACCCTGGAAGGCAGCCGCCTGACCAGGGTTTTTCGTTTATGAGCGCACCGACGATCCGAATACGCAGCGCCGAACCCGCGGACTATCCGGCGCTGCAGAGGATTCACGAGCAACCCAAGGTGATCCGCGGCACGTTGCAGATCCCCTTTCCGTCCGCCGAGTCGTGGCGGAAGCGAATGGCGGACCCGCAAGACGGCCACCGCGTCCTGTTGGCGTGCGTCGAGCAGGAGGTGGTCGGCGTCATCAGCATCCTTCAGCAGCCCACGTCCTCGCGGCGGCGTCACGCGGCGCAGATTGGCATGTGCGTGCACGACGATTGGCAGGGTAAAGGCATCGGCACGGCGCTCCTGCAGGCCGCCATCGATCTGGCGGATCGGTGGCTGAACCTCTCGCGGCTCGAGCTTTCGGTGTACACGGACAATACGGCGGCGATCCGCCTGTACGAGAAGTTCGGCTTCAAGATCGAAGGCACGCAGGAGCGCTACGCGTTCGTCGACGGCCGGTTCGCTGACGCTTACGCGATGGCGCGCGTCGTCACTTCGTGCTGAACGCGTACACCGTGGTGGAGTGGAACGTCTGGCCGGGACGCAGCGTCGTCGTCGGGAACGTCGGATGGTTCGGCGAGTCCGGGAAGTGCTGCGTCTCGAGGCAGAACGCATCGTGCTTCTTGTACGCGTGCCCGGACTTGCCGACGGTGTCCAGGAAATTCGCGGTGTAGAGCTGCACGCCGGGCTCGGTGGTGCGCACTTCGAGCACGCGCCCGCTCTTCGGTTCCTCGACGCGCGCCGCGAGCGCGAGATCGTTGCCCTTGTGATTGATGATGAAGTTGTGGTCGTAGCCGTTGCCGTACTTCAGCTGCGTGTCGTCGGCATCGATGCGCGCGCCGATCGGCGTGGGCTTGCGGAAGTCGAACGGTGTGCCCGCGACGCTCGCCGGCTTCGCTTGCGGGATCATGTTCGCATCGACGGGTGAGTAGCGGTCCGCGTTGATCATCAGCACGTGCGCGAGCACGTTGCCTGAACCTTCTCCTGCGAGATTGAAGTAGTCGTGGTGAGTGAGGTTCACGACGGTGGGTTTGTCCGTCGTCGCCGTGTAGTCGAGCATGAGCTCGTTCGATTTCGTCAGGGTATAGGTCACACGCAGGGACAACGTGCCGGGATAGCCTTCCTCGCCATCCGGGCTCGTATGCGTCAGCACGACACCCGTGTCACCGCCCTTCTCGAAGGGCTCCGCGTGCCAGACCGCTTTGTCGAATCCCTTGAGCCCGCCGTGCAGCGAATTGCCGTTGTTGTTCGCGGCGAGCTTGTACGTCTTCCCATCCAGCGTGAACTGCGCTTTCGCGATGCGATTCGCGTAGCGACCGATCAGCGCTCCGAGATACGGTGGGTTCGTCGCGTAGCCCTCCATCGAGTCGTACCCGAGCACGACGTCCGCAAACTTGCCGTGCCGATCCGGCACGCGAATGGATTTGACGATGCCGCCGTAGTTGAGGACTTCGACTTCCATGCCCGCTGCGTTGGTCAGCGTGACCAGCTCCACTTTCTCGCCACTCGGCGCCGTCCCGAAAGGAGTGCGTGTGACGCTGGGCTTGGCGGCCCAGGCGGGCAGCGCTGCGATAGCGGTGAGGGCAAGAAATGCGAGCGTGCGGACGCGGGCCGACGTATTCATGCGCGCGGCGCTCACTGTCTACTCGAGAGGCACCAGGAAGCGATTGCCGCGAGGCAGATAGTGACGCTCGGGATTGAAGGACATCACGACTCGCGTGGCACGGCCGACGATGTTCCGTCGTGGCACGAAGCCGAAGACGCGCGAATCCGCGCTGTTGTCGCGATTGTCCCCGAGCACGACGTACATCCCCGGCGGCACGGTCGTCGGCCCGAACGGTGCCAGCCCGGCGCGGCTCGGCAGCAGGAGGATGTCGTGATCCGCTCCGAGGCCTTGCTCGCGCAGAACCGTCGGATGCAGCGCGGCGGTCTCGGCAAGCAGATTGCCCAACGCCTTGGGGTCGCCTGCGGAATAGCTCGCGGGACGCCCGTTGACCAGCAGCCGCTCACCGTCGAGCTCCACCGTATCGCCGGGTACGCCGACGACGCGCTTCACGAGCGAGGTCCCGTCCTGCGGCGAATCGAACACGACGATGTCGCCGCGTGCCGGATCTGCGCCGGCCGTGAGATGAATGAGCGTGAACGGCACGCGCAGCCCAAAGGTGTGCTTGTCGACGAGCACGCGATCGCCCTCGATGATCGTCGGATTCATCGACCCGGTGGGTACGGTCACCCAGTCCGCCCACGCGGATCGGAAACAGCACATCAGCAGGATGAACGTGAGCGGACCGCGGTATTCGCGCCAGAGCTTCTTCGCCAGTTGCATGCAGACCCTCATTGACGTCGCGACTTGGACCGGCGGCCGCACGCCCCGTTCCGTACGCCGGAGTGCCGAGAGCTTACGTCATTTCGTGAGGCCTGCATCCTGCGCGGCCAGCAGCCCGAGCGCCGACCAATCGAGGTGCTCGCCGCCGTTCGCGATGAGCCGCAGGAAGCGGTCGCGGAGCAGGCCGGCGACGGGCAGCGGCACGGCGAGCGATTCGGCCGCGGCGAGCGCGAGGCGTATGTCTTTCGCTCCGAGCGGCGCGGCGAAGCCGGCGGGCTCGAACTTGCGGTCGGCGATGAGCGCGCCGTAGGTCTTGTAGATCGGCGCCGCGAACAGCGTGGACGTGAGGATGTCGAGATACGCGTGCCGATCAATGCCGGCCTTGTCGATGAGCGCCAGTGCTTCGCCCAGCGTCTCGATCACGCACGCAATCAGAAAATTGCCGCTCAGCTTCACGAGGTTCGCCGCATCTGCGGGCCGCTCGAGCGGGAACGTGCGTTGTCCGATGGCCTGCAACAACGGCTCGACCTCGCGCACGGCATCCGCGGGGCCGGCCGCGACGATGAACAGTTTCGCCGCCGCGGCCGCATCGGGCCGGCCGAACACCGGCGCGGCGACATAGCGCTGGCCCGCCGCGGCGTGCTCCTGCGCGAGCCGCTTGGACAGCGCGACGCTGATCGTGCTCGATGAAACGTGTATTGCTCGTTTCGGCAGGCTCGCGACGATGCCGCGCTCGCCCAACGCGACGCTCTCTACCGCGGCGTCGTCCGACAGCATCGTGAATACTGCGGCGGCCCCTTCACACGCGTGCGCCACATCGGTCGCCTGCTTCGCACCGAGCGCCACCAACGGCTTCGCTTTCTCGGCAGAGCGGTTGTAAACGGTGACCTCGTGGCCGGCCTTGACGAGATTCGTCGCCATGCCGGTGCCCATGTTGCCGAGCCCGATGAATCCCACTTTCATGACACACGCCTCGCTAATCGCAGAGCGAGAGAGTTTAACGCTGCGTGGTCTGCGTCCGTATGAGCTGCAAGGTGCGTTCGAGGATGGGATCGCGCAGGTTCACATAGTCGTCGAAGGCGTAAGCGACGCGGATGTCCGGATCGAGCCTGGGCACGTGCATCGGGTACAGGTACATCACCCAGAAGCAGCCGCTCTCGCCCCAGCACGAGCGCGAGTAGTCGTGCAGGCCCGTGGCAAAGCCAATGCGCAGCTTCGAGTTCGGCAGTTGCATGGTGCCGCCCTCGGCCCAGGTGCGCACGCGATCGCCGACTGGCTCACCGATCACGGTCACCTTCTTGCCGCCCCGATCGCGTACGAGCGCGAGGCTCACGTTGCCGGCGGAAAATGTCCAGGCGCTCGTTAGCACGTAGACGTGCTGAATGGAGTCCGCGAGCCGCGGCAGGCGCTTCATGAGCGATGCCGTCGACGTGAAATTGCCGCCCTGGTTGAAGCGCAGATCGAGCACCACGAAGCGCGGCTGGTGCTCGCGCACCTCGCGCTCGATGCGCTCGACGAACTTGCCGATGGGATAGCCGTCCTCGTCCTCGTTGCTGCGGAATTGCGCGAAGTAGGTTGCATCCGCCGGCCAGTACTCCGCGCGAAAGGGCACGCTGAATTCGCGCAGGAACACGGGCAATGCCGCGTCCTTCGGGAGCAAGGGTTGCCAGCCTTCCGGCTCGGACTCGAAGCGATCCGGCGAGAGGAGCTCCACGCCCGATACGCCCGGGGCGTCCGGGTTCGGCGCGTCGGCGACGACTGCGACGTCGCGTTCGGCGCCATCGCGCGTGCGGACGTGCAGCGTGACGCGATCTGCAGCGCTCGCGAGGCCTGCGGCGTTCAACAGCTCCGGCGACTCGAGAAAGAACGGCGCGGCGAACTGCTCATAGTGATTCCGCGGCCCGCCGAAGTACCGGTACATGTGATTCACGACGTCATCGGTCGGATGGCCGTCCAGGGCCAGGAGCTTCGCGCCGAGGATTTCCGTGCAGGCCGGCCGAGCACGGATGAAATAGTATCCATCCGCGAAACGGTAGAGACGGCAGGGCAGGCGGTTGTGCCGCCGGGGCAGGCCGCTCGGGTGCACGCGCGAGTGCCCGTTGTCCGCAAGCGCGGTCATGCTCGCGATCGCCAGTTCGAACTGCGCGGGCGAGAACGTGCCCGCCTGCGCTTCGTACTGCGCGAGCATCTGCTGCGCCTGAGCGCGCGCCGCGGATGAATACGTGCGGTTCAGCTCGAAGTAGTGCGCGAAGTACTCGAAGTCCTGCCTCTGCGCGGTCGCCGCATCCGCCGCGGGCGGAAAGTCCGCCGGCGGCGGGCTCGGATAGAACGTGCGGAAGAGCGCGAAAACGAGCCCGCCGAGCAGCAGCACGATGGCCGCGACCCCGATGAGCATCCACTTGATGACGCGTCGAACCCCCATGCTTCACATTATTAATGACGCACGCGAGGGGGCTCGCGGCGGATGCGATCAACCGTGTCGAATCGCGGTCGGATCGTGCAAGCGGATGTCCAGCAGCCGATGCAAGCCCAGCGCGCCGGCTCTCGTGATGTCCACGGCCCGCGAGTCGCGCTGCCGGCGCAGCCAGCCCCGCGCGAACAGATGCCGCGCGAGCGCGGCTCCGACGCGCCCGGCGAGATGCGGGCGGCGCTCGCTCCAATCCAGGCACGGCCGGCAGAAGACGCGGCCCGTCGATTCCGGCGTGCCCACGTCGATGCCGTGCGTCGCGAAGAACTCGAAGCCCGCGCTCGTGACCTCGCCGCCCTCGTCATCGAGCAGCACGTAGCGGCGCGCGACCAGGGCATCGGCGAGCGCGACGCCGAGGATGCCCGCGAGATGGTCGTAGCACGTACGGGCTCGCCGCATGGCCGCGTCGATGCGCGGCGCCGGTACCGGCCGCCGCGATGCAGCCGCGACGGCCATGATGCCTTCGAGCATGTGCGCGACGAGCGGTGTCGCGAGCCGGTAATAGCGATGGCGCCCTTGCTTGAGCGCGGTCAGCAACTCGCCGCGAGTCATCTTTTGCAGGTGAAAGCTCGCGGTTTGCGGCGTCACGCCGGCCGAGCACGCGAGCTCGAGTGCGGTGAGCGAACGGCCGTCCATCAGTGAGGCGAGCATCGCCGCGCGTGCCGGATCGCCCACGAGCTGCGCCACATTTGCGATGTGCAGTGTCATGGCATCAGCATAGTTCGCCACGCGGTGGAACGCTTCGATGCGGATCGAAGCGACTCCGCAAGCCAGCACGCGCGACTCGCGCGCGGCCGTACGTGCGTCGCACGCTTCCCCGAACTGCGAACGATGTGCTTGACAACGCACACTCAGGATGCGTCTGCGAAAACTTTGCGGCGCGCTCGCGCGCGCTGATCGTTGCGTGCGAGTCACGCCGACAAAACTTCGTCACAAAATGTATACGCTCGTGTGACGCAGTTACCACAAGCTCGACCACTAGACAGATAGAACGCTCTGCATCGTTTGCGGGACGCGTTCGCGTCATAGCAATAATCCGCGCCGCCCGAAGAGGGGCTCGTTTCGTCGAGACGCGAAGACGCACAGCATTTTAGTTTGCACATTTCGTTGAAGGCTCATTGAGGGGGGAACATGAGTGGAGTTCGTAAGGCAGTCGCCGCGGTGTTGCATGGAGCGGCGCTGACGCTCAGCTTGGCCGGTGCGGCGCACGCACAACAGGCGGCGGATCAAGGCAGCACGGGACAGAGCTCGGCGACGGGCGGCGTACAGGCCCTCGAGGAGATCACCGTCACCGGGTCGCGCATCAAGCGCACGACGGATTTCGACACGCCGAACCCGACCACGGTCGTCGATTCCTCGTATCTGCAGAATCTCGGCATCGTGAACGTCGGACAGGCGGTCACACAGCTTCCCTCCAACATCTCGACCAACACGCCGACCACCACCGGCAACTCGAGCTTCTTCACGGGATCGACCATCGCGAACCTGCGCGGTCTCAACCCGTACTTCGGCAGCCGCACGCTGACGCTCGTGAACACGCGGCGCTACGTGCCGACCAACCAGGGCGACGGCGTCGACCTGAACTTCATTCCGTCGATCCTGATCGACCGCATCGACACGGTGACGGGCGGCGCCTCCGCGGCGTACGGCTCGGGCGCCATCGCCGGTGTGCAGAACATCTTCCTCAACACCCGGCTCGAAGGCGGCCGCGCGGACATCGACTATCAGCAGTCGATGCACAGCGACGCGAAGGACAAGCACGTCGCGCTCGCGTTCGGTCACGGCTTTGCCGACGATCGCGGGCATTTCGTCCTCGGCGGCGAGTACGAGGACATGGATTCGGTCGGCTGCCTCGATGCGCGCGACTTCTGCTCGCGCAACGCCGGCTTCTTCCAGAACCCGGGCAGCCCGGGCAGCTATCTCTACGGCGAGAACCTGCGCAAGAACATGATCAGCGACACGGGCGTGTTGCAGAACGTGTTCTCCGGCACGAACTCGCTGTATCAGTCGAACGCGGCGGGCACCGGTGCCGCCGTGTTCAACCTCGGCCTCGCGCCGTATGCCGCGGCCGGCTCGCCGCAGAACGTCGTTCCCGGCGGTGACGGCGACCCGATCTACAAGTACACGAACCTGCGCGCGCCGGTCGATCGCAAGGTCGCAGCGGGCACGTTCACCTTCGCGCTGACGGACACGCTCAACTTGAGCGTGGATGCCTCCTACGGACGCGTCGAGACGACCAACTACACGGCCGGCGTCGACAGCTCGTTCGTCGCGGTGACCCCGGCCAATCCGTTCGCGGCGCCGATCCTGGCGGATGCCGGCAACGCGCCGTTCGCGCTGGTCGCGAAGTCCTGGAACCAGCAGATCGATTCGTTCACGCGCTTCACGACCACCGTGAAGCGCGCCTCGATCGGCCTCGACGGCAAGTTCGGCGATTCGTCGTGGTCGTGGGACGGCTACTACCAGATCGGCCGCACGAACCGTCGCCAGCTCCTGAACGACAACCTGCACAACAACGCCGCGACGCTGGCGTTGAACGTGGTGTCGGACCCGGTCACCGGCGACCCGGTCTGCGCGGCGAAGCTCGATCCGACGAATCCGCAGTACGCGTTGTTCGATCCCGCGCTGATCCAGGCGTGCGTGCCCGTCAGCGTGTTCGGCACGCAGGCGCTCACGCCCGCGCAGCATGCGTATCTCTTCGGCAATCTCGACGAGCGCTTGATCTACACGCAGCAGGTCGCTGCGGTGAACGCGAGCGGCACGCTGTTCGAGGGCTGGGGCGCCGGCGAGATCCAGGCCGCCGTGGGTTACGAGCATCGCGACGAGCTCGGCCACAATCTCGAGCCGAACGAGCCGGCCTACGTGCGCACCGACTATCTCATTCAGTACGGTGAGCCGTTCTCGGGTGATGTGAAGGTCGACGAGGCCTACGTCGAAACGAGCATCCCGGTGCTGAAGGACCTCGCGTTCGCGAAGAAGGTGAACTTCGACCTCGCGCTGCGCGAATCGAAGTACCGCAACCAGGGTCTCGCGGGCACGACCGGTCTGCACAAGACGCACAACCTCACGACCTGGAAGATCAGCGGCCTGTGGGATGTCGTGGACACGTTCCGCTTCCGCGGCAGCCAGTCGCGCGACTCGCGCGCGGGCAACTTCCGCGAGCTCTACTACGGGCAGAAGATCGGCGCGGGTGGCCTGTTCGGCTACTGCGGCGCGACGGGCAGCCCGTTCCAGACGGATCCGTGTAACTGGAGCCTCGAGGGCAACCCGGACCTGCGTCCGGAGAAATCCGACACCACGACGTTCGGCTTCGTGTGGAGCCCGGAGGGTGCGCTCTCGGGCCTGCAGCTCTCGGTGGATTACTTCCGCATCAAGATCAAGGACGCGATCCAGCAGGCCAACGTGCAGGATGTGGAAGACGGCTGCCGCGATCGCAACGATCCGGCCGATTGCGCGCTGATCACCTTCGACGGCACGACGTACGACGTCGTGCAGCCCGACGGCAGCGTGCGCACGTTCCAGGGCATCGACACCGTCCGCGCGCTCTCCTTCAACGGCGCGGCCTACATGTTCAAGGGCCTCGATTTCTCGGGCTCGTACAACATGCAGCTGAGCAATGGGGCCAATCTGTCGTTCCGCCTGCTCGCGGAGAACATGTGGCACCAGGTGTTCCAGAACAACCCACGCACGGCACCGGTGGACATCGTCGGCCAGACGGGCTCGTCGAACTCGTTCCTGAACGACAACCAGCCGCAGCCGAAGTGGACGGGCAGCCTCATCGGCACCTACGCGCAGGGCCCGGCGAGCGTCACGATGCAGATGCGCTTCGTCGGCCGCGGCACGATGGACTACAACAACCGCGACGGCGGTCTGAACAACCTGGGCGATCCGGTCATTCCGGTGACCACGGTGGCGAGCTACCAGGTGTTCACGCTCTCCGGCACGTACTCCTTCGAGAACCTCGGCTCGGTGAGCAACCTGCAGCTGTTCGGCGTGGTCGACAACCTGTTCGACAAGCAGCCGCCGTTCGCGGCGGGCATTACCGCGTTCGGCGTGGCCAACAACTTCGGCGGCACCAACGCGACCTACTTCGATACGCTCGGCCGCATGTATCGCATCGGCCTGCGGATGAAGTTCTGAGGTGCGCGGCCAGCGCCTGAAGCGGTAACAAGAACGAAGAGCTTTACAACTCGAGGCCGTGCCCGGAAGCGGGCACGGCCTCTGTTTTGGTACGCCTCACTCGGGCGACGGGCGGGCGCAGTCGCCGCGACGGCGAGCGGCGCGAGCGCGAATGCGCCGCTCAGCTCGCCTTCTTACGAAACACCAGCGCGAAACGATCCGTCTTGCCGAGGCCCGGCCCTTCATAGCTGAGGAGGTCGCGCGCGTCGTCCGGACGGCGCAGGACATCGCTGTGGGCCACGAGCTCGAGGCCGCGCGACTCGAAGTCCTTGCGCGCGTAGCTCTCTTCGATGCGATGGAGCGGCGTTGCGGCCGAGCTGCCGGTGCCGGGCTTCGCGGAATGATCGACGAGCAGCAGCACGCCGCCCGGCTTCAGCGCGCGCACCAGCTGATCGAGCGTGCGCGGCACGTCGACCTTCGGCCACTCGCCTTTCGGGTCCACCCAGTAGAGATCGTGATACACCTTGATCATCACGATGGCGTCGAGTGTGCCGCTGCCGAGCTGCATGTCGTCGAGATCGACGGTGCGGTGCTCGACGTTCGGCAAGCGATGGTCCGCGACGCGCTTCTCCCACCCCGGGCTCCAGCCGTCGTAGGCCGCGTTGTTGAGCATGAGCACGTGACCCCGCGGTCCGACGACGTAGCTCAGGATTTCGGTCCAGTAGCCGTTCGCCGCCATGAAGTCGGCGACGCGCATGCCGGGCCGGATCCCCGCGAGGCGCAGCAACTCGGCGGGATGATCCGCGGCATCGCGCTTCACGTCCTTCGCAGGACGCGCGGGATTGGCGAGGGCGGCGTCGTAAAGGTCTCCGGCGCGGGCGCTCGCGGTTGCCAAGAGCGCTGCCGAGAGGAGCGTGCAGGCGAGCATCGCCCGCGGCATCGATCGTGCGGACATAGCGGTTCTCCCCGTTGCGTGGCGAGAGAACCCTAAGCCACGCCACGAGCTGCCTCCTAGCGGCGCGGGCGCGCGATGCGGGCGGCTCGTCGCAATTCGCGACGCGCCGCCCAGAGCAGTCGCGCGCCTTGGGACGAGACGCCCGCCTGGAACGATCAGCCGCCGCTCTGGTTCATGGCCCAGGTGACGCCGAACGGATCGCGCAGCGATCCGTAACGATCGCCCCAGAACATCTTCTGCACGGGCTGTAGCACGGTCGCGCCGGCTTTCACGGCGCGCTCGAACTGCTGATCGATGTCGGTGGCCGGAATGAGCAGCGAGAAGCCCTGCGGTGGCACGGCTGGATGGCCGTGTTCGGGGAACCCGTCGCTCAACATCAGCGAGGTGCCATTGATGACCAGATGGATGTGCATCGTGCGGCCCTTGTCGTCGACGGGATGTCGCCCGACCTCGACGGCGCCGAACGCGCGGGCATAGAACTCTGCGGCGGCAACGGCGCCATCGACGGTCAAGTAGGCGATGACGCCGCCCCGGGGGGCAGTCTGAGCGGCAGGAGGATGATCGGCGGGGTTGGCGTTCATGAAGAGGCTCCGTTCGCAATGGAATCCAGGGTTCGGGCAGCCGGTGCCGCCCGGTGCTCCAAGGACGAGGTGTCCAATGGCGAGCCGACATGCTCCGCGAAAAAAATGCGCCGCGGCCCAACGGCGCAGTGCTTCCCACGGCGCAGTGCGCCCGATGGCGCAGTGCGGCCCGATGGCGCAGTGCGGCCCGATGGCGTGGTGCGGCCCGATGGCGCAGTGCGGCCCGATGGCGTGGTGCGGCCCGACGGCGCCGTCGAGGCGCCGCCGCGCTGGCAGTCACGCTCGGGTGCGCTCCGTCAGCACGGGCGCGATGGGCCTCTCGCCATCGAGATGCAGGTAGTTGGCGTTGAAGCCGGCTGCGCTCTGCAGAGCGGCGTGATCGTGAATCACCAGCTGGCGGTTGTGAAAGGAAACCAGGTGGGCGCGCCGCATCTCCATGAGAGTGCGGTTCACGTGCACGGCCGACAGCGCGAGCGTATCGGCGAGCTCGATCTGAGTGAGCGGCAGCTCACACCGGTTGTCCTGCGTCAGCCCCACCGACTGCAGGCGCGCGAAGATCTCGCAGAAGAGATGCGCAAGGCGCTCGAACGCCGTGCGCTGGCCGACGTTCACGATCCACTCGCGCGTGACCGACTCTTCCACCAGTGTCGACCACCACAGTGCCCGCGTGAGCCGCGGATACCGTTGCATCAGCTCGTCGATGGCTTCGTGCGAGATCACCGCCGTCTCGACCGGGGACAGCGCGGCGATGGTGTGATCCATCCGCCGCAGCAGGAACACGCGCACGTCGCACAGATCACCCGGCACGAGATACGCGATGATCTGCCGGCGGCCATCCGGCAGCACCTTGTAGCGGCACGCCAGCCCTTCGAGGATCAGCTTCACGCCGTCGGTCGCCTCGCCTTCGCGCACGAGATCCTCCCGCGCCGGGAAGCGATGCACGGCGCCGATGCATTCCGCGAGTGCGCGCTTTTCGTCCTCCGTGAGCGGAGCGAAGTTCTCCAGCTTTCGGATCAGGCATGCGGCGATGGCAGTCATGGTCGTGCAGCTCCCGGGGAACGTACGCGGATGCTCTGAAGGAGAGCGTTGGTATCCACTGGCTTCTGCAAACACGCGGTGTGCCGTAACCGCGGAGGAATGAACGACGTGTCGTAGCCGGTCGTGAAGACTGTGCGGATGCCGCTCCTCTGCAGCTCCTCCGCGAAGTCGAACGCGTACTCGCCATGCAGATTGATGTCGAGGAGGGCGCAATCGACCATCTGACTGCTGACGAGCTGACGTGCGACGTCGACGCTGCGGGCGGGCCCGATCACGGTGGCGCCTCGCGTGCGCAATGTAGAGCAGAGGTCTTGCGCGACGAAGTAGTCGTCTTCCACGACGAGCACGCGATAGCCCTTCAGCTGAGCGATTGCGCCGGCATGTGACGACTGCGGTCGGTGACCCGTGGGCATGCTGCTATTCATTGTCTCCTCGCACCGGAATTTCGGCTCGAAATTTGATGAGGCAGCGCACGCCACCGGGGGCGAAGTCGAGTGCCGTGCGCGCTCGCAGCTCGTAGGGCAAAGTCTTTTCGATGAGCTCGGTTCCAAAGCCGACCGGCCGTGGCGCGTCCGTGAGTATCGATATGCCGCGTTCCTGCCATTCGAACCGAATGCGCTCGGGCCGGTGCACATCGCGCGCCCAGCGCACGGAGACACGGCCGTGCGGCGTGCTGAGCGCGCCGAATTTGATGGCGTTCGTCGTGAGCTCGTGGAGCGCGAGCGCGAGCGACGCGGCCATCTTGCCGGAGAGCATCGTGCGCGGGCCCGCGACCTCGAAGCGCGTCTCGGGGATGGCTTCGGCCAGGAACCCGCCGCTCACGAGCTCGGCGAGATCCGCGCCTTCGCTGCCCACTCGCATGAGGATTTCCTGCACGCGCGCGAGCGCGCCGAGCCGTCCTTCGAGATGGGCGGCGAAGTCCTCCACCGAACCGCTCGAAGGCGCGGTCCGGCGGACGATGGCACGGATCACCGCGAGCAGGTCGCGCACCTGCCGCCGGTGCTCGAAGAAGCGCGCGTCCGTGCGCTGCCTGAGCTCGTGGAGTTGCTCCTCGGGAGTGGCATCGTGCCGTCGTGGCACGTCGCGAGTGGAATGCATGTCGGCCATGATTGGCGGTCCCTCCATCCTGTGCCACTAACCTGCGTTAAGCCCCGCGAAAAACTTGCCGGCCCCTTCAGAGAGGCAGCTGGATATGAAAACGTACGCCGTCGGCTGCAAAGGCAAACTGGGTGCGCGAGCCGAGCGTGAACGTCAGCGCCTCCTCGAGCAACTCGCGCCCGAACCCTTTTCGGGCGGGCGGCTCGGCGGGCATGGGCACCCCTCTTTCGATCCACTCGAGATCGAGCAGCCCCGGCTGCTGAGCGCTGCGATACAACGTCCATTGCACCGTGAGGTGCGCACCCTTGTACGCGAACGCCCCGTACTTCGCGGCATTCGTCGCGAGCTCGTGCAGCGCGAGCGCGAGGGTCTGCACGTGTGCGCTCGGCAGCAGCACGTCGGGGCCGCGCAGCTCGGCGGCCGGACCGTCCACTTCTCCGAGCGCAGCGAGCTCGGCTTCGAGCAGCCCTCGCAACGAGATGCCGGGAATGGACCCGTCCAGCAGCTTCTGCACCCGACCGAGCGCTGCGAGGCGGCTGTCCAGGACATCCAGGTCGTTGGGGGCGCAGCGCTCCGGTCCCAACGTCTGGCGCGTGAGCGATCGCACGAGCGCGAGCAGATTGCGCGTGCGGTGCTGTAGCTCCGCGTTCAGCACTTGCTCGCGCGCGTGACTCTGTTCGAGCTCGTCGACGTCCGTCGAGGTGCCGAGCCACTCGACGATGCGTCCGGCATCGTCGTGCACGGGGCGCGCGCGCGTCTTGAACGCGCGGTAGCGATTCTCCTTCACGTGCCACACCCGATAGTCGAGCGCGAAGCTCTCCGTGACACGCGCGTGCTCCCATTGACTCTTGACGCGCGGACGATCGTCCGGGTGGACCATGTCCAACCAGCCGGACCCGTGACTGTGCAACTCCGGCTGACCGGTCAGTTGCGTCCACTGCGGGCTGGCCCAGGTCCAGCAGCCCGCGCCGATCGCGCGCCACACGATCTGCGGAATGCCTTCGATCAGCACGCGCATGCGCCGCTGGTTCTCGCGTAGCTCGCGCTCCGCATCGATTCGATTGCTGATGTCGACAACGTATTCGATGCCCTCGACTTCGTTCAGGCGTCGCGCCGCGAACAGCCCCCACCAGTGCGCGCCGTCGCGGCGGATGCACTCACGCTCGTGGGGCGCGACCTGTCCGGTGCGCCAGTACTCGTCGCGGGCACGCGTGAGAAGGTCCGTCCATTCCGGCGCGGTGCCATCGCCCCAGCGAAGCGTGCCTGTATAGAAGTCGATCGAAGGGAAGCCGAACATGCGCAGGTAAGCGTCGTTCGCCTCGGTGATCTGGCCGGAGTTGTCGAAGAACGCGATCCCGATCGTCTCGATCTGAAAGGCGCTCTGCATGCGCCGCTCACTGCGCAGCAGCTCCGCGAGCTTGGTGGAGGGGTCGCGGCCCGCCGACCGCTGTCGATCGAGGGTGCGGGACGAGGCGAGGAACGCGATCTCGCGCCGTCGCGTCGCAATCGACCACAACACGCCCGCGAGCCCGAGCTCGCCGGTGTCGGGGTCGACGAACACCGTGCCGCGCTCCTCCATCCACTCCGTCTCGCGGGTGTCGGCGCGGATGATGCGAAACTCGCCGAAGAACGGCTGCTGCAGCTCGAACGCGTGCTGCAGTCGCAAGTGGCGCTCTTCGGCGTCGAGCGGATGCAGCCCGCTCAGTTGCCAGCCGCTCTTCTCCAGGGGCTCGTGGGCAGGCCAACCCAGCACCGTGCGCGCGTTCGATGAAATCTCGAAGCGATCGCCGGCCGCTCGCCAGGTCCAACTGACGATACGCGTCCCCCCGAGCACCTGTGCGAGCGGGGCGCGCGTGTCATACGCGACGTCGTGATCCCGAGCGCTCATTGTTCCAATGCTATTCTCTCCGCCCTCGTCACGAGGCCCTTTTTTGCGGGAGTAGCAGCGGCATGGCAGAGAACGACCCGCCGCCGGACGACACCCGTCCGGCCGATTCGGCGCGGGTTCGCCCGGCGGATTTCGCGACGGGCAGCACCGATTTCAGTGAGCGCGCTGCGCTGCCGTTCACGGTGGTGGCGCTCGGCGCGTCCGCGGGCGGGTTGCAGGCATTCACGGAATTCTTCGGTGCCATGCGCGCGGACAGCGGCATGGCGTTCGTCGTGATCCAGCATCTCCCGCCGACCGGGGACCCGGTGCTGGCGGATCTAATCGCGCAGCACACCGACATGCCCGTGCACACGGTGGAAGACGCGATGGACGTCGAGCCGAACCACGTCTACGTCATCCGCCCCGGCAACACGCTGACGCTCGAGCATGGGCTCCTGCGTCTTGGTGTCCGTCGAGCGCCGCGGGCACCGCCGCCCGATCGATGATTTCTTCCGCTCGCTCGCCGCGGAGCAGAAAGAGCGAGCGGTCTGCATCGTCATGTCCGGCATGGGCTCCAACGGAGCCGCCGGTGCGCAGGCCGTGAAAGCGGCGGGCGGCATCTGCATCGCGCAGGACCCGGCCACGGCCGAATACCCCGCCATGCCGCAGGCGCTGGTCGATGCCGGATACGCGGATCAGGTGCTCCGGCCGTCCGACATGCCGGCGGCGCTCACGAGCTTCATCCATCACCCCTATGTGGAGGAGAGCGCACCCGAGGCGACCGGCTCGGAGCAGGCGCTGGCGAAAGAACGCCCGCGTTTCAACGAGATACTGGCGATCCTGCGCACCCGCACGGGGCGGGACTTCCGCGGCTACAAACGCCCGACGCTGCTGCGGCGCATGCAGCGACGCATGGGTCTCGCGCAGGTGACCACGCTCGCGGAGTACGCGGAGATCCTCCGTCAGAAACCGGAGGAGGTGGTCGCGCTCTCGGACGACCTGACGATCAACGTGACCGGATTCTTCCGGGATGCCGAGGCCTGGGAGGTCCTGCGCAGCCAGATCGTGCGGCCGCTGTTCGAATCGCGCGAGCCCAACACGCCCGTGCGGGCGTGGGTGGCCGGCTGCTCCTCGGGCGAGGAAGCCTACACGCTCGCGATGCTGCTGACCGAAGAGGCGGAGGCGGTTCGCAAGCAGTTCGACATCAAGATCTTCGCGACCGACACGGCGGAGAAGGCGCTGAGCATGGCGCGCCGGGTTGTATCCCGGCGGCATCGAGGGCGATCTCGAGCCCGCGCGCATCGAGCGCTTCTTCGACAAGGACGAGCATTCCCTGCGCGTCAAGAAATCGCTGCGCGAAATGGTGGTGTTCGCGCCCCAGAACCTGCTCACCGATCCGCCGTTCTCGCGGCTGGACCTCGTCACGTGTCGCAACCTGCTCATCTACCTCGAGCCGGACACGCAGCGCCGCATCATCACGCTCATGCATTTCGCCTTGCGCGAAGGCGGCACGCTCTTCCTCGGCAACTCCGAGACGGTGGGCGGGGCGGACGACCTGTTCGTGCCGGTGAACAAGAAGTGGCGCATCTACCGCCGCGTCGGCGCCACGCGTCACGGCAGCGTCGAGTTTCCCGTCAGTCTCGGCGTGCCGACGCTGCTGTCCGAGCTTTCCGAGCCGACGCACTTCGCGCCGCGAGCATCGCTCGGCCTCGTGATCCAGCGCGTGCTGACGGAACGCTACGGACCACCGGCCGTCGTCGTCGACCGGCGTGGGCGCATCGTGTATTTCCACGGCGCCACCGAGCGCTACTTCGCACAGCCCACGGGTGAGCCGACCCGCAATCTGTCGGAGCTCCTCCGCGACGGTCTGCGCGCCATCACGCGCGCCGCCCTGCGACAGGCGATGACGGAGAACCGCCCGGTGACCGTCAGCAATGGTCAGATTCGCGAAGCCGGCGGCTTGCGGCGCGTGACCGTCACCGCGGCACCCATGGACGACCCGCGGCTTGCGGATCATTACCTGATCACGTTCACGGAAGACCCAGGGCAAGTGCGCGACGAGGACCGTGGCAACGAGGTCCCCCCGGCGGAATACGCCGCCGCAAACCACGCCCTGAGCGATGAGCACAACGAGCTCGAGCGCGAGCTGCGAACGGTACGCGAGGAGCTGCAGAGCACGATCGAGGAGCTCGAGTCGAGCAACGAGGAGCTGAAGGCCTCGAACGAGGAAGTGACCTCGATCAACGAGGAGCTGCAGAGCACGAACGAGGAGCTCGAGACCAGCAAGGAGGAGCTGCAATCCCTGAACGAAGAGCTGACGACGGTCAACGCGCAGCTGCAGGCGAAGATCGAGGAGCTCGAGTCGACCACCAACGACCTGACGAACCTCCTGAGCAGCACCAACATCGCCGTGATCTTCCTCGACACGGCGCTGCGCGTGCGGCGCTTCACGCCGGCGGTGCGCGACCTGCTCGAGCTCATTCCGTCGGATCTCGGCCGCCCGATCGAGCACCTCGCGCAGAAGTTCGTCGGCGGCAATCTGGTGCAGGATGCGCAGCAGGTGCTCGATACGCTCGTGCCGACGGAGCACGAGATTCGCAGCACCAGCGGTCGTTTCTACATTCGGCGCATCCTCCCGTATCGGACTGCAGACAACCGCATCGCGGGCATCGTCGTCACCTTCTTCGACATCAGCGAGCGCAAGCGCGCGGAAGAGGGCGTGCAGGCGGCGCAGAGCCGTCTGCAGACGATCGTGGAGCAGATGCCGGCCGCCGTGCTGGTGGCGGACGCGCCCTCCGGGCGTGTCGTTCTGGGCAATCGCCAGGCCAGCATCCTGTTCGGATATCCCATTCTGCATGGCGCCGGCGGCGACGATTGGACCTCTGTCAGCTCCGCGTTCACCGGCTATCACATGAACGACCGTCCATACCTCGTTCAGGAGCTGCCGCTGTTCCGCTCGCTCTCGAAAGGCGAGACCGTGACCGATGAACCGATCCGCTACGTCCGGCCGGATGGCACGCGCGGCACGGTGTCCGCAAGCTCGACGCCGATTCGCGATTCGGCGGGCAACATCGT
Source organism: Steroidobacteraceae bacterium (assembly GCA_035760965.1). Lineage (GTDB taxonomy): Bacteria > Pseudomonadota > Gammaproteobacteria > Steroidobacterales > Steroidobacteraceae > JADGHX01. The sequence goes on along the minus strand of DASTRY010000039.1, from coordinate 86,697 downwards.
CGCGGCGGTCGCGACGTTCTGGGACATCACGGATCGCAAGCGAGCCGAATCGACGCTGCGCCAGACGCTCGACTACCTGCGCGCCGTGCTCGAGGACTCGGTCGATCACGCGGTCATCACACTCTCGGCGGACGGCATCATCACGGGATGGAATGCGGGTGCCGAGCGCTTGTTGGGCCGCACGCGCGCGCAAGCGGAGGGCCAGCACTGGTCGGTTCTCTTCACCGAACAGGCGCGGCTCTCGGGGGTGCCGCAGCAGCGATTGCACGCGGCGCTCGATGCAGGATGCGAGGTCTCCGAGTTGCCTCTCGTGGGGGCGGGTGGAGCTGCGCTTCCCGGCCAGGGCATGATCGTGTCCATGCGCAACGAGGCTGGCGCGGCGAACGGCTTTCTGGTGGTCGTGCGCGCCAAAGGGTGAGGTTTCGCGGTGACTAGGGACTAGGGTCGTTACTTGCTGGATCGAGCCCAGACCGCAGGGACCGCAAGCTCATGGCTCACCGGGACATCATCGTCATTGGCACATCCTTGGGGGGCGTGGAGGCACTGCCGCGCCTCGTAGCCGCTCTGCCCGCGAATTTGCAGGCGGCCGTTCTCGTGGTGATGCACCTCGCGCCGCACGCTCACAGCTTTCTTGCCGATCGACTCGATCAAGTCGGGCCGCTGCGCGCCGCGGCGGCGATCGATGGTGAAAAGCTCGAGCACGGGCGAATCTACGTGCCCGTGGTCGATCACCACCTGATGATCGAAGGTGATCGCGTGCGGCTCACTCGCGGCCCGCGCGAGAGTCACGCACGTCCGTCGGTCGACGTCCTGTTTCGTTCCGCGGCGTACTTCTGCGGACCGCGCGTCGTCGGCGTCGTGCTCACCGGCATGCTCGACGATGGGACGTCCGGACTGTGGTCGATCAAAGACCGCGGCGGTGTCGCCATCGTGCAGTCGCCGGACGAGGCGCCCGAGCCGGGCATGCCGCGCAGCGCGCTGCGTCACGTGGAAGTCGATTACACGCTGCGCATCGACCAGATGCCTGACGTCCTCGAGTCGCTCCAGCACGAGGAGGTGCCGGACCCTCCGCCCCGCACAACGCGTAACAGTCTGCTCGCGGTCGAGACGCGCGTGGCGCTCGGCGAGAATGCGCGCGACTCCGGCATGGCGGCGCTCGGCGAGCAATCCTTCTTCACGTGCCCGATATGTCAGGGGTCCATGATCGCGGTTCATGACGGCTCGTTCCGGCGCTTCCGCTGCCACACGGGTCACGGATTCACGCCGGCATCGCTGGCCGAGCAGTCGCTGGAGCAGGTCGAGCGCTCCCTGTTCGCGGCCATGGCGCAGCTCGAAGAGTACGAGGTCCTGCTGCACGAGCTGGAGCAGGATGCGCTTGCCAACGGACGTGCCGATGCGGCCGCGCGCTTCCGCCGCGAGGCCCAGGGCATCCGGCAACTGGTCTTGCGCACGCGCGAGCTCGCGATCGATCCATCGCTGAGTCCACCCGCGGACGCATGAGCATCTGTAGCTGAGCAAAACCTGTGGCCGGAGTTTGCTGCAGGTCAAAGAGCGCCCGCGGCGAACCCGCTACGATTTAGACCCAAAATAAATGCGGGGGAGTGCACGGGTATGCTGCCCGGTCCGCCGTTGGGAGTCGACGAGCTCCCCGGTACAACTACACGGGGCCCCCTGGGTGGCACCGGCGAGGACGATTCGACGGCGGTACGTGGCGGACGTGCGTGGGCGGACCGCTATCGCACGGCATTTCACCAAATCGACCGTGCCTTCTGCATCGTCGAGCTGTACTTCGATGAGCGCGATGCGCCGTGCGATTATCGCTTCGTCGAAGTCAATCGCGCCTTCGAGGAGCAGACCGGCCTGCACGACGTCGAAGGTCGGCGCGCACGCGAGCTGCTGCCGGCGAACGAGCCATACTGGTACGAGGTGCTCGGGCGCGTCGCACGGCGCGGTGTAGGCGAGCGCTTCGAGCTCGAAGCGCGCGCTCTCGGGTCGTGGTTCAGCGGGTATGCATTTCCGATCGGCGACCCGCGGCAGCAGTGCGTCGCGATGCTGTTCGAGGACATCTCGGGCCGCAAAGCGCGCGAGCAGTCGAGCTCCGAGCGGACGCGCCGCAAGGACGAGCTCCTCGCCACCCTCGCGCACGAGCTGCGCAATCCGCTGTTCGCGTTGCGCAACGGGCTGCACATCATGCGCATGGCGGCGCCGCAGACCGAGCCGCAACAATCCGCGCTGTCGATGATGGAGCGGCAGCTCGGGCACCTCGTGCGGCTCGTGGACGATCTCATGGATGTCGGGCGCATCGGCTCCGGGAAGGTCCAACTCCAGCGTCGCACACTGTCCTTGCGGCAGGTCGTCGCCGCGAGCCTCGAGAGCTGTGCGGCGACGATCGCGAGCCGCGGGCACGAGGTGACGTTCGCGGCGTGCGCCGAGGATCTGACCGTGTTCGGCGATGCGGATCGGCTCGCGCAGGTGTTCTCGAATCTGCTCTCGAACAGCGCGAAGTACACCGAGTCGGGCGGCAAGCTCTCCGTCGTGATCGCGCGCGAAGGGCCGTGGGCGGTGGTGCGTGTCACGGACAACGGCATCGGTATACCGCAGGAAGACCTGCATCGGGTGTTCGATCTGTTCTCGCAAGTGGGGTCGCACGCCACGCGTGCCGATGGCGGGCTCGGGATCGGCTTGTCGCTGGTGCGCAGCCTCGTCGAGCTGCACGACGGCTCGGTCGAAGCGCAGAGCGCCGGCGCGGGCCGCGGGAGCACGTTCACCGTCCGCTTGCCGCTCGATCGCCGCTGAGCCCGGTAGCGGCCGAATTGGGCCGCTGCGGCGCGCGTGGTATCGTTGCCGCTCATGCCGATCCGCATTGCCCTGGTCGGTGTTGGCAAGATCGCGCGCGATCAGCACCTGCCGGCACTGGCCGCCAATCCGTCCTATGAGCTCATCGCCGCGGCGAGCCCGCAGCATGCGCTCGAGGGTGTCGCTCATTTCATGAGCATCGAGGAGCTGCTCGACGCCGTTCCGGAGGTCGATGCAGTCTCCATCTGCACGCCGCCGCAGGTGCGCTACGCCATCGCGCGCCACGCTCTAACGCGCGGCCGGCACGTGATGCTCGAGAAGCCGCCGGGCGCCACGCTGAACGAGGTGAGCGCGCTCGTCGATCTCGCGCGCGAACGCAACCTCGCGCTCTTCGCGTCGTGGCATTCGCGCGCGGCGGATGGGGTGGAGCCGGCGCGCCAATGGCTTGCATCCCGGCACATTCGCAGCGTCACCGTGACATGGAAAGAAGACGTGCGCGTATGGCATCCGGGGCAGGACTGGATCTGGCAGGCCGGCGGGCTCGGCGTCTTCGATCCCGGAATCAACGCGCTGTCGATCATCACACGTGTGCTGCCGGGAACGCTCGTGCTCGAGGACGCGCAACTCGCAGTGCCGTCCAATTGCGAGACGCCGATCGCGGCGACGCTACGGCTGAAGAACGAGCACGGTGTGCCGGTCCAAATGGAGCTCGATTTCCTGCAGACGGGTCCGCAGACCTGGGACATCGACGTCGAGACCGATGGCGGCCGACTGCAGCTCGCGAACGGCGGGCGTTTCATGCGCGTCGATGGCGAGCTGGTCGTCGATGGTCGCGACAACGAGTACCCGAATCTCTATTCCCACTTCGCCACGCTGGTGCACGAACGGCGCTGCGACGTGGATCTCGCGCCGTTCCGCTTGGTTGCCGACGCATTCATGGTCGGCCGACGCGTGACCGTCGCGCCCTTCGACGAATAGCCTCCCCGCCGAGCGTCTGCTCCCGCGCCCGCCCGCGACCGGCGCGACTTCCGCTACAGGCAAGTCCGACTTCCGTTCGGCGCCGAATGTTCGTACTTGGAACAACTGGTTATACGATCGACCAGTCGGCTGAATCGACACGCGGTCACGAGCGGGGCGGCCGATTGTTCGCACCGCAGGCTGCGTGCGACAGTCGCGCCGCTGGCCATGAGGGGGGTCACGTATGGTTACACGGCTATTACTCACGACAATACTGTTGGGCGCCGGCGCTCTGCCGGTCCGGGCGCAGAATGCAGCGGGGGTCGACGACAACGATCTCAACGAAGTCGTTGTCACCGCCAACCGGCAAGGCGAAACGGCCATCAGCCGCATCCCGATGAGCATCGCGGCGCAGACGCAGAAGTCGCTCGACGAGCTCGGCATCAAGAACAGCCAGGATCTGCAGCGCCTCGTGCCGTCGCTGCGCATCGGGTTCAACGGCGGCAACGGCCCGCCGATCTCGATCCGCGGCATCCAGGGCAACAACGCCGCAACGACGGGCGTCTACCTCGACGAGTCGCCGCTGCAGGCCCGCACGCTCGGCGGTCTCGTCACGGGCGGCGGCACTTTCCTGCCGCTCCTGTTCGACCTCGAGCGCATCGAGGTGCTGAAGGGACCGCAAGGCACGCTGTACGGCTCGTCGTCCGAGGGCGGCACCATCCGCTACATCACGCCGACCCCGAGCGTCACCGAGTACTCGACGTACGCGCGCGCGGAATTCAACAGCATCGCGCACGGCGATACCGGAGGCGAGCTCGGTGCGGCGTTCGGCGGGCCGATCGTTCAGGACAAGCTCGGCTTTCGCATCAGCGCCTGGGGCCGCCGGATCGGCGGCTGGGTCGATCACGTCGACTGGCGCACCGGTTCCACCGTGGACAAGGATACGAACTCGCAGGATCAGAAGGCGTTCAAGGGCGCGCTGCGCTGGCAGCCGACGGAAAGCTTGAGCCTCACGCCCTCCTTTTATTACGCGTGGGATCGCAAGAACGATCTCGACACCATTTACAACGACGTGCCGCAGTACACGACGCCCGCGTTCGGCACGCTGCTCTCGAACAACACGCCGATCTCGCCGACGGGCACGCTCACGAATCTGCCGTTGACTCAGCGCGGCATGCTGCCGGCAGGCTACACGCCGAACAATCCGGTCGCGTGCCCGATCACCGGCAAGCTCCAGTGCTACACGAACGTGCCCGGATACGTGGGACAGACCGTATTCATTCATCCGGCGCACACGTACGGTCCGATCGATCTCGGGCCGTACTCGTCCGTCGCCAACACGAACGTCGGCCTTGCGTACAACGGCCCGATCGAGGCGGCGCGCGCGCCGCGCACGTCGCGCATCGCGCTCGGGAGCTTCACGGCGGACTTCGATGCCGGCGGCGTGCAGATCAAATCCATCACGTCGTGGATGCGCGATGCCGGCGCCGGCTTCGGCGATCTCACGATGCAGGAGCCGCAGAACTCGACGGTGACGGTCGGGGGCGGCTACAACCCGTTCGTGCAGTCGCCGTTCATCTTCGATCTCGATACGCCGTTCACGAGCTCGTACTTCTATACGGCGCGCCGGCACGCGTTGACGCAGGAGATGCGCATCTCGTCCGGGCAGGGCGAACGGCGCCTGACCTGGATCGCAGGCGCCTACTATCAGAACGCCAACACCATCTCGCACAACGAAGCGACTCAGGATCGCAGCGCTCTGCAGCTTGCGCTGACCGGGCACCCGCAGCTCGGTATCTCGCCGTTGCACTCGGCGGAAGAGATCGCCAGCAATCTGCAGACGGCCACCAATCAGAACATCCACGAGCGGCGTGCCGCGGTGTTCGGCGAAGCCAACTTCAATTTCACGGATACGCTGCGCATTACGGCCGGGTTGCGCTGGTCGGAAGAGCGGCTCGCCTTCAGGTCGTACACCTACGGTCTGCTCGTCGCGGCGCCGTTCACCGGCAATCCGAACGGTGCGCCCAACACCCCGGGCGTGCCCGTCGTCGGCGAGGTTACGGAGCATCCGGTCACACCGAAGATCACGTTCTCCTGGCAGGCCACCGAGGACAACTTGTTCTACGCGACCGCGGCGAGCGGCTTCCGTCCGGGCGGCGTGCAGGCGCAAGCCACCGCTCAGTGCGCCACCGATCTTGCGCAGCTCAACATCGCAACGACGCCCGCGAGCTACGGCTCCGACAAGGTGTGGAGCTACGAGACCGGCTCGAAGGTGCGCCTGTTCGATCGGCGCTTCAGCCTTGCCGGCAGCCTGTTCCGCATCAACTGGGACAAGCCGCAGACGCCGTACCTGCTGCCCACCTGCGTGTTCTCGTACATCCAGAACATCGGCAAGGCGGTCAGTCAGGGCTTCGACATGCAGGCGGACTGGCGCGTGACGCCGCGATTCACGGTGACCTCATCGGTCGGCTTCACCGATGCGCACTACACGGAAACGGTGCGGACCGTGCCGAACGCCGCGGGCGTGCGTTCCACGCTCGTCGTCGACGGCCAGGACTTCGTGGGTGTGCCGCATTGGCAGGGGACGCTCGGCGCGCGCTACGGTTTCAATCTCATGGATCACGACGCGTATCTCGTCGGCAACTGGCAGTACACCGGCAAGGTGCCCAATGCGACGCCGCCCGGCACGAGCGGCTATGCGCCCGATGCGTTCATGGCGCCGGCCACGAGCTACGTGACGGCGCGGTTCGGAATGCTGTTCGGGGACATCGATGTCGCGCTGTTCGCGGACAACCTCACGAACGAGGATGCGCTGGTGCCCAACACGCTGACGGGCCGCGCGTCCTGCCGCAACGCGGACTGCTCGACGTTCGCGTCGTTCTACAACGTCACGAACGGCACGACGTTCCGGCCGCGCACCATCGGCGTCACAGTGATCTATCGGCATTGAGGCGTCAGGGCGCGAGCCCGAAATACTTCGCCTCCTCGGCGATGCGCGGCTCCTTCGCGGTGGCGGCGGCGATGTCCGCCTGCCCCGCGGCGGCGTCGCCCTGGCGGAGCTTGCCGAGCCCGCGCGCGTACAGCGCCCATGCGTTGTCCGGCTCGCGCTGGACGACGAGGTCGTAATCCGCGACCGCGCGCTCGAATTCCCCACGCCGCAGCCGCACGAGGCCGCGGTTGTCGAGGAATTCGGGCGTGTCGGGGCGCAGCTTGAGAGCGACGTTGCAGTCGTTCAGCGCTTGGTCGAGCTCGGTATTGAGCAGCGCTCGCGCGCGGCAGCGGCCGGCCAGCACGTCGGCCTTGCGGCCATCGCGATCGTGCGTCTCGAGCCACAGCGTGAATTGGCGGACGGCCGGTTCCAGCGAGCCGGCGCGCGCATAGAGATTGCCCATCTGCAGGCGAATGTCGGCTTCCTTGGCCGCTGATTTGTCGGCGGCGTCGAGGTCCGCGATCGCGCTCTTACCGTCGCGCGCTGCGACCCGCAACTGCGCGCGTGCAACGCGCGCGCCGACGTGCTCGGGTCTGAGCTTCAGCGCCTCGTTGAAATCCGACATCGCGAGCGTGGGCAGGTTGTTGTTCACGCGCGCGAGGCCGCGATCGTAGAAGTACTGCGGCTCGGTCGGGTCCATCTCGCACGCGCGCGTGAGATCCGCGATCGCCTGCTTGTAGTTGTTGCGCGCGGCGAATGCGGCACCCCGCCGCGCGAACCCCGCGGCATCGGTGGGCTCCTCGCTCGGCGCGCTGAGCGCCGCCGCGGTCGACGTCTCGATCGTGTGCTCGAGGTTGAACACCGGACCGCCGTTGTACGTGAAGTACAGCTTGCGCTGCTCGTTCGCGACGTAGATGCGGTGCGAGAGGAAGAAGTCCGCACCGATGAGCATGTCCGCGTTCCCGAGGCGCAGATCTCCGATCCGCAGCTTCGCGTTCGGCACGTCTTCGTCGCCGATCTTGAAGCTTGCGAACGGCGCGATCCACGTCTGGATTGCGTCCGTGCCGACGCCGCGCATGAGCCCCGCCGGCTCGGCGCCCGCCGTCTGCGGTGTGACACCCGCACGCTCCGCTGCGCGTAACGTGAGTATCGACATCATCGCGCCCGTGTCGAACATCACGCGAATGCGCTTGCCGTTGACGTACGCGACACCCCGCGTGTGCGGCTCGATGGGAGTGCCCTCCTTGATGTCGACGACCGAGAAGGACTGCGGCGGCTGCACCCAGTACGCCATCATCGCGCGCCGGCAATCATCGGGACGCATGAGGCGAATCACGCCGTTCGCGAGGTCGTACTCGACGTCGCCCACTTGCAGCACGTTCTGTCCGAGATAACCGATCGCGCCGCTTCCCGGATCGTTACCGCCGACGATGAAGTCCACGTTGCTGAGCGGGATGTCGGCGAGCGTGAAATTCTTGACGGTGGTCAGCAGCGCCTTGGAGGTTCCGCCGATGCCGCTGATCGTGATGGGCGTCGGCGCCGAGCGCAGCTCCAGATCGTAGGCGGCGGCGCTCGCCGGCGTGATGAGGCTGTAGAACGCGCCGCTATCGGCGACGAAGAGCGCACTCGCCCCGTTGATCTTGGCGGAGACGAGCGGCTTCATTGCCCGCATCGTGACGGGAAGCTCGGCGATTTTGCCGACGCTGCACTTCGCCAGGGCGCCGGCGGGCACGAACATGAGCCCCGCTAGACCAAGCGCGGGCACCAGGGCGCGTGCGGCATGCCAGGGCGTCATGAGCGTCCCTTCACGATGTGCGCGTTGTGCGCAGGGATTCTAAGGCAGCTTGCGCGCCGGCGTTACGCCTTCAGCTGGTGATCCACGTGCTCCGCACGGCCAGCGGCGGCGGTTCGTACTGGTAGAGCCATGTTTCGGTGAGCGCCTGCCCGTCGAGAGCCAGGTACAGGCGCAGGTTCACCGGCTCCGTGCTCTCGTCCGGCACGAGATCGAACATCGCCCGCCAGGCGTTCGAGCCGACGACGGGGCGCGCGGAGAGGGTCTCGATACGCCCGCGCGAGGCCGTCACCACCGCCGTGACGTTGGGCTTTTCCCCGAGGGAGGTGAGATCGCCACCCACGAAGTCCACCGCGAAGCGCCACGAGAAATAGTGCCGCTTGCGGCCGACGACGCCGCCGATGCCGGTTCGCGTCGCGATGACGCGGCCGTCGTCGTGGAACAGGGGATTCCTGCGTCCCCAGTACAGGCGGTACGAGTACAGATATTCCTGTCCGGGTTGCGGCTGCTGCGCCGGGCTCCAGAAGGCCACGACGTTGTCGGTGGTTTCGTCGCGCGTCGGGATCTCGAGCAGCATCACGGCGCCCTTGCCCCAGTTGCCTTTCGGCTCGACCCACACGCTCGGCCGCTTCTCGTAGAAGACGGCATCATCCTGGTATTGCTGGAAATCGCGCTCGCGCTGCATGAGGCCGAAGCCGCGCGGCTGCTCGTCCGCGAACGTGTTGAGCCGCACGCTGCGCGGATTGTTGAGCGGCCGCCAGATCCATTCGCCCGCGCCGGTCCACATCTGCAAGCCGTCGGAATCGTGAATCTCCGGGCGCCAGTCGACGGCGAGACTGCGATCGGCCTTGCCGTAGTAGAACATGCTCGTGCCGGGCGCAATGCCGATGCGTTCGATCGGCTTGCGCGGATAGATCGCGGCATCGACATCCATGAGCAGCGTGTCGTCTACCGTGATGACGAAGCGGTACGCGCCGGCGCAGCTCGGCGAATCGAGCAGGGCGTACACCGTGCACACGTTGGAGTGGCGCGCCGGGCGCTCGAGATAGAACGCCACGAAATCCGGAAACTCCTCCGGCTTCGGCAAACCCGTGTCGATGGCGAGGCCACGTTGCGACATGCCGTATTGTTTGTCGCCGTCGACGGCGCGGAAGTACGAGGCGCCTTGGAACGCAACGCGGTCGCGGTTCCAGTCCGTGTGGAAGAACAGATTGAAACCCGCGAAGCCGAGATCCGACGGCGCATCGCCGGGCGCAAGTCCCGAGCGGCCGTAGTCGAACAGGGCAGGGTCGTACGCGATCTGCTGAGCCGTTCCATCCTGCACGCTGTAGATCCGCACCGGCTTCGTCATCATGAATCCGAGGTGGAAGAAGCGCGCCTGGAACAGCAGGTCCTCGCCGGCCCAGAGCGAGCGCTCCTTGCGAAACGTGATCGATTGCCAGCGATCCCAGTCGAGCGCGGCGATGTGCGGTGGCAAGCGGCTCGGCGGTGGCCGATACGCTTGCCCGGCCAGCGAACGCGCTTGCCCTTTCAGACGCGCGTAGTCGAACGGCTGTGGCGCGCCGAGCTTGGCGATGCCGGAGGCGAAGGCGTTGTCACCGAGCAGGAGGCGGGGGAAAGTTGTCGCGGCGGAAATGAGGGTCGTGCTGTCGATCAAAAATCGTCGGCGATGCATCCAGCGAGTCCAGGGAACGAGGAACGGCCCGCTGCCAGCAGCCTGCGTGCCCGTACGCCGCTGCTTCATCCGGACGGCGGGCGTATGCTGCCGCATCATGAGCACACGAAAGATGCACGCCGCGATTCGCGACCGTACCGCCCTGCACGAGGGTTTCCTCAAAGTCTATCGCTACGAATTCGAGGTCGAGCGCCACGCCGGCGGCACCGACCGGCTGACGCGCGAGGTGATGGAGCGCGGGAATGCCGTGGCGGTGCTCGGTCACGACCCCGGGCGTGACGAGATCGTGCTCGTGAACGAATTTCGCCCGGGACTCATGGTCTCGGGCGAGTATCCATTTGGAGACAACCTCGTCGCGGGGGTGATCGACGGCGGCGAATCGCCGCTCGCGGCCGCGGTGCGCGAGATGCGCGAAGAGACCGGGCTCGAGCTACGCGAGCCGCTCCTGATCCATCCTGGTGCGTACGTCAGCTCGGGCGGCACGTCCGAGCGCATCGCGCTCGTGTACGGCATCGTCGACACGGCCGGCGCGGGCGGTATTCACGGCGCCCCGGACGAGAGCGAGGACATCCTCACGGTCGTGCTGCCTGCGCAGACGTTCATCGATCGGGTGCATGCCGGCGAGATCGCCGACATGAAGACGCTCCTCGCCGGCTACTGGCTCGCGGCGCGACGCGCTCAGTCGCGATAGAGATACGTGAGGATGTGCGACTTGTGCGCGGTCTGACCGAGCCAGGCCTTGAACTCCTCGACCCGCCGCGTGCCGTCCTCGCCGATGAGGCGCGCCAGGATCGAGCGGCGCGCCTCCTCGGTGATCTCGCGGCGGATGCGTCGCTGCCAGGCGTCAGTGAAAATGGCCGGCATCTTCAGGCTGAGCTGCAAGGCCTCGAGCAGCTCCCACTCGCCGCCGTCGAGCCAGGCCTCATCGCACGTGGCGCACACGTCGACACGATTCGATACACTGCCGGTCAGCTTGTACTTGGTCATGAGTCGCGTGCACTTCGGACAGCGGATCGCCGTGGTCGTGTCGGTCGTTTCGACGGCGTCGACCGGTTTGGCCGGCGGCCCGACCGGCGCCTTCTGCGTCTCGGCCCAGTGGCGGTAGTAGAGCAGCGATACCAGGCTTCCATGGCACGAGCCACAGCCCATCGCGGGCAAGTATTCCTCGATCATCGTCGGCTTCAGATCCGAGCTCTGACAGTGCGGGCATTTCATGCGCGGGGGCCCCATAAGACGGCTGCTGCGGCGGACTATACTTCGCGGCGCGTCCCGCTGGCGGTGACGCGCTCCGCATCCAAAGCGCCCCCGGTCGCGTAGCAGAGGCACCGGCGCGGCCAAGCGAGACCTGCACGACATGAAGAGCTGGATTCGATCTCACGCCCTCGCGGGCATCGCCCTCGGTTGCAGCACGCTGCTGGCCGGCTGCGTGTCGACGAGCGCGCCGCACGCCTCCGCACGGCCGCGCGTGTACGTGGGCTGGGTGCGCTTCGCCGGCGAATTCTCGCTCTATTCCGATCCGGCCGCGTTCGCCGAATCGCAAACCACCCACTGTGTGAGCGGCGCATTGCCGCCGGACAAGCAAAAGGAGGCGGCGGCGAAGCTCAGCGGCAAACGCGTGCGCGTCGTCGCCGTGCCGGTCACCTGGTCGCTGCCCGATCCCGAGACCTTCACGATGAGCAACGCCGGCTCGCCGATCACCAACTGGTGCGGCGACAAGATCGTGTTGTTCGCGAGCGAGATGACGCTCTTCGACGGGCCCATCGGACCGTACCGCTGAGCCGCGCGGCGCACCGCGGCGAGCGCACGGAACTTGCTCCATAGGCGCGAGAGCGAGTGATCCATGAAAATTGCTCAGGTTGCGCCTCTGATCGAAAGCGTTCCTCCTCGTCTTTACGGCGGGACGGAACGCGTCGTGTCGTATCTCACCGAGGAGCTGGTGCGCCAGCACCATGAAGTCACGCTCTTCGCGAGCGGCGATTCGCAGACGGCCGCGCGCCTCATCGCCTGCGTGCCGCGCGCGCTGCGCCTCGATCCCACGGTGCAGGACCGTGCGCCGCACGCGGTGTTACAGCTCGAGCAGGTACGCAAGCGCGCTCGCGAGTTCGACGTCATCCATTTCCACAACGACCTGGCACATCTGCCGCTCACGCGCGCCGGTCTGCCGCCACGCTCGCTCACGACCCTGCACGGCCGGCTCGACATGCCCGACTATCAGCCGCTGTTCGCGGAGTTTTCGGATGTGCCGCTCACCTCGATCTCGGATCACCAGCGCGCGCCGCTGCACGGCGTGAACTGGGCCGGCACCGTGTATCACGGATTACCGAGTCATGTGTGCCGCTTCAACCCGCATCCCTCGGGCGACTACCTCGCCTTCGTCGGCCGCATCTCCCCGGAGAAGCGCCCGGACCGCGCGATCGAGATCGCGCGTCGCGCCGGGGTGTTGCTGCGGATCGCCGCCAAGGTCGACGCCGCGGACGAGGTCTACTTCCGCGAGCGCATCGAGCCGCTGCTGCATGGGCCGTTCGTGGAATACGTGGGCGAGATCACGGAGCGCGAGAAATCAGAGTTTCTCGGCAACGCCCGCGCGCTGCTGTTCCCGATCGATTGGCCGGAACCGTTCGGTCTCGTGCTGATCGAAGCCATGTCGTGCGGCACGCCGGTCATCGCCTGGCGCGGCGGCTCCGTTCCGGAGATCGTCGATCCGGGCATCACGGGGTTCATCGTGGACGACGTGCCCGAGGCGGTGGATGCGATCCATCGTGTCTCGATGCTCGACCGGCGTCTCGTGCGCGAGCGCTTCGAGCATCGCTTCTCGGCGGAGCGGATGGCCAAGGATTACCTGACGATTTACTCTCGGCTCATCGACCGCAATCCGGCCACACTCGCAGCCTGAGTTCATCGTCATGAGCACGGAGCAGAAGCGGGCCTCGCAGGCGGCGCCCGAAGCGCCGCCGGAATTCTACATCCAGGCGACCTCGTCGCTCGCGGAGCGCCGCCCGCGCACGCTGAAGCACGACGACACGTTCGCGCTCTTCGATCACTACGGCGACCTCGTCGGTACGGACAGTCCCGACGGCATCTATTACGAGGACACGCGCTTCCTCTCGCACATGTGCCTCACGCTCGAGAACGTGAAGCCGCTGCTCCTCAGCTCCACGGTTCAGAGCAACAACGCCGTGCTCGACGTCGATCTCACCAACCCCGACATCGCGGCGAACGGGCGCTTGGTGCTGCGGAAGGACACGATTCACCTGACGCGCGTGAAGTTCCTCTACAAGGCCAGCTGCTACGAGCTGCTGGCGGTGCGCAACTTCGGCGAGACGCGCTGCCGCCTGCGCATCGGCTTCGAGTTCGACGCGGACTTCGCGGACCTGTTCGAGGTGCGCGGTCATCGCCGCTACAGCCGCGGCGCGGTCACGCCGGCGGTGACCGGTCGCGACTCGGTGCGCTTCGACTACGCCTCGCTCGACGGCGTGCCGCGGGCCACCGAGATCACGTTCGAGCCGGCGCCGCTCGCGCTGAGCGAGCACCGCGCCACGTACGAGCTCGATCTGCAGCCGAAAACGCGTCGCGTGATCTTCACGACGGTGCACTGTCACAGCGGCGACAACGCGGTCGAGCGGCGCTTCTTCACCGCCGTGCGCGCGGCGCGGCGCGCGCTCCGCCGCTCGCTGCATCGGGCCGCGCACGTCGAAACGTCCAACACGATCGTGAACGATGTGCTCGCGCGCGCCATGGCGGACATCAACATGCTCGTCACGAACACGCCGTACGGTCCGTATCCCTACGCGGGCATCCCTTGGTTCTCGACGGCGTTCGGTCGCGATGGGCTGATCACCGCGATCGAGACGTTATGGTCCGATCCAGCGCTCGCGCGCGGCGTGCTGCAGTTCCTCACCGCATATCAGGCGACCACGGAAGACCAGGAGCGCGACGCGGAGCCCGGCAAGATCCTGCACGAGACGCGCAAGTGCGAGCTCGCGCGGCTCGGCGAAGTGCCGTTCGGCTGCTACTACGGGTCGATCGATTCCACGCCGCTCTACGTGGTGCTCGCCGGCCTCTACTGGCGCCGCACCGGCGATCGCGCGACGATCGAAGACATTTGGCCGAACATCAAGGCCGCGCTTACGTGGATCGATCGCTACGGCGACAGCGACGGCGATGGCTTCGTCGAGTACAAGCGGCGCAGCGACGGCGGTCTCGCCAACCAGGGCTGGAAGGATTCGGAGGACGCCGTGTTCCACGCGAACGGCCAGCTCGCTGAGCCGCCGATCGCTCTTTGCGAGGTGCAGGGGTACGTGTATCTCGCGCGCGTGCTCGCCGCCCAGCTCGCCAACGAGATGGACGAGATCGGGTTCGCCATTCGCCTGCGGGAGCAGGCGCGACAGCTGCAGGAGCAGTTCGAGGCGCAGTTCTGGAGCGAGGAGCTCGGCAGCTACGTGCTGGCGCTCGACGGCGCGAAGCGCCAATGCAAGGTGCGCAGCTCGAACGCCGGACAGCTCCTGTTCACCGGCATCGCCTCGCCCGAGCGCGGCATGCGCATGGCGGAGCTGCTGATGACGCGCGAGTTCTTCACCGGCTGGGGCATTCGGACGATCAGCTCGCACGAGAGTCGCTTCAATCCCGCGTCGTACCACAACGGCTCGGTGTGGCCGCACGACAATGCGCTGATCGCGCTCGGGCTCGCGCAGTACGGCGCGCTGGAAGCGCTCGAGAAGGTGACGACGGGGCTCTTCGAAGCGGCGGCGCACATGGACCTGCTGCGCCTGCCGGAGCTCTTCTGCGGCATGCATCGCCGGCCGGAGAAAGGCCCGACGCTCTATCCCATCGCGTGCTCGCCGCAGGCGTGGGCCGCCGCGGCACCGCTCGCGCTCTTGAGGGCGTGCCTCGGCATGACCATCGACGGGCGCGAGCGGCGCGTCCTCTTCAGGCATCCGCGGCTGCCTGCCGTGCTCGACTGGATGCGCATTCGCCACCTGACGGTCGGTGACGCACGACTGGACATCCTCTTCCGGCGTCATGGCGATGATGTGGCGGTCAATGTACTGAATCGCGAAGGACAGGCGGACGTACAAGTCGTTCTCTGAGCGGAACGAAAGCGGAGGAGTCGGTATGAACACGATCCTCGGTTGGACGATGCAGCACTACCCGCACATCGCCGTGCGGCGCGTGGCCCGGGATCGACCGGGCGCGTGGGTGCGGGCCGGATGGGACGATCTGCGGCACTTCGGCATGGCGAGTCTCGCGCACGGGCTGCTCATCTCGGGCCTCGGTGCCGTGCTCCTGATCGTCGGCGGCACGCATCCGTATTTCATCGCCGCGGCCATCTCCGGATATCTCCTGGTCGGGCCCATCATGACGACGGGCGCATGTGAGCTGTCGCGCCGGCGCGCGGCCGGCGAGCGCGCCGGGTTCGACGAGTCGCTGCAAGTGCTCGGCCGGCATGCGCGCGAGCTGTTCAAGTTCGGCGGGATTCTCGCGCTCGTTGCGCTCATCTGGTTCGTCGCCTCCGAAGCCATGCTGCGCTCGGTGACGAGCCCGCCGTGGCCGCAGCTCTGGGGTGGATTCCTCGATATGGCCAGCACGGGGCAAGTCCTGGGCTACATCGGTTCCGGCGCGGTCCTGGCCGCGATCGTCTTCGCGGTGTCGGTGGTCGCCGTGCCGCTGATCATCGATCGGGATGCGACGGCCGAGGCCGCCATGTGGGTCAGCATCAAGGCGACGTTCGCGAATCCCGGCGCCATGCTGCGCTGGAGCGCGCTCATCGTCGGGCTCACGGCGTTCGGCTTCGTCACGCTGCTCGCAGGCATGATTGTCGTCGCGCCCTTGCTCGGACACGCGACCTGGCACGCGTACCGCGATCTGGTTGGCGAGAGCTCATAGACGCGCTCGCGCGATTAGAATCGGGGGATGAGAGCGCGACGTTACAGCTCGCCGGCGTGCTTCCTGCACGAGCTCGAGGAGATCGAGAAGACCGGTGGCGTTCGTCTCAAGCGCGCGTACGACACGCCTGCGCGCGAGGACGGCTTCCGGGTGCTGGTCGATCGACTGTGGCCGCGCGGCTTGAAGAAAGAAGCCGCGCGTGTCGATGTCTGGCTGCGGGACCTCGCGCCTTCCACCGAGCTGCGCCAATGGTACGAGCACGAGCCGAAGAAGTGGCCGGAGTTTCGTCGGCGCTACCGGGCAGAGCTGCGCGCGCACGCCACGGTGCTCGATGACTTGCGCCTCCGTGCCGCGAAAGAGCCCGTGACGCTGCTCTTCGCCGGCCGCGACCCGAGCGTCAGCCACGCGCGGGTGCTGCAGGAGCTGCTGACGCGCCAGCCGCGAGGCGCGAGGTGAATCAGAGATTCCTCAGATGCGCGCACCCGCAATTCCCACCGCGCCCCACGTCGTGCGCCAGCGATGCTTGATGCTCGTGAGCCCGGCGAGCGCGAGCACCGCGAACGATGCGAACAGCAGCAAGCCCGCCTGATAGGCGTCGGTGAGCTGCTTCGAGACGCCGAGGCTCGAGGCGAGGAAGAACCCACCGACACCGCCGGTCATGCCGACGAGCCCGGTCATGATGCCGATCTCGTGCCGGAATCGCTGGGGCACGAGCTGGAACACCGAGCCGTTCCCCATCCCGAACGCGAGCATGCAGATCGCGAACAGCGCGAGCGCCGTGTGCACGGCGTGCGGGCGGAAGCTCACGATCACGAGACCGAGGGCCGCGATGGCGTACATCGTCGTGAGCGTCTTGATGCCGCCGACGCGATCGGCGAGCGCGCCGCCCACCGGCCGCACGAGCGAGCCGATGAAGACGCAGCCGGCGGTGAAGTATCCGGCGGTCACCGCATCGAGCCCGTACTCCGCGTTGAAATAGAGCGGCAGCGAGGAGGCGAGCCCGACGAAGCCGCCGAACGTGACGGAGTAGAAGAACATGAACCACCACGTGTCGCCCATGCGCAGCACGGCGAGATACTCCGACCACTTCTTCGGCGGCGGCGCGGTGGGGCTGTCCTTCGCGCCGACCAGGTACACGGCAAACGCGATCGCGAGCGGGATCACCGCGAGCCCGAGCACGTTGTTCCAACCGAGCGCGGCCGCGAGACCCGGTGCGAACAGCGTGGCGAACACCGTCCCCGAGTTGCCGGCGCCCGCGATGCCGAGCGCGACACCCTGGTACTGCGGCGGGTACCAGCGCGATGCGAGCGGCAGCGCGACGGCGAACGACGCGCCCGCGACGCCGAGAACCAATCCGAGCGCGAGCGCTCCCGAGTAGCTCGTGATCCCGACGAGCCAGGCGATGCTCAAGCCGGCGATGACGATCACCTGACCGATGATGCCGGCCCGCCGCGGACGCAAGCGATCGACGAGAATGCCGAAGACCACCCGCAGCACCGCGCCGGCGAGCACCGGCAGCGCCACCATGAACCCCTTCTGCGCAGCGTTGATCCCGAGGTCCGCGGACATCTGCACGGCGAGCGCGCCGAGCAATACCCAGACCATGAAGCTCATGTCAAAGTAGAAGAACGCGGCGAGCAACGTCGGAACATGCCCCGCCCGCCAGAATGCCCGATCGATCAAAACGCCTCCCCAACGCGACGCGACGTCCATGAAAGTCAGGGCCTGATTGCAAATGGCGGACCAGGACGCGGCAGGCTCGGGAGGCGCAGGAGCGGCAGTGCGCGCGGTCGATGCACCGAATTCGCGCCTGCACGTGGTCGTCGGCGAGCACACGGCGCGCGGCGGCCGCCCGCGGAACGAGGATTACGCCGCGTGCTATCTCGCCTCGGCATCGGGCCTGCTCGCGATCGATGCGATCGCCGCGCTCGCGGACGGGATGGGTGGCGCCAAAGGGGGGCGAGTCGCCGCGGAAGCCACGGTGCGCGGCTTCATCGAAGGCTGTCTCGGTCAGCCGATCACGCGCGGCGTGTCGGCGATCAGCGCGACGGCGGCGGAGGCCGTGAATCGCTGGGTTCATGCACTCGGGCGCTCCGACCGGGCGCTGAACGGAATGGCGTGCACGCTCAGCGCACTGGTTCTGTGCGGGCGCACGGCCCATTTGCTCCATGTTGGGGACTCGCGCATCTACCGGCTCCGGGACGGCGAGCTGGCTCTGCTCACGAAGGACCACACACTCGGCGCGCCAGGCACGACCAGTGTCCTCACGCGTGCGGTCGGCGCGGAGGAGCGACTGCACGCCGACCAGGCCATCGAGACCCTGCGACTGCACGATCGCTACCTGCTCTGCAGCGATGGCGTGCACGGGCGCTTGTCGCGCGAGCAGATCTTCGCGGTGCTCGCGAAGCGCGAGGCACCCCACGAAACCGCACGACGACTCGTCGCAGAGTCGACCTCCGCCGAATCGGCCGACAACGCCACGGCCATCGTGCTGGATGTGCTCGCGCTCCCCGAAACACAGCTCGCCGATGTCGAGGCGGCGACCGCGCAGCTGCCCTTGCTGAATGCGCCGAGCCGCGGCGCAGTGGTCGATGACTTCGAGTTGCAGGCGATGCTGGCCGACGGCGTGTACACGCGAGTGTTCCGCGCGCTGGATCGGCGCACCGGTCACCGCGTCATCATGAAATTTCCGAAGCCGCGACCGGGTCTCGAGGCGATGCTGCGCGCCGCCTTGCTCCGCGAGATGTGGATTGCGAGTCACGTGAGCAGCCCGTACGTCACGGGAGCGGTCGAGCTCTTTCCCGACCGTCGCACGTGTCTCTACGCCGTCATGCCGCACTACGCGGGCGAGACCTTGGAGCAGCGGCTGCTACGGCGCCCGCAAATGCCGCTCGTCAGCGGGCTCGATGTCTCCATCAAACTGGCGAAGGCGCTGGCCGCCCTGCATCGCGCCGGGATCGTTCATCGCGACGTGAAGCCGGAGAACGTGATCCTCGAATCCGATGGCGGCCTGAAGGTCGTCGACCTCGGGGTCGCGCGCCTGCGGCAGTTCGCGGAAAGCGATGAGATCGAAGCGCCCGGCACGCGCAGCTACATGGCGCCCGAGCTGTTCGCGGGCGCGAAGGCGGACGAGAGCGCGGACATCTTCGCGCTCGGCGTGACGCTCTATCGCATGTTCTCCGGAGGCGCGTACCCGTACGGCGAGGTCGAGCCGTTCGCGCACCCGCGCTTCGGGCGCGCGACGCCGCTCGTCAAGCATCGGCCTGATCTGCCGGCATGGCTCGACCGGTGCCTCGCGCGCGCGTTCGCGCTCGAGCCTCGCGAACGCTACGCCGATGCCGTCGAATTCGCGTTCGAGCTCGAGCACGGGTCGCTGCGCGCCGCGCCGCAGCCGCCCGTGAAGAGATCGCTCTACGAGCGCAATCCGATTCTGTTCTGGCAGATCGTCGCCGCGACTCTGCTGGTCGCGTTGCTCCTGACGCTTGCCCTCAGGGGCTAGGCCATTACATCGACTCGGCGCGAGCGGCCTGCAAGGACCCGAGCGATCGCGCTTTCGCCTCGAGCGTATCGGGATGCTGCGCGCCGAGCGTGTTCGTCAGATGTTGGGCCGCTCGAACGTAGGCCTCGTGCGCTTCGGCGGGGCGTTGCTCAGCGGCGCGGATGCGCGCGATCGTGAGCCACGCGGCACCGGTGAAGTTGGAGAACGGCGTTCCACCTTGTGCCCGTTGCGCGAGATCCAGCGCGCGTTGCGCGTCGGCCAGCGCCGCGCCGTAGACATGCGCGGCCAGCGAAACCTGGGCGCGAGCGACGAGCGCGCGTGAGGTGGCTCCTCCGCAGCAACCGAGCCGCGTGTACGTGTCGATCACGTCGGTGAAGGCCGCATTGGCCTCGGCGAGCTGACCGCGCGCAGCCCACACGCGACCCTGAAACAGCTTTTGTCGCAGCGAAGTGGGAGTCCCCGGCTCGACGTGACCGGCGCGCAGGTCGCTCGCAGCCTCATCGAGAAGGGCCTGAGCGGCGTCGAGATTCCCGTGCTCTCGCAGGATGTCGGCCTTGCTGTTCAGCGAGCTGGCGACGCTCTCCGTATCTCCCGCACGTCGTGCGACCTCGCGGGCCGCATCCAGTGCGGCAAGCGCGTCATCGAACCGGCCGACGGTGCCCAGGGTGACGGCGCGATTGAGCAACAACACCGGCGGTGGATCGCCCGTCGGCGAGCGGCGGCGTGCAATCGTCAGCGCGTCGTCCCACAAATCGAGCGCGCGCTGCGGATTTCCCGTGTTGAGGTTGGCTGCGCCCCAGCCGATGAGAGTCGCCATGGCGGCGGCGCTTTCCATGCGTCCCGCGCGAGCAAACATATCGAGCGCTTGCCGGTAGTGCGCCTCCGCCTGCTTGGCGTCTCCGTTCAGCGAGTATGCGTAGCCGATGTTCCCGAGGAGAATCGCGTGATCGTGCAGCGATTGACCGGCGCCTGCCTCGTGGAAGCGCCGCTGCGCCTCCAGCGAAAAGGCGAGGTCGCCCTTGGCGTCGTTGAGATCGCGCGCGATGACCGCGCGGCCCTCGAGGCAGTAGGCGGCTGTCTCCGGGTTGTGCCGATTGCGGGCGATTTCGGCGGTGAGTGTGGCAATGGCTTCCGCCGTGTATCCGAACTGCGCGCGCAACGTCGCGCGTTTGCACCTGAAGCGCGAGATCGTGCGCGCATGTCGATCCGCGGGTAACGCCTCGATCGCGCGCGCCAGCAGCGCATCTGCGCGCTTGTTCAGGCCGTAGGTCATGAACCATCCGGAGACGAACTCCGTTGCCGCGGCGCGCATCTCGGGATCGCTGGGCGCGGCGGCCTCCGCCATCATCTCGCTGCGGGCGAGCAGCTGATCGAGCGTGACCGATTCGTCGCGATCGATGCCTTCCGTGAGCACGGCTTTCACGAAGTCCACTGTCGCGCGCGTTTGCGCGAGGCTGTCCGTCGCGATCGCGCGTTGCGCGGCCGCGGCGCGCCACTGCCAGAGCGCGGCGCCGAGCCCGATGGACAGCGCCGCGACCACGGTCGCCGTCAAGACCAGCGTGAGCGCGTGGCGACGCGCGAACTTCTTGGCGAGATACCAGCGGGTGGCGGTACGCGCCGCGATCGGCTGGCCGGCCAAGTGACGCTCGATATCTGCGGCGAACGCATCGACCGACGAGTAGCGCTCCACCGGAGACTTGCGGAGCGCCTTCGCGAGAATGCTGTCCAGGTCGCCGCGCAGCGCCCGGCGGTCGATGCTCGGGGCGACACTGCTCGCGAGCGCGGGCTCCTCTTCGAGCACGGCCGCCTCCAGGACGCCCGGTGCGCCTCGGTTCGGCGCGTAAGGGCTCGCCCCGGTCAGCAGCTCGTAGAGGATCACGCCGAGTGAGTACACATCGGTCGCCGCGCTGATCGTGCGACCCGTGAACTGCTCGGGTGCTGCGTAGTTGGGCGTGAGCGCGCGCATGCCGAAGTGCGTGTGATGCGCACCGGCGCTCAATTCGAGCTGCAGCAGGCGGGCGATGCCGAAATCGAGCAGACGCGCGTGCCCAGCCTCGTTCACCAGGATGTTCGACGGCTTCAGGTCGCGATGAACGATGAGGCGGCCATGCGCGAACGCGACGGCGTGCGCGATCTGGAGAAAGAGCTCCAGGCGCTGGTGCAGCGTGAGCGAATGCGCGCGGATGTAGGCGTCGAGCGCAACGCCGGGGACATACTCGAGCGCAAGGTACGGCCGGCCCTTGCCATCGACACCGGCGTCGTACAGGCGCGCGATGTTCGGATGCTCCAGCCCGGCGAGGATGTCGCGCTCGTGCGCCATGCGTGCAGCCATGGCCGGGTGGACGAGCGCCATGCGCGGCAGCTTCAAAGCGACCTGACGGCGCAGCATCCCATCCGCGCGGTCCGCGAGCCACACGACGGCCATGCCTCCCGCACCGAGCTGGCGGATGAGGCGATAGGGTCCGATGCGGTCGCCGGCCACGACTTGCACCTCTCCGAGCAGCTCGAGCTGCGGGAGGACGTCGCCGGTTTCGCAGCCGCCTTCGCTCAGCAGCATCCGGCGCAGCGGCTCGCGCAGGTCCGCGTGCTCAGGCGGCAGCGCCTCGAGCCAGCCGCTGCGCATGGCCGGGTCGAGCTCGAGGGCATCGTCGAGCAAGCGACTGATCCGGCTCCAGTTCTCAGGGTTGAATAGCACGAGCGATCTCCCGCGTGATGCTCGAATCTCTGCGTCAACAGACGAATTCGCGCGCCTGACCCGGACACACCGGCAACGCGCGCCAGTGCGCGGTGAGTACGCCGCCGGGCACGCGCCGGTTCAGTTGCGCAAACCAAAGCCCGCGCTGCCGCTAGAATCGCGTGCTTTCGGGCCTCGTCCCAAAAGGAGTACGTCGCGATGAAATCCTGGTCTGCAGTGCTGGCGGCCGGCTTGCTTTGGTCCGCTACCAGCGCGATGGCGGATACGGTGGTCGTCACCGCCGATCGCATGGTCGATGTCGTTGCCGGTCGGATGGTCATGCAGCCGCAAATCACCATCACCGACGGGCGCATCACCGCCGTGTCGACCCAGAAGGAGCCTGCCGTCGCGGGTGCCCGGCGCATCGATCTGGGTGGCCTGACGCTGCTGCCCGGGCTGATCGACATGCACGTCCACCTGACGTCGGACCCGCGCTTCAGCGGCTACCGGGGCCTCGAGTTCACCGACAACTTCTGGACCGTGGTCGGCGTGGCGAACGCCAAGCGCACCCTGGAAGCGGGCTTCACGACGGTTCGCAATGTCGGCTCGGAGCATTTCGACGACGTCGCGCTGAAGCAGGCCATCGAGCAAGGCTACGTGCCCGGTCCGCGCATCGTGCCGGCCACGTACGCGATCGGCGCGACCGGTGGTCATTGCGACTACACGGAGTTTCCGCCCTCCATTCAGGCGCCGGCGACCTCCATCGCGGACGGTCCGGAGGAGCTGCGCGCGATGGTACGCAAGCTGCGCAAGTACGGCGCCGAGGTCATCAAGTTCTGCGGCACGGGCGGCGTTCTCTCGAAGACGGACACCGTGGGCGCGCAGCAGTACACGCTCGAAGAGATGAAGGCCATCGTGAACGAAGCGCACATGCTCGGTCTCAAGGTGGCAGTGCATGCGCACGGCACGGCGGGCATCAAGGACGCGATCCGCGCGGGCGTCGATACCATCGAGCATGCGAGCCTTGCGGACGAAGAAGCCTTCGCGCTCGCGAAGCGCCAGGGCACCTACTTCGACATGGACATCTACAACGACGACTACATCCTCGCCGAAGGCGAGAAGAACGGCGTGTTCAAGGAATCTCTCGACAAGGAACGCGAGATCGGGCGCAAGCAGCGCGAGACCTTCCGCGCCGCGCACAAGGCGGGCGTGAAGATGCTCTTCGGCACGGACGGCGGCGTTTATCCGAACGGCGACAACGCGAAGCAGTTCGCCAAGATGGTGACCTGGGGGATGTCGCCGCTCGAGGCGATCCAGGCCGCCACGGTGACCGCGGCGGAGGCGCTCGGGCGATCGCAGGATGTCGGTGCCATTGCCGTCGGCCGTTTCGGCGACCTGATTGCGGTGGCAGGCGACCCGCTCGCGGATGTCAGCCTGCTGGAGTCGGTGAAGTTCGTGATGAAGGGCGGCGTCGTGGTGAAGCAACCCTGACGTCGTCGCAGCCTAACGAGCGTCAGCCAAACCAGGCGTCTTGCGTAGCCAGCGGGGTGCGGTCCACGGGTGCGAGCAGCCGCAGCCAGCGATCGATTCGCGGCAGCTCCCATCTGTAGAAATATCGGCACGCGGCGAGCTTGCCTCGATAGAACGCGGCGTCGGATTCCGCGCTCGCGCGCGCGGCCGTCACCGTTTGGTCGAGCCAGAGCCACGCGACCACGACGTGCCCGAACGCTTCGAGATAGCACGAGGCGTTCGCGAGGCGCAACGTCGCATCGGGTATGGCGCGCAGGGTCGCCGTCGTTGCGAGCACGCGCGACCACGCATCGCGCAGCGATGCAGCTTCTTCGCTCAATTCGGCGATGGCGGCGGCGCGCTCGATCGAGCGCTGCATGCGCGCGCCGAGATCGGCGAGCGCCGTGCCATCTCCATTGCAGACCTTGCGCCCCAGCAGGTCGATCGCCTGGATGCCGAACGTGCCCTCGTGAATCGGGTTCAGGCGGTTGTCGCGATAGAACTGCTCGACGTCGTAGTCCTGCGTGTATCCATAGCCGCCGTGCACCTGTATCGCGAGATCGTTGGCCGCGACGCCCCACTTGGAAGGCCAGCTCTTCGACACCGGAGTGAGCAGCTCGAGAAGCTGGCGTGCGCGCCGCGCGTCGTCGGGAGCGGCGGTGCGCACCTCGTCCACCAGCGACGCGGAGAACAGAACGAGCGCGAGCGCACCTTCGACGTACGCCTTTTGCGCGAGCAGCATCCGGCGCACGTCGGCATGGTCGATGAGCCGCACGGGCGGCAACTCCGGGTTTCGTTGGGACGGCAAGCGTCCCTGACGACGATTGCGCGCGTAGTCGACCGCGTGCAGATATCCGGTGTAGCCGATCGCTGCGGCTCCAAGGCCCACCGTGATCCTGGCCTCGTTCATCATCTGGAACATGTACTCGAGCCCGCGGCCTTCCTCGCCGATCAGCTCGCCCACGGCTCCCGCCCGACCGCCGGGTCGATGACGCCCTTCACCGAAGTTCAACAGGCAGTTCGAGGTGCCGCGGTAACCCATCTTGTGATTCAAGCCGGCGACGACGATGTCGTTGCGCTCGCCGCGCGTGCCGTCCGCATCGACGACGTATTTCGGTACGACGAACAGCGAGATCCCACCGACGCCGGGCCGCAGCGCGCCGCGCTCGTCGGGCACCTTCGCGAGCACGAGATGAACGATGTTCTCGGCGAGCTCGTGATCGCCGCCGGAGATCCACATCTTGTTGCCCGTGAGCCGGTACGTGCCATTGGTTCGCCGCTCGGCGCGCGTCGTGATGTCGGCAAGCGACGAGCCGGCATGCGGCTCGGAGAGGCACATCGTGCCCGTCCATCTGCCGTCGAGCATCGGGCGCACGAAGCGCGCGACCTGCGCAGCCGTGCCGTGAGTCCGCAGCAGGTTCGCGTTTGCCATCGTGAGGAAGGCATACGCGGCCGTCGTGGGGCAGGCGGCGAGCACGAAGGCGAGCCCCGCGCGTTCGACGACGTAGGGCAGGCGCATGCCGCCGAGCGATTCGTCCTCGCACGCAGCCAGCAGCCCCGCTGCCGCGAACGCCTGCAAGGCCGCGCGCTGCTCGGGCACCGATACGACGCGGTCGCCGTCCCACCGCGGCGGCTCGCGATCCACTTTCTTGTTGTGAGGCGCGAACTCGGCGTGCGCGATGTCCGAATACGTGTCGAGCGCTGCGTCGAATGTCTGTCGTGAGTGATCGGCGAACGCGGGCCGTTCGGTCAGCCGGACGACATCGAGCCACTCGTAGAGCAGGAAGTCGACGTCGCGGCGCGAAAGCACGAGCGAGGACATCGGGTCACCTGCCGGCGTCGGTGAGGCGAACGCCGCGCCGCGCGGCGTCGACGAGAAGCGGGGCGGGCTCCCAGAACCATTCCTCGTATCCGGAGCGGAACTGCGCCATGGCGCGCAGGACGTGATCGAGCCCCACCGCGTCGGCGAAGTACAGCGGTCCGCCGCGGTGAGCCGGAAATCCGTAGCCGTTGCGGTAGACGACGTCGATGTCCGAGGCGCGCTCGGCGATCTGCTCTTCGAGCAGCTTCGCGCCTTCGTTCACCAGCGCGAAGATGCAGCGCTCGACGATCTCTTCGTCCGAGACGTCGGTGCGCATCCGTCCGATCGCGCGCGCGTGCTCGTGCGCCAATTGCATGATCTCCGGGTCTTGCGAGCGCCGGCCGCTCGCGTCGTACGCATAGTAGCCGGCGCCGGTCTTGCGCCCGAATCGCTGCAGCTCGCACACGCGATCCGGGAAGCGCGAGTAGGGTCGATCCGGCTGCTCGATCCGCCGCCGCTTGCGGATGGCCCAGCCGATGTCGCCGCCGGCGAGGTCCATCACGGCGAAAGGGCCCATCGCCATGCCCCACGCCTCGAGCGCCGCGTCGATCCGATACGGCGTCACGCCCACGTCGACGAGCGCGTACGCCTGACGCAGATACTCCTCGAACATCCGATTGCCGATGAAGCCGTCGCACACGCCGGTCACGACGGCGGTCTTGCCGATGGACTTACCGAACCGCAACGCCGCGCCGAGCGTGCTCTCCGAAGTCGCCTTGCCGCGGACGACTTCGAGCAGGCGCATGACGTTCGCGGGGCTGAAGAAGTGCAGCCCGACGACATCCTGCGCGCGGCTCGTCACCGCGGCGATGAGATTCAGATCGAGCGTCGAGGTGTTCGATGCGAGCACGGCGTCCGCGCGGAGCACGCGGTCGAGCTCGCGAAAGACCTGCTGCTTGACGGCCATGTCCTCGTAAACCGCCTCGATCGCGAGGTCGCAGCCGGAGAGCGCCGCGTAGTCACTCGCGGTGGCGAGCCGCTGCATGCGTGCAGCGGCGGCGTTTGCGTCGAGCCGGCCCTTCTTCTTCAGTTGCTCATAGTGCGCTTCGATCCGAGCGCGGGCCGCCGCGACCGCTGCGGGTGTGACGTCGATCAGCGTCGTCGCGAATCCTGCATCGAGGCAGCAGATGGCGATGCCGCTGCCCATCGTGCCGGCGCCGACGATGCCGACGTTCGCGATCGGGCGTTCCGCCGATCCGTGAACGGATGCCGGCGGCTTGCCGGCCGCTCGATCGCCGAAGAATGCATAGCGAAGCGCTTTCGATTCCGGCGTCTGCAGCAGCTGACGAAACAGCGCGGCTTCGCGACGCGAACCGACGGACACCGGCTCGCTCAGCGTGCACTCCACCGCCTCGATGCAGGCGAGCGGCGCCGGGAGCGGTTGCTTCAGAGCAGCGCGCTGCGCGCTGAAATATCGCTCCGCGTTTTCGCCCGCACGCAGGCGCGCCGGCAGATCACTGACGCGCTTGATCGGCTTGCCGATCAGCGCGCGCGCATCCCGGCGAGCGGCATCGAGCAGATCGCCTGCAACGACGCGAACGATGCCGAGCTGCTCGGCGCGCTGGGCGTCGACCACTGTGCCCGACACGATGAGCTGCAACGCCGGATCGACACCGATGAGTCGCGGCAGCCGCTGCGTTCCGCCCGCGCCGGGGAGTACGCCGAGTTTGACCTCGGGCAATCCGAGCTTCGCGTCCGCGGAGCACACGCGCGCGTGGCATGCGAGCGCGAGCTCGAGTCCGCCTCCGAGACACGCGCCTGCAATCGCCGCGACGGTAGGCTTGCCGGCGGCATCGAGTGCGTCGATCACCTCGGGGAGGGTGGGGCTCGCATATACAGCGCCGTCCACCCCTGCGGCGAATTCTTCGATGTCCGCGCCCGCGGAGAACACGCGTGGGCCGCCCCAGATCACGATGGCATCGACGTCGCGCTCGTCGAGCGCCCGACGGAGCGCACTCAGCAGCGCTTGCCGGGTTGCTTGATTCAGGCTGTTGACCGGCGGCCGGTCGATGGTGACGACGGCAACTCCGCCTGCATTTTCGTACTGGATCGTCATCGAAACGCGTCCCCCCCGTGGCGGCCACGACTGCTTTTAATATTGACTTACTCGTCAGTCAATGTTTAGGCTGTGATCGAAGCGGCAAAAAACGAGGGGGAAGAATGAAGCGCTTGGCCTACACGATGGCGCTGCTCGCGCCGGTTGTCGCAGCGGGGACCGCTGCCGCCCAGAGCCGTACCGCGCCCAATGGCGCAACCCATGCATCCGTCGCGGCGCCGTCGTCCAGCTCCGACGAAGGGAGCGGCGGCGTGACCACCCTCGATGAGGTGGTCGTCACGGCCACGCGCCGCAGCGAACGCCTGCAGGACGTGCCACTCAGCGTGACCGCGTTCTCGCAGAGCGATCTGACGCAGAAGGGCATCGTCGGCTACGAGGGGATCGCGCGCGAAACGCCCGGCGCCGTGCTGAACGTGGCGAGCGACAACAATTCGCGCCTCACCGCGCGCGGCATTTCCACCAACGGCTGGGGCGCCGGTCTGCAGACCACCACCACGACCTATCTCGACGAGCTGCCGCTCACCACGATCGGCAACACGGTGACCCTCAACCCGAACCTGTACGACATCGAGCGCGTCGAGTTCCTGCGCGGTCCGCAGGGCACGCTGTTCGGATCCGGCTCGCTATCGGGTGCGCTGCGCATCCTCACGCACAGCCCGGACCTCACGGACTTCGATGCGTCCGCGCTCGTCGATCTCGGCCACACGCCCGACGGCGGCGGCACGCGCCAGCGCTACAACGGCATGATCAACGTTCCGCTGGTCGCGGACACACTCGGCTTGCGCGTCGTCGGCTTCCACCGCGACGAGGACGGCTACATCGACAACATCGGGACGGGCGTCAAGAACTCGAACTCGCTGAAGGACTCGGGCGGCCGCGCCATCCTGCTCTGGAAGCCGACCGACCGGCTGCGCGTGCGGCTCCTCGGCTCCTACGAAGACAGCCATCCGCAGGATGCCTCGCTGCTGAATCCCAAGCTCGGCGAACGCAAGCGCCTCTCGACGCGGCCCGATCTCTACACCTCGAAGACTCAGATCTACAACGCGACGCTCGACTATCACTTCGACTTGGCCGACCTGACCAGCTCCTCGACCTACTCGATCGCCGACAGCCTGTTCGATGTCGACCTCGCCGGCACGTTCGGCGGCACCGTGCCGTTCTTTCTGCTGGATAGCTTCCAAGCCCGCACGTTCGTGCAGGAGATGCGGCTGGTGTCGAACCAGACGAGCAAGCTCGAGTGGGTGCTCGGCGGCTTCTACTTGCATCGCGACGTCGATCTCGACGGCCTGGATCAGTCGAGCGCGGACTTCCTCAGCGCCCGCGGCATCACGGGCCTGCCGAGCGACGGAACGTTCAGCGCCTTCGGCAACGATACGCGCACGTACGAGCTCGCTGCGTTCGGCGACGTGACGTATCACTTCACGGACAAGCTCTCCATCAGCGGCGGTCTGCGTCGCGGCAAGTACGGCGGCACGGTCGACACGAAGGCGGGCTTCAATACGGCGTATTTCACCTACGCACTGTTCGGCATCCGCGGCCCGCTCGCGCTCACGCCGATCCCGGCGGCGACCAATCACTTCCCTTCGGCGGAACGCACGTCGTGGAAGGGGAGCTTCATCTACGAGCCCTCGCGCGACCTCACGACCTATGTCACGGTGGCGACGGGCTATCGCACGCCGGTCTACAACGCGCGCGCGGGCAGCGTCAGCACGGTGAACCCGAACGATCTCGTCATTCCTCCCGGCGCCGGCTCGGACGATCTGACGAACTACGAGATCGGTCTCAAGGGCCGCTGGCTCGCGGGCAAGCTGAACACGAATCTCGCCGTGTACTACATCGACTGGCGGAACATTCAGGTCCAGGCCAATCGCCCCTCGGACTCGGTGCAGTTCGCGACGAACGTCGGGCGCGCGGAGAGCAAGGGTGTCGAGGCCGAGATCACCGTGATGCCGGTGAACGGCTTGCTCTTCGGCCTGAACGGCTCGGTGAACCGCGCCAAGGTGACGGAGCTCTCGCCGCAGGAGGCGGTGATCTCCGGCGCCGTGAAGGGCTCGCGGCTCGCCTCCCCGCATCTGCAGGGCTCGTTCTACGGTGCATACAACTACAAGTTGGGCGGCACGACGACCGGATTCACGAGCTTCCAGATCCAGCACGTCGGCTCGTTCCCGAACGGCTTCCCCAACTCGCCGGGCACGCAGGGCACGCCGAGCCCGCTCTACGGGTTCACGGACTCTTACACCTACGCGAACGTGCAGACCGGTGCCGGCTTCGGCAAGATGACGGCGACGCTGTACGTCGAGAACGTCGGCAACAGCGACGGGGTCGTGTACATCCATCCCGAAGCGTTCATCGACAGCCGCTATGCGATCGTGCGGCCGAGGACCTTCGGTGTGCGGGTCGGATATCAATTCTGACGAAGCGGGGAGCGTGATGGCGGGGGCTCGATTGGCTTGGCGGCGAGGACGATGTCGAGGGGCGGCCCTTTCCGTTTGCCTCGCCGTCGCCGCAGCGGCGCTGCCTGCCTTCGGCGCGAGTGACACGCGATCACGAGGGCCGCAAGTCAGAATCAGCACCGGTGTTTTGCAGGGTGCGGCCGAAGCGGGCGGCACAGTCGTTAGCTACAAAGGCATCCCGTATGCGAAGCCGCCCGTGGGCGAGCTGCGCTGGCGCGCACCGGTTCCGGCGCCTGCTTGGAGCGGCGTTCGCGATGCTCGGAAGTTCGGGCCTGCCTGCCTGCAGCCGCCTGCGCAACCGACCAGCGTCTATTACGGCGGCCCGCTCCCGACCAGCGAAGACTGTCTGACCCTGAACGTCTGGGCGCCCGCGGGTGCGCGCAAACTGCCCGTGATGGTGTGGATTCACGGCGGCTCGCTCGTCGGAGGCAGCGGCTCGGAGGCGATGTACGACGGCCTCGCGATGGCGCGGCAAGGCATCGTGTTCGTCTCGATCAACTATCGGCTCGGGCTCCTCGGCTACTTCGTGCATCCGGCGCTGAGCGCCGAATCGCCGCAGCATCTGTCGGGCAACTACGGACTGCTCGATCAGATCGAGGCGCTGCGCTGGGTGCGCGACAACATCGGCGCATTCGGCGGCGATCCCGCGCAGGTCACGATCGCAGGCGAGTCGGCCGGCGCGCTGAGCGTGATCGCGCTGCTTTCGAGTCCGGTCGCGCGCGGGCTGTTTGCGAAGGCGATCTCGCAGAGCGGGTACATGCCGTCGTATCGCGCGCTGCACGAGGCATCGTACGGCCTGCCTTCCGCGGAAGCGGCGGGCGAGGCGCTCGCGCAAGCTGCAGGCGTTGCATCGAATGCCGCGGCGCTGCGCGCGGCCGATCTGGTGAAGCTCTTCCAGGCCGGGGTCGCGACCGGCTGGCTCCCCGAGCCCGTGATCGACGGCGTCGTGCTGACCCGCCAGCTCGCCGAGACGTTCGCGCGCGGCGAGCAGGCGAAAGTGCCCGTGCTCGCAGGATTCAACGAGGGCGAGATTCGCTCGCTGCTGTTCCTCATGCCGAAAGCGCCGGAGACGCAGGCCGCGTACGTGGCAGACGTACGGCGGCGCTTCGGTGCGCAGGCCGATGCCTACCTGGCGGTGTATCCCGGAGCGGACCCGCGAGCCGACGTCATGGCTTCGATTCGCGATGGCCTGTACGGCTTTGCC
The DNA here is from genome assembly GCA_035760965.1 of Steroidobacteraceae bacterium. Classification (GTDB taxonomy): domain Bacteria; phylum Pseudomonadota; class Gammaproteobacteria; order Steroidobacterales; family Steroidobacteraceae; genus JADGHX01. Next base: position 55,409 of record DASTRY010000039.1, on the reverse strand, counting down.
GCGCAGTACGTCGTCCGGCAGCAGGCCGCGGCAGGGCAGCCGGCCTATCTGTACTTTTTCAGGCACAGCACGCCGACACAGCACGCGCGGGACCTCGCGGCGTTCCACGCCAGCGAGCTGCCGTACGTCTTCGAGCGGCTCGACGTGCTCCCGAAGATCGCGCCGAACTGGCCGCAGCCGCCGCGCGCGAGCGCCGAGTCGGAGCTGTCGCAGGCCATGTCGAGCTACTGGACCTCCTTCGTCCGGACCGGCGTCCCCGCGGCGCCGGGCATGCCGCCCTGGCCGAGCTTCACCGAGCGCGATCACGCCTATCTCGACATCGACGAACGTCCGGTCGCGGCGCGCGACCTGCATCCCGGCGCGTTTGCCTTTGCCGATGCGCTGGTCGCCGGGCGGCGCGCGGCGGGGCAGCCCTGGCGGTTCAACATCGGGTTTGCGGCGTTCAGCGTTGACGCGCCTGCCGCAGGTCGGCAGCCTGCGGCCCAATGAGCACCACCATCGCCAAAGCCACCCCCAAGAGCGCGCCGGCCGCGCGACGTCCCCGGCGCCGCAACCACAAGGCGCGCGTTCGCGAGGCCTCGATCGCGCGCATTCTCGATGCCGCCGAGCAACTGTTCGCGGAGTACGGCTACCACGGCGTCACGTTGAAGGACGTGGCGAAGCGCGTCGGCATCAGCTCGACGCTCATCCACTACCACTTCAAGGGCAAGGAGAGCATTTTCGAAGCGGTGTGGGCGCGCCGCGCGCCGCTCTCCGCGCGCAATCGACTCGAGGCCATGCGCCGCTACGCCGAGGAAGCGGGCGACAACGTCACCGTGGAGGGCGCGCTGCGGGCCTGGATCGATACCGATCTCGACTTGCAGATCGACGATCCGGAGCAGTGGGCCGCGTTCGGCAAGATCGCCGCGCAGGCCAACAGCGCCGCCGGCTGGGGCGCCGAGAAGATGACCAAGTACTTCAACCCGGTGGTGCTCGCGCTGATCGATCTGCTGAAGAAAGCGATGCCGGAGTGCGACGAGAAGACCATCTTCTGGGGCTACCACTTCGTCTCGGGTGCGATGACGCACAACATGGCGCGCACCGGGCGCCTCGACGAGCTGTCGCACGGGCTCTGCTCGTCGGGCGATTTCGAGTCGATCAAGCGCTACATGGCCACGTTCATGGCGGCGGGTTTCGAGGCGATCTGCCGGAGCTCGGCGAGCCGCAAGAAGTAGAGAAGCATTGGATGGAGTCCGACACCGCCGTGCACACCTCGGCAGGGAGCCGCGCTGCGCATACCGGCGCGATGCAGCACTACGCCCTGACACTCGACCGCTTCATCGATCACGCAGCGAAGTGGCACGGCGCCGTTGAGGTCGTGACCGGCGGCGCGCGCGGGCTCACCGCACGCATCACGTATGCGGCGATGAGGGATCGCTGCAAGCGCTTGTCGGGTGCGCTCCGCTCGCTTGGTCTCGCACAAGGCGACCATCTCGGCGTTCTGGCGTGGAACACGCAGGCGCACATGGAGTGCTGGTACGGTGCAATGGGTGTCGGCATCGTTTGCCACACGCTGAACCCGCGAATCGCGCACACTCATCTCGCCGCGATGATCCGGCAGGCCGCCAATCGCGTGCTCGCCTTCAGTCCGGACTTGACGCCGCTCGTCGAGAAGCTGATCCCGCTGTGCCCGACGCTCGAGCACGTCGTCGTGCTCGAAGAGGTCGGCGCGGAAGTACGTCTGCCGAGCAGCGACCGCGTCCATGCGTGGCGATACGAGGAGCTGCTGGCACAGCGTGGCGCAGCCGTCGCATGGGGCGACTTCGATGAGAATGCGCCCGCAGGCCTGTGCTTCACCTCGGGCACCACCGGCGCGCCGAAGGGCGTCACGTATACGCATCGCTCGAACTACCTCCACACCGTCCATCAACTGCAAGCGGACGCGAGCGGTCTCACCTCGCGCGATTCGCTTCTCGTCGCCGTGCCGATGTTCCATGCGAACGGCTGGGGCTTTCCCTTCGCGGCGCCGGCCGTGGGAGCGAAGCTCGTGCTGCCCGGCCGCCATCAGGACGGCGCGACGCTCGCGCATCTGATCAATGCCGAGGGGGTGACCGTCGCGGCCGGCGTGCCGACCGTGTGGCTCGGGCTCGCCGATCATCTCGATTGCACGGGTGGCGAGGTGCCCTCGCTGCAGCGGCTCATGCTCGGCGGATCGCCGGTGCCGCAAGCGCTGATGGATCGCCTGGAAAAACGTCTCGGCGTGACCGTGCAGACGAGCTGGGGCATGACCGAGCTGTCGCCGCTCGGTACGACGACGCCCGCGACGGCGCCGGTGCGCAGGGCGCACCAGTCCGGGCGTCCGCCGCTCGGCGTCGATCTGCTCCTCACCGATGCGGACGGCGTTCCGCTGCCCGAGCAGCGCGGGCACGAGGGCCGGTTGCGCGTGCGCGGCGCGAGCGTGATCGAGCGCTACTTCGGCGAGGCCGAGTCCGCGCTCGATGCGAACGGCTGGTTCGACACGGGCGATCTCGCGGTAATCGATGCGGATGGCAACGTCAGCATCACCGGCCGCACCAAGGATCTCATCAAGTCCGGCGGCGAATGGATCAATCCCGGCGAGATCGAGACCATCGTCGGCGCGCTGCCCGAGATCGCCTTGGTCGCGGTCGTGGGCCGCGCGCATCCGAAGTGGGGCGAGCGGCCGATTCTCATCATCGAGCAATGCAAGGGCGCGCACATCACCGATGCCGCGTTGCTCGAGGTGCTGCGCGCTCGCGTCGCGAGCTGGTGGCTGCCGGACGCCATCATCCGCGTCGACGCCATGCCGCTCGCGATGACCGGCAAGATCGACAAGCAACGTTTGCGTGCCGAATACGGCTCGGTGACGAGCACTGGGACGGACTCATGAGATTGCCCGCATTCACCCTTGCAGCGCTGCTGCTCGGCAGCGCTACGGTATCGGCGCAGAGCTCGCCGGTCGCCAAGAACGACTATTCCGATCCCGCATCGTGGCTCTGTCGTCCGGGCCGATCGGATGATGCGTGCGGGCAGGCCAATCAGGACGCGACCGTCGTGCGCGCGGACGGCTCGACGCAGATCGAGCGCTTTCACGCGGACCCGAACGCGCCGATCGATTGCTTCTACGTGTATCCCACCGTTTCGCTGGCTTCCGGCGGCAATGCGGCCATGCAGGTCACGCGGCAGGAAAGGGCCGTGGTCAGCCAGCAGTTCGCGCGGTTCGCGTCGGTGTGCCGGCCGTATGCTCCCCTCTATCGGCAAGCGACGCTCACGGCATTGCGCTCATCGCTGAAGGGGCATCCGGTCAGCATCGATCGAGCGCTGCCCTACAACGACGTGAAAGACGCGTGGGAGCACTATCTCGCGCACGACAATCAGGGCCGCGGCGTCGCGTTGATCGGGCATTCCCAGGGCTCGCTCGTGCTCGCGCAGCTCGTGAGCAAGGAGATCGACGGCAAGCCGATCCAGAGCCGCATCCTCGCGGTGATTCTGGCGGGCTACCGCCTTCAGGTTCCCGTAGGCAAGGATGTGGGCGGTGACTTCAAATCGATCCCGCTGTGCCATTCGGCCGCGCAGCTCGGCTGCGCCATCAACTTCGCCTCGTTCCGCGCGAACCGCCCACCGCCCGCCGACGCGAAGCTGTTCGGTGCTTCCGCCGGGCCGGGGCTGCAGGCGGCCTGCGTGAACCCGGCGGCGCTCGGCGGCGGGTCCGGGCCGCTGCACGCCTATCTCGCTTCGGGCATCGAGCCGCCGGTCGTGGACAGCGCGCCTCCGGGTCCGTGGACGCATCCGCCGAAGCCGATCTCCACGCCGTTCGTCGAAGTGCCGGGTCTGCTCAGCGCCGAGTGCCGCAACACCGGCACGCACAACTATCTCGCGGTCACGATTCACGCCAGCCCGGGCGGGGCGCGCAGCGACGACATCACCGGTGATGTGGTGATCGATGGCCGTGTGCGCGAGGACTGGGGCCTGCACGTCGTCGACATGAATCTCGCGATGGGCAACCTCATCGATATCGTGCGGCAGCAGGGCCGCGCGTTTCTCGCGAAGAAATCGCGATGAGGACGCGGCGCGAAGTGTTGGCGGCGCTCGCCGCGGCGGCGACGCTTCGCGTGTCCTCGGGTCACACGGCAACGCGCTCGCCGATACCGAAGGGCTTTCTGTGGGGCGCGGCGATCTCGGCCCACCAGAGCGAGGGGAGCGACGTCAATTCCGACAGCTGGTTGCTAGAGCATCTGCCGGAGACCGTCTACGAGGAACCCTCGGGCGATGCGTGCGACAGCTATCACCGCTATGAGCAGGACTTCGCGATCGCCCGCTCCATCGGCCTCAACTGCTATCGGTTCGGCATCGAGTGGGCGCGCATCGAACCCGAGCCGGGCCGCTTCTCGCAGGCCGAGCTCGATCACTACGTGCAGGTGCTCGCCTCGTGCCGCAAGCACGGTCTGCTGCCGATCGTCACGTACAACCATTTCACGGTGCCGCGCTGGTTCGCGATGCGGGGCGGGTGGGAAGCGCCTGACAGCCCCGATCTCTTCGCGCGCTACTGCGAGCGCGCGACGCGTGCGCTGGGCGATCAGATCGGCATGGCATCGCCGTTCAACGAGGCGAACATCCAGCTGCTCGTCAAAGTGCTGCGGCTCGGCGCGACGGCCGAATATCGCGCGAAGCGCGTCGCGATGATTGCCGCGGCGGCGCGTGCGACGAGCTCACCGCAGTTCTCGTCGATTCTGTTCGCGGATCCCGATCGGATCGACGCTCATCTGCTCGAGGCGCACGCACAGGCGTATCGAGCGATCAAGGCAGGGCCGGGCGATTTCCCCGTCGGTGTCACGCTGACCACGCAAGCCATCGAGGGCGTCGGCGAAGACAGCATCGCGCCCGACGTGGAGACGATGCTGTACGGCAACTGGTGGGACGCCGTGAACGCGAGCGACTTCGTAGGCGTGCAGGCGTACACGCGGTTTCGTTTCGACTCGAAGAGCATCGTGCCGCCGCCGCCCGACGCGGAGCTCACCGCGGCGGGCTACGAGTATTACCCGCAGGCGCTCGGCGCCATGATTCGCTTGGCCGCACGCAAGACGCGCAAGCCGATCTTCGTCACCGAGAGCGGCATCGCAACCGACGACGACACGCGTCGCATCGCGTGGCTCGACGCCTGCATCGCCGAGGTCGAACGATGCCTGCGCGACGGAATCGACGTCGGGAGCTACATCTACTGGTCGCTGCTCGACAACTTCGAATGGACGCAAGGCTACGGCCAGCACTTCGGATTGGTCGCCGTCGATCGCAGCACGTTCGCGCGCACACCGAAGCCGAGCGCGCGGCACTTCGCGCGTCTGATTCGCGGTGAGCGCTTTGGAGAGGCACGATGAGCGGGGTGCTCGCGCAATTGTTCGATCTCACCGGCCGCGTCGCGCTCGTCACCGGCGGATCGCGCGGGCTCGGTCTGCAGATTGCGCGCGCGCTCGGCGAGTACGGCGCCTCGCTCGCGCTCGCCGCGCGGAAGAAGGCGGATCTCGACGTGGCGGTCGAAGAGCTTCATGCCGCAGGGTGCAGCGCCGCGGGCTTCGTCGCCGATCTCGGCACGCCGCATGCCGCGTCGGAGCTGACGGCGCGCGTCTTGGAGCGCTTCGGCCGGATCGACGTGCTGGTGAACAACGCGGGTGCGGCCTGGGGCGCGCCCGCGGAAGACTATCCTCTCGAGGGTTGGAACAAGGTCATCGATCTCGGCGTGACCGGGCTCTTTCTGCTCACGCAGGCGGTGGCGCGCAGCGCGTTTCTGAAGCAAGGGAAGGGTGTGGTCGTCAACGTGGCCTCGATCGAGGGGTTGCTGGGCCATCATCCCGATCGGCCGGGCACGATCGCGTACAACACGGCGAAGGGCGCGGTCATCAACATGACGCGCGCGCTCGCAGCGGAGTGGGGACCGCGCAATATCCGAGTCAATGCGCTCGCGCCGGGCTACTTCCCCTCGAAGATGACGCGCGCCACGCTCGAGACGCACGGCGCGGAGATTCTGCGGCAGACACCACTCGGCAAGCTGGGTGGCGAAACGGACCTCATGGGTCCGGCGTTGCTGCTCGCCTCGGATGCCGGCGGGCACATCACCGGTCAGACGATCGTCGTCGACGGCGGCGCCACGATCATCTGACGCCGCAGATCACCGCACCTTGCGCAGCTCGGGCGCGCTGCGCCTCTGCAGCGCCGATAGCAATGCGTCGATTGCCCAAAGCGTCGCCTCGCCGGCGGCTTCGCCGGTGAGTCCCCATTGCTCGCGCAACGACGCCCACGCATACGCGCTGTGCAGTAGTTGCAGAACCGCCGCGACTTGAATCTTGTGCGCGGGCCGTGCGCGCGGCGCCACCTCCTCGGCAATCGCAAGGAACGCGCTGCGTATCTTTGCATTCGAGGCGGCGCGCACCGCGCGACCCGCAGGCGTTGCGATGCTGGCCATCGTCTGGCACGGCATCGTCTCGAAGGTGCGGAACAGCTCGCACTGCTGCATCCGCAGCGCCTGCTGACTGTCCGGGATCCCGAAGGCAGAGCCCATCTCGCGATCGAGCTGCTGCCACAGCCCGCGGAGCAGCTCCGTGCGCGTCGGAAAGTAGCGGTAGACGGTCATCTCCGCGACACCCGCGCGCTGCGCGACGGCTCTGAAGGTGATGAGCTCGGGCGGCGTGTTCTCCCTGAACAGCTCGGCCGCGGCCCGCTGGATGCGTTCGCGGGTGCGCTCGGTTTTCGCCGGTCGCGGTCCGCTCACGCGCAGCCTCGCTCAGTGAGAGTCGCGCGGCACATCCGTACCGCTGCGGCCGACGAGCAGGTCGAGATCCGCGCCGAGATGCGCTTGCTGCACGTGATCGACGTACAGCTTGTACCAGCCGCGCGTAGGCGCAGGCACGCCGGTCCAGCTCGCTCTGCGCCTCGCCAGCTCGGCATCGCTCACATCGAGATGCAGCCGGCGCGCCGGGACATCGAGCTCGATCATGTCGCCCGTCTTCACCAGCGCGAGCGTTCCACCGGCCGCCGCTTCCGGCGAGACGTGCAGCACGACCGTGCCGTATGCCGTGCCGCTCATGCGCGCATCGGAGATGCGCACCATGTCCGTGATCCCCTTGCGCAGCACTTTCGGCGGCAAGGGCATGTTCCCGACTTCCGCCATGCCCGGATAGCCGCGCGGCCCGCAGTTCTTCAACACCATGATGCAGTGTTCGTCGATATCGAGGCTCTCGTCGCCGATGCGCGCCTTGAAGTCCTCGATCGTTTCGAACACGACCGCGCGGCCGCGATGCTGCAGCAAGTGCGGCGAGGCTGCGGAGGGCTTGATCACCGCGCCGTCCACCGCGAGATTGCCGCGCAGCACCGCAATGCCGGCCGCGGGCTTGAAGGGCTGTGAGAACGGCCGCACGACTTCACGATTCCAGCACGGCGCATCCTCGATGTTCGCGCCGATGCTCTTGCCGGTGACGGTCAGCGCATCCGTGTGCAGCAGGTGCGCGATCTCTTTCATGACGGCCGGCAGGCCGCCGGCGTAGTAGAAGTCCTCCATCAGGTACCGACCCGAGGGCTGCAGATCGACCAGACAGGGGAGCATCGAGCCGAGGCGATCCCAGTCATCGAGCTCGAGCTTCACGCCGACTCGGCCGGCGAGCGCGAGCAGATGGATGACGGCGTTGGTCGAGCCGCCGATCGCGGCATTCACCTTGATGGCGTTCTCGAACGCCTCGCGCGTGAGAATCTGCGAGAGCCGCAGGTCCTCGTGCACCATCTCGACGATGCGCCGACCGGTGAGTTGCGCTTGACGCGCGCGCCGCGCGTCCACCGCCGGAATTGCGGCGTTGCCCGGCAGCGCGACGCCCAGCGCTTCCACCATGCTGGCCATCGTCGAAGCGGTGCCCATGGTCATGCAGTGGCCCTTCGAGCGATGCATGCACGATTCGGCGGAGCTGAACTCTTCGAGCGTCATCCTGCCGGCGCGCACCTCTTCGGACATCTTCCACACCGAGGTGCCGGAGCCGAGGTCGTGCCCCTGGAACTTGCCGCTCAGCATCGGCCCGCCGGAGAGCCCGATCGTCGGCAGATCGCAGCTTGCTGCGCCCATGAGGAGCGCGGGCGTCGTCTTGTCGCAGCCCATGAGGAGCACGACGCCGTCGATCGGATTGCCGCGAATCGACTCCTCGACATCCATGCTCGCGAGATTGCGGAAGAGCATCGCGGTGGGGCGCAGCTGCGTCTCGCCGAGCGACATGACCGGAAATTCGAGCGGGAAGCCGCCGGCTTCGTAGACGCCGCGCTTCACGAACTCCGCGAGCTCGCGAAAGTGTCCGTTACAGGGCGTGAGCTCGGACCAGGTGTTGCAGATGCCGATGACCGGGCGGCCGTCGAAGAGATCGTCGGGATAGCCTTGTCCCTTCATCCAGCTGCGGTGCATGAAGCCGTCGCGGTCGGCCTTGCCGAACCATTCGTGGCTGCGCAGCCGCCGCCTTTTCTTGGAATCCATGGATGCCTGCGAGCGTTCCTCTCGATGGCGGCCATCCTACTCGGCGCCTCGCGGGCCGAATAATGACAATCTTCCCGCGAGCTATAACCAGATTCGTATGGATCAGGCGCGCAGGCTCGCACGCGCGGAACGCGGCTCGCCTGCAGTGTCGGGGATGTAGTCGTACGCGCTGCGCGCCGCGCTCTGCAACGCGCGCAGCACCACTTTGGCGGCGGGCGAGAGCAACCAGTCCTTGCGCAGTATGATGCCGAACGCATCCATCGTGCACGACAGCTTGATCGGCAGGATCGAAACCATTCCGTAGGACGTGTAGTAACGCGCCACCTCCGTCGGAATCACGGCGACGAAGTCGCTCTCCTGCAGCATCTTCGTCGTGAAGAGGATCGAGGAAGTCTCGATGAGCTGCGGCGGAACGCTGAGCCCGGCCTCCTGGAACATCAGCTCGAAGCGATGGCGCAGCACGCTGCCGAGCGCCGGCACGATCCACGGCGCGTCTTCGAGGTGCTGCAGCGTCAGCGACGGGTGGCCGAGCAACGGATGGTTCGGCCGCGCGACGGCGCACACCGGTTCGTCGGCGAGCCGCTCGTACGAGAGATTCGTCTTGTCGTGCGTCTCGGAGAGCCGGCCGACCATGATGTCGAGCTTGCTCTGCACGAGGCGTTCGAGCAGCACATCGCTCGATTCCACGACGAGCTGCACGCGCAGGTTGGGTTGCTCGCGCGCGACGATGGCCACCGCCTGCGGCAAGAGGCTGAGCGCGGGGCCGGTGATCGCGCCGACCGTGACCTCGCCGAACCGCCCCGTCTTCAGCGCTTCGAGCTCGCTGCCGGCCTGCGCGAGATTCGAGAGCGCCATGCGCGCGTGACGGATCATCGCCTCACCGTACCAAGTGGGCCGCATACCGCGCGGCAGCCGCTCGAAGAGGGTGACGCCGAGGGCGTCCTCGAGGTCTTTCAGCAGCTTCGACGCGGCAGGCTGCGATACCCTCAGGATCTCGGCCGCCCGATGGATGTTGCCTTCGTCGCCGATCGCGATCAGCAGCATGAGCTGCCGAGTCTTGATCCGAGCGCGCAGAAACCACGGAGGCGTGCTGGCTGGCATGGGGACCCCCTCCCTCGTCGCTATAGCAAACAGTATATCGGTCTGCGGCGATTTTGAATTTGTTCTATATCGCTCGCGCCGTCACAATTCAAACGACGCGCGCGCAGCGGCCGCGGTCTCGAACGAACGACGGGGGGTTCCATTGAGAGTTCTGTCCGTGCTCGCCCTCATTGGCGCGCTCGCTTGCAGCGCTTTCCTGAGCGGCTGTCATAAGGGCGACGCCGGCAGCGGCCGGCCGCACGAGATCGTCCTGGGATTCAGCCAGATCGGCGCGGAAAGCGAGTGGCGCACGGCGAACACGGAATCGATCCGCTCTGCGGCCGCGGCGGCGGGCATCCGGCTGAAGTTCTCGGATGCGCAGCAGAAGCAGGAAAACCAGATCAAGGCGCTGCGCTCGTTCATCGCCCAGCGTGTGGATGTCATCGCGTTCTCGCCGGTGGTCGAGACCGGCTGGGAAACCGTGCTGCGCGAGGCGAAGGCCGCCGGGATACCGGTGATTCTCACCGACCGCGCCGTCGACGTGAGCGACGATTCGCTGTACGTGACCTTCATGGGCTCGGATTTCGTCGAAGAAGGGCGCAAAGCCGGGCGCTGGCTGCTCGAGCACACCAAGGATCGGCCCGGTGACATCAACATCGTCGAGCTCCAGGGTACGGTCGGCTCCGCGCCCGCGAACGATCGCAAGCGCGGCTTCCAGGAGGTGATCGCCGCCGATCCGCGCTACAAGATCATCCGCTCGCAGACCGGAGACTTCACGCGCGCGCGTGGCAAGGAAGTGATGGAGGCGTTCCTGAAAGCCGAGGGCCGGCGCATCAATGTGCTCTTCTCGCACAACGACGACATGGCGATCGGCGCCATTCAGGCGATCGAAGAGGCGGGTCTGGCGCCGGGCAAGGACATCCTCATCATCTCCATCGATGCGGTGAAGGGTGCGTTCGAGGCGATGATGGCCGGCAAGCTGAACGTGACGGTCGAGTGCAGCCCGCTGCTCGGGCCGCAGCTGATGGCGGCGGTGAAGGACGTGGTCGCGGGCAGGCCGCTGCCGAAGCGCATCGTGACGCAGGAGGGCATTTTCCCGATGGAGACGGCACGCGAGGTGTTTCCGACCCGCAAGTACTGAGCATGGCGGCCGAAGCGGAGTGCGTACTATCGGCGCGCGGCATTCGCCGCACGTTCCCGGGCGTGCGCGCGCTCGACAATGTCGAGCTGCAGCTGCGCGCGGGCGAGATTCACGCGCTGATGGGCCAGAACGGCGCCGGCAAGTCGACGTTGATCAAGGTGCTGACGGGCGTGCATGCGCCCGATTCCGGCAGCATCGAGCTCGAGGGCCGGCCGATTCGGCCCGCGTCGCCGCTTCATGCGCAGCAGCTCGGCATCAGCACCGTGTATCAGGAAGTGAACCTCTGCCCGAATCTCACGGTGGCCGAGAACATCTTCGCGGGGCGCTACCCGCGGCGCCCATGGTGGCGCGGCGGCGGTATCGACTGGCAGGCCGTCGAGCGCGAGGCGCGCCGCCTGCTCACGGCGCTGCAGATCGACATCGAGGTCACGCGGCTGCTGTCGTCGTACCCCGTCGCCATCCAGCAAATGATCGCTATCGCTCGCGCGACGAGCGTCGCCGCGCGTGTGCTGATTCTCGACGAGCCCACCTCCAGTCTCGACGCGGACGAAGTGCGGCAACTGTTCGCGGTGCTGGACCGGCTGCGCCGGCAGGGAATGGCCATCTTGTTCGTCACGCACTTTCTCGAACAGGTGTACGCCATCTCGGACCGGATCACCGTTCTGCGTAATGGCAGCTTCGTTGGCGAGTACCGCACTTCGGAGCTCAGTCGCGAGGCACTGATCGCCGCCATGATCGGCGGCGCTATCGCGCCCGCAACCAGCGCGAGCGACACCCGCGACGCGTCGGACGAGGTGCGCTCCGCCCCCGTTCTGCAAGCGCAGGGCATCGCACGCAAAGGGCAGCTGCAGGCGACCGACTTCGCGGTCGAGGCCGGTGAGGTCGTCGGCATTGCGGGGCTCCTCGGATCGGGGCGCACGGAGCTGGCGCGTCTGCTGTTCGGCCTGGACGCGGCGGATAGCGGCGCCATCGTCATTGCCGGACAGCGCGCGGCGCTTCACAGCCCCGCCGACGCCATTGCGTGCGGCCTCGCGCTGTGCCCGGAGGAGCGGAAGACCGAAGGGCTCATCGCGGATCTCTCCGTGCGGGAGAACATCGTGCTCGCGCTGCAGGCGCGCGCCGGGCTCGTGCCGTATCTGTCGCGCGAGAAGCAGGAAGCGATCGCGGAGCGCTTCGTCGCCGCGCTGGGAATCAAGAGCGCGAGCCTCGAGACGCCCGTCGGGCAGCTCTCCGGAGGCAATCAGCAGAAGGTGCTGCTCGCGCGCTGGCTCGCAACCGAGCCGCGGGTGCTCATCCTCGATGAGCCCACGCGCGGCATCGACATCGCGGCGAAGCAGGAAATCATGAACGAGATCGTCGCGCTCGCGCGCGCCGGCATGGCGCTGGTCTTCATCTCGGCGGAGATCGAAGAAGTCGTGCGCCTCGCGGATCGCATCGTCGTGATGCGCGACCGTCGCAAGGTGGGCGAGCTGCCGGGCGGCTGCGGCGAGCACGCGGTGTACGAAATGATCGCGCGACACTGATGCGTGGCGAAACCGAACGCGAGCGAAGTCTGCTGATGCGATGGAGCGCGCATCAGCTCTTCTGGCCGGCAGTCACGCTCGCCGCGCTGCTCGCGATCAGCGCGCTCGTGAATCCGAGCTTTCTGCGCCTCGCGTGGGTCGATGGCCATCTGCAAGGCAGCCTGATCGATGTCGTGAACCGCGCCGCACCGCTCATGCTCGTGTCGATGGGCATGACGCTCGTCATTGCCGTCCGCGGGCTCGATATTTCCGTGGGCGCGGTGCTCGCGATCTCGGCCGCCGTGGCGGCGGTGCTGATCGGCGGCTCGCTCGATGCCGGCACGGCGGTGCAGACGAGCCGCTTCCCCATGAGCGTGGCCATCGTCGGTGCGCTCGGCGTGGCGATGCTGTGCGGACTGTGGAACGGGCTGCTCGTCGTCAAGACGGGCATGCAGCCGATCGTCGCAACGCTCATCCTGATGGTGGCGGGGCGCGGTATCGCGCAGCTGATCACGGACGGTCGCATCATCACCCTTTACTACTCGCCGTATTTCTACATCGGCAATGGATTCCTCTTGGGATTGCCGTTCGCGTTCTGCTGCGCGGCCCTCGTCGCGCTCGCCGTGCACTTCGCGCTCACGCGGACGGCACTTGGGTTGTTCATTCGGAGCATCGGCATCAATCCGGTGGCCGCCCGCGTGGCAGGCGTGCGCGCGCCGCTGATCACCGTAGCGCTCTACGTTTTCTGTGCGTTCACCGCAGGTGTCGCCGGCCTGATCGTCAGCTCGAACGTGAAAAGCGCGGACGGTAACAACGCGGGCCTGTTCATGGAGCTCGACGCGATTCTCGCAGTCGCGCTCGGCGGGACGCCGTTGACGGGCGGCCGCTTCAGTCTCGCCGGAACGCTCATCGGCGCGCTCATCCTGCAGACGCTGACGTCGATGATCTACGCGAGCGGCGTGCCGCCCGAAGTGAACATGGTGGTGAAGGCGGCGCTGGTGTTCGCAGTCATGCTGCTGCAGTCGCCGGAATTCCGCGCCTTGCTGCGCCGGGTGGCGTTCAGGCGCGAGGCGGAGAACGCGTGAGCGTGGATGCTACCTCGGCGCGCTCCGGCTCGGGCGGCCGGGCGCGGGGTTGGCCGCGCATCGATCCGCGCTACGTGCCGCTCACCGTGACGATCTCGCTGTTCGTCGCGATGGCGGCCGCAGGATCGATGCTCTACGACGGCTTCTTCGCGCCGCAAGTCTTTCTGAATCTGCTGATCGACAACGCGTTCCTGTGCATCGTCGCGGTGGGCATGACGTTCGTCATTCTCACGGGCGGCATCGATCTTTCAGTGGGCGCCGTCGTCGCGCTCACGACGATGATCTCGGCCCAGCTCGTCGAACACAACGGCGTGAGCCCGTGGCTCGTGATGCCGCTCGTGCTGGCGATCGGTGCGCTGTTCGGGACGGCGCAGGGCTATCTCGTGCAGCGGTTCCGGCTGCAGCCCTTCATCGTGACGCTCGCGGGAATGTTCTTGGCGCGGGGGCTGTGCTACCTCATCAGCACGGAGTCCATCAGCATCACGCATCCCGTATACAGCGCGATCGCTCAGGCGCGTGTGCCGTTGGGCGGCGATGCGTCGCTATCCGTGAGCGCGGTGATCGCGCTCGCGGTCGTGCTGGGCGGAATGTGGCTCGCGCACGCGACTCAGTTCGGACGCACCGTCTACGCGATCGGCGGCAGCGAGGCGTCTGCGCAGCTCATGGGACTGCCGGTCGGCTCGACACTCATCCGCGTTTACATGCTCAGCGGGCTCTGCTCGGCGCTCGGCGGCGTCGTGATGACGTTCTACATGCTCTCGGGCTACAGCCTGCATGCCCTGGGCCTGGAGCTCGATGCGATCGCCGCGGTCGTCATCGGCGGGACGCTTCTGACGGGCGGCTTCGGCTACGTGATCGGCACGCTGTTCGGCGTGCTGATCCTCGGGATCATTCAGACGCTCATCGTGTTCGACGGCACGCTCAGCTCGTGGTGGACGCGCATCGCCGTCGGGGTGCTGCTGTTCGTGTTCTGCCTGCTGCAGCGGCTGTTCGAAGCCCGGCGCTCCTGAAGTTTCCCGATCGCGGGGGCGCGATCCGTCAATCGACGACGATGACGAAACCGCCGCGGCCCTTCAGCTTCACGACTGGGCTCTTCTGCGCTCCGCGCTCGACTCGCTCCGTGCGGAACGAGAGATTGGTGCCGTCACCGTCGGTGATGAGCGTGCCGCTTCCGCGGATGCCCAGCTCCGAAAGCGGTAGCGCAAGCGTTCTCTCCCGACGCTCCGCGTTGATGCCCGCGACGTACCAGTGGCCGTTTCCTCGCCGCGCGATCACGACGTACTTGCCCGGAAAGCCCTCCACGAATCGCACGTCGTCCCAAACGCTGGGCACGTGGCGGAGAAACTCGCGCACATAGTCGGGCGCCTTGGCCATGCCCTCGGGAATCTCGGCGTAGTGCTGGATTCCGGAGGTGAAGAGGACGGAGAGCGCCAGCTCGAAAGCACTGCTCGTCCGCCGTTCGATTCCGGGAATGCGGTCGAGCACCACCGGTGTGAAGTCCATCGGATCGAACACGTTGCGGGTGAAGGGGAGCATGGCCGCGTGCGTCGGTTCCTCTTCGGCGTTTTGCTGCGCGAAGGTCGCGAATTCGAGCCCGCGCACCGCTTCCGTCGTCATGAGGAATGGATAGGTGCGCTGCCAGCCGCGCGGCAACGTCGCGCCGTGGAAATTCATCACGAAGCCGTACGGCGCGGCGTCGTCGAGGATGTCGCGGTAGTACGCGATGACGGACTGTCCGTCGCCGCCGAAGAAATCGATCTTGAGTCCCGCGACGCCGATCGTCTTCAGGCGTTCGAATTCCTGCACGCGGCTCGCATGCGTCAGCATCCGGTCGCGCGGCGTCTGCGGCGTGAAGTTCCAATCGCCTGCGGAGTTGTACCACACGAGAATGCGCACGCCTTTGCGCTTCGCATACGCGACCAACTCCGCGAGCTTGTCGTAGCCGATCTGCGTGTCCCACAGCGCGTCGACCAGCGTGTAGCGCCACCCCATGTCGGCGGCATAGTCGACGAATCTCTTCTGCACCTCGAAGGTCGTGTGATCGTCACCGAGAAGCGGCCAGCTCCAAGACGCTTTTCCGGGAGCGTCGCGGGGCACCGCCGCGTTCGGCGCGGGCTTGTCCGCGAGATCGGTGCCGAGCGTCGATTCGACGACGGTTCGCAACGTGCCGAGGGCGACGAAGCGCCACGGCGTGAGCCACGGCAGTGTCGACTCCGGATTCACCGGGCCGTCACCGATGCGCTCCAGCGGATCCGGAAAGCTCACGGTGTATTCCGTGCTGAGCCAGCTCGTGCGCAGCCGCGTGCCGCAGTAGTTGCGAGGAAGCGAGCTCTCGCTGACGAGCAGCCACACATCGCCCGACCTGAAGAGCGCCGGGTACACCCAGCCGGCGCCGGTGGGCGAAGGCGTGCCGACGGGAATGTCCTTCTCGTACGGCTCTTCGTAAGCGGGATTGGCGCCTTTGAAGCCCGTCTTCGCCGCGGACATCGGCTGCAGCCAGGCCTGTGTGCCCGGCAGAAAGCGGTACGACGACGCTTCCGCGGTGAGTCTGTGCACGGTCGTAGAGGTGCGCGGGAAGCGATAGCGGAAGGCGACGCCGTCGTTCGAGACTTGGAAGATCACCTCGAGGGTCTCGCCGTTCGCTCCCTTCAGCTCGACGACGCGACGGTTTGCCACGTAGTGATTCAGGCGGCGTTTACTCGTCAGAAGCTCGTAGTCGTCGGTGACTCGCGTGACCGGCGACTCCTGCACGAGCGCAAGATTCCTCGAGAAATCCGCATCGTCGCGCACGAGCCCCAAGCGCGACGCGAGCAGCACAGGCTTGCCGCCGAGCTGGACTTCGTAACGAGGTCGGCCCTCGGCGTCGATCCCGAACCGGACTTCGATGCGCTCGTCGGGACTGGTGAGCAGCGAGTGGCTGCTCACTTCGGCGGCTCGGACAGTCGCGAACGCGAGCAATGCGAGAACGGTGGGGAGCAGCAGCCGCACGCTCACGTTCTCCAGTAGAGCGTATAGCGTTCGTGCGCGATCCGATGCCACGGGACGAGCTCAGTGTCTGCGCTCGCGTCGAGCCGCGGAATCTCCATAGGAATGTTCAGCATCTCGCCGGAGGTGCGTTCGTTCACGATGATATCGGCGCCCGGCGCAAGACCGGCCGTGCCGAGCCGGCCGGCCAGCACGAGCGGTCCCTGCATCACCGCGACGAGATTCGACGCATGCGGCAGCGCCTCGAGTCGGCGCTCCATGGGCAAGCGGACGTCGACCGTGTCTCCGTCCCGCCACGTGCGTTCGATGCCGATGTAGCCGCTCGGCCTTCTGCTGACGACGTGAGGACGCCCGTTCACACTCACCGTCACGCGCGAGCACCACGACGGATGTCTGAGCTTGAGGCTCAACCGGATCGGCGCGGCGAGATGCACGACGAGGCGCGTTGCGTCCTCGTCCGGAAAGCGCGTCGTTTGCGTGAGCCGTAGGTGCTTCACGGCCCAGCTCAGCTCGGAGGCGATGAACAGGTTCACGTACAGCGAATCGTCGTCGTGGAAGTAGATGGAGTCGCCGTACTTCGCGTGATTCTCCATTCCGGAGCCCGTGCAGCACCAGAAGGAATCCGTCGGCGTGCAGTAGAGCTTCACGTAGCCGGGTCGCGTCGCCTGGAAGTACGTCATCATTCCGGTCTGCGGGTCCTGCGAAGCGAGGATGCAGTTGTAGAGCGCTCGCTCGTAGTAGTCGGCATACGCCGGCGCCGCGGTCTGCTGAAACAGCGCGCGCGTCAAGCGGAGCATGTTGTACGCACAGCAGGTTTCCATCGTCTTCGCCGACTGCAGATGAGCCGCGAACTCCGCGGGCGGAAAGAAGTGCTCGCGGTCGCCATTGCCGCCGGTGGCGAACGAGCGGCGCTCGGTGACCGTCTGCCAGAAGAACGCGGCGGCCTCGCCGTACGCGCGCTTCCGGGTGAGCTCGTGCAGTCGCGCGAATCCGATGACCTTCGGAATCTGAGTGTTGGAGTGCAGGCCGTCGAGCACGTCGCGACGCGCAGCCAGGGGGTCCAGCAACGCGCGGTGCGCGAAACGCTCGGCGGCCTGCAAAAACATCCTATCGCCGGTCGACACGTACACGTCGGCGAGCACTTCGCTCATCCCACCGTGCTCGCGATCCAGCATCTTTTGCAGCGATGCGTCCGGAACCGGGCGCGAGGCCGCGACGGTCCATTCGGCGAGCCTGGCAAGCACGTCGAGCGCGGTCTTGCTGGACGCGTGCTCGTACGCATCACACAGCCCTGCAAAGATCTTGTGCTGCGTGTACCAGGGCACACCCGGAAACGCGCGGCCGCCCAGGCTGTTCTCGAGCGGCGCCGCGCCATCGGGGAATGCACAGATGAGGCCATCGCCGCGAGCGTCCTGACAAGCGCGCAGCTCGGCAACGATGTACTCGACACGCTGCGCGAATGCGTTTTCCCCGGTCGCTGCGTACAGCATCGAGCACGCGCTGAGATAGTGACCGAGCGTGTGACCCTGGCAACGGATGTCGACCCACGGTTCCTGCGACTCCCAGCCACCGTACACGGGCGCCTTCGGTTTCAGGCCCGCATTGATTCTGAAGTTGTGCAGCAGCCGGTCGGGTTCGAGGGTGAGCAAGTAACGGGCATCGAGCTCTTGCGCGGTTTTGAACGGGCCGGGCAAAAGCCGCACGGCGGAGAGCGCGAAGGGCGCAACCGCGTGGTGCGGGGTCGATGATCGGCCATCCGCGTAGGCCGGCGACTCGGAAAGCGCGACACCAAGCGCCGTGGCGCTCAATCCCTGTAGCAGCTCGCGGCGCGTCGTGAGCATCAGTCGCAACGCTATTGAAGCGCGAGGACCACCACCGACTTCGATGGCAGCGCGACGGTGAGCTTTCCGTTACTTACCTTCGCGCCATTGAAGCTCACGGGCTTCACCGCATCGGGCTTCTCGAATGTGTTGACAGCGTTGATGGCTCCCGCCGTGAGAATCTGCCCCGTTACGCTGCGCGCTTGCGTGCCGACGACCTGCAGGCTCAGTTTCACGTCGTTCTTCGGATCGAGATTGGTCAACGCCACGTAGACCTTGCCGTCCTTGCCGCGCGCAGCCGATGCGTGCACGGTGGGCACATCGTAGCCGCCGTACTGATATCGCGGGGTGGAGATGTCGAGCGGCAGGTGCGTCGCGTCCTTGAACGGCTTGTACATCTCGAACGCGTAGTACGTCGGCGTGAGCACCATCTTCTCGTCGCTCGTCAGGATCATCGCCTGCAGCACGTTCACCATCTGCGCGATGTTCGCCATCTTCACGCGGTCCGCGTGCTGGCTGAAGATGTCGAAGTGGAGCGCGGCGACGAGCGCATCGCGCAGGCTGTTCTGCTGGTGCAGGAAGCCGGGGTTGAAGCCGGGCAGGCTCGTGTACCACGTGCCCCACTCGTCGACCATCAAGGCGACCTTCTTCTCGGGATCGTACTTGTCCATCACCGCGCTGTGCTTGGTGATGAGCTCGTCGATGTGGAGCGCCTTCGATAGCGTCTCGATCCACTGCGCCTCGTCGAAGTCCGTCGACGAGCGCTTCTCGTTCCACGTTGGGCCGGGCGAGGTGTAGTAGTGCATCGAGAGGCCGTCGACGAGCTTGCCCGTCTCGCGCATGAACACGTCGGTCCAGTGGTAATCGTCGTCGCTCGCGCCGGCGGCGATTTTCAGCGTGTGCGTGCCGCGCGGGATCTTCACGAACGTCTGATAGCGCCGGACCACGTCGGCGGCATACTCCGCGCGCATGTTGCCGCCGCAGCCCCAGAGCTCGTTGCCGATGCCGAAAAACGCGAGCTTCCACGGCTTCTCGCGGCCGTTCCGCCGCCGCTCGTTCGCGAGCGTCGAGTGCGTGTCGGAGGCCATGTATTCGACCCACTGCGCCATCTCTTCGGGCGTGCCGTTGCCGACGTTGCCGGACACGTAAGCATCGGCGCCGATCAACTCGGCGAAGTTCATGAACTCGTGCGTGCCGAACGCGTTGGTCTCTTCGACGCCGCCCCAGTGCGTGTTCACGCGAACGGGGCGTTGGTCGCGCGGACCGACGCCTTCGCGCCAGTGATACTCGTCGGCGAAGCAGCCGCCGGGCCAGCGCACGACCGGCACCTCGAGCCGCTTCAGCGCCGCGACCACATCGTTGCGATAGCCGTGCGTGTTCGGAATCTTCGAATCCTCGCCGACCCAGATGCCGCCGTAGATGCCGAAGCCGAGATGCTCGGCGAACTGCCCGAAGATGTAGCGGCTGATGAGCGGGCCCGGCTGATCGGCGTGCAGCGTTCCCTGGGCGTCGAGGGTGGCCGCCTGTGCGGCGGCAGCGGTGAGGGTGAGCGCAATGGCGGCGCTCCATGTGAGCAACGTCTTCATCAGCGGAGAATAGAAAGCCGCCCGCACGTATTCCAATAACAAGAAACCGGCGAGGGATATGGAATAGGGTATGAATCGCGGTGCCGGGCGTTCTCGATCTCGCCGAATCACGCATTCACCGCGGGATCCTCCGGCGGCTCGCGGTGCTCGTTGCCGCCGGTCACGATGCGCAATCGCGCCGAGCGTGCGCAGCAAGCAACATCAGCACGCTTCCCTATCTGCGCGTGAGCTCAGGTGTCAAGAGCACCCGTCGCCCGGCGGCGCCCGCCGCATCGTACAGTACGTGTTCACGTGGCGAGCGCTGCCAATTCGATAGAAGAACTGCTCGAAGCAATATCAATTTTGAGATTGGCGCCTGCGCCAGATTGGTCGCTAGTATCCTCCAAAGAAATGGTACCGGTAACATTTTTACCGAGCGTACCAGGCAGACGAGTCGAATCACGCATCCGAAGGGGGAGATCATGCAGAACGATGCGACCAAGAACGCGCTCGCCGGCGCATCCAGCTTGCTGGCGCTGGCCGTTACCGTGCCGGCCACCGCGCAGTCGACGGGCGACGACTCGGACGGCAGCGAGCTGAAAGAGGTCATCGTCACCGGTATTCGCGGGTCGCTGCAGCGCAACCTCGACATGAAGCGCGATGCCGTGGGCGTCGTGGACGTGATCTCCTCCGAGGACATCGGCAAGTTCCCGGATTCCAACGTTGCGGCCTCCCTGCAGCGCGTGCCCGGCGTGTCGATCCAGCGCAACGGCCAGCGCGGGGAGCCGACCGGCATCACGGTGCGCGGCTTCGGCGGCGACTTCAACGAGACGCTCTATGACGGGCGCCGCATCTCGACCGCCGCCGGCGGACGCTCGGTCGACTTCAGCACGGTAGGCGCGGATTTCGTCGGCGCGCTGCACGTGATGAAGACGCCGGACATCACGCTCTCGAGCAGCTCGATCGGCGCGACGATCAACGTCGAATATCCGAAGCCGATGGATCACCTGGGCCTGCGGATGGTCGCGAGCGCCGCGGGTACGCGGCAGGATGAATCCGGCGACACCAAGCCGACCGTCGGCATGCTCCTGAGCGACACCTTCGCGGACGATACGCTCGGTATCCTCATCGACGGCATCTACACCGACCACACCACGACCGCCAATCGCGTGTTCGTCTCGGGCTGGGAAGGCGGCAGGTTCGCACCCTGCCAGCTCACCCCGACCTGCACTCCGGCGGAGCTCGCTCCCAGTGCGAACAAGCCGCTCGTCGGCTGGTGGCAGCAGCAGTACGGCGCGGAGCAGAGCACCGTTGCCGACAAGCGCATCGACGGACGCATCGCCTTCCAGTGGCGGCCGTCCGATCAGTTGTTGCTCACGGTCGATGACAACTATTCGCGTCAGACGCTTCAGACCGACACGTATGGCTTCGCGCTGTGGTTCGGCATAAACGATCTGCGCAGCGTCTCGCTGGACGACAACGGCACGGTGGTGGACTTCCGCCAGGCGGCGACGCCGATGGACTTGAACGCCACCGTCGCCCAGCAGGTGCGCAAGACGAACCAGACCGGCGTCAATCTGAAGTACGACCTCTCGGACCACCTGAGCTTCGACGTCGACGCCTCGTATGCGAAGAGCTGGCAGAACCCGAACGGCGAGCAGACGGACAACGGCGATATCGGCTACGGCGGCGCGCTGGGCTGCAATCTGGGCGTGCGCGTCACGGGTGACAGCTCGAGCCACTTCCCCGAGCTGACCGACTTCGGGCCGGGGTGCGATGAGTCACGTGTGTTCGATCAGTCGGTCATCGGCTCGCACGTGCTCGTGCGCCAGCGTCAGGAGAACACGGACACCCTGAAGCAAGGGCGCTTCAGCGTGCGCTGGGCACAGGACGATGTCACGCTCGATCTCGGCACGTCCTATGTCGAGGACAACTTCACCCTGCAGCAAAGCAACACCTTTGCGAACAACTTCTGGCAGGCGTTCGCGGGTTACGGCGCGCCGTCGGGTCGCTCGGCGGGTCTGGTCGTCCCCGCGAACGTGTACGGGGGAACGATCGGTACCTCGGGCTTCATCCCCGGCTTTTCGGGCGGCGGGTCCATACCGGGCTCGCTGCAGAAGTACGACCCGCGCGCGCTCTATGCCTTCCTCCAGGGGCTGGGTGATCCGTGGGCACAGCAGCTCAACGGCTTCAACTATCCCGGTCCGAATCCCAATCCGACCAACGAGATCCCGACGCTCGCGAACTCGTTGTCGCGGTGCGCGCCCGGCGGCGATCACCCCGCGTTGTGCGACTATCACGGGTCGCTGGACCTGGCGCTCGATCCGGGCAGCGTGCAGGACATCACGGAGAAGACGTGGTCGGTGTTCGTGCGCGCCGGCTTCCAGACGAAGATCAACGACATGCCGTTCCACTTGAGCGCGGGCATCCGCGATGAGCGGACCAACGTCTCCTCATCCGGCATCGGCCGACTGCCGGTGCTGCTGACCGTGAATCCGTCCGACCCGACGCTGCTCACGACGGCCTTCTCGGACTCACAGCCGATCACGACGAAGAGCAGCTACAACTTCCTGCTGCCGAGCCTCGACATGAAGCTCGAGCTGACGGACAAGGTGCATCTGCGCTTCGATGCGTCGCGCACCCTGACGCGGCCTGCAATCAACTTCCTGACGCCCGTGCTGAACGTCGGCTCGCTGCCGCGCATCGGCGCGCTCACGGCGAACGGCGGCAATCCGCGGCTGAAGCCCTATCTCTCGGACAACTTCGATTTCGCGGTCGAGTGGTACTACCAGCCGAACTCGTACGCGGCGATCGATGCGTTCACCAAGGACGTCACGAACTTCATCGTGCAGGGCACGCAGCGCCAGACGATCAACAACGTGATCGATCCGAGCACCGGTCAGCCGGCGATCTACACGGTGTCGCAGCGGGTGAACGGTCCGGACGCGCGCATCCACGGCTTCGAGCTCGCGTGGCAGCACGTCTTCGGCGATACCGGCTTCGGCTTCAACGCCAACGCCACGATCGTCGACACCAACAAGCCGTACGATCGCCAGGACATCTCGCAGAGCGGCTTTGCGGTGACGGGTCTCGCCGACTCGGCGAACTTCATCGGGTTCTACGACAAGAACGGCTTCGAGGTGCGTGTTGCCGCCAACTGGCGCGACGAGTACCTGCTGCAGTTCGGTCAGAACCAGAACAACTCGGCCTTCGGCGCGGAGCCGACGTACGTGAACTCGAGCCTGCAGGTCGATTTCAGCACGAGCTATCAGTTCACGCGCGGGTTGAACGTGTTCTTCGAGGTGCTGAACGTCACGAACGATACGATGAGCACGCACGGCCGCTTCGACAACCAGATGCTCGACGTCTTCTCGTACGGTCGACGCTACGCACTGGGGGCCCGCTACAAGCTATAGTCCAGTGGTGCGGCCGGTCCGAAAAGTCGTAGTCGTGGGTGGCGGTACCGCCGGCTGGTTGACAGCCGGCGTGATCGCCGCGAAGCACCGCCACCGCATGCCCGCAGGGTTCAGCGTGACCCTCGTCGAGTCGCCGAACGTGCCCATCATCGGCGTCGGCGAGGGCACGTGGCCCACGTTGCGGACCACGCTTGCGCGCATCGGCGTCTCGGAAACGGAGTTCATTCGCCGATGCGACGTCGCGTTCAAGCAGGGCGCGCGCTTTGCGCGCTGGACCACGGGCGCGGACGACGACTCGTACTATCACCCGCTCATGTATCCGCAGAGCTTCTCGCAGGTGAACCTCGCTCCGCACTGGCTTGCGGAGGGCAGCGGCCGGAGCTTCTGCGACGCGGTGTGCCCGCAAGGGCGGATCTGCGACGACGGCCTCGCGCCGAAGACCATCGCGACGGCGGAGTTCGACGCCATCGCGAACTATGCCTATCACCTCGATGCCGGCAAGTTCGCGGGCTTTCTCCAGCGGCACTGCTGCGAGAAGCTGGGCGTGCGACACGTGCTGGCCGACGTGCGACGCGCGAATCTCACCGAAGACGGCGACGTGCGCAGCCTCGACACCGTTCAGGCGGGCGAGATCGAAGGCGACCTGTTCGTCGACTGCTCGGGCTTCAAGGCGCTGCTCATCGGCGAGACGTACGGCGTGCCGTTCAAGGAATGCGGTGACGTGCTCTTCTGCGACAGGGCACTCGCCGTGCAGGTGCCCTACGAGAGCGAGACGACGCCGATCCCTTCGCAAACCATTTCGACGGCGCAGTCCGCCGGCTGGATCTGGGACATCGGATTGCCGACGCGGCGCGGGACCGGCTACGTATATTCGAGCCGGCACATTTCCGACGAGGATGCGGAGCGCGAGCTGCGGCGCTATCTCGGGCCGATCGCCGACGGTCGCTCGGTGCGCAAGATCACGCTCCGCTGCGGCCACCGCGCGACCTTCTGGAAGCACAATTGCGTGGCGGTCGGGCTCTCGGCCGGGTTTCTCGAGCCGCTCGAGTCCTCGGCGATCGTGCTCATCGAGATGTCCGCCAAGCTCATCGCCGAGCAGCTGCCCGCCTGCCGCGAAGTCATGGACGTCATTGCCGCTCGCTTCAACGCGACGACGCACTACCGCTGGGGCCGGATCATCGACTTCCTGAAGCTGCACTACGTGCTGACGAAGCGCGAGGACACCGCGTTCTGGCGCGACAACCGATTGCCGGAAACGGTGCCCGAGCGGCTGAAAGACCTGCTGCTGCTGTGGCGCTATCAGTCGCCGTGGTTTCACGACGAGTTCGACCGGATCGAAGAAGTCTTTCCGGCGGCCAGCTATCAGTACGTGCTCTATGGCATGGGCTTCCGGACGGAAGTCGAGCCGGAGGCGCTCGCCGGTGACGCCGCGGCCGCGGCACGCGCGATGCGCGAGAACATGATGCAGACGGAACGTCTGCGCGTCGGGCTGCCGCGCCACCGCGATCTGATCCGCAAGATTCACGAGCAAGGTTTGCAACCGGTATGAGCGCTGCCCTGGAGTCGATGCCGAAGTTCGAGCTGCTCGATCCGGAGACTCATCAGCGCTTACGGCTGCGCGCAAAGAGCGACGCGGCGCCGCACTTCGTGCAGATCGTCAGCAGCGAATTCGCGAGCGCGGCCGCGTGCTGCCCGGTCCTGTTCACGAAAGATGCCGCCAGCGGCAACTTCTACGCGGGCGCGATGTTCGGCTTCAAGCCGGGCGAGAGCTTCATCCACGAGCTCACGGCGCGCGGCGGGTTCAACCCGCTCGCTCTGCAGCGGGACGGCTTCTACATCTCCGGCGAGCACATCGCCATCGATCGCAACAACGAGCGCTTCAGCGAAACAGAAGGCGAGCCGCTGTTCGACGACGCGCGCCAGCCGAACAGTTGCCTGCGCCAGATTCAGCGTGCGCTCGGCCAGCTGCAGGCCGGGATCGAGGTGACGAACGTCTTCATCCGCGCGCTCGCGGACCTGAAGCTCATCGAGCCCATCGATGTCGAGCTGACCTTCGGCGGCGAGCTCTTGACCCTGCAGGGTCTCTACACGGTGAGCCTCGATGCCATCCGCGAGCTCGACGACGCAGCGGCACTGCGCCTGCTGCGCGCCGGCCATTTGCAGCTCGCGTACACGATGAACGCGTCGCTGAAGCAGATTCCGATCCTCGCGCAGCTTCGCAACCGGATCGTTCGCAAGATCACATCGGCGACTTGAGGGGAGAAAACGGATGTGGCGGTTGGTGCTGCTTGCCGTGCTGGCGGCGGGCGTCTGCTCGGCTGAAGAAGCCGGGGATTTTCGGCCCGCGACGACGAACGTGTGGGGAGCGGAGTATCCGCGCGTCGACG
Source organism: Steroidobacteraceae bacterium (assembly GCA_035760965.1). Classification (GTDB taxonomy): domain Bacteria; phylum Pseudomonadota; class Gammaproteobacteria; order Steroidobacterales; family Steroidobacteraceae; genus JADGHX01. Next base: position 29,931 of record DASTRY010000039.1, on the reverse strand, counting down.
GTGCCGGGCGCGTCCAGGTGCGCATCAAAGCGCCGGATGCTGCGCACGTAAAACTGAATTTCTGGAGCGGCCCCAAGGTCGACATGGCCAAACAGTCGGACGGGTTCTGGACCGTCACGACCGAGCCGCTCGTTCCCGGCCTGCACTACTACACCGTCGTCATCGACGGCGCAGAGGTGAGCGACCCGAATAGTCAGGCCTTCTTCGGCGGCAGCAAGTACGCGAGCGCCGTCGAGGTTCCGGAGCCCGGCTCCACCTACTACTCCGTTCAGGACGTACCGCACGGTCAGGTGCGCGAGGTGTGGTATCACTCGAAGGTGACCGGAACCTGGCGGCACGCGCTCGTCTATCTCCCGCCCGGTTACGACACGGAGACGAAAACGCGCTATCCGGTGCTCTATCTGCAGCACGGCGGCGGCGAGGACGAGACCGGTTGGATCCGGCAAGGACACGCGAACTTCATCCTCGACAATCTCCTCGCGGCGAAGCGTGCGAAGCCCATGATCGTCGTGATGGCGTACGGCTATGCGCGGCGCGCGGGGCACCCGCCGTCCGATATGAGCTCGAAGCCGTTCGGCTCGGCGGAGATGCTGAAAGCGATGCAGGAGATGGCGTCGGTGTTCGAGGACGACGTGGTGCAGGCGCTCATTCCCTACGTCGATGCCACGTTCCGCACGATCGCGGATCGCGAGCACCGCGCCATGGCGGGCTTGTCGATGGGCGGGATGCAGACGTTCCAGATCACCTTGAATCATCTCGACCTCTTCTCGTACATCGGCGGCTTCAGCGGCGCGGCGAGCTCGCTCGTATTCGCGGACCGCAAGCTCGATCCCAAGACGGATTTCAACGGCGTGTTCGCCGATCCGGCGGCGTTCGCGAAGAAGGTGCGCGTGCTGTGGCTCGGTGTCGGCACGCACGAGCCCGAGCGAATGCGCGCGGGCCTGCTGCGGCTGCATGAGTCGCTCGACGCGGCGCACATCAAACACATCTTCTATGAATCGCCGGGGACGGATCACGAGTGGCAAACATGGCGTCGCGACCTGCAGGACTTTGCGCCGAGGCTCTTCTGAAGCGAGTGATTGGCGCGGCCGTGCTGTGCATGGCCGCAGTAACGGCAGCCGCTTCGAGCGCCTCCGAGGATGCGGACACGCGCGCTGCGGCGCTCGTCGCGCAGCTGACTCTCGACGAAAAGCTCGAGCAGTTGCTGAACGTGGCTCCGGCCATCCCGCGGCTCGGCATTCCGGCGTACAACTGGTGGACGGAATCGTTGCACGGCGCGATCGGCGCGGTGCCGACGACGAACTTTCCCGAGCCCATCGGGCTCGCGGCGACCTTCGATGAGCCGCTGTTGCAGGACGTCGCGGCGACAATCAGCACCGAAGTCCGCGGCCTGCACGCGCTCGGCCGCAAGACAGGGCGACTCGGACGAATCGGGACCGGACTGGATACCTGGTCACCCAACATCAACATCTTCAGAGACCCGCGTTGGGGACGCGGGCAGGAAACGTACGGTGAGGATCCGTTCCTGACCGCGCGTATGGCGGTCGCGTTCGTGCGCGGCATGCAGGGTCCCGATCCCGAGCATCCGAACGTGATCGCCTCACCGAAGCACTTCGCCGTGCATAGCGGCCCGGAGTCCACGCGGCACGAAGCGAACGTCTACGTCTCGCCGCACGATCTCGAGGACACGTACCTGCCTGCGTTTCGTGCGGCCATCGTCGAGGCACGCGCGGGCTCCATCATGTGCGCGTACAACCGCGTGAATGGGCAGCCGGCGTGCGCGAACGATCTGTTGCTGAAGGAGCGGCTGCGCGACGCCTGGAAGTTCAAGGGCTACGTGGTCTCGGATTGCGATGCTGTCCGCGACATCAGTGCCAACCACAAGTATGCGCCGGATGCGGCCGCTGCCGCTGCGGTGGCCTTGAAGACCGGCGTGGACAACGAGTGCAACACGGCCACGCTCTCGGATATCGGCGGGCTGAGCAATCGATACAAAGAAGCCTACGAGCGCGGCTTGATCGGCATGGAGGACATCGATCGCGCGCTGATCCGGCTGTTCTCGGCGCGCTATCGCACGGGCGATCTGTCGGGCGTCGTGGATCGGCCGCAAGTGAACACGCCGCCGGCTTCCATCACCTCTGTGGAGCACGACGCGCTCGCGCTGAAAACTGCGGAAAAGAGCCTGGTATTGCTCAAGAACGATGGCGTGCTGCCGCTCGCCGGCGTGAAGCGGATTCTCGTCGTCGGGCCGCATGCGGACTCGACGCGCGTCTTGCGCGGCAACTACTCGAGCTCGCTTTCGAGCCCGCCGATATCCATCGTCGACGGTCTGCGGCGGGCGTTGCCTCGCGTGACGGTGACGCATGTGGCCTGGTCGCCCTCGATCACGGACGGCGATCCGGTTCCCACGGCGGCGCTGCGCTCGCCGGATGGCAAGCCCGGTCTGCGCGCGGAGTACTACGAGGCGGAAGGCGTCATCCCCAAGCGATTCGCGTCGCGTGAGGAGTATTCGCGCATCACCGGGGAGATGAAGTTCAGCAGCAAGCCGAGCGTCACCCGCATCGAGCCGGGCACGGCGGGCCGCGGCAGCACGCTGGCGCAGCTCTCGGATCACTACAGGGTCGTGTGGACGGGATTTCTCGTCCCGCCGGCGTCGGGTACTTATCGCATCGGCGTGCGGGGGTTTTCGGGCGAGCTCACGTTCGACGGCAAGCTCCTGACCGAGCCCGGAGAGGTGCGATGGGGGGCTCTGTCGAAGCTCGCTACGGTGACGCTGGAAAAAGGGCACCGCTATCCCATTCGCATCACCGCCGTCGCCCACGGGGGGCTCGCAGGTACCGAGCTGCTGTGGAAGCGCGTCTCGATGCACGCGGAGGCCGATCTCGCTGCGGCGGCCCCTCAGGCCGACGTCATCGTGGCGGCCGTGGGGCTCACGTCGGATCTCGAAGGCGAAGAGATGAAGATCGACCTCGAGGGCTTTTCCGGCGGCGATCGCACCTCGCTCGATCTGCCGAGCGATCAACGCAAGCTGCTCGAGCAGGCGAAAGCGACTGGCAAGCCGCTGATCGTCGTGCTGCTGAACGGCAGTCCGCTGAATCTCGCCTGGGCCAAGGAGAATGCCGCCGCGATCATCGAGGCGTGGTATCCGGGGCAGGCTGGCGGGCTCGCCGTAGCCAACGTGATCGCGGGCAAGGTGAACCCCGCCGGTCGCTTGCCGCTCACCTTCTATAAGAGCGTCGCCGACCTGCCGCCCTTCGGCGATTACTCCATGGCAGGCCGCACATACCGCTATTTCTCGGGCACACCGGTGTATCCCTTCGGATACGGCCTGAGCTACGCGAGCTTCGAATACGGCCCGCTGCAGGTCGCTGCCCTGGACGGCAACATGGAACACGGGTTGCGCGTGTCGACCACCGTCACGAACACCGGCAAGCTCGCGGGCGAAGAGGTCGCGCAGCTCTATCTGCAGCCGCCGCCGTTCGAAGGCGCGCCGCGCCTCGCGCTGCGGGGTTTCCAGCGTTTCGCGTTGCGCCCGGGTGAGCGCAAGACGATCTCGCTCGAGCTTTCACCGCGCGATCTGAGCTTCGTCACGCGCGACGGTGTCAGGCAGATCATGAGCGGCGAGTATCGAGTCAGCGTCGGCTCGGGGCAGCCGGAGATGGGTGTGCCGGCCGCCTCTACGGTATTCTCGATGCCGCGCGCGGTGCCGCTGCCGGAATAGGGTAGATGATGCGAAAGAGATTGTTCTGCGGCCTGATGGTCGCGATCGTTGCCGGGTCGGGTACGCCGCTCCTGGCGCAGGTGCAAACGGCGGCGCCGCCTGTAGTTCCCGGCGCGAAGCCCGCGACGGTGGAGCACATCAAGATCCACGGCGCCGCGCTCGAGGGCAACCTCGAGGGCGATGCGGTCGATCGCGACGCGCTCGTGTTCCTGCCGCCCAGTTATCAGAAGGAGAAGCGGCGCCGCTATCCGGTCGTGTATGCGCTGCACGGCTATTCGATCGGCGCCGAACAGTGGTCGCACGAGATTCACGTGCCGCAGACGCTCGAAGGCGCGTTCGCGCAGGGCGCGCAGGAGATGATCGTCGTACTGCCGGATTCCAAGACGATGCACAACGGCTCGATGTACTCGAGCTCGGTGACGACGGGCGACTTCGAGACGTTCATCGCGCGCGACGTGGTGGCCTACATGGACGCACACTACCGGACCCTCCCTGAGCGGCGCAGCCGCGGTCTCGTGGGCCACTCGATGGGCGGTTACGGCGCCACGCGCATCGGGATGAAGCACGCCGATGTGTTCGGCAGCCTCTACATCATGAGCCCGTGCTGTCTGTCCCCGCGCGCCGGCGCATCGGCGGACGCGGCGAAGGCGGCGGAAAGCCTCGAGACGCCGGCAGGCTCGGCGCAACTGCCGTTCCCCGTCCGCGCGCAATTGGCCGTTGCCGCCGCGTGGTCGCCGAATCCGAAGAATCCGCCGCTCTATCTGGACCTGCCCACGAAGGGGGGCGTCGAGCAACCCGAGGTGCTCGCGAAGTGGACGGCGAACGCGCCGCTCGCCTTCATCGACCAGTACATCGCGGGTCTGCGCCGCTATCACGGCATTGCGCTCGACGTCGGCGATCAGGATGGGCTGAAGACCGACACCGCCAAGTTGCATGACGTTCTGGACACGTACGGCATCCAGAACACCTTCGAGATCTACAGCGGCACGCACACGAGCGCGGTGGCGGACCGGTTTCAGAATCACGTCATGCCGTTCTTCAGTCGCAATCTGTGCTTCAAGGCGGGCTGCGCCGATCAGATGCGGTAGCGGCCGCGCGCATCGAGCACGACCGCTCTGCTCGTGCCGCCGTAACGAAGCACGACGCGCTGTCGCGGAGGACCGGCGAGCTCCAGCCATCTGAGCGCGTGCCGCCGCCAGCCGAGACTGACACTGATGGCGCCGCGCGCCCGAATTCCTCGCACTGCCCCGCTCGGCCACGCGCTCGGCAGCGCGGGTAGCACGCGAATCTCTCCACCCCAGGACTGCACGAGCATCTCCAGGATGCCCGCCGCGCCGCCGAAATTGCCGTCGATCTGGAACGGCGGGTGTGCGTCGAACAGGTTGGGATACGTGCGCTGAGGGCCGAGCAGCGTCTTCAGGATCGCATGGGCGTGATCGCCTTCGCCCATTCGCGCCCACAGACAGAGTCGCCAGGCCGTGCCCCAGCCGGTGGCCCGATCGCCTCGCCGCCGCAGACTCGTTTTCGCGGCCTCGATCAAGGCCGGCGTGTCGCGCACGTTGATCTGACTGCTCGGATAAACGGCGTAGAGGTGCGACACGTGCCGATGGTGCGGCTCGGGCGCCATGTCGTCCCAATCTTCGAGCCATTCCTGGAGCTGGCCGCTCTTGCCGATCGCATCGGGCGCAATGCGGCGCGCGGTCGCGTCGAGCTGCGCGAGCAGCTCGGGGTCCAGACCCAGCGTCTTGCCCGCTTCGATCGTGTGCGCGAAGAGGTCGCGGACGATCTGCCGGTCCATCGCGGGGCCGACGCACAGGGCGCTTCCGAATGGATGCAGGTTTTCGGGCGAGAGCGATGGCGAGGTGACCAAGCCGCGACCCTCCGGGTCTTCGACGAGCGTGTCGAGGAAGAACAGGCACGCGCCGCGCATCAGCGGGTAGATGCGTCGCAAGGTTCTCTGGTCGCGGCTGTAGTCGTAGTGGTCCCACAGCGAGTTGCAGAGCCAGGCGCCACCGCACGGCCAGAGCCCCCAGAGCGGTCCATCGATCGGCGCCGTCGCGCGCCACAAGTCGGTGTTGTGATGGGCGACCCAGCCGCGCGCGCCGTACATCGTCTTTGCGGTTCGGGCCCCGGTGACCGCCAGGTCCTCCACCATGCGCAGCAACGGTTCGACGCACGCACCGAGCCCGGCGGCATCGGCGGGCCAATAGTTCATCTCCGTGTTGATGTTGATCGTGTACTTGCTGCCCCAGGGGGGATTCACGCCTTCGTTCCAGATGCCCTGCAGATTCGCGGGCTGGCATCCCGGACGCGAAGACGAAATGAGCAGGTAGCGCGCGAACTGGAAGTAGAGCGCCGCCAGTGCCGGATCGTCGGACGTCTCCGCGGCGGCAATGCGGAGGTCCGTCGGCTTCTCGGCGGCGCTCGTCGCCGGGAGATCGATTGCTGCGGAGGCATAGAGCGCTCGGTATTCGCGCACATGCTCTCTTTCGAGCGTATCGTACGACTCTCGCGCTGCGTCGTCCGTCTGCTGCCTCACGATCGCGACGGGATTCGCGCTCACATCCTCGTAGCTCACGTAACTCGTGGCCGCGCCGATCAGCAGAACTGCCGTCCGTGCATCGCGAATCGACATGCCGCCGTTCTCGGTCGTGACACGCCCGTCGGAGGCGATCTTGATCCGCAGCGCGAATTTCAGGCCGGCCGGCGTGTCGGGCCCGGCCTCGTTCCGTCCCTCGATGAGAAGGCATGCGTCGCCGTCCACCGAGGCGCGCACATCAGGAGGCATCTGTCCCGCGGGCTCCGCTGCGAGCCAGTCGATCGGCTCATTCGTCGGGAGCGGCGTCGCGAGCCCTTGGTACGCGGGCGACGTGTACTGCACTCGCCGCGGAGCGCGGTATGCGAGATCGAAGCTCAGCATGCCTTTGGGCGCAGCGAGCCGGAGCACGATGACCTGCCGGGGGCTCGATGCAAAGACCTCTCTCGTGAAGGCTCCCGCCTTGGTGTGGAAGCGAGTCGTCGCGACGGCCGTGGCGAGATCGAGCGACCGCTCGTAGTGCGTCGGAACTTGCGCATCGGCAAAGCCGAGCAAGATGTCGCCGAGACTGCCGTACGACATCTGCTGAAGCGGTTTCGCCATGACTTTCGCGCTGGCGAGCGCGGTCGCCTCCGCATACCGCTTCGCCTGCAGGAGCCTGCGCACTTCGGGAATGGCCTCGAGGGCGTCGGGATTGTCCGGCGTGTACGGCGAGCCTGCCCACAGGGTGTCTTCGTTGAGCTGCAGCCGCTCTTGAGCGACGCGCCCGAATACCATCGCACCCAAGCGGCCGTTGCCGATCGGCAGCGCCTCATCCCAACGTGCCGCGGGGCGCGTGTACCAGAGTCGTTCACGCGCGCCGGATTTGCGATCGCGCGCCAGCGTCAGAAATGGGAGTGCCGAAGCGCCCGCTGCGGCGGCCAGCAAGAAGCGTCGCGTGAGATTGAGCATGCGGTTCGCCGGCGAAGAGTCGCACTCGACGGATCGTTACCGCCGAGATCGGTCGTCAGGGCTCATCCGGCGCGCAGCAGCTGTAGCACGCGCGCGCGGATTTTCTCGTAGTTCTCCGGCTGCAGCGGCCCGAGGATGCCATGCTGATCCGGTGGAAGGTGCGCCAGCGGATGACCGTTCGTGCGGAACACGTAGTGATCGAAAAACGCCTTCCACGCCTGCCGTTCCGCCGCCGGCCGCTCCGCAATCGTGATCATGCTGAGGAGCAGCCCGACGGAAGGCGCGTCCCGCCCCACGCTGAACGCGTCCCACCAATAGTTCACGAGCACGTTGAACGTGCTGGTCGCTTCCACTTGATGCCACCACAGCTTGGGCACATAGATGGCATCGCCGGGATGCAGCTCGGCGACGAGCGCTTGCTCTCTCACTTCGCGGAAGAGCGGATAGCGCTCGTCATCAGCCGGTGCTGATGCCGCGAGACTCACGGGCTGACCCGCCATCGTGTGATCGAGCGGTCCGACATACAGACGCCCGATGGTTTCCGGCGCGTAGAGCGTGAAGCGCCGCACGCCCGCGACCACGCAGGCCACGTTGTCGAACGTGTCGTAGTGGGCCGAGACGTTCGAGGCGTGGCCGAACCAGATTCGCGGCGTGATCTGCGAGCTCAGAATCGGCAGCGCATTCTGAGCGGCAAAGCCCGGGAGAAAGTGCTCCGTCGGCAGCGACCCGACATACATCGAGTGCTGGCCTGCACGGCCCGCGGTCGCGATGATGCTCTCCAGCGCATCGGCGAAGCTCATCCGCGAGCGCGAGAAGTTGAAGCCGCGCAGATCGTCGCTGTAGTAGTACTTGCCGGCGATGCGCGGCTCGCCGACGAAGACCTCCGTCTGTCCGCCCGCGTCGAACTGCGAGACGTAGTCTCTGAAGTGCGTCGGGGACTTCGCGGCGGCTCGCACGGCCGGCCACGCCGCGACCAGCCCGCGGATGACGACCGGTCTGCAAGGTTCGGCAACCTCGCGCAGGAACGTCTCCGGATCCGTGAGGCTGCGAGCATCGATCTCCGTCGGACTCATCGCGAACGTGCCGCGCATTTGAAGCTCTTCTCGTCGTCCGTGCTGCCGGAGCCGGAGTACACCGCTTCCTGCGGCCACGGGCACAGGGGCCGCGTGCGAGCGGGCGCACCCGGCGGATTGCTCACGACGATGCGCTCAGGCGCCGTACCGCTGCCGACCCATTCGTCGAGCGTCGTGATCGCATCGAACAGGAACGGGCCGTCGCCGCCGGCACAGTGCCCCATGCCTGGAATCATGAACAGGCGCGTGCCCGCGGCGGTCTTCTTGGGCCCGAGTCGCTGCGCGAGCGCGGTGTAGAAATTCACCGTGCTCATCGGCGGAATGAGGCCGTCCGCCCACCCGTGCGAGAGCAGGAGCTTGCGTCCGTCCTTGAAGAACGCATCGAGACCCGTGGGCGGCACGTCGAGCTGCGCGCCGCCGGTCTGTACGGCGAGCGCCACATTCTTGTCGTAGTCGAAGCGCCTGAAGTCCCAGCTCGGGTCCTTGAAGACGAGGCTTTTCAGGTAGGTCGTCGCCGCGCCGAACGGCTCGGGTCCCATGGTCTGGATCGGGAACATCATCTCGCTGCCCGGCTCGAAGCCCGGATAGATTTCCTGACCGGTGCGCGCGTTCCGCGGTCCCTGATAGATGGCTCGCAGCGCGGCCAGTTGCGGAGCGGTGAGGCAGTCGGGTGCGTCGCCGCCCTTGCACGCCAGCGCGGACGGATCGAAGTGGCAACTACGCGGCGCCGAGATGATGCCGTCCTTCACGCCGTCATCCGCGTCGCACGCCGCCACGGCGGCCTTGTGAACGACTGCGAACTTCGGTGGCGGAATGCGGCTCTCGGCATCCTTCAGCGTGGCGTAGCCCGTCCACAATGAGCTCACCATCAGCGTCGTCATCGGATTTGCCGGCGCCATCGATGAGATGCCGTCGTAGTCGCGCGGGTAGCGATACGCTTCCATGAGGCCCTGGCGCCCGCCGGTGGAGCAGCTCACGAACAGCGAACGGTTCGCGTTCTTGCCGTAGAACGCGGCAACGATCGCCTTGGCGGCGACGGTCATCTCGTGCGGCGCGCGATGCCCGAAGTCGACGAGCTTCTCCGGGTGACCGGCCGCGAAGCTCGCATCGAGCGGATTGCCCTGGTGCCCATCGTCGGTGGCCGCCGTGGCATAGCCTTTCGCGAGCGGCTCGACCATCGAAAAGTACGTGATGGAGCCGGCCCACACGCCATTGCCCACACCGACGAACTTGCCGTTCCACCCGGAGGCGGGCATCCAGACTTCGAAGCGGATGTCCGAGTCGGCAGTCGGCCGGCTCGTTCCGGCCACGCGGCAGAACGCCGGCAGACTGGAGTACGCCGCGGGCGGCGCGCCGGGCGCGGGCGGGCCCGGTGGCGGCTTGAACGCGCCGGCCGCAACGCTCTCGGCCAGCGTGATTTCCGTGTGCGGGAGCTTCAGCCCGCTGAGCCCCTCGCAGTCGCCGGCATGGGCGGTGTCGATGTAGAGAAGGGCCGCGAACGCGAGACTCGCGAGGGCCGCAAGACGATGCTTCATTGGCAGTTGTCCCAGGCAATGTCGGCAACAAAGGCAAGAGGCGCGGCGCCGGATGACGCGCGGCAATCGGTCGCGTGAGCCCCCTTGCGATTGCGCTCGATGGTAGGCGAGCGCTCCGACTCACGTCGAGAACAACTGCGCGGATGTTAGGAAGACTAGCGCTCGCGGACGGCGACGTTCTGACCGTCGTCGATCACGGCCAGCGCGGGGTCCCGTTCCAGGAACTGGAGCAGCGAGCGAGGATCGTCCGCGTCGAAGACACCCGTGATCTGCTTGGCGGCCACGGCGGCTCCTTCGACGTGGATCTGCAGCGTGTTGTATCGGTTGAACTCGGTCGCGACGTCGTCGAGGGAATCGCCGCGAAAGACGAGCCGCCGCTCGCGCCACGCGACGACTTGCGTCAGGTCCGCAACGCTCCGCTTGACCACTTCACCCCGCGGCGACACGCGCGCCTGTTCGCCGGCGGCGAGCCGCTCGGGGCCCGAGAGCACGCCCGTCGGAGCACCTTGCGGCTCCCCGGCGCGAGAGGCGACGGTCGGACGAGACGCGGCCGATGTGTTCGGAGAGATCTGGACCACCCCTTCGACCACCGTCACCGTCGCGCCCGCATCGCTGCGGTAGACATTGAAGCGTGTGCCGATGGCCTGGATCACCGCGGGTCCGGACATGACGCGGAATGGACGGATGGCATCCTGCTCGACGTTGAACATCGCTTCGCCCTCGAGCAAACGGATGGTGCGCGCGGTCTTCGAGTACATCACCTCCACACGCGATTGCGTGTTCAGGTAGACGACAGAGCCGTCCTCGAGCTTGAGCGCGCGCTGCTCCCCGCGCGTCGTCGCGTACGTCTGCGGCGAGCCGCCCGCATACAGCCACAGCGCGAGGCCCAACACGGCGGCGGCCGCAATGCCTGCGAGGACCGCGACGCGAGTCGGGCGCCAGCGGCCGCGCGCGACCGGCTCCGTCGTCGCCGACGCACCGAGCGGGCGAACGTTGCTGCGCGCCGTCGCGAGCAGTTGCTCGATGTCGAGGCGGCGCTCGGCGTCGAAGTGATCGAACTCCTTCCAGACCGCCGCGGCCATGAGGAACTCTTCGATGTGGCGGGGCGAGCTTTCGAGCCAGGCGGCAAAGCGGCCCAGCACCTCGGTGCCGGGCTCCTCGAGCTCGACGAGCCAATGGGCGGCTTCTTCGGAGAGCGCAGCGGTGGGTGTGTGATCCAGGCGCATGTCGGCGCGTCATCGATCCCAGCGGGCGCACCGGCACTGCGCAACCGCACGGGCCAGATACTTCTTGACCGTGTGAACCGAGATATCGAGCGCGCGCGCAATCTCGGCATACGACATGCCATCGCGCTTGCGCGCCAGGAAAACGGCACGGTAGAGCGGCGGCAGCTGCCCGAGGATGCTCTCGAGCTGCTGGGCATGGCTCACCGTCTCACTCGAGTCGAGGGGGTGGGCCGCCGATTCGGCGGCTTCTTCCAAGGCTTGCGAGTCGAACGCGACGGGCTCGTTGCGCTCGCGTAACTTGAACTCGTACACGAGGTTCGACGCGATGCGATAGAGATAGGCCTGCGGCTTGCGCACGAGCTCGTGACTATCCATGCGCAGGAGGCGGAGATAGGTTTCCTGCGCGAGGTCCTGCGCGTTCTGCCTGCTCCGCAGGCGGCGCATCAGGAATCGGTGCAGGCCGGCGTGGTACTGCTCGAAGGCAGACCCGACGAACCCGAGCGGCTGGCGCGAGCGCCTGGACCAGGCCATAACTTTCCGCGGTGATGTCCTTTGCTCACTGAGACTGGACGGCGGGGCGTTTCGGGGTACTCGGGGCGCCGAGTACCCCGTTTGCCAGCCGCCGACAGTCTAAGCGAGTACGGGTGACTGAGAACGAGCCGATTAGGGGGGCATCCGATGAATGAATCGCTTCGCGGCAGGTGGCTCGCCGGCCTATTGGCGCTCGCGCCGCTACTGGCAGCCAGTGGCACCGCGCTGGCCCACGAACCGCCGCTGATCGCGCTCGACATCAAGCCCCAGCCGCTCGGGGACGCGCTGAACGAGCTGGCGAAGCAATCCCGCCTGCAGATCGTGCTGTTTACGCAGGTGGGCGAGGGGATTTCCGCGCCCACCCTGCTCGGCAAGTACACGGCCACGGGTGCCCTCGACAAGCTGTTGTACGGCACGCCGCTCGACTACGAGTTCATCAACCCGCGGACGGTTGCGATCGAGCCCAAGTCCGCGAAACAGAAGAAGACGTCTTTGCTCGCGACGCCCGGGATGAGCGACAGACATCTGTTGCGCCTCGCCCAGGCGGAGCCGGAGGCTGCCGGTGCGCAGCGGAGCTCCGGCGAGCAGCCGTCCTCGCCCTCGGGCTCGCGTGACGAGAATGAAGGCGCGCGATCGGACCTCGCGGTACAGCAGGTCACCGTGACCGCGCGGCGTCGGGAGGAATCCCTGCAGACCACTCCCGTCGCGGTGACGGCACTTTCGGGCGATGCGCTGACTGTCCGCGGAGCGGAGAGCGTCGACGCCTTGTCGCAGTACGTTCCCAACCTCCAGTTCGACGGCGCGGCGGCGCTGAGCGGCGGCGCGTACAACGCGACGATCTTCATTCGTGGCATCGGGCAGAACGATTTCGCGATCTTCAGCGATCCGGGCGCCGCGATGTACATCGACGGCGTGTATCTCGGCCGATCGATCGGCGGCATCATGGACGCGGTCGATCTCGAGCGGGTCGAGGTGCTGCGCGGTCCGCAAGGGACGCTGTTCGGGCGTAATACGATCGGCGGCGCCGTCAACATCATCTCGAAGCAGCCGACCGACGAGTTGAACGGCGAGCTCGCGGCGACGACCGGCCGCTTCAACCGTTTCGATGTGCACGGCACGCTGAATCTGCCGGTGAGCGACCGCTTTCTCACCCGCTGGACCGTTGCGCGCATGACGCAGGACGGGTACGCGAAGCGCCTCACGGACGGGGCGGATCTCGGCGACAAGGATGCGCTCGTCGGGCGTGCGCAGGCGCTGTGGAAGGTCTCCGACGATCTGAACGTCTCGCTCACGGCCGATGGCACTCGCGTGCGGCAGAACTCCGCGCCGCTGACGCTCATCGACGTCACCGCGACCGGTACGCCGTTCCTCAACCTGTACAACGCGCTCGTCGCGCCGAACCTCGGCATCGCCGCGCCGAACGGCGTGTCGACCGTCAATTCATCGTGGATCACGGGCGACATCGACACGACGTACGCGGGCGCGCGGACGGTCAACGATCTCGATACGCGCGGCGCGGCCCTGACCTTCGATTGGAATGTCGGGGGCCTGACGGTGAAGTCGATCAGCGCGTACCGCAATCTGGATGCGCTCTTCATCCGCGACGGCGACAACACCCCGTTCACGTATCGCGAAACCGTCAACGACGATCGGCAGCACCAGTTCAGTCAGGAGCTGCAGCTCGGGGGCGTGAGCTTCGACGATCGGCTGACCTGGCTCGTCGGCGCCTATTACTTCGACGAAGGCGCAACCGAGCATGGCAAGGCGAACCTTGCGATCGGCACCTATTCCGCGCTCGAAGCGCTGGTGCTGCCGGCCGGCACCACGTGGTGCGGATTGCCCGGCGCCAATCCGCGGCCGATCGCGTCGTGTCCGCCGCCGTTGCGCTTCGGTGGCGCAGGCAATCCCAACAACGTCGGTGTGGACGTCGGCGTCAATCTGTTCACGCGCGTCGCGAACGAATCCACCGCGTTCTTCGGGCAAGGGACCTACAAGCTGACCGACAAGCTGAGCACGACTGTCGGCCTGCGTTGGACGCAAGATCGCAAGCGGCTGCAGCTCATTCATCGTCGCGAAGCGAGCGGCGCGTACGTCGTGGGCGCGCCGGGGACCCAAGACACCTTTCGCGACGACTGGTCGGAAGTCACCCCGAAACTCGGGTTCGAGCTGCAGGCGACACCCGACGCGATGTTCTACGCGTCCTATGCCAAGGGGTACAAGAGCGGCGGCTTCAATGGCCGTCCGCTCTCGGGCATTCAGGAGGTGCTGACGCCGTACGATCCGGAGACGGTCAAGAGCTACGAGGTCGGCGCGAAGACGGCCTGGTTCGAGCGGCGCATGACCGCCAACCTCGCGCTCTTCTACAACGACTACAAGGACATGCAGCTCACGATCAACGCCACCCCGCAGAACTTCGTGCGCAACGCCGGCGCGGCGGAGATCAAAGGTGCGGAGCTCGAGATCGTGAGCCGGCTCGCTCGCGGCCTGGATTTCAACTTCTCCGCGGGTTATCTCGATGCGAAGTACACCGAGCTCGATCCGCAGCTCGCGACCTTGAATCCACCGCTCACGCTGGCGATGCACTTGGTGAAGGCGCCGGAGTGGACGCTGTCGAGCGGCCTGCAGTATTCGTTCGCGGCGGGCACCGCGGGGCACATCACGTTGCGCGGCGACTGGTCGTACAAGAGCAAGGTGTACGAGGACGTGTTCAACGATCCACGTCTCGTGCAGCCGGCGTTCGACCTCGTCAACGCGTACGCCTCGTTCGCGACGAACGACGAGCGGTGGGAAGTCGCCGTCTTCGGGACGAACCTGACCGACGAGCGCTATCGTCTCTCCGGAAACTCGAGCATCGGGTTCGGGCTGGCCGAGAGCACGTTCGCCGCGCCCCGCGAGTGGGGCGCCACGCTCAAGTATCGCTTCTAGCTCAGCCGAGCGAGCCGCCTCTCACGGCCGACCCGCGCCCCTGTCACGGGCCGGCCCTGAACGTCTGCATCGGCCCTTCCGTTGCCCGCCAATGCGCGTTGCCGCGCACGTTCTTTAACGTTACGGCAACCCCCAACAAACCGTAATTGCTTCGACATTCCGAATCGGTCGGCTCATCGTCCGCTCGTCCACCAAACAACGATCGAACAGGGGGGAGGGCGATGAACCACACCCGCTTGCTGGTAGCGGCATCCTTCGGAATGGTCTGGGCGACCGAGCTGCCGGCAGAGACGCCAGCCCCCGAACAGGAAGTCGTCGTCATCGGCCTCGAGGAGCAGTTGCCGCAGCAGCTCGCCGAGTACGGCACGCATGTCGATACCATCTCTCGCGAGGCCGTCCGTAACGGCTCCTACGCCGACGTAGCGCAGAGCCTGCAGGCGCTGGCACCGGGACTCTACGTGCAGCCGAAGAACGGCCCCTTCGACTATGCCTACATGTCCCTGCTCGGATCGCGGACCGGGGACATCCTGTGGCTCGTGGACGGCGTCCGGATCAACAACCGGCTCTACAACGGTACGCCTCCGCTCGACACGCTGCCGGCCGGGATCGTGCAGCGGCTGGAGGTGCTACAAGGCGGGCAAGCGCTGTTCTACGGCACGGACGCGGTCGCCGGGGCGGTGAACATCGTCACGCAGCCTTTCACCGAGAAGCCGTCGGCGCTCTTCAGCATCGCGGCGGACTCCCATCGTACCGCGCATGCCGACGGCTACTTCGCCGACTCCATCGGGTCCCACCAGTTCGTCGTCTATGGCGCCAAGGACAGAACGGACGGCTATCGCGCGTTCCGGGACCAGGACTACCAGCCGAGCTCGACGCATCGGGACCGCGCCTACGATGTCTATACGCTGGGCGCGAAGTATCGCGTCGGCCTCACGGATGACCTGCGCGTCAGCCTCAGCTATCAGCAGACCGAAGCCGACCTCGACTATGCACTGCCGTACCGCGTGGCGCGGGACATGAATTCACGCAGCGAGAAGCTCGCGACGGCCAAGCTCGACTACGAGCCCGGGCAGGCGTTCGGCTTGTATCTGAAGGGGTACTACCACTGGTGGCACACCTCTTACGACACCTTTTACAACGACCTCGGGACGCCAGGCGCGATCAATGTCATCTACGACGATGCGTTCTGGGGCTATGACGATCGCGGCATCAACGCCCTCGCGCGCTTAAGTTTCACGCCCGGCGTCGACTACTTCATCGGCTACGATTTGCAGCGGTACGGTGGCCGCGACGAAGTGCTGTTCATCGCGCCCAACAAGGAGCAGACGCAGGCGGCGTTCGCGCAAGTCCGCATTGGACCCGAGCTGCTCGCCAATACGCACTTGGCTTTTGGCGTTCGCTACAACTCGCCCGATGTCGGGGAAGCGGCGACCGTGTGGTCGGTTTCCGGTCGACACGACTTCTCGGAAGCGCTGTTCGTGAGCGCAAGCCTCGGCACCAACTTCCGGTTGCCGAGCGCCGAAGAGCTCTTCGCGGACGATCCGCTCGACGAGCGCGGCAATCCCAATCTTCGGCCCGAGCGCAGCAGGAGCCTCAACGTATCGATCGGTGGCGCATTCGGGGATCGGGCGGCGCGCTTCGAATGGGAGGTGACGGGGTTCGCGCGCACGATCAAGGATCTCATCGACTACGACCAGTTCGACGAAGTGACGCAGCAGTCCGTGTTCAACAATGTGCCGGGCACCGTGAAAGTCCGAGGCGCCGCGCTCGGTCTGCGCGAAGAGATTGCACAAGCGCTGGCGCTCGATCTGAGCGTCACGCGCAATCGCTCGCGCGTCGATGGCGGCGAGCAGATCAACCGCGTGCCCGAGTCGCTCGTGAAAGCCTCGCTCGACTACCATCCTGCGGCTTCCCCGTTCGGCGCGACCGTGGCGATCAACTACACCGGAAAGGTCTGGACCAGTGTGGGCGACGACCGCGTTCAGTACGGCAAGTACACGATCGTCGACGTCTCGGGCCGCTACAGCTTCGGGCAAGATCGCCGTCAGCAGATCGTGCTGAGCCTGCAGAATGCGTTCGACGAGGAGCATGGACTGCCGGCGCGCGGCTGCGCGGACGTGGCGACGGACGGACCTTACGACTGCAGCGCGCCCTACACGTACGTGAATCTCGGGCTGCCGCGGACGCTGCGGGCCAGCTATCAATACGCATTTTAGGTTCGATCATGCGCGCCGCTGCGATCCTGCGTGGCACGGTCCTCGTGCATCGCTACCTCGGCATCGGCGTCGGGGTGCTGATGGCGTTGTGGTGTCTCTCGGGCATCGTGATGATCTATCGGCCTTATCCGCGCTTGGCGGAAACGGAGCGGCTTGCGGCGCTCGCGCCGCTCTCCTGGCGCAATTGCTGCACGGTCGATCCGCCCGAGGAGGGCGCAGCGGCGGACGCGCCGATCCAGTCGTTCGAGCTCGAGATGCTCGGGCCCGTGCCGGTCCTGCGCCTTCTGCACAGCGACGGGCGCTTCGAGATGGTCGATCTCGCGAGCGGGCGCAGGGTGGGCGCAGTCGAGCAATCCTTGACCTGGTCGGCTGCAGCGCACTTTGGCGCGAGCCGCGGTCTGTCGTTGAAGGATGCGTCGCACGCAACCCTGGACCACGACCAGTGGACCGTCGCACTGGCGCGTGCGGACCGACCCTTTCACAAGATCACATTTGACGATCCGCAACGAACGGTGGCGTATTTCTCCAGCCGCACGGGCAAGCTCGTCCAAGTCACCACGCGTTCGCAGCGCTTTTGGGGTTGGCTCGGCGCGGTGCCTCATTGGCTGTACCCCGCGATGCTGCGCGATCACCCGGCAGCGTGGTCGCAGGTCGTCATCTGGACGTCACTGGCGGGTAGCTTGCTCGCGGTGACGGGTGTGTATCTCGGGTTCGCGCGCATGCGTCCTCGAGGCGCGCACGGCGCGTGGGCCTCGCCGTATCGCGGGATCATGTACTGGCATCACATCCCCGGTATCGTGTTCGGCGCGTTCGTGCTGATGTGGGTGGTTAGCGGCTTGCTGTCCATGAATCCATGGGGACTCATGGAGGGCGGAGATCTCCGCGCAGACCGTCGTGCATTGAGCGGCGCGACGCCGACATTGCAGCAGATCCGTTCGCTCATCGAAGCGGTTCCGCGCAACTCTCCGAGCGGTGTCGTCTCGATTCGGAGCGCTCCTCTCGACGGCGAGTTGTACGCGATCAGCACATCGGCAGAGGGCGCGCGAATGCGCTTTGCGTTCGACGGCTCCGCTGCGCCGCTCACCGATGCCGACATCGATCGTGCCGCGCAACGACTGGTCGGAACGGCAAATCCCGTCAAGTGGGCGAGACTCGCGGCCGAGGACGCGTATCACTATAGCGTCGGCGATGATGCCGCTTCATTGCCCGCTGTTCGCGTGGAATCCGCAGCACCGCCGGGCGTGCTGTATTACCTCGATGCCGTGACCGGCGAGCTCATCGACAAAGCGGATTCCGGAGGGCGCGCCTACCGCTGGTGGCACAGCGGCCTGCATAGGCTCGACTTTGCACCGGCGCTGCGTACTTTCTTCGCGCGTACCGCCTTGATGCTGCCGCTGCTGCTGGGCGCGGCAGCGGTCTGCATCCTCGGCGCGTACCTGGGTATACGGCGGGTGAGCATGTCGGGACCGAGATTGTGAGCGTGTGCGGCGTTCTACTGGCCGAGATAATCACCCGTTTTTATTCTCAACGCATCGTCGAGCAAGCCTTGGCGTTCCTCGGGGGTGAGCCCCGGCACCGCCGCACCGACTCTCGACGCGTCTGAGCAGCTGAAACTGGCGGTCTGAGCGTGACCCAACTCGTGCGCCAGCACTTGGGCCACTGTCAGGCGGCTGCCCCAGGGACGCGTGATGCCCCCCTGGGCGATCACCGATTCGTGCACCCACACTGTTTTCGACTGCCGATCCACGGTCGCGCCTCCGACGCTTTTCGCATGGAGACCGACGTTCCAGCGCGTCTTCGGTCCTTCGACCACGGTCGAGTCGTTGCAGATCTTCACGGTGTACCCCATATCCTTGCCACCCACCTGCTCGAAGATGCGATTGATCATCGCGCTCTGCTCACTGGAGGCTTCTTCCGAGATCTGCGTGGGAGCTGCGGAAGCATTTTCGGGTTCCGGCGTAGGCACTGCGCGACGCGTCGATCTGATCCAGCGCCTGCGGCCCCCTTTGTCGCGGCTGAATCCGTTGACGGAGTGTCTGAACCCTTCGACGATGCCGTAGGCACCCGTGATCGCGGCAAACGTTCCCGCCACCACCAACAACGCATACAGCGCTTGTAGATCCTTGGCCTGATACTTCAGGCCGTTCTTGTAGGCTACGAGGCGCGGCGTCAGAACTTCGTTCGCATAGATCTGGCCGTCGTGCACGGGGTAGACGTACCCGGTCTTCCGCTTCATGAACACGAAGTCGCGGATGACCTTGGCGTTGCTGCCGAACTGGAAGTTTCCGATCTCGTCCAGCATGAAATACTCGGACAGCCCGTTCTTGTACGTCACGAGCATGACCTTGAACTTGTCGTACTGAACGTTCTGCCAGCTCGTGCCGTTCACCGCGTAGCCGACGGCGCTCGCGATGTTGCGATCGAACAGATTGTCGCGGTATTCCGGGTCCGTGAGGATGTCCATGCAGCGTGCGCGCTCCGGCTCGCCTTCGTACGCAAGAACGTACTGGTGTCGATCCGGATCGCAGCCCAGTTGCAGTGCGCGTTCTTCGACGGCTCGAGTCGTGACGGGCGGAGCATGAGGTCCAGACAGGATCTCTTCGGCGGCTTCGGGGTAGTCGGAGAGCACGTCCCGTAGTGTCCTGAGATACGCCGCTTTGGCTTCTCCTTTGAGGAAGCGCAGCTTCACGCCAATCTCCTGCTGGTGCCGAGCGGAGATGCCACGCTTCCTCTCGATGCGCGCCTTGTCCTTCAGCGCGAGCAGCTGACCGTAGCGTTTGTCGCGCTTGCGGCGATCGTTGAGGTGGAGGCGCACCTCGGCGTCGGCCTGTTCTTCCAATTGCTCGGTCGTCACGCTCGTGATCGCTTCCGCTTCGGCGATCGCGGCATCCCGCTCGGGATCTGAGCTGGCGGGCTGTCGTTGAACGAGCGGCGCGCCTGAACCTTGCTGCACGACGTGCGTCAGCTCGTGCGCGATCAAGCGACGACCCGCTTCGGTGTCCGGTGACAATCGGCCGGCTGCGAAGACGATGTCGTGGCCGACCGTGTAGGCCTGAGCGTTCAGCTCGTGCGCGGATCGTTCCGCGAGCACGCCTGTGTGTACGCGGACACGTGAGAAGTCGTAGCCGAACCGCGGTTCCATGAACGCGCGGGTCGACGAGTCGAGGGGCTGACCCGGCGAGCGCAAAACTTCGTACACACTCGGCAGCACCTCGGGCGTTGTGGATTCGGATTGCCCCGACGCTGCGCGGCTGAGCTGCATCCGCTCGTCTGGCGCCGATTGGCATGCCGGGCACGCCCCGCCGCAAGAGCATGCGCGCTGAAGCGTCGGCGCGGGCATGCGCATCACGTGATCGCTCACGCGCTCGGCCTCGCGTTCCTCGGCATCTTCCGGTGCGCTCACGCGAAGTTTCGTCTGGATCCTTGGATGAAGGAGGTGCTGGACGGCTTGGTTGCCGATCTTGCGGTGTAGCGCCTGCAGCGCGCCGGCTGGGACGCGGTCGCCGAGGCCGCCGCGCGCGGCGGCGAAGGTGTCGGACTGGGGATCGCGTTTCGCCTGCTGAGTGGAAGCGCGTGTGAGCTGAGTGTTCTTAGGCGACATCGCGGTTGTCCGATCGTCCGCTCGGGCGGCGCGTGAGTGTCGCTGCAACGATCGCGCGGTCGGGACAGTATCCAGTCGCGCTCACGATACCGCCCGCCGTGCGAATCGACGCTCTTCGCGTCCTATCTACTGGAAGAACGCAATCCGCGCTGGAATCCGGACACGGTCGGGCGCCGGTGCTCCCGCGCGGCGAGCGCCGCCTAACCGATGTGCATTGTCAGCTATCTTGCGGGAACACTGTGCGCGCTCGAGCCTGATCGAACTGATCGGCGGCAGCGAGGAGCACGGCATCGTTGACTGCGATACGGCCCGGCGCGACGGTCGAGGCATACACGCCGAGGAAGCCCTGACGATCGCGGACCACGGCGCGCAGGATGGCGGGGTTGCGCTCGCCGGTCACGGGATCGATGGCGATGACCGCGCAACGTCCATCGCGCTTGTCGACTCGCATGGACATCCCGCCGATGCGCAGCACGCACCCCACCCAGGTGTCTTCGATAAATGGTTCAGCCTCGGCGGCCTCGACGACGATGTTCGGACGGAAACGCTGCACGGCGAGGGGAGCGCCGATGATTTCGCTCAGTCGGGTAATCGTCTGACTCGTGATGAGCGACAGTGGAAATGTGTCGAAAACACCGCGGTTCTGCTTGATCACTCGCGCTCCCTGCGGATGGAGCTCGGCTGCGAGTGCAGCGTCGGTGATGTCGAAGACGACTCCGGAGGGACTGCGCACGAGGGTCGGCGACTTGTCCGGCTGAGTGGGATCGGCGAACCACGGCCGGTACTGGTTCATGTCGGCGCGCTGCCGAAGCGTGAGCCAAGGAAAGCCGCTCCGAGTCGCGCGGTCGCGGACGAAGGCCCAGCGGCGATCTCCGGCAACGCCATGCCAGGACACATCGGTTTCGACAAGCGGCTCGGCGGCCATGGACTTGACCGGGTACCGCCACAATTGCACGACGCGGCCGAGAATACGGCCCGTTTGATCCCCACGCATGAGGCACCTCCGTAGAGGCGCCCTTGCGACGATGGACCCGCTGTCGAGCGTGACGGATCTGAATCCGCTGCAGCGCCTCTCGACGGGGGGGCGCGGCCACGACGGCCGCGCGGAATCAACGGACGCAGCAAACCATCCGCGGAACTAGCCGTCGACGCATGGCTCAAGACCCGGTCGTCCTGAGCGACACGAGTCCGCTCATCGGGCTGGCCGCGTCGGGTTGCTTGGCGTGCTGCGTGAGGCGCCGATCGTTTGTGCGAGGCGACGGGTGGTCGGCGGCTCGATGTCGCCGCGGCAGCGGCGCTCGCCTATCATCATCGACTTGTTGATCTGCCGGCGCACGGCTGGATGCGCCACTCCAGTGGTCTTGTCCCAAAGTCGATTGGATTCTCAACGGACGGGGAGGGTTCGTGAAGCGATATGACTTGCGGCGTGCGGCGTTGCCGCTGTGCAGCCTTTTGCTCTCGGCGTGCGCGACGCCTGGACCGGAGACGAACGCAGCGGACTCGCAATTCAAAGAAGAAGTCCGCGCAGGCGTCGAGGAAATCTATGTCGCGCGTACGGTTCGCACGCAATACACCAGCGGCGCGACGCCGGCATGCTCGGCCGCACCGTTTGCGAGTGCCAGCGAACAACACTATGACGTTTGGTCGATGAGCCTGAACGTGTCGGATGGCCGCATCGCGAATAGTCACGAGAAGCGACTCGGAGAATTCACGGGATGTTTCGGCCGGCCCGGCAGCGACGGGACGTTCCCGATGTATTTCATGGGTACCCACGGGACCATTCCGTACACGCTGCTGGGAAGCTGCCGATTCATGCAGGCGAAGCCGCCAGCGCCGACGTTGCTCGTGCTGAATTGCGCCGGCGATCTGAGCGGGCTTCCTGAGCCCTACACGGGTGGCTACCTCACTTCCAGTTCGCTCGCGCCGACGGGTGGTGCAAACGCGGTGCACGTACCCGGGTATCTCTCGACGTCTGTGGTGACGATGAGGTTCTGGAAGCGTCGGTAGAGCGGCGGGTCCATACGAAATCTGGCAGCTTCTCGAAGCGAAACATCGAGCCGAAGAGCGCGAGCGCACCACGGGCGAGCGTCTGGACGAGCCCGCTCGTTCCGCGGACTCAAATCAGACTCCCGGACGCTATTCGACCAAGTGCCGATTGCACCTCCGGCCAAGTACAACTTGGAATGATCGCATTGGCGATCCCCGGAGAACACGAGCCATGACGCACTCGATGTCTCGAAGGATTTTCGTTGCCGCGCTTGCGCTCATTGCCGTGGGGCTCGCATCGGCTGCGCGTGCGCAAGGCGATCCGTCAGCCAACTCCAGCGCGACGTTGTTTCAGAACGTGCGCATCTTCGACGGGAAAGGTGCTTCGCTCTCCGCACCGTCAAATGTGCTGGTCAGAGGCAACATCATTGAGCGTATTTCGACGACGCCGATTACCGCAGACCCAGGCGTCACCGTAATCGCCGGCCACGGACGAACACTCATGCCCGGCCTGATCGATGCACACTGGCATGCGATGCTGATTCGGCCCAATCCGGCGCAGGCGATTGCCGGTGACGTCGGTTACAACAACATCGCGGCGGCGGTCGAGGCGACCGATACGCTCATGCGCGGCTTCACCACCGTGCGTGACGTAGGCGGTCCGGTATTCGGACTGAAGAACGCCATCGATTCCGGGCTCGTTGCAGGGCCGCGTATCTATCCCTCCGGGGCCATGATCACGACGACCAGCGGGCACGGGGATTTTCGCCAGTTGTCCGAGCTGCCGCGGACGGTCGGCGGCCCGCTCAGTCGCATGGAGCAGATTGGCGGCAGCATGGTCGCCGACAGTCCCGACGAAGTGCGCCTACGCGTGCGCGAGCAACTCATGCAGGGCGCCTCCCAGATCAAGCTGACGGCAGGCGGGGGCGTTTCCTCGCCCTTCAGCCCGATCGACGCATCGACTTTCACCGAGCCGGAACTGCGCGCGGCGGTCGAAGCGGCCGAGAATTGGGGCACTTACGTGACCGTGCACGCCTTTACGTCCGCGGCGATACAGCGAGCCATTGCCGCCGGTGTGAAGTGCATCGAACACGGCTTCTTGATGGACGAGGCCACGGCCAAACTGATCGCCGCGAAAGGCATATGGCTGAGCCTGCAGCCCCTCCCTGAGGCATTGAGGGAAGGTTTTCCGGAAGGCTCGGTGCAGCGAGCCAAGGCCGATGAAGTCTGGCCCGGCATCGCGCGCACCTACGAGCTCGCAAAGAAGTACAAGATCAAGACCGCGTGGGGCACCGACGTGCTGTTTTCCCAGGAGCTCGCCCAGCAACAGGGGGCGATTCTGGCGTCGCTCGTGCGTTGGTACAGTCCCGCCAGCGCGCTCGCCATGGCAACCAGTACCAACGCCGAACTGCTGGCATTGTCCGGCAAACGCAGTCCGTATGCGGGCAAGCTCGGCGTCGTCGAACAGGGTGCGCTTGCTGATCTGTTGCTGATCGACGGCAATCCACTGGAGAACATCGACCTGATCGCCGCGCCCGCCAAGAACTTCAAAGTGATCATGAAGGACGGGCGGGTGTACAAGAATGTCCCGTGACCAGCAGCGCCGATGGCTTGGAGCGAGCGCGACGTTCGGTTCGTCATCGAGGCTTACCGAAACCCGCGAGCGCGTCGAAGGCGGACCGAATGACATCGTCCGTGATCTCGCGCGACGACTGAAAGCGCTCGAACAGCAAACCCTCGGTAAGTGCATTCAATACGCGCACGAAGTGCGCAGGTGGAATCGGGAGATCTCTTGCGGGGATGAAGCGGAGCAATCCCTGTTCCGCGAGTCGATAGCCTTCCGCAGAGTAGCGCGCGAGCTTTGCCTGCATCTTCGGATGCGTCAACGCGTAGATCTGAAACTCGAGCGCGCGCAGCGCCATCGCCTGACGTGCCGGCGCGGCGGCAATCACCGCGTCCGCGAGGATGCGCATCTGTTCCCTCAATGTCGCGCCGGGCTTGAAGGCGGCGAGGCTTGTCACTTTTGCTGTGGACGGCGGCAGCCGTCGCTGCGCTGCTCGGTGCAGGGTATGCCTACGAGAAGGTGCAGGAAGCCCGGGATCGCAGCCGCTACCCCGCCCCAGGGTCACCTCGTGGATGTCGGCGGCAGGCGCATGCACATCCTTTGCCGCGGGAATGCGCCCGGGCCGACGGTCGTGATCGAGCAGGGCGCTGCCAGCCCGTCGATCGTATGGCGGCCCGTGCAGGACGCGATTGCGAAGTTTGCGCGAGTGTGCACGTACGATCGCGCAGGCTATCAATGGAGCGACCCGGCCGAGGCAGGCCGCAGTATCGAAGACAGAGTCGCAGACCTGCACGCGGTGCTGAGAGCTGCCGCAGTGCCGTCGCCCTACATCCTGGTCGGCCATTCGCTGGGTGGACTGATCGTGCGTCGCTTCGCGCGCGCCTATCCGGACTTGGTCGCGGGAGTCGTGCTCGTGGATTCGCCCGATGAGCCGGTCGTTTTTCGCGACTCGCTACGCCCGTTCTATGCTCAAGGCATTCGCATGCAGCAGGTTCTGGGAGTGGTCGCCCGATTCGGATTGCTTCGACTACTAGGCCGCCACGTGCCGATGCTCATGTTGCCCGACGGCGCCGAAGGGTATGCGCTCTGTGTAAGGCCGACGCATGCCGCTGCAGCAGCCGATGACATGCGCGCATTGCTGAATGCGCCGGACGCTGTCCGTCAATCCGAGCCGCCCGGCTCACTGGGAGATCGGCCTCTGGTCGTGCTCGCTCACGGTATCCCTTTTCCGCCAATGGCAGCGGCGATGGAAGAAGGGTGGAGCGAGGGTCTACGCCGGCTGTCGAACCTGTCGACGGACAGCGAGCTGATCACGGCGGAGAAGAGCGGCCATCTCATTTATCTGGACCAACCCGAGCTCGTCGTGGAGTCGGTCAGGCGCGTGCATGCCGCCGTTCGTAACGGTGCGCGGCTGACGAGCTCGGAGATGCAGAAAGGCGACATTGCCGCTTTGTAAGCATGCGCAAATGGTGCTGAGCGATAGCAGGCAGAGCGCCGAGGGCGCATTTGGCAAGCGCTTTTTTGAGCACTCACGCATTGCATCGACTAGCGGCGGGGGCAATCATGTGTAGCGGGTCCTGAGCGCCGCGACGACAAGGTTTTCGGTTTTCGATCGTCGCCTGGCGCGATCTGGCTGTCCGGAGGTATGAAATGACAGACGTTGAAAAAAGGATGCTTTGGCGCGGAACCGCCGCTGGCCTGCTGATCGGGTTGGCGATCGGCGGCATGATTGCCTTGATCATTGCGATGAAGCCGGCACTCTTTGCAGGCTTGGTCCAATAATTCCGTTCCTCGGCAGTGAGCTCGACGGTGTCCTCGAGCGGAAGAGCGGACCGTAGGTTGTCGCCAGGGCCGATGCGGCAAGCGCCGCGCCAAAGGCACTTCCGAATGCAGCGGGCTCAAGTGGAATCGTCGCGGCGAAGCCCTACACGCTGTTCCTGCGGTCTCCGTAGGGCGACGATGCGCACCGTCGAACGAGCGTGACATTGTTCGGCTACCGGCCGGCAGCTTTGCAACTACTGTCCCGCAAGCTCGCGGTAGCGAGCGGGTGTGAGTCCCAGCAGCCGAAGGAACGCACGCCTCATCGTGTCGACGTTGCTGAAGCCAGCCGCTGCAGCTACCTGCTTGAGTCCAGCATCGGTGCGTTCGAGCTGACTGCGCGCGGACTCGACGCGCATCTGCAGTACGTACTGTGATGGGGTCGTGCCCACCTCGCGCGTGAATACGCGTTCGAAATTCCGAACGCTCATCGACATGCGGTGCGCGAGATCCGTCATCGACAGTCTCGTCGCGAGATGCTCCGCGATCCAGATCTGCAGCTCGCGGATCGATGCCATCTCGGAGGCCTGCGAGGCCAGCGAGACGCTCACCTGCGGCTGTCCACCCGGTCTGCGCAGGAAGAGCACGAGCTCGCGTGCGGCTTCGTGCGCGAGCGCCGCCCCACAGTCTTCCTCGACCCAGGCCAGCGCGAGATCGATGCCCGCGGAGATTCCGGCGCACGTGTAGATGTTCCCGTCCCGGACCCAAAGCGGCTCGTGCGCCACGCGCACGCTCGGGTGGCGCGTCGCCAGCTCGCGGCCGAACCGCCAATGTGTGGTCGCCCGGCGCCCGTCGAGCAGGCCGGCTTCTGCGAGCAGAAAAGAACCCACGCATACGGCACCGAGCCGCCGTACCCCGGCCGCCATTTTCCTTAGCCACGCCGACAGCGCCGCGTCGCGCACCGATCGCGAGCCGAGGCCGCAGACCACCAGGACGGAATCGCTTGCGCCTTCGACCCCGCTGAAATGTTGTCGGGCGATGAATGTCAGCACGCCTGCCTCGCCCTGGCATTCCAGGTGCTTGACGTTCGTGACCACCTCGATCGCGTAGATCGTCCGGCCCGCGAGGCGATTGACCGAGTGGAAGACCTGGAGCGGACCCACGAGGTCCAGCTCGTCGACCGGCGGCACGACCACGACGATGATGCGGCGACTCGCGAAGTCGCGGCGCGAGGCGGACTTTTTCGAGGCGCGCGGCACGCGATCACTATGCCGTCGCGCTCGCGCGTCGCGCAAGCGGAGCGCGCGTGTTGGCGGATTTTGACGTATCGATGTCGCAAGGCGACGGATCGTCTTCAATAGCATGCTCGCCATGTTCATGAAGTCCTACTGTCGTGCGACCGCCGTCGCCCTACTGGTCATCGGCTCGATGTCGCTCACGCGCTCGCTCGCGGAGAACAATGGTGGCGATTACGCGCGCATCGCGTTCCTGCGCCCTCACGACGGCGACACTGTCGACTTCGAAGCGGGATATATCCGCCATCTCGACTGGCACCGCCGCGCCGGTGATACGTGGACTTGGTATGGATGGACGATTTGGGCGGGCGAGCGGCAGCGATGGTTCGTCTACGCATCCTTCGGACACACGCCCGCGGAGCTCGACAACCCGGTATCTCCGGCAGAGGACGAGCGCGACAACATCGCCAACGTGACGCCGCACGCTGAGTTCGTGGGGAGCGCGCTTTACGAGTTTCTACCGCAGCTTTCGCGCGGCAAGACCGCGCCGACTCCGACTCCACGGCTCGAGCTTACGACCGTGGAACTAGCGCCTGCGGACGCTAAAGCGTTTGAGGCTGCGCTGCGCGCGGAGCAACCGAAGCTGCAGGGCGAGACGCTCTGGTATCGGATGGTGGCGGGAGGAGCGCAGTCACGCTACGTGCGATTACGTCCGCGGCCCACGCTGACCGCCATCCTCGATGAGAGGGAGCAGCAGGCGCTTCCCACCAAGGCCAGCGCGCTCGTCACCCGGATCACCGTCGAGGTGCTGAATCTGCGGCCCACGATGAGTTACAGCCTTCCACAAACCCAGTGATGACTGCGCGCGCCGCGATAACTGCCTTCATCAAGTGGGTGATCGGCAGCACTGATTGCGACCAACGCCACTTTCCGAGCAGGTGGATGAATTTTCGATGACGAGCGCCTCTCGCAGCGATCCGCTTCAGGTGATCGCGTCGGGCGCGATTTATCGTGCCGGGCTGTCAACGCGGATCGTGGCTTGTCTCGTTGCCACGTGGGTCGTGTGGGGAACGACGTACTTCGCAATCAAAGTTGCGCTCGTGGGTTTCCCACCGTTCTTCCAGATCGGCACCCGACTGCTGGTCGCAGGAGCGTTCCTTCTGTGGTGGGCCTGTTGGCGCGGGCGGGAGCTGCCGACGCGCGTGCAGTGGGGTAATGCATTCGTGGTCGGCGCGGTGATGATCGCGGGAAATCAGGGCGGAGTCGCGTACGCCGAGCAGACTGTGGCATCCGGATTGGTCGTGGCGTTCATCGCCATCGTGCCTGCGCTCACTACGATCATGAACCTGCCGTTTGGCATCCGACCCTCACGGCTGGAAGTCTGCGGTATCATCGCCGGCTTCGTGGGTGTCGTGTTGCTCGTGCGCGGCGATGCGTTCACAGCATCGGCCGCCGGCCTGGTCGCCATGACGATCGCTGCGCTCGGATGGTCGGTCGGTAGCGTGCTGAGTCAGCACGTGCTGCCGCTGGCTCGCGGCTCAGCCGGCTTCGCCAGCCAGATGATTTGCGCCGGAGTCGTCATGCTCGTGCTTTCTGCGCTCGCTGGAGAGACCTTCCGTTGGCCGCCGCCGCCACTCGCCGGTGCGGCATGGCTGTATTTGGTTGTCTTCGGTTCGTTGATCGCTTTTGTCGCCTATATGGTGCTGCTGTCCAGCACCGGGCCGGCGCTGGCAACGAGCTACACGTTCGTCAATCCCGCAATCGCGATGCTGCTGGGAGTCTCGCTGGGTGGTGAGCGCGTAACGACGCACGAATGGATCGCTGTTGCGATCATCGTCGCCGCCGTGACAATCGTGATTCTCGGACGAGGCACGCGCTGAAACTCTTGATCTGCATGCTTTCTGCAGCCGCGTGCGACGTCGACCACCCAACGCCATCCGGCCGCCGGCGACGCAGGCTCTGCACGATCCTGCGAGACGAGCATCGAGGGTTACTATGCGCGGCTCGAGCTTTCTGGTCCTATGACTGTCAATGACTCGACCCTCCCTGCAAGTAATTCACCGAGACGGTCAGCAGCGCCCGCGTCGCCACTGCCAGCGCCCCCTCGTCGATGAAGAACCGCGGCGAATGATTCGGCGGCGCATTTGCAACGTCAGTGTCTGGCGGCGTCACGCCCACATAGAAGTAGAAGCCGGGGACTTCCTGGGCGAAGTAGGCGAAATCCTCGGCTCCCGTCTGCAGCGAAATCACCTTCAATCGATCAGGACCGACCAGGCGGCGTAAAGAAGGCAGAACGAGCTCGGTGAGCGTGGGGTCGTTCACCAACACCGGCTCCGACGCCGAATCGATCGTCAGGTGCGCAGTTGCGCCGCTCGAGGCAGCGATCGCCTCGACGGTTCGCGTCATGCGCTCGACGATGTCCGCGCGCATCCTGGTATCGAAGGTACGGATCGTGCCGCGCATCTCGACGGAATCGGGGATGATGTTCGAGCGCACGCCGCCTTCGATCTTGCCGACGGTCACCACCGCCGGGAACGCGGTGATATCGAGCTGCCGGCTCACGATCGTCTGCAGCCCCATCACGATCTGCGCGGCGGCGACGATCGGATCGACGCCGGACCAGGGCTGAGAACCGTGGGATTGACGGCCGGCCACCCGGATCTGAAATGAATTGGCGGCCGCCATGAATGGACCCGAGCGATAGCCAATCACGCCGCTCGGAATGCCAGCTACCACATGCAAGGCGAAGATCGCTTGCGGCCTCAATTCCTTGAACAGTCCCTGCTCAAGCATCAGCGCGGCGCCGCCTCGCTCGCCGTCCGGTGCGCCCTCCTCGGCGGGTTGGAAGATGAACATCACGGTGCCCGGCAGGTCTGCGCGCATGCCTGCGAGCGCCTCGGCCAGGCCCATCAGAATCGCGACATGCGCATCGTGTCCGCAGGCATGCATCACGCCGACCTGTTTGCCCAGGTACTCGGCTGTAACCGCCGATCTGAAGGGAACGTCCACCTGCTCGACAACGGGTAGTGCGTCCATGTCCGCACGTAGGGCGACGGTGCGCCCTGGCTTGCCG
>DASTRY010000038.1:0-46413 GCA_035760965.1 Steroidobacteraceae bacterium | reverse complement strand
TCGGATCCGCAAGCGGCGGCACGACGGTATCGAGATAGTCGGGTGCGACGTGAACGTCGCTGTCGGAGATGACGAGAGTGTCATGTCGCGCGACGGGCAGCGTGTTGATCAGGTTGCTCACCTTGGCGTTGCTGCCGTGTGCTGCAGACTCGATCACGAGCTGCAGATCGAGCTGCGGAAATTCGTGCTGCAAGCGCCGAACCGTCGCGATCGCGGGATCTTCGGCGGACTGCACTCCGCAGACGATCTGCACAGCCGGGTAGTCGAGCTCGCAGAACGAGCGCAGGCAGAAATACAGCTCCGGCTCGTCGCCGCACAACGGCTTGAGCACGGTGACGGGCGGCCTGAACGCGACCGCGCTGGTCCGCGAGCCGCGACGCTTCAGCAAGCTCGTGGCAGCCGCAATCAGCGCATAGCCGGTTGCGGCTGCGCAAATCGCGATCAGCATCGCATGTGTCACGGCGGCTGCATTGATCTGGATCATCACCCGCATCCCGCTCGGCGCGGCAAGAAGCTTGCTGCCGGCTTCGAGCATTGCTCGTTCCCGCTCACGGATTCGCTCGAAATGGACCGACTCGCCACTCCGCTGCACTGTCTGGATTCTCACGGTCTCGATTACGACACACTCATTCTCGTCGACGAGGCGGACCGTGAGATCGGCTATCTCGGCAAGACCGAATGCCACCAGGGTGCCGGAGTCTTGCACCGCGCGTTCTCGATCCTGATCTTCAACGGTCGCGGCGAGCTTCTGATTCAGCAGCGCGCCGCCGGCAAGCGGTTGTGGCCCCTTTACTGGAGCAACACCTGCTGCAGCCATCCGCGCCGCGACGAGACGATGTCGCAGGCGACGCATCGGCGCCTGAAGGAAGAGCTGGACCTCGCGTGTCCGCTGCGCTTCCTCTTCAAGTTCCGCTATCAGGCGCAGTTCGATACGGACGGCGCAGAGAATGAAATCTGTTCCGTCTACATCGGGCGCTCCGAGGGCCCGGTGCATCCCGCGCGCGGCGAGATTCGCGCGTGGCGCTGGATCTCCGCCGCCGATCTGCAGGCGGCGTTGGCGTCCGACACGGAGAAATTCACGCCATGGTTCCGTCTCGAGTGGGAACGGATTATGCGCGACCACTCTCACGAAATCGCGCCGCTCACGGCTACGAGCGCCTTCGGAGAGTAACACGTGGGCATTCCGCTGATTCAGCGATATCGCGTGGCGCGCTACGTTCTCGGCCGCAAGCTGCGCGGCGAGAGACGTTATCCGCTCGTGCTGATGCTGGAGCCTCTATTCCAGTGCAATCTCGCGTGCGCCGGCTGCGGAAAAATCGATTATCCACAGGAGGTGCTCAAGCGCAGGCTCGATGTCGAGCGTGCGTTACGGGCGGTGGAGGAGTGCGGCGCACCGGTGGTGTCCATCCCCGGAGGCGAGCCGCTCATTCACAAGGACATGCCGGCGCTCGTCGCCGCGCTGATTGCGCGTCGCAAGTTCGTCTATCTGTGCACGAACGCAATCTTGCTGCCAAAGCGCATCGACGACTACACGCCCTCGCCGTACTTGACCTTCTCCATTCACCTCGACGGCAACCGCCGCACGCACGATGTGTCGGTCTGCCAGGAAGGTGTGTTCGACAAAGCGGTCGCCGCTATTCGGATCGCGCGGGAGCGAAGCTTCCGCGTGACCGTCAACTGCACGATCTTTCGTGACGCCAACGCGCAGGAAATGGCCGAGTTCTTCGACCAGGCGATGGCGCTCGGCATCGAGGGCATCACGGTTTCGCCGGGCTACAGCTACTCGCATGCGCCACGTCAGGATGTCTTTCTCGAGCGCCGCGCGAGCAAGGCGCTCTTTCGCGAGATCTTTCGGCGCGCACCGCGCGCAAGGTCCGGCCGCAAGTGGGTCTTCAACCATTCGGCGCTCTTCCTGGACTTTCTCGCCGGCAATCGTGCGTATCGCTGCACGCCGTGGAGCATGCCCACGTACAACATCTTCGGCTGGCAGCGGCCGTGCTACCTGCTTTCCGATGAAGGCTATGCGCCGACCTTTCGTGCACTGATGGAAGAGACGGATTGGGATCGGTATGGCGTGGGCCGCAATCCGCGCTGCGACAACTGCATGGCTCACTGCGGGTACGAGGGCACTGCGGTGGAGGACACGTTCGCCCATCCGCTGAGCGCGCTGCGCGTCGCGGTGCTGGGACCGCGGTTACGCGGCCCGATGGCACCGGACATCGGAATGTCTTCGGGAGGGCAGTCGTAATGCGCGTCGTGGATATTGGCGAGATCGGCCGCCGCGTTCCGGGCGGGCTCCTGGACGTGCGCGAGCAGGTGAGCTCATGGCAGGCGAGCGTGAATCGCGCGCTGGACGAATGTCTACCTGACCCGAGCACGCCGCCCGCTCGTCTCCATGAAGCCATGCGCTACAGCGTGCTCGGGAGCGGCAAGCGGGTGAGACCTCTGCTCATGTTCGCAACGGCGCGGGCGGTGGGTCTCGACGAATCGGTCGTCGAGAGTGCGGCCTGCGCGGTGGAGCTGGTGCATGCGTACTCACTCGTGCACGACGATCTCCCGGCCATGGACGACGACGACCTGCGGCGCGGTCGACCCACTTGCCACGTCGCTTACGACGAAGCGACGGCGGTGCTCGTGGGAGACGCGCTGCAGTCCCTGGCGTTTCAGCTGCTCGCTCACGGGCGCAAGCTCCCGCACTCGGCGAAGGTGAGAATTCACCTCGTGCGGCTGCTCGCCGAAGCGCTCGGCAGCCGCGGCATGGCCGGCGGGCAGGCGCTCGACGTGGACGCCGAGGGAAAGCAGCTCACGCTCCCGCAGCTCGAGACGATGCACGCGCTCAAGACCGGTGCGCTGATCCGCTGCAGTGTGCTGATGGCCGCCGCGTGTGCGCCGACGCTCGATCGCGAGCTGCTCAGCGAGCTGGCGGAATTCGCAAGCTGCATCGGGCTTGCGTTCCAGATTCGAGACGATCTGCTCGATGTGACGGGCGATCCGGCGGTGATGGGGAAAGCCGCCGGTGCCGACGAGCGCCGCGGCAAGGCAACGTATCCCTCCACGCTGGGAGTGCAGGCGTCGCAGGCGCGGCTCTCGCAGCTGCACGAGCAGGCGCTGGAGGCGCTCGTTCCCTTCGGCGCGAGAGCGGAACCGCTGCGCGGGCTGGCCAACTGGCTGCTCGCGCGCGCGAGTTGAGATCTCTACGCGCTGCTGGCCGTACGCAAATGGCGTGGGCGGTGCATTTCCCACCAGCGCTCGAGGGTCGCGCCGAGTCCTGCGGGGTCGAGCCCCGCATCGGCGAGGCAGCTCTCGCGCGAGCCGTGCTCGATGAAGCGATCCGGTATGCCGATCGAGACGAAATGAATCAGGAATCCCATCGCATCCAGCAGCTCACCGACTGCCGATCCCGCGCCGCCGGCGCGGGCGTTCTCTTCGATCGTGACGATGGCGCTGTGCCGCTGCGCCACCTCGCGCACGAGATCCGCATCGAGCGGCTTGACGAAGCGCATGTTGACGACGGTGGCGTCGAGCCGCTCGCCGATGCGCAGCGCCGCTTCGAGCAGCGTGCCGAAGACGAGCAGCGCAAGCCCGCTGGCACCTTCACGCCGCAGCTCGCCGCGCCCGACAGGGAGCGCCTTCATTTCTTGCTCGACACGCGCGCCGCATCCGGTACCGCGCGGATAGCGGACCGCGGCGGGACACTCGAGCGTCAGCGCCGTGAAGAGCATCTGCCGGCATTCGTTCTCGTCGGCCGGCGCCATGACGAGCATGTTCGGAATACAGCGCAAGTACGAGAGATCGTAAGCGCCCTGGTGCGTGGCACCGTCGCCTCCGACGAGGCCCGCGCGATCGACGGCGAACACCACCGGCAGGCGCTGCAGAGCCACGTCGTGAATGAGCTGGTCGTACGCGCGCTGCAGGAATGTCGAGTAGATCGCAACGACCGGGCGCAGCCCTTCCGCGGCGAGCCCCGCCGCGAAGGTGACGGCGTGCTGCTCGGCGATCGCCGTGTCGAAGTAGCGCTCGGGGAAGCGCTTCGAGAATTCCACGAGCCCGGAGCCCTCGCGCATCGCCGGCGTGATCCCGACGACTCGCGAATCGCGCTCCGCCACATCGCACAACCAGCGACCGAAGACCTGCGTGAAGGTGGGTCCGGCGCTGCGCTCTTTGTAGATGACGCCCGTCACCGGATCGAACGGCCCCGGACCGTGCCACTTGATCGGATCGGCCTCCGCCGGCGGGTAGCCCTTGCCCTTGCGCGTGACGACGTGCAGCAGGCGCGGTCCGCGCATCCGGCGCAGGTTGCGCAACGTGCCGAGCAGCGCGCCGAGATCGTGCCCGTCGATCGGCCCGATGTAGTTGAAGCCGAGCTCCTCGAAGAGCGTGCCGGGAAGCACCATCCCCTTGGCGTGCTGCTCCGAGCGGCGCGCGAGCTCCCAGACCGCGGGCATCGGCCGCAGGATCTTCTTGCCGCTCTCGCGCAGGTGCGTATAGAGCCGGCAGGAGAGCGCGCGCGCGAAGTAGCGCGACAGCGCGCCGACGTTTTGGGAAATGGACATGTCGTTGTCGTTCAGCACGACGAGCATGTCCGCCGGCAGCGAGCCGGCGTGATTCAGCGCCTCGAACGCCAAGCCCGCTGTGAGCGCGCCATCGCCGATGACCGCCACGACGTTGCACGGGGAATCCGTGAGACGCGCTGCCATGGCGAAGGCAAGGGCGGCGCTGATGGACGTGCTCGAATGCCCCGCGCCGAAGCAGTCGTAGGGGCTCTCGGCGCGCTTGAGAAACGGCGCGAGGCCGCCGGCTTGCTTGATCGTGTGCAGCTGCTCGCGGCGACCGGTCAGCACTTTGTGCGGGTACGCCTGATGCCCCACATCCCACACGAGCTTGTCGCGTGGCGTGTCGAACACGTAGTGCAACGCTATTGCGAGCTCGACCGTGCCGAGCCCCGCGGCGAAGTGCCCGCCACGCATGCTCACCGTTCTGATGAGGAACTCGCGCAGCTCGCCGGCGAGCGCGGGCAGCTTGGCGGGCGCCAGACGCCGCAGATCCGCCGGCGAGTCGATCTGCCTTAACAAAGGATAATCGTCAGTGCGTGCGCTCATGTTCGACTTCCGCTCCATTTCGCCAACTCGAGCTCGCTGCGGCGGAGCACCGGAACCCGCGCGGATGAGCCGGGTTTGTTGGCACGGTGAGTGGTGAGGCTCACGGTGGTCCTCCGGATGTCGCGAGCTGTCAGCAATATCGAGTCCAGCATTTCGGATCTCGATTTTCAGGATCGAATCCTGCCGCATGTATCGCGCACGTTCGCGCTGACGATTCCGCTGTTGCCCGGGCGCCTGCGCTGTGCAGTATCGAACGCGTATCTCTCGTGCAGGATCGCGGACACCATCGAGGACGAGCTGCCGCTCGCGTCCGACGACACGCTCGCCTACTTGCGCCAGTTCGCCGATGCGCTCGCGGGCCGTCGCGATCCCGAGCGGCTCGGCCGCGAGATCGCCGCGCGCCTTCCGGAGGGCACGCTGCAGGGCGAGCGTCAGCTGGTGCGCAACATGGCCCGTGTCGTTCGCGTGACATGCGCGTTGGACGACCGCGCGCGCGAGGCCATTCGCCATTGTGTCGACGTGATGTGCGAGGGGATGCATCGTTTTCAGTGCCGCACGAGCCTGCGCGGGCTCGACCGCATGAGCGACCTGGACACGTATTGCTACTACGTCGCCGGCGTCGTTGGTGAGATGCTGACGGAGCTGTTCTGCGGATACTCGTCCGAGATCGACGTGCATCAGGCCGAGCTCAGCGCGCTCGCGCGCTCGTTCGGTCAGGGCTTGCAGATGACCAACATCCTCAAGGACCAGTGGGAGGATCGGCAACGCGGCGTCTGCTGGTTGCCGCGCGACGTGTTCGGCAGCCACGGCGTGGAGCTCGCGCGGCTGCGGCCCGGTCGCGCGGATAATCGTTTTTGCGCGGCGCTCGACGAGCTCATCGGCATCGCGCACGGCTACCTGCGCGATGCGCTCGCCTTCACGCTGCTGATTCCACCCGAGGAGAAAGGGATTCGCGGCTTCTGCTTGTGGGCGATCGGCCTGGCCGTGCTGACCCTCCGCCGAATTCACGAGAATCCCTGGTTCGCATCGGGCGCCGACGTGAAGGTGTCACACGGCGAGGTGTTCCTCGTGCGAGCGCTGACGCGCATGGCCGGGCGCAACGACGCCATGCTCGTGCGGCTCTTCGAGACGGCGGCAGAGGGCTTGCCGTTGGTCAGAAGCGACCGGTCCGGTTCGGCCGCGCTGACCGGGGAAAGTGGTGTGCTGCACCTGGATGATTGGCTGTGAACGTGGATTCGCACATTCAGGCGGCGGAGCGCGACGATGCGTTGCAAAGCGCGATTCAGGCCGCGCGCGACGCCCTGCTCGGATTGCAGGCTCCGCAAGGCTACTGGGATTTCCCGCTCGAGGCGGACTGCACGATCCCGGCCGAGTACGTGATCATGATGCACTTTCTCGGCGATATCGACGCGCCGCTTCAGGCGCGTCTCGCCGCGTATCTGCGCGATTTGCAGTTGCCGCACGGCGGGTGGCCGCTCTACTACGGCGGCGACGTCGATGTGAGCTGCAGCGTGAAGTCGTACTTCGCGTTGAAGCTCGCCGGAGACGATTGCAACGCCCCGCACATGATGAAAGCGCGCGCCGCCATCCTCCAGCGCGGCGGCGCGGCGCACGCGAACGTTTTCACACGGATCCTGCTGGCGATGTTCGAGCAGGTCCCCTGGCGTGCAGCGCCGTGCCTGCCGGTCGAGCTGATGCTGCTGCCCGCGTGGTTTCCGTTTCATCTGTACAAGGTGTCGTACTGGTCGCGCACGGTGATGGTGCCGCTGCTGATTCTCTGCTCGCGGCGGGCGCGCGCGTGCAATCCGGGCAGAGTGAGCATCGCGGAGCTCTTCACGACGCCACCCTTCGAGGAGCGGCACTATTTTCGGCGCGAAGGCCGACACGCCACGGTGCTCGCGAGGCTGTGCTTCTGGGGCGATCGGCTGATCAGGCTCCTCGAGCCCGCGTTTCCCGCGCGGTTGCGCGAGAAGGCGATGCGCCGCGCGCACGACTGGATGTGCGAACGTCTGAACGGCGAAGCCGGGCTCGGCGCCATTTTCCCGGCAATGGTGAACGCGCTCGAAGCGCTGGCGGTGCTCGGATATCCGCCATCGCATCCGCTGCGTGTAGCCGCGATGCGTGCGCTCCAGCGACTGCTCATCGTGGACGCGGAGACTGCGTACTGTCAGCCGTGCAACTCCGCCGTCTGGGATACGGCACTTTCTGCGCTAGCATTGCAAAAGACGGGAGGCGGGAGCGCGCTGGCCGGCGCTGCCCGAGCGCTGACGTGGTTGGAGCCGCGCCAGCTCCTCGATGCCGCCGGCGACTGGCAGGTGAAGCGCCCGCACCTGCGCGGCGGCGGTTGGCCTTTTCAGTTCGAGAACTCGTTCTATCCCGATCTCGACGACACCGCGGTCGTGGTGCTCGCCATGCATCATGCGCCGGAGCGTGCGCGCTACTCTCGACCGATCGCCCGCGCGCTCGATTGGCTCGTCGGCATGCAGAGCCGCAACGGAGGATTCGCGGCGTTCGACGTGGACAACACGCACGAGTATCTCAACGCGATCCCGTTTGCCGACCACGGCGCGCTGCTCGATCCACCGACGAGTGATGTGACGGCGCGCGTCGTCACGGCGCTCGCGCGGGTCGGTCGCGAGCAAGACATCCCGGTGATCCGCCGAGCGATTCGCTTCCTCCGCGAGAATCAGGAGCGCGAGGGCTCGTGGTTTGGCCGTTGGGGTACCAACTACATCTACGGCACGTGGTCGGTGCTCACGGCGTTCGCGCAGGCGGGCATCAGCCCGACGGACCCGGCGGTAAACCGCGCGGTCGCGTGGCTCGAGTCCCGTCAGAACGCCGATGGCGGCTGGGGCGAAAGCAACGACTCGTACCTCTCGAGTGAGAGGGGCGCAGGCGCGGCGAGCACGCCATTCCAAACCGCTTGGGCCATGCTGGCACTGATTGCAGCGGGGCGCGGCACGTCCGCTGCCGTGGCACGAGGCGCCGCATTTCTCGTACGCACGCAGTTGTCGAACGGCTTGTGGGACGACCCGCATTTCACGGCGCCGGGCTTTCCTCGCGTGTTCTATCTCAAGTACCACGGGTATTGCGCCTACTTCCCGCTGTGGGCGCTGTCCGCCTACCGCAACGCGTGTGCAGGAGTGGCCGCTTGAGCGCAGTCGGATTCGTTTGCGCGCTCGAGCGCGAGGCGCGCCATTTCGGCGTACTGCGCTCGGGCGAGCGATGGGTCAGGTTGCATGATGGCTCGCTGCTCGCGTGCGCAGGTATGGGCAAGGAGCGCGCCGCAGATGCGGCACGCATGCTCGTGGATGTCGGCGCCACCTCGCTCGTCAGCTGGGGTCTTGCAGGGGCGCTCGATCCGACGCTGGCCGCCGGCACGATCTTCCTTCCCGTCGAAGTCATCGACAGGCGAGGGGGTGGCGTACCGGTCAGTCTGACGTGGCACGCAACCCTCGCAAGACAACTCGTGCAGTATCGAGCGACCTGCATCGGCACGATTCTCGCCGCGCCGCGCGTGCTGCGGACGTGCGCCGAGAAGGCCGGTGCCTTTCGCGAAACGGGGGCTCGCGCGGTGGACATGGAGAGTGGCGCCGTCGCGGAGGTGGCGTCCGGTCTGGCCGTGCCGTTCATCGTACTGCGCGTCATCGTCGACACGGCGGCCGACTCGATTCCCCTTGCCGCGATCGCAGCGGCGGGCGGCGCAAGCAGAATCGATGTTCGCACGCTGCTCACCTGCGTGGTGCGCGCTCACGAGCTGCCGGCGCTCGTGCGATTGGGCTTCAGATACCGCGCGGCGCGCGCAACGCTCGCATCCATGGCACAGACGCCGGCAATCCGTGCAGGACTGGCGCCGCAACGGCCGGCCCCCGCGCGGCCGTGATTGCGCTCGTCACAGGCGGCACGGGCTTCGTCGGCTCGGCTGTCGTCCGAGCCCTCCTGCGACACGGTTGGCAGGTGCGCGTTCTCGCGCGCCCGCAGAGCAATCTCGCCAACCTGCAAGGTCTGGCCGTGGACCTGGTCACCGGCGACGTGACCGATGAGTCGTCGCTCGATCGGGCGATGGCCGGCTGCGATGCGCTGTTTCACACGGCCGCGGACTATCGCTTGGGCGTTCACGACTGCGCGGAGATGTATCGCGTGAACGTGCACGGAACCGCAAACGTTCTGCGCGCAGCCCGCAAGGCGCGTGTGGCGCGATCGGTCGTGACCAGCAGTGTCGCGACGATCGGCGTCGACTCCGACGGTGGGGCAGGTCGCGAATGCGACCCGCTGTTTCTCGAAAAGGTGATCGGCCACTACAAGCGTTCCAAGTGCCTCGCCGAAATGCTGGCACAGGCCGCCGCCGCTGAAGGCGACGACGTCGTGATCGTGAATCCATCGACGCCCATCGGCCCGCGCGATCGCCGGCCGACGCCGACCGGTCGCATGGTGCTCGACGCCGCAGCGGGCCGCATCCCGGCGTACGTGGATACTGGGCTCAATGTCGTTCACGTCGACGACGTCGCCGAGGGCCATCTGCTGGCGTTCGAGCGCGGACGAAGCGGCGAGCGCTACATCCTCGGCGGCGAGAACGTGACGCTCGCCCAGCTCCTGACAGACATTGCGGGCGCCGCGAATGCGCGCGCGCCTCGCATCCGGCTGCCGCACGCGGCAGTGTTGCCCGTTGCGCACGTGTGCGACCTGGCCGCACGCATCGTCGGCCGCACGACGCAGATCTCGGTGGAGGCAGTGCGAATGGCGCGCAAGCCGATGTACTTCTCCAGCGAGCGGGCGGTGCAGGAGCTCGGGTATCAGTGGCGTGCTCCCATCCTCGCGATCCGCGACGCGGTGGGCTGGTTTCGCGAGGTGGGATTGCTGCGCCGCTGATCCAGCCGGGGCTGCTCTTCGCGGCGGGATCGAGAATTGCGGCTCCATTGTCCCGCGTAAGGTACAGGATCGTGACGGTGGCGTGCTCCGACTGCGGCTTGCTTCAGGAGTCGCCTGAGCTGCCGGCGCGAGCCGTAGCGTTGTGCGCGTTGTGCGGCAAACGGCTGGAACGGACGAGCGGCCACAGTCTCGATGCCGCCTTGCTGTGCAGCCTCGGCACGCTCGGCCTGCTGATTCCCGCCAACATCCTGCCGCTGATGCACGTATCGATTCTGGGGATGACGCGCGAGAGTCGCATGGCATCGGGCGTGCGCGTCATGTGGGATCAGCACTGGGTTCTGCTTGCCGGGTTGGTTGGCGCCTGCGCCATCGTATTCCCGCTAGCGCGTTTCACTGTGCTCAGCGCGACGCTCACGTGCCTGCGCCTCGGGTTGCGCAAGCGCTGGCTCGGGCCGGCGTTTCGCTGGAGCCACTGGCTCGCACCGTGGGCCATGCCCGACGTGTTCCTCATCGGCTGCGCCGTCGGATACAGCCGGCTCGCGGCAACAGCCGATGTGACCGTGGATCCGGGCGGCATTTGCATCATCTTCGCCGCGATACTCGCCATGCTCACGCAAGCCACGCTCGACAGACGAGCCGTGTGGCGTGCAATCAGTCCGGAGCCGACGTTCGCGCCCGCGCAAGCGGTTGCGTGCACGGCCTGCGAGCTGGTGCAGCCGGTCGAGATGCATACGCAGCCGTGCCCGCGGTGCGGCTTGCGGCTCCATGGACGCAAGCCCGATGCGCTCATTCGCACGACCGCGCTCGTGATCGCCGGGCTCGTTCTCTACGTGCCCGCCAATGTGTTTCCGATGAGCACGGACCTGCAGCTCGGCGAGCGTGTCGATCATCGCATCGTCGACGGCATCGCGGACCTCTTTCGCGCCGGGCTCTGGCCGCTCGGTGTTCTGATCTTTTGCACCAGCATCACCATCCCGTTGCTCAAGCTCGCGGGGCTCGGCTGGCTCCTGCTCTCGGTGCGGCGGGGCTCGCCGCATCATCTGCGCCGGAAGACGCGCCTCTATCGGCTCATCGACGAGATCGGGCGCTGGTCGAACATCGACGTGTTCACCATCGCCGTGTTCGCGCCTCTGCTGCAGTTCGGCGCGCTCGCGACGGCGGGCGCATCCGGCGGAGCGACGGCGTTCATCCTCGTCGTCACGCTGACCATGCTGGCGAGCCGCGCCTTCGACCCACGCATGCTGTGGGACGCCGGGCTCGCGCGTCGCTCATGAACGGCAATCAAAATGGCTCGCCCCCACCCGAGCGCGCCGTGGCGCTCACCTACAGGAGCCAGTGGCCCGGATGGATCTGGGCGGTGCCGCTCGCGGCCGTCGGCATCATGGCGTGGCTTCTCGTGCGTGCGCTCAGCGCGCGCGGCATCGATGTCGCCGTGCGCTTCGAGGATGCGGCGGAGATGAAAGTGGGCAGCACCCACGTGCTGCATCGGGGTCTGGACGTGGGCACGTTGACCCGCCTCAAACTGGATGCGGACGGCTTCCATGTCATCGC
This sequence comes from Steroidobacteraceae bacterium, assembly GCA_035760965.1. Lineage (GTDB taxonomy): Bacteria > Pseudomonadota > Gammaproteobacteria > Steroidobacterales > Steroidobacteraceae > JADGHX01. The sequence continues at coordinate 34,894 of DASTRY010000038.1, read as the reverse complement.
GCATTTCGACATGGACAAGAACATGGCGCCGTATCTCACGACGGGCAGTCGCTTCTATCTCGAGGGCGCGCACCCGAGCTTTGCGGACCCGGCGTCGCTCGGCGCGATCGTCTCCGGACCCAAGATCGTGCTCGTTGCCGGCCGCGGCACGCCGACGCGCCGGTTCGAGGGCCGCTTGGGACGCGCGCCGGACCCACTCGCGGTGCGCGTCTCGTACGAAATCTCGTTCGACGGTTCGGTCGGGGACCTCGAGGCGGGCGCGCCGGTCACGCTGCGCGGCTTCAAGGTGGGCGAGGTCGCCAGGACGGAGCTCGTGACGGATGCCGCGACGGGCAAGGTGAGCACGCCCGTCGTCGTGGTGCTCGATCCGACGCGCTTTCACATTCGCGGTGCGCGAGCTGCGGCCGATCGCGACTGGGGAGCGCTGATGAGCACTGCGCTCGACGAGCTCGTGCGCCATGGATTGCGCGCACGGCTTGTGCGCACGCCGCCTCTCATCGGCGGCACCGCGATCTTGCTCGACATGCTGCCTTCCGAGGCGCAGAGCACCGAGACCCTGCGTGCCGGAGATCGCTACCCGCGCATTCCTGCCGCCGGCGGGCAGGCCTTCGACCAGCTTCTTGCGCAAGCCAGCCATGTGCCCATCGGCGAGATCGCGGAGAACGTTCGCGTCATCACCGAACGCGTGCGCAGGCTCGCGGGATCGCCGCAGCTCGACGCGAGCATCCGACACCTCGACGCCGCGCTCACCGAGCTCGACAACACCTTGCATGTCGCGGGTCCCAAGGTCGCTCCGACGCTCGAGAGCGCACGCGAGGCCGCGGAGAGTTTGCGCAAGACCGCGAACGAGATGGAGACGACGGTCGCTGCCGCGCGCAGCACGATGGGTGCCGCCCCCACTTCGCCGAACGGCAATCTGCAGCAATCGCTGCGCGAGCTGACGGACGCGGCGCGCGCGGTCAGATCGCTTGCCGACTATCTCGATCAGCATCCCGAAAGCCTCCTGAGAGGGCGATCCGACTAGATGCGCAGGGAACGCACGACCGCCGTGCTCGCTCTCGCCGCACTGGTCGTCGCCTGCGGTTCGAGCCCGCCGGTGCGCTTTTTCAAGCTGGACGCCGTCGAGCCGGCGGCATCGCAGCCGGCAACGCAGGCGTTGGTGAAGGTCGTCGCCGTGCACATTCCGCGGCTTCTCGATCGTCGCGAGGTGGTACAGCAGAGCGAAGCCAATCGCGTCACCCTGAGCGGGCAGGAGCGTTGGGCCGCGCCGCTCGCGGACATGATCAGAACGGTCCTGACGCAGGACTTGGTCACGCGACTGGGCGCGGAGCACGTGATTCTGCCGGACGCGCCGGCGCCGCCCGGAACGATCGCCGTTGTCGTGGACATTCTGCGCTTCGAGACGGAGCCGAGCGGTGCGGTGGTGTTCACCGGCAGCTATTCGTTCTTCGACAGCGGACGCGATGAGCCGCGCGCACGGCATGAAGTCGAGCTCGCGGAGCCCGCGCGCTCGGGCGATGCCGCGGATCAGGCGCGCGCGATGAGCGTCGTGCTCGGTCGAGTCGCGGATCGGATTGCGGCCGACTTGTCCTGAGACAGCCTTCACTGCCGGCCGTCGCCGAGCTCGGCCATGCGGAGAGGGGCGCGCCGCACACGCTCGTGTCCCTCTTCATCGAGGCAATGCGCTCTCTCGGCCCGTGATCGCATGGTCGGCGCTCGTCCGGCGCCGAGTCCCAAGCCGCGTGCCGGCCGGTTGGGAATCCAGTTTGCTGAAGCGCTGAGGTTCCGCCTGGCCGCATCCGAAGGAGCCACATGAGAGTTGCGCGGCTCCGCTTGCCGACGCGTTTCGCGGTGCGCCGCTCGCCGGCTCTCGTTGCGGCCATGTCCTTTGCGCTGGGCGGCGTGGGTGCCGCACTCGGCAATATCGCGCTCGCGCGCGTGCTTCCCGCCGAGGAGTACGCCGCGGTCGCGCTCGTCCTCGCGCTCACTCAGCTCGGCATCACGCTCGGGCCGCTGGGCTGGCCGACGCTGATGATCCGTTATCGATTCGTCGCGAGCGCCGGGTTGCTGGCGCGCAGCCTGCTCGGGGCCGCGCTCGTGAGCATCGCGATTGCCGGTGCCGCGGCGGCGATCTATCAGCTGCGGGCGGAGCTTGTGGCGCTCCTCGCCTTCACCGTGGTGCTGGCGGCGACGAATCGCGTGGCTGCGACCCTGTTTCAATCCCGGCAGGCATTCGGCGCGTCGCTGCTGCTGACGCAGATCCACAACTGGGTATTGCTCGCGAGCGTACTGTTCCTGATCGCGATCGGAAGTCGCAGTGCGGCAAGCGTTGCGACCGTGCTCGCCGTCGGCTATGCGATCACGGCGCTGATCGGCTGGCGCGTCGGCTGGCAGGACGGGCACGCGGGTTCGAAGCCGGTCTTCACGCCTGCGCTGATGCGAGAAGGTCTCACCATCGTCGCGGGGGCGTTGGCGCTCTCCGTCATGTATCAGCTCGACCGGCTGCTCATCCCGCGCGTGCTGTCGCTTCAGGATCTGGCGACGTACTCGGTCGCCGCCGCGGTGGTCGGCTCGCCCTTCCGCATGCTCCAGACCGGAGCGGGCTTCGCGTTGTTGCCGCGCATACGCGCCTGCAACGACGCCGCCGCCGCGCGCAAATTGATTCGCCACGAGGGGGCCCTCATGGCGGCGGTGAGCACGATCTCCGCGGCGGGTGTCGTGATCGCAATGCCGCTCATCGCCGCGCACGTGCTCGGTGGCCGATACGACATTTCCTCCGGATTGATCGCGGCCATCGTGGCGGCGGGATTCGCGCGCGTGTGGGATGGACTTGCGAGCGCAGCGGCCACCGCGCTCGCCTCGCCTCGCGAGCTCACCTATCTCACGCTGAGCGGGTGCCTCGCCGTGCTGTGCGCGGTCGGCTGCGCGATCGCCGCGCGCAAAGCCGGGCTCGTCGGCGTCGTGTATGGGTTGGCAGCGGGATGGCTCATCCACGCGACCGGCGCATCCGTGCTCGCGGTACAGGCGATCCGCCGGCTCGGCATATCGTCGGCGTCGCGCAACCCGGCGGGGCACGCAACGGAGGCGGCGTCAATAGGACCTACAGCGAACTGACGCGAGCGCTCGTGGCGTCCGACATTCGACGTTCCGTGGCTGCTTGATCTGCATCAATTCGCGCACGTGCGCTGAACATACGTATGAAAGTTGCTGCCCGGTCGGCCTCGAAAACGCGGAAGCAAAGAGCTGAGAGATGACGCCCAGTGTTCCGGCCGTAGTCGCAGGTTGCTCCAAGGCGGGGCTCGCGATCATTCGTGCGCTCGGCGCGCGCGGTGTACCCATCGTGGGGCTGACGTACGGACCAGGGCAGATCGGCCGGTCTTCTCGCTATGTGAAAGGGACCATCGTGGTGCCCGATCCGGCCGAAAGCGAACATGCATTCGTCGCCTCGCTCACTCGCGCGGCGCAGCGCGGCCTGCGAGGCGCGGTGCTCTTCCCGAGCGACGATGCTAGCCTCGTCGCGATCGCCAGGCACCGGCACTCGCTCGTGGAACACTACCGGATCGTGGCGGAGCGCTGGGAGCTCGTGCAGAAACTTATCGAGAAGCAGCACACGTATGCGATCGCGCACGCGGCCGGTGTGCCTTATCCGAGGCTGCACAGGGTACGTGACGCGAGTGCGGCTCTGACGTTCGCGCGCGAGATCGGCTATCCGTGCTTACTGAAGCCGGCGGTGAGTCATCTGTTCTTCAGGCGCTTCGGCTGCAAGATGTGGGTGCTGCGCTCCGAGGCCGAATTGGAAAGCGGTATCCGCCGTGCGATGGGTTACGGCGGCGAGCTCTTGCTGTGCGAGCTCATCCCCGGTCCGGATACGTGCGGCGCGAACTACAATTCGTTCTGCGTACACGGGCGCCCCGTGCAGGAGTTCACGGCGCACAAGGTGCGCCTGAAGCCCACGGCCATCGGCTTCCCCACTGTCGTACGCAGTGCATGCATCGCCGAGGTGATGGAGGCCGGCCGGCGCATGACCGCAGCGCTCGAGCTGAATGGCTTCTCCTGCATGGAGTTCAAGCGCGACGTCCGCGACGATGTCTACAAGCTGATGGAAGTGAACGCCCGGCACAACTACTCCGGGAGCCTCGCTACGGCATGCGGCATCGACTTTCCCTATCTCAGTTACCGCGCCGCTCGCGGGATGCCGCTACCGTCGGCGCGTGCGCAACCGAGGTCGGAGCTCTTCTGGATCGACGAGGAGCGCGATCTTCTCGGCGCTTTCGGTGCGCTCTGCCGCGGGCCGCGGGCGGCTCGCGACTACGTCGCACCGTATTTGCACCGCAAGGTGTGCGCGGTGGCGTCGCTATCGGATCCGATGCCGGCGTTGAGCCTGTTGCGGGCGGGGCTCGGCGGTGTGCTGAAACGGCGGCGCCCGGCGGCGCAGGGCGGGATCGCCAAGGCTTGAGGATGGAGACGGTCACCCACTCGGGGGGCAGAACATGAGCGCGATATGGGGGTTCATGGGGCCATTCGAGCGCTGGGAAGCCCAGCAGGTTGGAATGCGTCTGGCGCATCGGGGAGTACACGAGGACATCTGGGCGCCGGCACCCCACCTGTGCTTCGGCTCGCGCGGCGAGTCGAACACCGCCAAGGACACGGCACAGGTGCCGGTGACCTTTGCCGGCTCGCTCCTCGATCGCGAGGCCCTCGGGTCCCAGCTCGGGCTCGATGCGACGGCAGTGGCGCAGCACTCCGACGCGGCGCTCGTGTGGAAGCTCTATCGGGCTGCGGGCGCGCAGGCACTCGCGATGCTGAACGGCCAATTTGCGCTCGCGCTCTACGATGCCACGACCGGTTCGCTGCTGCTCGCGGTGGATCGCTGGTCGGTGCAGCCGCTGTATTTCGCGCGCGTGCGGGATCGTTGGGTCTTCGCGTCGGAGTATCGCGCGCTGCTCGGGCTGCCCGATCTGAAAACGCAACTCGATTCGCAGAGCATCGATTACCTGCAGCGTACGAAATATTTACCCGCCGGCCGCGCACTGCTGGCCAATGTGCATCCCGTTGCGCCCGGGCAGATGGTGCGCATCGCCGGCGCTTCGTATGAAGCGCACTGCTATTCGCCGCTCGAATTGGATCTGCGCCTGGACGAGCCGGAAGATCGGCTCGCGGGCGAGCTGCGCGAGGCCTTGCTCGCGGCGGCGACCAGCGTCGTGGCGGGTTGCGATCGAATCGGCATCGCGCTGAGCGCCGGCCTCGACTCGACGGTCACGCTCGGCGCAGTGCGCGCAGTGGCGCCGCGCATTCCGATCCACACGTACATCGCGAGCTTCGATCCGGACGATCCGGACCTTGCGCTGGCCGCGGAATCCGCACGCCACTTCGGCACGATCCATCGCGAGATCATTCTCGCGCCGGACGATCTGCCGCGCCTGCTGCCGGATCTGGTCTGGGCCATGGAAGATCCGTGCGCGCGCGAAGAGATGCTCGTGTATCACGTGCTCGCGCAGGAAGCCGCCGCCGAAGTTCCGCTGGTGCTCTACGGACACATGTCCGACGTGCTGTTCGGCGGCATGCCGCGCCACCTGCTCATCAAGATGGCGGCGACACTGCCGTTCGCGCGCGCACCGCTGACCGAGTTCTACAACTACACGCAGACCGGTGTCATGCCGGAGTCCCTTGCCGCGCGCATGCTCATGGCGGCTTACTATCGAGGCAGGTGCGTGCGCCCACCGCGCGTCCTCGGCGCGGTGAGTGCAGCGGACGAAGCCTTCTTGCACCTCGCCGAGGAAGAGCCGCTCAATACCGCGCTGCTGGAGGCTTTGCAGCACCCGACCGAAGTGGCCGCGATGGAGCGCCTGCATGCTCGCGCGGGCGTGCGCTTCGCCTCGCTGTTCCATGACGAGCGGGTCGCGCGCTGCGCGTTTCGCATTCCGGATCGCCTCAAGATCCGCGGTCGGCAGCGCAAGTACATTCTGCGCCGCGCCGCGAGCGGCTTTCTTCCGGAGCGCTTCGCCTTGCGACGCAAGGGCATGATCCGCATCAAGCAGGACCGGCGGCTGTGGCTCATCGTGAATGCCATGGCGAGCGAGCTGCTCGGGCCCGATAGCGTACGCACGCGCGGTCTCTTCGATCCCGAAGATGTCGCGCGCCTGTTGGGCGAGCCGGCGCGCCGCCGTGCCCGCCAAGAGCAGTTCTATCGCGTGTGGACGCTGCTGCTCACCGAGATTTGGTGCCGCACTTTCGTGGACGGCCGCGGCACGCGGTACCGCTTGTTGACCAACCCGTACAACTGGCGCGGCGCTAGTGCCGATGGGCTGCGCGGAGCACTTGCGACAGGTGGAGCGCTTGCCGGGGCGTTTCCTGACGGATCTGTTCACGACAGCTATAGCCGTCCGCAATGATCAGGGTGTCCGGCGAGGCGGCACGGATGGCGGGGAACAGCACCCGCTCGCCCGCCTGCCGCGACACCTCGTAGTGCCGCGCCTCGAATCCGAACTCGCCGGCCATGCCGCAGCAGCCCGAATCGAGCACGTCGAACTGCATCCCGAGGCGTTTCAGCACGGCGGACTCCGCGTCGGCGTTCAGCACGGAGCGGTGATGGCAGTGAAGATGAACGACGGCGCGCTCGTCGAACCGCGGCGGCTCGTAGTTGGCGCGCTCGAGAAACTCGCTGAGCAGCCACGTGTTGCGCGCGAGACGCTGCGCGCGCTCGTCGGCGGGGAATAGCTCGAGTAACTCATCGCGCAGCGCGCTGACGCACGCGGGCTCGAGCCCGACGAGCGGGATGTCGGCCGCGATCCAGTGATCGATCTCGTGCAGCACTTGAGACAGCAGCCGTCGTGCGCGGGGCACCCAGCCCCACGCGTAGAGAGGCCGGCCGCAACACAGCCGCCGATGCGGAACGATCGGCGCGTAGCCCGCCGCGCGCAGCACCTCGACGGCAGCGTGCAGCGTGTCGGGATCGAGATAGTTGTTGAAAGTGTCGGGCCACAACAGCACCGGGCGCTCGCCGCGCTCGGGAATTTCCTTGGTGTACGCCGTCGTGAACGGTCGCACGGCAAACCGCGGCAGGCGGCGCGGCTCGGCGATGTCCGCCATCGCCTTGAGGGCCGATCCGCCCCACCGCGATTGGCTCACCGCGTTCACGAGTTGCGGCATGTGAGAGGCGGCGCGCGCCCACCAGTAGATGAGACCGAACGCGTAGGCGGAGCGGGGGCGCAGGCGGCCTTTGTAATAATGCGCATGAAATTCCGCCTTGTACGTCGCCATGTCCACGTTGACCGGACAGTCGTGCTTGCAGCCCTTGCACGCGAAGCAGAGGTCGAGCGCATCGTGGACCGCGTCGCTGTGCCAGCCCTTGCGGAGCGCGCCTTCGTGCATCATCTCGAAGAGCAGACGCGCGCGTCCGCGCGTCGAGTGCTTCTCCTCGCGCGTCACCATGTAGCTGGGGCACATGAGACCGCCGGCCGTGCGACGGCACTCGCCCACGCCGACACAGCGGAGCGTGGCGTGTGCGAAGCTGCCGTGATCCTGGCGATACGCGAACTGCGCGCGCGGCACGAGCGGCACTTCGGGCACCTGCAATCTGAGGTCCGAGGTGATCGGGTAGGAGTCGATCGCCTTGCCTGGATTCATGCGGCCGAGGGGGTCCCACAGCGCCTTGAACTCGCGGAACGCCTGCACCAGCTCGTCGCCGTACATCTTCGACAGCAGGCGCGCGCGCTGCTGACCGTCGCCGTGCTCGCCCGAGAGCGAGCCGCCATAGCGCACGACCAGATCCGCGGCCTCGTCGAGGAACTCGCGCCACTTGCGCACGCCGGGTTCGCTCTGCAAGTCGAACGTGATGCGGGTGTGCAGGATGCCCTGACCGAAATGGCCGTAGAACGCGCCCTCGTACTGATAGCGCAGCAGCAGCTTGCGGAAGTCGCGCAGATAGTCGCCGAGCCGATCGGGTGGCACCGCGGAGTCTTCCCAGCCCGTCCAGGTATCGGCCTGGCCCGGGACGAAAGCCGTCGCGCCGAGGCCCGCTTCGCGCAGCTCCCATAGCTTCGCCTGCTGTTCGTGCGAGCACAGGAGCCGCGCTGCGGGCGCATGCGGTCCGGCCGTGAGTGCGGCTTCCGCCTGCTTCGCGTGCTCGACCGCTTCCTGGTAAGTATCCGCGCCCATCTCCACCATGAGCCAGCCCGCGCCTTTGGGCAGCAGCTGCGCGTCGTCCTCGTGCAGGTGCTTGCGACGCATGTGATCGATGAGCCGTCGATCGAGCCCTTCGACTCCGATGGGATGCGTCTCCATGACGCGCGGCACCGCGTCGGCAGCGCTGTACACGTCGGGAAAGCCCAGCATCAGCAGCACGCGGCTGCTCGGACTCGGCACGAGTTGCAGCTCGGCTTCGAGGATCGTGACACAGCTCGCCTCGGTGCCGACGAGCGCGCGCGCGACGTGAAAGCCGTTCTCCGGCAGGAGCTCGTCGAGCCCGAACCCGGAGACGCGCCGCGGAATGTGCGGAAAGCGCTTGCGGATGAGATCGGCGTAACGATCGCGGAGGTCCCGCAGCCCGGCGTAGATCGCGCCGCGCCGGCCACCGGCGGCGATGATGCTCTCGAGCTCCTGTTCGGAAGTCGCGCCCACCGTCATTCGGGTGCCGTCGTAGCAGAGCACGTCGAGCGAGTGGACGTTGTCGGACGTTCGGCCCGCCATCACGGAATGTACACCGCACGAGTTGTTGCCCAGCATGCCGCCGAGCGTGTTGTGATCGTGCGTGGCCGGGTCCGGCCCGAACGTGAGGTGGTAGCGTTCTGCGGCGTCTCGCAGATGATCGAGCACACAACCCGGCTGCACCCGCGCACGGCGACCCGCCGGGTCCAGCTCGACGACGTCGCGGAGATACTTCGACGTGTCGATGACGACCGCGACGTTGCAGCATTGTCCCGCGAGACTCGTCCCGCCCCCGCGCGGGAGCACGGGGGCATCGTATTCGCGACAGGCGGCGACGGTCGCCACGATGTCGTCGACAGTGCGCGGGATCACGACGCCGATGGGAGTTTGGCGATAGTTCGAGGCGTCGGTGGCGTACAGCGCGCGGCTGCCGTCGTCGAAGCGCACTTCGCCGCTCACACGGCGCGCGAGGGCGGCGGCCAGCGTGTGAGCGCGACTCGCCGAAAAAGTTGCGGGGGTCTGTTGTGGTTTCATATCGCGAAACGTGCGGCGTCGGCCTCGCGCAGCGTCAGGCCGTGACCCGGGCGCGCGAGGTCCGGCGCGAGCGCGCCGTTCTCCGGTTGGACCGCGCCGTCGAAGATCATCTGCTCGATGCGGACGTGATCGTGAAAGTATTCGAGATGGCGCAGCGAGTGCGCGCAGCAGCAGGGATGCAGGTGCAGAGCGGGGGCGCAGTGCGCAGAGAGCGGCATCCCTCGCGCGGTGCACAGCGCATCCGCCTGCAGAAAGCCCGTGATTCCGCCGCATCTCGTTGCGTCGGCCTGCAGGACATCCACGGCGTTCGCGTCGAGCATGCGTCGAAAGTAGAACGGGTCGTAGCCGTATTCGCCCGCGGCGATGTCCATGTCCGCGGGTGCGCGGTCACGCAGCAGGTGCAAGCCGTCGAGATCGTCCGAGGAGACCGGCTCCTCGAACCAGCGCACGTCGATGTCGGCGAATTCATCGGCGAACGCGAGCGCCTGCTTGCGCGAATACGCACCGTTGGCGTCGACGAACAGCTCGGTCGCACTGCCGATCGCGTCGCGCGCGGTGCGCACCCGTTCGAGGTCCGCAGCGGGATCGCGGCCGACCTTCATCTTCACACGCGTCACACCGGCGCGCGCCCAGTCGCCCAGCTGATCGGCCAGCTGGTCGAGCCCATATGACGTGAAGCCGCCACTGCCGTAGATCGGAACGCGCGCACGCGTCGCGCCAAGAAGCTGCGCCAGTGGTAGCTCCACGATGTGCGCTTTCAGATCCCAGAGCGCAGTGTCCACCGCGGCGATGGCCATGGACGCGATGCCCGGCCGCCCCTGATTGCGAACGGCATGCACCATCGCGTCCCAGCAACCTTGCACATCGAGAGCGTCGCGACCGCGAACGCTCTCGGCGAGCAGCTCCTCGATGAGCACGCCGGCGGCGCGGCTCGCGTACGTGTAGCCGAGACCTTCCTGATTCGCGGCGCGAGCGCGCACCACGACGACGGTCGTCGCGCTCCACTCGAACGTCCCGTCCGACTCGGGCGCGTCGGTCGGGATGCGATACACGTTCACGGCGAGGTGCGCGATGCGGGGAGCGAACCTCATGCGCATCGCGCTCTCAGATGAGCTCGCGCACCTTGTCCGACATCACCGTGAGCGCGATCTTGCCGCGCTCCGCAGTGCCGCGCGCAAGGGCTTCGGCGAAGTTCTTCGCCTGTTCGAACGTGATCTTCGGCGGCAGCGGTGGCTCGTTCGGATCGATCACGGCTTCGATCACGACCGGCCCGGGCTCGTTCAGCGCCCGCTCGAGCATGCTGCCGCACGCGGCCGGATCGTCGATCGTGTAGCCGACGCCGCCGCACGCTCGCGCGAACGCGGCGAAGTCGATCGGTTGCAGGTCGCAGCCGAATTCGGGGTTGCCCTCCATGCCGATCTGCTCCCACTTGATCTGGCCCAGCGAGTTGTTCTTCAGGATGACGACCTTCACCGGCAGCTTGTATTTCACGCATGTCACGAAGTCGCCCATCAGCATCGTGAATGCGCCGTCGCCGACGAAGGCGACGCACTGTCGCTCCGGATACGCGATCTGCGCCGCGATCGCGTACGGGAAGCCATTCGCCATCGTCGCGAGATTGCCGGAGAGCGTACACATCTGACCAGCGCGCACAGGGATGTGGCGCGCGTACCAGGTCGCCGCGGTGCCCGAGTCGGCGGTGAAGATGGCGTCATTGCGCAGCAGGCGGCCCAGCTCGTGAGCGACGACCTGCGGCTTCATCGGCTTGTCGCGGCGAGTGGCGCGCTCCTGCATGCGCTCGCGCCATTCGGCCATTCCCTTCTGCGCGCTCGTCAGGAAGTCGCGGTTCTCGTTCCGTTTCAACAACGGGAGCAGATGCCGCAACGTCGCCAGCGCATCGCCTACGAGCGCGACCTCGATCGGATAGCGCAGACCGATGCGCAGCGGATCGATGTCGATCTGCACGGCGCGCGCCTGCCCCGGCTCCGGGTAGAACTCGATGTACGGGAAGCTGCTGCCGACGATGAAGAGCGTGTCGCAGCGTTCCAGCGCTTCCTGTGAGGGCTTGGTTCCGACGAGCCCGACCGACCCGGTCGTGAACGGCGAATCGTCGGGCACGGCGGCCTTGCCCAGCAGCGGCTTGACGATGACGGCGCCGAGCCGATTCGCGGTCTCCTCCAGCTCCGCGCCCGCGCCGATGGCGCCGCGTCCGGCCATGATGACGATGCGCTTGCCGGCGTTCAGAACGTCGGCCGCTCGTTGTAGACCCGCTTCGTCGGGTAGACGTGGAATCGGCGCAAAGACATCGGAGCCATGACCCGGCACGTTGCGCTTCGAGCGCTCGTCGTGCTGCACGCTCAGGTCTTGCATGTCCTTCGGTACGGTGACGTGCGCGACGCCGCGATAAGCAAGTGCTGCGCGGCAGGCGAGCTCGGTGACGTTGCGCACATGCGCGGGGCCCATCACACGCGAGTTGTAGACGGCGACGTCCATGTAGAGCTTGTCGAGCTCGACATCCTGCTGCTGCATCGTGTGCAACAGATCGTGATACTGCAGGCCGGTGATCGCGAGCACCGGCTGGCCATCGAGCTTCGCGTCGTAGAGGCCATTGAGCAGATGCACGCCGCCGGGTCCCGACGTCGCGAGGCACACGCCGAGCTTGCCGGTGAGCTTGGCGTAGGCGCAGGCCATGAACGCCGCAGACTCCTCGTGCCGTACCTGCACGAAGCGCACTCGATCCTGGCGCCGGCGCAGCGCCTCCATGATGCCGTTGATCCCGTCGCCGGGCAGCCCGAAGACGACCTGCACGCCCCAGTCGCAGAGGGTGTCGATGAGTACGTCCGCGGCGGTTCGCGTGGCCATGTTGCGGTTCCTCTCGGTTTCGTGTGAACCGCCGCAAGGACCATGCCGCGGGCGTTTGGAGCGTTCAGTTCGAACTGAACGTCAGGATCGCGTCAGGAAGTCCGTCAGGCTGAGCCCTGCGAGCAATGCGAGCCAGAAGAAGCCTGCAGCGGCAGCGAGGCGCACGAGCGACGTGCTCCGCGCCAGATCCATGAACACGATCATCACGAGCAACGTCTTGAGCACAGCGATGGCAAGGTTTACCACCAGGTTGAACGTGCCCATGTGCACATAGGCGCTGCCGAACGTCAGCGCGAGCAGCGCCAGCAACGCGAGCCAGGTCCAGAGGTAAGTGCGAAACGCTGCGGGTTTCATGCTCGTGAGACCAGGTAGAGCAGGGGATAGAGAAAGATCCAGACGATGTCGACGAAGTGCCAGTAGAGGCCGCCCACCTCGACGGCGTGCTCGTTGCGGGCCGCATTGCGCGCAATGAGCAGCACAACGGCGATGCCGATGCAGAGGTGCACGGCGTGCAAACCGGTCGTCGCGAAGTACAGCGCGAAGAAGACCTCCGCGCCGCGCGCATGCGCGGCCTCGAAGCTGAAGCGGAATGCCGGTATGAGATGCTCCGAATAGTCCTTGTAGTACTCGTAGCCTTTCAGCGCGAGGAACACGGCTCCGAGCGCAGCGGTGACCCACAGCCACCGACGCGTGAGACGCACCGCCTGCATTTGGCTCGCGCGCACGGCCAGCGCGACCGTGAAACTGCTGGTCAGGAGAATGGCCGTGTTGATCGTGCCCACCGCGACGTCGGTGTGGCGGCTGGCGGCCGCGAAGTCCGCCGGATACCGTGCACGCATCACCGAGTACACGAAGAAGAGCACGCCGAAGAACAGCACTTCGGTTGCGAGGAATACCCACATGCCGAGATGTGCGGACTGTTCCTGCTGCCGCACGTCCTCGAACTGTTCAGCGATGCCGCTCATGACATCGTGCTCAGGACCGTGACGCGGAGGCGCCGAGCTCGCGGGCTTCTTGCCCGAACATCGAATCGCCTTCTTGCGGCGAGTAGTCGTACGGCGGCCCGGTGACCACCGGTATCTCCTTGAAGTTCTCTTGGGGCGGAGGAGAGCTCGTGCGCCACTCGAGGCCGCTGGCATTCCAGGGGTTTGCGGTCGCGTGCTCGCCTCGGCGGAGCGACCACAGCAGATAGACAGGCGGCAACAGAAAGCCCAGCGCGAGCACCGACGCGCCGGCCGACGAGAGCACGTGCAGCACCTGGAACTCCGGCGCGTACTCGTGATACCGGCGCGGCATGCCCGCGACGCCGAGCAGATACTGCGGGAAGAACGTCAGGTTGAACCCCGCGAATATCAGGATGGCCGCGAAGCGCGCCCACGCGTCCGAGTAGAGCCGTCCGGTGATCTTGGGCCACCAGTAGTGAATGCCGCCGAGATACGCAAGCACCGTGCCGCCCACCATGATGTAGTGGAAATGCGCGATGACGAAGTACGTATCGGTCAGATGCACGTCGAGCGCGAGCGCGGCGAGAAAGAGGCCGGTCAGCCCGCCGAGCATGAACAGCCCGACGAAACCGAGCGTGTACAGCATGGGCGCCTCGAAATGAATCGAGCCCTTGTAGAGCGTCGCGGTCCAGTTGAAGACCTTGATCGCGGAAGGGATCGCGACGAGGTAGCTCAGCACCGAGAACACCATGCCCGCGTACACCGACTGCCCGGACACGAACATGTGATGGCCCCACACGAGGAAACCGATGACCGCGATGGCGAGAATGGCGTAGGCCATCATGCGATAGCCGAAGATCCGCTTGCGCGCGAAGCACGTGATGATCTCGCTGACGACTCCCATGCCCGGGAGCACCATGATGTACACCGCGGGGTGGGAGTAGAACCAGAACAGATGCTGGAACAGCAGCGGATCACCGCCGAGCTGCGGATCGAAGATGCCGATGCGGAAGATGCGCTCGAACGCCATGAGGCTGAGCGTCATGGCCAGCACGGGCGTGGCGAGCACGAGGATGACCGAGGTCGCGTAGATCGCCCAGACGAAGAGCGGCAAGCGAAACCACGTCATGCCCGGCGCGCGCAGCTCGTGCACCGTGACGATGATGTTGAGCCCGGTCAGGATCGACGAGAAACCGACGATGAAGACGCCCGCCACCGCCGCAATGACGTAGGTGTTCGAGAACAGCGTCGAGAACGGCGTGTAGAACGTCCAGCCCGTGTCGACCCCGCCGGCGAGCAGCGCACCGATCGTGACGACGGCGCCGGCGAGGTAGAGATACCAGCTCAAGAGGTTCAGGCGCGGGAAGGCGAGATCGCGCGCGCCGATCATGAGCGGGATCAGGAAATTGCCGAGCGTGGCGGGGATGGACGGGATCAGGAAGAACCACACCATGATCACGCCGTGCATGGTGAAGAGCTTGTTGTACGTCTCGGCCGAGACCAGATCGCCGGCCGGCGTGATGAGCTCGATCCGGATGAGCGCCGCGGCCGTGCCGCCGACGAAGAACAGCAGCGTGATCGACACCGCGAACAGAATGGCGATGCGCTTGTGATCGTGCGTGAGCAGCCAGGAGCGCACCGAGTAGCCGGCGGACAGGTAGCTGTCCGGACGTTCCGAAGGTGGCAGCAGCGGGGCGGCGATCGTGTTCATGGCGGCGAGCCTTGCGAGTCGCGCAGCGACTCGATGTACGCGATGAGCTCGAGAATCTGCTCTTCGCTCACCTGTCCGGCGAAGGACGGCATGATGGGCGAGTAGCCGGCGGCGACGTCCTTCGTCGGAATCAGGATCGAATCGCGGATGTAGAGCTCGTCGGCGATCACGGTGCCACCGCTTGCGAGCGCGACCGGGCGGCCGTAGAGCGATTCGAGAGGCGGCGCGTGCACGGTCGCGGACGCGCCATGGCAGCCGCTGCAGCCGAGCGTGCGGAACAGCTGTTCTCCGCGCGCGGCGAGCGTTTGCTGCGCGGGCCCGGAGGCGAGCCAGCGCGTGTACTCCTCGGGTTCCATGACGACGATGTCACCGGTCATGCGCGAGTGATCGGTGCCGCAGTACTCGGTGCAGAACAGGTGGAAGCGCCCGGCACGCTCCGCGGTGAACCACAGTGTCGTGTACCGGCCTGGAAGCACGTCCTGTTTGGTACGGAACGCGGGGACGAAGAAGCTGTGGATCACGTCTTGCGACGTCATCACCAGCTTGATCGGATAGCCGCGCGGCACGTGCAACTGGTCGATCTCGCGTCGGCCGTCGGCGTGTTGAACCTTCCACATCCACTGCTTCGCGACGATGAACACTTGCTGCGCATCCGGAGGAGGCGCGTGCTGCTGGTAGTAGAGATCCGCCGCCCACACGAAGACGCCGAGGAACAGCAGCAACGGGATGATCGTCCAGGCCAGCTCGATGCGTCGCGTGGCGCGGTGTCGCTGATCCGCCGGGGCGCGTGTGCGATCGGCCTTGGTGTTGTGGCGATAGCGCAGGCAGAACACGATGATGAGCGCGATGATCGTCACGGCCACACCACCGGTGAGCGCGGTGAGAGCCCCCAGCAGGACGTCCACCTTGCCGGCGAGCGGCGATGCGGCCGGTGTCCAGGGAAACAGGGCGTTCACGGCGTGCTCGCCGCGCGCCGTCGCGCGCGTTCGCGCCAGAGGAGCAGCAGGATCAAGCCGCCCAGCGATGCGACCGTCGCAAGTCCTGCGAGTCGCAGAATGGCTTCGACGAGCAAGCTGTAGCGGCCGGTCGACGGGTCGTAGTGATAGCAGAGCAGCCAGAGCCGATCGGTGAGCGTTCCGATGCGATCGGACGAAGCTTCGACCAGACCGAGCCGCAGCTCCTGCGGCGGGAACGCGACGCCCGGCATGTAGCGCGCGATCCTGCCATCTGCCGTGAGCAGGACGATACCGGCGGCGTGCGCGTACTGCCGGCTGTTCTCGTCGTAGAAGTATCTGAAGCCAATGCTGCGCGAGACGGTTGCGATCTGCTCGGGCGTTCCGGTGAGGAAGTGCCAGCCGCCCGCGGCGTTCGTGCGGTCGTACCTTGCCAGATAGGCAGCCTTCTTCGCGTGCGCGAGCTGCGGCGTGTCGCGAGGCGAGATGCTTATTGCGATGACGTCGAACTGCTTCCCAGCGTCGAAGCTGACGTGACGCAGACCGGAGACGAGACCGTTCAACACGAGCGTGCAGAGATTCGGGCACTCGTAGTACGTCATGACGAGCACGGCGGGCCGCTTGCCCACCAAATCGCCGAGCCGCACGACACGACCGTTCGCGTCGCGAAACCACGCCTGCAGCGGCACGCGCACGCCGAGGCGCTGATCGAAGCCGACATCACGTGCAGGGTCGTGCGCGCGCGTGGCAACGTCTCGCGCGAGTGCCGTGCTCGCGACCGGTGCCAGCATCAGAAGCAGCGCTGCGGCACCGTGCGCCAGCGGCCGAAGCAGACGTCGCAGCGCGCGAACGTACGGCGATGCTCGTGCGAGGCGCCGGATCACTGCGCTGCTCCGGCTGGTTTGTTCACGGCCGCAGCGCTGATCGCACTGGTCGATGGATGCCGTGTGCCCGCCTGGTTCGCAGCCGCTCTCGCCGGCGCTCGCGGACTCGCAGCGTCGTCCTTGCCGACCGGGCTCGGCGCACTTGCTCCGTCCCCGTCCGTCGCGAGGATCTGCATCGCGCGCTCGATCGGGATCTGCACGATGCCGGCCTCGCGATCGACCCATCGATAGCGATGCAAGCGCGCTTGCTGCTCGCGGAGATATCCGGGCAGCGTCGCCGCCGGCTCGGTTTCGAGACGCGGCGCGGGCGGCACGGCGCGCGCATCGATCGACGGCTGCACCCAGCCGCGGATGACGCCGCTGCCTAACCCATAGAGCAGCCCGTAGGCAGCCAGACAAACGAGCAGAATGACGCCGACCAGTCCCGCGCCGATCCGCAGTATGCGGCGCGATGCCACGCGTGAGCTTTCGTACCCGCGTTGGACTGCGGCAGCCGGCGCGCCCTCAGCCATGCTCGGCCTCCGGAGTGTCCGACAGCTCGGCGGACGCGACGCTCGGTCCCTGTGCCACGAGCCACGCGACATTCGCGAGCCACAATCCGCCGACACCGAGCGACGCCACGACGATGGGCCAGTGAAGCGTGATCCCTTGGGGATGCAGCGACGGCGAGACGACCCACACGCTGTCGACCCAATGCGCAAAGAGCAGGCCGCAACCGAGCGCGAGCATGAAGGGCACGCGGCGCTTCGCGTCCCGAAACAGCAGCACGAAGAACGGCAGTGCGAACTCGAATACGATCAGGAACACGCCGACCCACCGCCAGCTCGTCTCGATGCGCGGCAGGTGCCACGCATTCTCGTGCCGCAGGTCTTCCGCCCAGATGATGAGATATTCGGTGTAGGCGAGGTACGCCCATAGCATCACGAACATCAGCATGAGATTGCCGAGGTCGTTGAGCTCGTGCGGTGGGGCGCGCTGAGCGCGTGCGCGCAGCTGCGGCAGCAAGCTCGCCCCGACGATACCGAACGCGAATCCGGAGAGGCTCTGGCCCACGCCGGTGAGCAGGCCGAACGTGGTCGAGTACCACTGCGGCACGAGTGACATAATCCAGTCGACCGCCGCGAACGTCACGGTGACCGCATATATAAGGAGTCCCACCGTGCTCCAGACGCGCAGCCGAAGCTGCTCGGCGGGAGGCGTATCCGCGCCGTACCGCGCCCAGGCCCGCCCGAGGCGCGCCGCGATCAACAGCCACGCCGTGAAGTAGATGGCCGCGCGAAGCAGGAAGAATTGCTCGTTCAGGTACCAGCTCTTCTTGCGCACGGTCTCGGCCACCGAAGGGTCGAGCACGGCTTTCGGATCGGCCCACGGATAGAGCTCGCTCACTCCGAAAAGCAGCGGCACGAACAGCACCGCGAGCAGAGGAAGCGCACGGATCGCCCCTTCGAGCGGCGGTCCCACGTGCCGGCCCCAACGTCCGCCGGTCAGATGGTGGACCATGATCGTCGCGAGGCTTCCGAGGGAGATCCCTGCAAAGAACCACCAGGCGATGAGATAGCCCTCGATCACGTCGCGCTCGAGCGGCGTGCGATGCTGGATGACGACGATCAGCGCGCAGGGGAGCAGGCAGACTGCGCCGACGATCAGTGCCGCGCGCGAGATTCGCTGCAGGCGCTGCACGTCGTCCAGGCCGGGCGCCGGATTCATGGCGCAACTCCGGCGTCGCCGGAGGACTGCTCGAGCGCTCGTCGCTGCGTCTCCGGTACTGCGTCGAGCGTGGCGTGCTGACTGAGCTGCAAGGCGCGGATGTACGCGACGATCGCCCACCGGTCGTTGGGCGGAACGCGATCAGCATACGGATACATCGCACCGTACCCGTTCGTGATCACGTCGAAGAAGTGCGCATCCGGCGCGTTGCGCAGCCGGTCGATGTGATACGACGGCGGATTCGGGAAGCCGCGCCGCGCCACCATGCCGTCGCCATGTCCGGCAAAGCCATGACAGGGCGCGCAGAAGATTCCGAAGCGCTCCTGCCCGCGCTTCAGTACCGCCAATGTACGCGGCAGCGGATTCGTCGCATTCGTCTCGGCGACCGGGCCGGAACGGGCGGCGATCTTGGGCTCACCTTCTGCGTTGACGGGCAAGGTCGGCGGCACCTCAGTGGGCAGCGGCGCGATTTGCAGACGGCCGCTCGATGAATCCGCGAACGCGCCGCCGCTGTACACAATCGTGTACGGCTCGAGCGGTCGGGATGCGCGCCCGTCGGGCCACAGCGGACTTTCCTGAAGCGGCTTCAGCTTCGGCTGCTGATACATGTTCGCCATCTGCTGCTCGCATCCTGCGAGCAGAGCGAGCGCGCCGAGCGCGCACGCGAGCGACACGGCGCGGCTTCGGATCACCATGGCACGGGCACCAGCCGCATCGGGTCGAGCGAGCGCAGGAAGTCGTGCGTCCGCGAATCGTCGAAGTGCGGATCGCGGCACTCGATGCAGAGAAAGAAGCGGTTGCGCGAGGCGAGATCGAAGTCGCGCGCGTTGAAGATCGGGTGATGCAGGCGCGGCAGCCCACTTGCGAACAGAAACGCGAAGAACGCCGCAAGCGCCGCGCCTAGCACCGCGAGCTCGAACGTCGGCGGCACGAACGCGGGCCAGCTGTGCAGCGGCCGCGCGCCTGAATTGATCGGGTAGTTGATGACGGACGAGTACCAGAGCATGAAGTACGTGCCGGCGCCGCCGATCAGACCGCCCAACAACGTCACGAGCGGCACGCAGGTGCGCTTGATGCCGAGCGCGTCCGCCAGCCCTTCCACGGGGAACGGCGAGTACGCCGCGATGTCGCGATAGCCCGCGGCGCGCGTGCGCTTCACCGCTTCGACGAGATGCTCCGCCGAGCGGAATTCGGCGAGCAGGCCATACTGAGCAGGCTGCGTCACGATGACGACTCCCGCCGCTCCTTCACGAGCTTGCGCATCTCGGACATCGAGATCACCGGCAGGAAACGGACGAAGAGCAGAAACAGCAGCGCGAACGCGCCGAGCGAGCCGGCGAGGATCGCGATGTCCCAGAAGGTCGGATAGAACATGCCCCAGGCTGACGGCATGAAGTCGCGGTGCAGGCTCACGACGATGATCATGAACCGCTCGAGCCACATGCCGATGTTGATGAGGATCGCGACGGCGAAGAGCATCCAGGGGCTAGCGCGCACGCGCTCGAACCACAGCGTCTGCAGCACGATCACGTTGCAGAAGATCACCGTCCAGTAGATCCATGCATACGGACCGGTCATACGGTTCAGAAGCATGAAGCTCTCGTACCGGTCGGCGCTGTAGAACGCCATGAAGCTCTCGACGAGATAGCTGTAGGTGACGAGCAGTCCGCACGCGAGCATCACCTTCGCCATCACGGCGAGGTGTCGTGCGGTGATGAAGTCCTGCAAGCCGAAGGTGGCGCGCAGCGGGATGGCGATCGTCAGTGCCATCGCAAAGCCCGAGTAGAGCGCGCCGGCGACGAAGTAGGGCGGAAAGATCGTCGAGTGCCAGCCGGGTGTGTTGCCGATGGCGAAGTCGAGCGAGACGACGCTGTGCACGGAAATGACGAGCGGAGTCGCAAGGCCTGCCATCAAGAGATAGGCGATCTCGAAGCGCGCCCAGTGACGCGCGTCGTTGCGCCAGCCGAGCGCGAGCAGCGCGTAGCCGACCTGCTTCCAGCGCTGCGCGGCGCGGTCGCGCAGCGTGGCGAGGTCCGGGATCAGGCCCATGTACCAGAAGAGAATCGACACGATGATGTACGTGCCGATCGCGAAGATGTCCCACACCAGCGGGCTGCGCCACTGCGGCCAGAGATTCATCTTGTTCGGGTACGGAATGAGCCAGTAGAAGAACCAGGGCCGGCCGAGGTGCAGGATCGGCATGAGCCCCGCCATCGCGACGGCGAAGATCGTCATCGCCTCGGCGAAGCGGTTGATCGATGTGCGCCAGCGCTGCCGCAGTAGCAGCAGGAATGCGGAAATGAACGTGCCCGCGTGGCCGATGCCCACCCACCACACGAAGTTCGTGAGCGCGAACGCCCACGACACCGGCTGGTCGATGCCCCAGATGCCGACGCCCTTCGCGAAGAGATAGCTCATCGCGACGATGAACAGCACGGTGAGCGATGCGGAGACCGCGAAGCCGACGGCCCATGCCCAGTGCGTCGGCCGCTCGAGCACGGTGTCGGCGATCTTGTCCGTGATCGATGCGTATGTGTAGCTGCCGCGCAGTACAGGCTGCGAGGACGGGGCGCCGAGAACCTGCTCCTGACCTGCCACTCAAGTCTCCTGCAGATCGGGATGCGGGTTCTCCACCGCGGGCAGGTAGCTCGTGCGCGGCAGCGTGTTCAGCTCTTCCAGCAGCACGTAGTCGAGCGGGGAAGTCTTCGCGATCCGCACGCGGCTCGCGGGGTCGTTCAGGTCGCCGAACACGATCGCCTCGGTCGGGCACGCGGCCTGGCACGCCGTCACCACCTCACCGTCGCGAATGCGCCGACCCTCTTTCTCCGACGCGATCTTCGCGGCGGCGATGCGCTGCAGGCAGTAGGAGCACTTTTCCATCACGCCGCGCATGCGCACCGTCACGTCCGGATTGCGCTGGGCGTTGAGGCTCGGCACATCCTGCGAGTACTGCAGGAAGTTGAAGCGTCGCACCTTGTACGGGCAGTTATTCGAGCAGAACCGCGTGCCGACGCAGCGGTTGTACACCTGCACGTTCAGGCCTTCCGAGTCGTGGACCGAGGCCTCGACGGGGCACACCACTTCGCACGGCGCGCGCTCGCAATGCATGCACGGCACGGGCTGAAAATGCACGCGCGGGTGGGCGTCGCTGCCCTCGAAGTAGCGATCGACCCGGATCCAGTGCATCTCGCGCCCCCGTTGCACCTGGTCCTTGCCGACGACAGGGATGTTGTTCTCGGCCTGGCAGGCGATCGTGCACGCCTTGCAGCCGACGCACGCGTCGAGGTTTATCGACATGCCCCACGCGTACGTCGGAGACGCAAAGGGCGGATACAGCAGCTTCCGTTCGTGCTTCGATGGCTGGGCTCCTTGCGCCGTTCGCTGAATCACCGCGCTCAGCGGGAGCATCCGAGCGAGATCGCGGCCTTCCATGCGGTTGTGCATCTGGGCGCTGGCAAGCGGATAGCGCGTACCGAGTGGGTGGACGCGCGCACCGCCGTCGAACGACGGAGCTGCAGAGGTCTGCAGCGCATAAGCGTTGAATCCGGCGCCGGGTGCGATGCGCCCACCGGCGGTTCGCCCATAGCCGAACTGCAGAGTGAGTGACTCATCCGGGTGGCCGGGCAACAGCCATACCGGCGCGCGCACGCGGCGGCCACGATATTCGATCTCGACAACGTCCTCGTTCGCGAGACCGCGGCGGCGCCCGCTTTCCGGGCTCATGAGGACGGCGTTGTCCCACGTCAGCTCGGTCAGCGGTTTGGGTAATTCGCGCAGCCACGCGTTGTTCGTGTACACGCCGTCGTGTACGTGCGGGTCGGGGCTGAACACGATTTCCAGCTCCGAGGAGTCCGCGTCCCGCAGGGGCGGCAGAGCGGGAAGACGCGCAGTGACTTGCTCTGCGGTGAACGCCGAGTCGGGGACCACGCCGTTGTGCAGAGAGGTCTTCCATGTGTGCTCGAAATCGTCGCCGCCGAGCTCGCCTTGCCAGAGCGCGCGCACGATGGCGTGGCCGTCCTGCTCGAATTCGCCGGCGAGCACGGCGAGAACTTCATGCGGCGAACGACCGCCGTAGAGTGGCGCAATCAAAGGTTGCTGTATCGTGGCCGAGCCATCATAGGCGCGCGTGTCGCTCCAGGCTTCGAGCTCGTGTGCGGCCGGGATGTGCCACAGCGAGCGCATGGCCGTCTCGTCGCGATATAGGCCGAGATGCACGGAGAACGGCACACGCTGCAGATGCCGCGCGAACTCGAGGTCGGCCGGCGTCGCATACAGAGGGTTCACGCCGAGAATCAGCAGCTCCTGCACTTCGCCCGCCGCCATTGCGGCGCTGAGCTGTCGCAGTGAGTCGAGCTGATCGATAGGCTCGGCGAGCACGGGATTCGTGTACTGGACCGTCGTGCCGACGTTGCCCAGCCGCTCGTTCGCGAGATGCGCGAGCGCGTGCACGTGCGCGGGCTGCCGCTCGCCCACGAGGATCAGCGACTCTCCGTGCCTCGTGAGCAGATCGAAGGCGCACGCGTCGAGCCAGCCGGCCTCGATCGGCACCGAGGTCGGAGACTCGACCGCGATACCCAAGCGCTGTGCGAGCGCTCGCGCGACGCGGTCGATCTGAGACGCACGCAGTCGCCTGCAGTGATCGGCTTTCGCCCCCGTGAGCGTCGGCGAGCTTTCGATCGCGTAGAGCCGGTTGTTGGCGCTCGGCGTCTCGCCCGGGCGCCGAGCGCCGTTGAAGTCGCGCGCGTAGCGCACGTGACCGGGCATCGAGCGGAGGAAATCCGCGTCGAGTGACAGCACCGTGCGCGCGCGCGTGAAGTCGTAACGCGGCTCGCGAGTCTCGCCGAACGCCAGTCGCGTGCCCGCGTAGACGTTGTCGCGGTTGATCGGCTGGTACTGATGCCAGCGTGCCTCCGGATACTTGTCCAGCAAGCGATGCAGCTGCGCGGCCAGCGTCGGTGAAGTGACCGAGCCCGTGAGGATGTGCAGGCCCGCGCCTCCCTGGCTCGCGAAGCGGCTACGTCGGGCGGTGAGTGCCGCGCGAAACGCGTCCCACGTGCTCAGCACGCCTTGTCGTAGCACGGTTTGCGAGCGATCTGGATCCCACAAGGTGAGCACCGCAGCTTGCGAGAAGACATCCGTCGCGCCGAGGCTCGCCGGATGGTTCGGGTTTCCTTCCACCTTGATGGGCCGGCCCATCGCGCTTTCCACGAGAACGCCGGAGCCGTATCCGTCGAGGCTCAACGCCGTCGCGAAGTACAGAGATTTCGTCGCGGCGAGCTGCTCCGGCATGTCTTCGTACGGAACGATTCTCTCCGGCAACTCCCGCGAGCAGCCGCTCGCGAGCGCGATCGAGGCCCCCATCAGCTTCAGGAACTCGCGGCGGCTGCGCTCCGGCACACCGGAAAAGTCGAACTCGCGCCGCGGCTGCCGGGGGCTCATTGCACGCTCACCGATGACAGGTCGAACAATCGGTGAGCGCACGTGTGCCGCGAATGTGATACGCAGCTACGAGCCGCCGCCCGAGCTCCAACTGATTCGCGGGCGGTTGCCAGCTCATGTCGAACACGCGGTTGCGGGGACGAACGTAGCGTTCGGGCGCGCGATGGCATCCGAGGCACCACTGCATCTCGAGGGATGCCACGCGCCACGTGAGCGGCATCTCGTCCACTCTGCCGTGACACGTCGAGCAGCCGACGCCCTTTGCGACATGAATGCTGTGATTGAAGTAGACGAAGTCCGGCAACTGGTGAATGCGATTCCAGTAGACCGGCGCGCGCTGCGATCTCGTGTCGAATAGCGGCGCGAGAATCGGCGCATCGGTGAAAAGCTGCGAATGGCAGGTGCGGCAGGTCGCCATCGATGGAATGCCGGCAAACGCCGACGTTTCCACCGAGGAATGGCAGTAGCGGCAATCGAGCCCGTCGTCACCGACGTGATGCTTGTGACTGAACGGGATCGGCTGCTCGACCGGCACATTGCGGGCGACCGGAGCCTGGGTGGCGACGCGGTACAGGAACGCCGCGGCGATTGCCGCCAAGAGCGCGCCAAGCGCGATTCCTTTCAGCAGCAGCAGCTGCCGGGGATGAAATACCTGCGCCATGTGAGAGGGTCGCCGCGCGCGTGATCAATCGCGATCGCCGAACGCGCGGTGCCACGGGCAGCAAGCCGTGTACCGCGGCGACCGCGAATCAGGCTTGCGGCGGCGATGCGCGCCAGTGCGCGTACAGCAGTGCGCCTACGCCGATGAGCCCGGCCCCGATACCGATAGCTCGACGGTGTGTCACGACCCAGAGCGCGCGGCTGCGCGCCAGAGCTTCGGGATCGAAGCGACCGTGCGCACCGTGATCTCCGGGAGGCGAGCGCCAGAGATTATCGGGGCGTGAGGGGGTGACGGGGCTCTGGTCGAGCTGCGAGTCGAAGCCGGTGCGGGCGAGGTAACGATCGAGCACCGGCGCAAAGAACCGGTTCGCCCACACCGCAAGCGAGGTCGAACCGCCGACGTTCACTTCGCGACGCCGATGCCTTGCGGCCCAGACGATGGCGCGCGCCGCCACCTCCGGCTGAAAGACGGGCGCCACGGGACGCGGCTCGCGCGGCATGCGCGTGAGACACCAGTCGAACTGCGGCGTGTTCAGCGCCGGCATCTGCACCATCGTGACGTGCACGCGGCTCTTGCGATGGAGCAGCTCGCATCGCAGGGAATCCGTGAAGCCGCGAATGGCGAACTTGGCTCCGCAGTACGGCGCCTGCAGCGGTATCGCGCGATACGCAAGTGCGGAGCCCACTTGAACGATGACTCCGCGATTGCGCGGAAGCATGCGATGCAGCGCGGCGAGCGTGCCATTCACCGTGCCCAAGTATGTGACCGCCGTGACGCGCTCCACTTCCTTGGGCTGCACCAGCGACACCGGTGAGACGACGGTCACCATCGCGTTGTTGACCCACACGTCGATCGGCCCGAGCTCCTCTTCGATGCGCTCCGCCGCGGCTTCGACGGCATCGCTGTCGGAAACGTCGAGCGGAATGGGGAGCGCGCGCCTGCCGAGCTCGCGGATTTCCGCGGCGGCTGCATCGAGCGCTTCGCCGTTGCGTGCCAGCAAGGCCACATCGGCTCCGTTGCGCGCAAACTCGCGCGCCGCCGCGCGTCCGACGCCGGCACTGGCGCCGGTCACTACGGCGACTTTCATTCGGGTGAACATGCTTGGCGCGGTCTCGTACGAGGGCTCGGACGAAGCGCGCCGCATACGCCGTGCCCATGTGCGCGCGTCAGTCCGTTCAGTTCGAGTGGAACGGATCGAATCGTCGCCGCGCGCGGTGGCGGAATGATTGTTGCGGCTTGCAATCTCCATCGAGCTCGAGCGTGGACGAATCGCGCGCTACGAGCCCACCGTCAAGCTCGCCGCAGGCGAGCCGCGCGCGAGGAGCCATCATGCCGAGCGAAGCCGTTCCTCTTTGCATCGTGATCTTCGACGGGCAGCGCGTATCGGGTCCGGTGGACCGTCCACTCATCGATTTCCTGCATGCCAACGGGATCGAGCTGCCGCACGTCTGCTATCACCGCGCGCTCGGCCCGTTACAGACCTGCGATGTGTGCTGGGTGGAAGTGGGCGGCGAGCTCAAACGCGGCTGCACGCTGCGCTCTGCCGACGGTCTCGAGTTGCGGAGCGCGACCGATCGGGCGCGCGCCGCGCGCGAGGAGGGCATGGATCGCCTGCTCGCCAAGCACGAGCTGTACTGCACCGTCTGCGAGAACAACACCGGCGACTGCACGCTGCACAACACATTTGCGCAAATGAACTTGCCGATACAGCGCTATCCGTTCCAGCGCAAGCCGTACGAGAAGGACTTCTCGAGTCCTTTTTACACGTACGATCCCGACCAGTGCATCCTTTGCGGCCGCTGCGTCGAGGCCTGCCAGAACGTCGAGGTGAACGAGACGCTCAGCATCGACTACACGGCCGAGCATCCGCGCGTGCTGTGGGATGGCGGCAAGCCGATCGACGAGTCCTCGTGCGTGCACTGCGGTCATTGCGTGACGGTCTGCCCGTGCAACGCGCTCATGGAAAAGACGATGCAGCCGGATGCCGGGCCCTTCACCTCGATGCCGCAGTCGCTGAAGCGCCCGCTCATCGACCTGGTGAAGTCGCTCGAGACGACGATCGGTGCGCCGCCCATCACGATGATCTCGAAGCTCGACGCGCAGTGGCGGCAGCCCGAGATCAAGCGGACCAAGACCGTGTGCACCTATTGCGGGGTGGGCTGCGCCTTCGAGATGTGGACGCGCGATCGCCACATCTTGAAAGTCCAACCGGTGGCGGACGCGCCGGCGAACGGCATCTCCACGTGCATCAAGGGCAAGTTCGCGTGGGACTTCGTGAACAGCACGCAGCGCCTC
Organism: Steroidobacteraceae bacterium; assembly: GCA_035760965.1. Taxonomy (GTDB): domain Bacteria; phylum Pseudomonadota; class Gammaproteobacteria; order Steroidobacterales; family Steroidobacteraceae; genus JADGHX01. The sequence continues at coordinate 8,258 of DASTRY010000038.1, read as the reverse complement.
ACGACGCCGCTCATCCGTGAGAACGGGCGCTTTCGCGAAGCGGGCTGGGACGAGGCGCTCGATCTCGTGGCGCGCCGGCTGCTCGAGATTCGCGACCGGCACGGGCCCGATAGCATCGGCTTCATCGGCTCGAGCAAGGCGAGCAACGAGGAAGCGTATCTGACGCAGAAGATCGCGCGGCTCATCATCGGCACGAACAGTGTCGACAACTCGTCGCGCTACTGCCAGAACCCCGCGACGAAGGGGCTTTTCCGCACCGTGGGCTATGGCGGCGACTCCGGCGGTATCACCGATATCGAGAAGGCGGACCTCGTCGTGCTGGTCGGGACGAATACCGCCGAGAACCATCCGGTCATCGCCTCACGCATCAAGGCGGCGCACAAGCTGCGCGGGCAGAAGCTGCTCGTCGTCGACGTGCGCAAGCACGAGATGGCGGCGCGTGCCGATTTGTTCCTATGCCCGAAGCCGAGCACCGATCTCGTGTGGGCATCGGCGCTGGCGCGCTACATGTTCGACCACGGCCGTGCGGACACGGATTTTCTTGCCCGGCGTGTGAACGGCGTCGACGAGTACCGCAAGTCGCTCGAACCGTTCACGCTCGAATTCGCGGAGCACATCACGGGCGTGCCGCGCGACCAGCTGATCGCGGCGGGCGAGATGATCGGCAAGGCCGAGCGCGTGTGTCTTCTCTGGGCGATGGGCATCACGCAGCACTCGCACGGCGCCGATATCAGCACGGCGCTATCGAACCTGCTGCTGGTCACCGGCAACTACGGCCGTCCGGGGACCGGCGGCTATCCCATGCGCGGCCACAACAACGTGCAGGGCGCGAGCGACTTCGGCTGTCTCAAGAACGTGTACCCCGGCTACGAGCACGTCGACGACGAGAAGATTCGCGCCAAGTGGGCGCGTGCCTGGGGTGTGCCCCCCGAGCGGCTGTCGAACAAGATCGGGCTCGACAACTTCGACATGGTGCTGCACGCGGGCGAGGGCAAGCTGAAGGCGATGTACGTGATCGGCGAGGAGACCGCGATCTCCGACGCGCACGCCGCACACACGCAAGATGCGCTTACGAAGCTCGACTTTTTCGTGGTACAGGACATCTTCTTGAGCCGCACGGCAGAGTTCGCGGACGTCGTGCTGCCCGCGAGCCCGAGTGTGGAGAAGGAGGGCACTTTCACCAGCACGGAGCGCCGCATCCAGCGCTTCTACGAAGTGATGAAGCCGCTCGGCGGCACACGGCCGGACTGGCAGATCCTCACCGATCTCGCTCGGCGTATGGGGCACGACTGGGGGTACACGCATCCCTCGCAGATCATGGCGGAGGTCGCCGGAATTGCGGAGATGTTCCGGGGCGTGAGCTACGAGCGCCTCGCCGGCTGGCAGTCGCTGCAGTGGCCGGTGAAAGAGGACGGCACGGACACGCCGCTGCTCTACACCGAGCGCTTTCACTCCGCCGACGGCCGCGCCACGCTCTTCCCGCTCGAATGGAAGCCGCCCGCGGAGGCGCCCGATACCGAGTACGACCTTTCGCTCGACAACGGACGCATGCTCGAGCATTTCCAGTCGACCAATCAGACCGGTCAGGGGCCGCGCATCCGGCACGAAGTGCCGGACTGGTTCGTCGAGGTGAGCCCGGAGCTCGCGGCCGAGCGCGGCATCGAGGACGGCACGTGGCTGCGGGTCACTTCACGGCGCGATTCGGTGGAGGTGCGTGCGGTCGTGACCGATCGTGTGCACGGCAAGACCCTGTACCTGCCGATTCACCATTCGAAGCCGGCGGCCAATGCGCTGACAGGCGAGCATCACGATCCGGATGTGAACACGCCCGGATACAAGGAGACCGCCGTCAAGATCGAGGTACTGCCGAAGCGCGGTGCGCCGCCGCTGCCGTATCACAACTACCGGTACGGTCACCCGACGCCGAACGGCGGCCCCCACGTCGAGGACAAGTGGCAGCGGCCGGACTACGTGCCGCCGCCGGCACATCAATCCCATCCGGAGCGCATGTGATGGCTGAAGCAATTCGATATACCGTGCCGCCGCCGCGCATCGAGACGACCGCGCGCGAGGAGCTCGATCGCCTGCTCGAGACGTGCCACCGCCACGGCGTGCTGCGCTTGATGAACGACGTGGTCGCGTCGAACACGCAGCTCGCGCAAGTGATCGTGGAAGGGTTGCAGAGCGAAGGGGCACAGAACGCAATCAAGAACGCGTCGATTCTGCTGATGGCGCTTTCGCGTATGCCGCCGGAGCAGTTCTATCGAGTGATATTCGCGATGCGAGACGGAGTGGCAACGCTCACCGGAGCCGCGGCTGAGGAGCCCGATGGGCAGGAGGCGCCTGGCATCACCGGTGCCCTCCGCATGCTGCACGATGAGCAGCTGTGGCGGGCGTTGAGCCCGCTCGTGGCCGCACTGAAAGCGTTCGCCACGCGACTCGACCGCGAGGTCGAAAGCCCGATCGCGGATTTCTCAGGAAAGCCGGGCCGGCCGAGCTGAGCTCTCGCGCGAACGCGCCGCCGTCGCGCAAAGGTCGTTTCCTCTCACCCCTGTGGTGCGGTCACGATCTCGGTTTCGAGCGTGCGCATACCATGTAGTGAATTCGAGATGAGACAGGTGTGTTCCGCCCGCTCGAGCAGCGAGCGAGCCTTCGCCACGTCGGTCCCCGTCGGTACGGTGAGCGTTGCGTGCGTCGCGAAGCGCGTGAACTGCGAAAGTGCACCGACCCGCTCGAGTGTGCCTTCGACACGGCAGTCGAGCTGCAGCCATTCGAGACGCGCGACGCGAGTGACGGCGCGGAACGTGAGGATGAAACAGTCGGCCACGGCTGCGCAGAGCAGAGTCTCCGGCGACCAGAAGCCGCCGGGGCCGTCGAACTCGGGCGGCGCTGCGGTTTTCATCGTCGGCAGCGCTGCGGAGGACACGGCGACCGTGCCGCCCGGCGCGCCGGCTGCGGATACCCGATAGATGTGGGGGTAGGGGTGCATGGACAGTCCTCATTCATCGAGAAACGGAGACGGAATCGCAGCGAACGCGGCCGTCTCCGGCGGCTACCCGCGTGTCCTGAGAAGCATCGCGACCCGGCAGCAGCCCTTGTGCGTATTCTTCGAGCGCGCTCGGTGGCCCGCATCCGTAGCCCTGCGGCCGAGCACCGGCAGTACTACGTACCCACGACGCGACGCCTGGATCGCCTGAGCGACCCGAAGTAGGGTTGCGTCCGTACGCGCGCGGCGACCGCGGCCCGTACGGGGGCACCCGGGTCGCTGCACCTCGTCGGCGTGATACCCTGCGCGCGGCCAAGTGGCCGTGGAACGACCAGCCCTTCACTAGACGAGTCACGACACGATTCATGAAGACCTTCATTTCGATCTTGGTGGTGCTCGCGCTCGCCGCCGGCGGCGCGTGGTACGTCGCCGGCCGCTCGCCGGGACCGACTCTGCAGATTCATGCGCCGGCGGCGGCCATCGGGCCGCGCGGCGACCTCGATCTCACGATCGATACGCCGCAAGCAAAGCTCGATCGGCTGGAGGTCGTCCTCGAGCAGGGCGAGACGCGCATCCCCATCTTCACGTACCCCGGGGATCAGGCGGCGCTGCTGGCTCGTGAAGGCGACAACCGCTTGCGGCTGACACGGCCGATCGGCAAGAGCGCGCTACCGCAGCTGCAGGCCGGCAAAGCGCGGCTCACCGTGACGGCGGTCCGGCCGGTGCTGTTTGGATACCGGCACGTCGAATCGCAGGCGGTTCGCGAAATCGACGTGCGACTCAACCCGCCGGCGCTCGCGGCGCTCTCCACGTTCCACTACATCAATCTCGGCGGCTCGGAGATGGTCGTCTACCGGGTGTCGCCGGCGAGTGCGACCTCCGGCGTTCGCGTCGGCGACTACGAATACCCCGGGTTCCCGGCGGGCGGTGCCGGCATCGCCAACGCCGATCCGGAGCTGCACGTCGCGTTCTTCGCGCTGCTCTGGGATCAGGACCCGAACACCGCGATCACGCTGTTCGCTCGCGACGACGTCGGCAACGAAGCGCACGCGGGCTTCGACTATCGCGTGCTGCCGAAGACCTTCCGCAAGAGCCGCATCACCCTCGACGATCGTTTCCTCGCGAAGGTGGTGCCGCCCATCCTGCAGAACACTCCCGAGTTGAAGGTCGACAATCCATCGGACCTGCTGGGTTCCTTCCTGCGCATCAACGGCGATCTGCGCCGGCGCAACGCCGAGCAGATCGCGGCGCTCGCGCACTCGACGGAGCCCAAGATCCTCTGGCACGGCGCGTTCAAGCAGCTCGTGAACACCGCCGTCGAGGGCAGCTTTGCGGATCAGCGGACGTACGTCTACCAGGGCAAGGACGTCGATCATCAGGTTCATCTGGGCTTCGATCTCGCCTCGACCGCGATGGCGCCGGTGACGGCGGCAAACAGCGGCAAGGTGGTGCACGCCGGCTGGCTCGGCATCTATGGCAATTGCGTGATCCTCGATCACGGCATGGGGCTGCAATCCCTCTACGCGCACCTTTCGTCGATCGGCGTGAAGGTCGGCGATGCGGTGAACGAGGGCGATACGCTCGGCCGCAGCGGTTCTACGGGACTCGCGGGTGGCGATCACCTGCATTTCACGATGCTCGTCGGCGGGCATGCCGTGACGCCCATCGACTGGTGGAGCGCGAAGTGGGTCGAGGATCGGATTACACGCAAGCTGCGCGAAGCCGGTGCGGCAGTCGGGGCGCAGGGATCCGGTCAGCCGAGGTAGGCCTCCGTCGCGTACCGCCGCATCATTCGATGTGAGTTGAAGTACGCGGCGTTCTTGGCGATCGCCCCGAGCATCACGCGCACCCAGCCGGCCTTGTCGCGATACAAGGGCAGGATCACTCGCTCGAGCTTGTCGTAGAGCGACGTCGCGTCATCGATCGCCCAGCCGGTCACCCCTTCGATGCAGCCCTCGATCCACCAGCCATCGAGGACCGAGAAGCTCGGCACGCCGTTGAACGCGGCCTTCATGCCGCTCGTGCCCGATGCCTCGTACGGCGGGAGCGGCGTGTTCAGCCACACGTCGGCACCCGCCACCAGGCTCTGGGCGATCGACATGTCGTAATCGGGCAAGTACACACAGGGCACCGCGTCTGCGAGTGCGCGGGCCTGAGCGTGCAGGAAGGCGATCAGCCGCTTGCCTTCCTCGTCGCGCGGATGCGCTTTCCCTGCCAGCACGATCTGCAACGGTTGCTCGCGCGCGATCGCTTTCAGGCGAGCAAGGTCTGTGAACACCAGATCGGGCCGCTTGTAGGCCGTCATGCGGCGCGCGAAGGCGAGGATCGGCACATCGGCGCGTAAGCTCGCGCCGGTCGCCGCGCGCACGCGGTCGATGAGCATCTGTTTCGCTTGCGCGTGAGCATCGAGGATCGCCGCATCGGGAATGCGGTCGGCGCGCACCAGCAGCTCCGGCTCATGGCACCAGCCCGGGACGTATCGGTTGTAGAGGTCCCTGAAACTCGGGGCGGTCCACGTGAACGGATGCACGCCGTTCGTGATCGCGCGCACGTGATAGCCCGGAAACATTCGCGCGGACACCTCCGCGTGTCGCTGGGCAACGCCGTTCACGAATTCGCTCAGGTTCAATGCGAGGCGCGTCATGTTGAGCGCGTCCGACCCGCCGAGCGCTTGGATCATCGCGAGCTCGATACGCTCCTCATCACCGAGGCTCGCCGAGGAGTTGAAGAACAGCCGCCGCACGAGCTCGTATGGGAAGCGATCGTGACCGGCTTCGACGGGCGTGTGGGTCGTGAAGCGGCACAGCTCGCGAACGCGCGGCAGGTCGTACGGCGATTCGCCCGGTCGCAAGTCGTCGGGCGAATACGCATATCGCCGCAACAGCTCGAGACCGAGCAGCGCCGAGTGGCCTTCGTTCATGTGGTAGGCGCTGAGCTCGAAGCCCAGGGCGTGCAGCAGCCGCACGCCGCCGATGCCGAGCACGATCTCCTGCTGCAGCCGGTAGGTTTCGTCGCCGCCGTAGAGATAATGGGTGAGCTTCCGATCGTCGGGTGCATTCTCGGGGAGATCGGTATCGAGCAGCACCACCGGTGCGACGCCGCCCATGTGACTCTCGATCACGTACAGCCACGCGCCGACCCACACGGCGCGACCGGCGATTCGCACGGCGACCTTCGCATCGAGCGGCTGCGCCCAGCGCGCCGGGTCCCAGGTGGCTGCGCGTTCGATTTGCCGGCCGTGCTCATCGATCTCCTGGTGGAAATAGCCCTCACGACTCACGAGCGAGACGCCGACCAGCGCGAGGCTCAAATCGGCAGCCGCGCGCAGCGTATCACCGGCGAGGACACCCAGACCGCCCGCATAGGTCTGGATCTCGGAGCGCAGCGCGATTTCCATGGAGAAATAGGCGACCCGTGGTTCGCGCGTGGCCTCCTGAAGATCGTGAGCCATGCGCGCGACTCAGAACCGCACCGAAGCTTGCGCCGCGACGATGTCGCTGCTCGAATCGTAGCTGCCACGGAGGAATCCCGGGACCGCACCGACGGGCGACAGGTCGCTCGATGCGGAACGTACCCACAGGTGCGCGTAGCCGGCATCGATCGACCACGAGTCGCTCGGCTGGAAGCGTGCCCCGATTGCGGCCCACTTGCGATCTTCGTCCGGCAGCCGGGGCGTGCGGAATGCGTCCTGTACCGGGCTGCGGTCGTATGCGAGCCCGAGGCGCAACAACCACTGTGGAGTGATCGCGTACTCGCCTCCGAGCCCTGCGCGCCAGCTGTTCTCGAAGTTGAGCGGGGTATTCGCGACGACTTGGCCGGCACGCGGGCCGTCGGTCGCGACGATGGTGAGCGTTTGAATCGTGTTCCATCGCGTCCACGACGCGTCGACCAGCAGGCGAGTGCGCTCACCGAGCTTCTGCGACACCCCGACCGACACGATCTGCGGCAGCTTCAGGCGCGCGGAGACGTTCGATTGCAGAGCGGTCAGCGCCGGATTGTTGAAGGTGAGATCGCCCGATATCTTGTAGTCAGTCGTCGAGCGGTACGTCAGACCGGCATGGGTGCCGTTTCCCGACTCGAACAACACGCCTGCGTTCCAGCCGAACGCCCAATCGTCGCCGTCGAGCGTGCCGATCGCGGTCGGGATGAGCGGAGTGACGCCGTTCGAGAGCGTGGCCTTCAGGCGCTGATAGCTCACGCCGCCGCCGATCAGCCAGTGCGGGTTGATGCGATATCCGACGACCGGGTTCACGTTCAACGTCTTCACCTCTGAGCGCAGGCCCGCAAACTCGCCGGCCCAGGGTACGCTCCAGTCGGTCTTCAGCCCGAACGGCGCATCGATCACGAGACCGATGCCGAGCCGCTCCTGGATTCGCCACGTGAGATAGAGCGCCGGCACGGTCGTTCCTGATCCCGCATCGCCGCCGTCCCCGAGCGCGTGGTACGTCGAGCCGCCGGGCGGCGGGCCCTGACTCGAGAAGTCGAAGCTCGTGTCGATGTAGTGCACGGCTGCCGCGGCCTGCACGCCATCGAGCAGCGGCAGCGCGGCCGGATTCCAGAACGCCGTGCCCGCATCCTGTGCCGCCGCGGGCATGCCGGCGTACGCGACGCCGAGGCCGCTCGCCGTTTGCTCTTGCAGCTGAAAGCCGGCCGCGAATGCCGGCATGCCCGTGAAGCTCGTCGCGACGATCGATAACGCGAGGACGAGTGGAGTTGCGCGCCTCATGAGCAAACCTCCGATCGGGACCGAGGCTTGCACTGTGCACCGCAAGCGCGGGCTGCTGAATGAGTAGCATGCCTGAGCCGGCTAGCTCATTCCCCGAGAGCGCTACGGGTTACTGCGCATACACGCGAGGCGCAGAGGGTGGTGATGTCTCGACGTTGGTACCAGTCGCGAGGGCGCTCACGTGGATAAGTATTGGCTCGGCTCATATCCCGAAGGCACGCCTGCCGAGATCGACGCGGACGCGTATCCCTCGCTCGTCGCGATTCTCGAAGAGAGCTGCCGCAAGTTCGCGGACCGGCCGGCGTACCACAACTTGGGTACGACGCTGACCTTCCGCGACGTCGACCGATTGTCTGCGCAGTTCGCCGCCTATCTGCACAGCATCGGCATGCAGCGCGGCGATCGCGTCGCGCTGATGATGCCGAACCTGCTCCAGTACCCGATCGCGCTGTTCGGCGCGCTACGAGCCGGCATGACGGTGGTCAACACCAATCCGATGTACACGGCGCGGGAGCTGCGCCATCAGCTCAACGATTCCGGCGCGCG
>DASTRY010000037.1:0-108703 GCA_035760965.1 Steroidobacteraceae bacterium | reverse complement strand
TCAGCCTCGACCGATGAACGGCACGTTCGTCGCCATCAGCGTCGAGAACAGCATGTTCGCCTCGAGCGGCAGGTTTGCCATCTGCACGATCGCCTGCGCCACGAGCTTGGGATCGAGCTTCGGCGTCGTGACGGCCGGAGTGCCGGGCGTGCGGAACGCGGCGCCGATCTCGCTCTCGATGTTGCCGACGTCGATCTGCCCGCAGGCGATGCCGAACTCCCGTCCGTCGAGCAGCGTGGATTTCGTGAGGCCCGTGACGGCGTGCTTGGTCGCCGTGTACGCGATCGAGTTCCGGCGCGGCACCTGCGCCGAGATCGAGCCGTTGTTGATGATGCGCCCGCCGCGCGGCGTCTGATTTTTCATCATCCGCACGGCTTCCTGAATGCAGAGGAACATGCCGGTGAGATTCGTGTCGACGACGGTCTTCCACAACTCGAACGACACGTCCTCGACGGGCATGGCGGGCGGCCCGATGCCGGCATTGTTGAACAGCAGGTCGAGCCGGCCGAACGTCGAGCGGGCGCGCGCGAAGAGCTCGCGCACGGATTCGGGCTGCGTGACATCGGTGGGCACCGCGACGGCGCGCGGCATCTCTTTACTATCCGGGGCGTGAGCGCGGCGCGCCTCCGTGGCTTCGGCGACCGCCTGCTCGAGCCGTTCGAGCCGCCGGCCGGCGAACAGGACGTGCCATCCATCCACGACCAGCGCCACGGCGCAGGCCTTGCCGATGCCGCTGCTCGCACCGGTGACGATCGCAATTTTGTCTTTGACGCTCATAGCGGGTCAGGATAGCGCAGGAGTGCCCGCAACCGCCGGCATTGGACTGATAACAAGATGGCATGGGTGCGCGGGCGAGACACTTCGTTTCGTGTGTTTGAGCACGGATGTCGGAATGCGGATCCGTCGATCGTCCTCTGCGTGTAGCCCGCGAATGCAGGAGAGCCGCCGTGAAAGAGTCGACCTTGCCTACGATCAGCGCTTTCGCACGGTCACCCGACCGCGGCCGCGCACTGGCACGCGACTTTCGCGTTCGCTGGGCATTCGAAGAAGTGGGCCAGCCCTATGACGTGCGGCTTCTTTCGTTCAGCGCGATGAAGGAGCCCGCGTATCTCGCGCGTCATCCTTTCGGTCAGATTCCAACCTACGACGAAGGCGATCTCACCCTCTTCGAGTCGGGGGCGATCGTGCTTCGCATCGCGGAGCGCCACGCCGGACTGTTGCCGGACGATGCGACTGCGCGGGCGCGCGCAATCGCCTGGATGTTCGCGGCGCTCAACACGGTGGAACCACCGATCGTCGAGTACGGAATGGCGACGCTCCTCGAGCGCGACAAGACGTGGTACGCGGAGCGCCAGGCGATGCTCGACGAACGCGTGCATGTACGGTTGCATCAACTTTCCAACTGGCTCGGCAACGCCGAGTGGCTGGAGGGCGCATTCAGCGCCGGCGATCTGATGATGGTGACGGTGCTGCGCAGGTTGGAGGGATCGGGTGCGCTCGCGAAGCATCCGAACCTCGTGGCCTACGTCGCGCGAGGCGAAGCCCGGCCCGCTTACAAGCGGGCGTTCGACGCGCAATTGGCGGTTTTCACGGCCGCGACGGGCGGCTGATCGATCCGAGTTGCACGACTTAGTGGGGACTCGTTGCTGGAGACGGCGGGCGAGTTGCCGTGGTCACGACAGGTGCATTTAGCATTGCCGCGAGCTCGCGTGCAGAAGCTGCGATAACCTGGAACTGCGTCGTCGGATGCGACGCGCGTCGGTGAAAAATCAGGGTTCGCTACACCCTTGATTCGTACGAGACGCCGCAGCCGCCCAGCCCGCAATATCCCCCCGGATTCTTCGCCAGATACTGCTGGTGATAATCCTCCGCGTAGTAATACGCCGGCGCAGGCGCGATCTCCGTCGTGATCTTGCCGTGACCCGCCGCGGTGAGCCGTTTCTGATACGCATCCCGCGAGCGCTCGGCCGCGGCGCGCTGCTCTTCGTTCGCGTAGTAGATCACCGAGCGATACTGCGTGCCGACGTCGGCGCCCTGACGCATGCCCTGCGTCGGGTCGTGCGACTCCCAGAACGCCTTCAGCAGATCCTCGTATGAAATCTTCGCCGGATCGAACACGACCTTCACGACTTCCGCGTGCCCCGTGAGCCCGGTGCACACCTCTTCGTAAGTCGGGTTCGGCGTCATGCCGCCCGCATAGCCGACCGACGTCGAGTAGACGCCCGGCAACTGCCAGAACTTGCGTTCCGCGCCCCAGAAGCAACCGAGGCCGAACACGGCTTCCTGTAAACCGGCAGGAAACGGCGGAACGATCCGGTTGCCGTTCACAAAGTGCTTTTCGGGAACCTGCAGCGGGGTGGACCGCCCGGGCAGTGCCTCATCGGGGGTGGGCAGCGTCGCTTTCTTGCGGAGCAGGGCCATGGCGGACTCCTTCGGTCGGGCGCGAGGGGAAGGACCGGAAGTCTGGGGATGTGGCGTGCGCAACTCAAGGGCGGGGCGGCGGCGCCGGTCTGAACCCGCGCCGTGTCGGAAGGCACACACGTCGGCGGTAGCGGACGTGCGCGGCGCGTGCGGCAGCGTGGCGGCATGGTACACGCGGGCCCGAACACGCGAGGAAACAAGCGACAAGATGTGAGGAAACGAGACCAAGCGACAGGGCTAGCGGGTTGCGTCGACGCGCTCACAAACTGACCCCGGCGCCTTTGCAACCCCGCACGCGCCTGGATATAACACCGCGGTAGGACGACGGATCTGGCGTTCGGGAGGGCGGCAGATGTCTCGGGCGACGCTGATGACGGCAGTGCTCGTAGCAGCTTCGACGGCAACCACCGGCGCGCCTGCGTGGGCCGCAGAACCGGCGCCGCAGAATCAGAGCGCCACCGTGATCGGTCCCCTCAATCCGCAGCTCGCCGACGGCGCGAGCGCGCTCGACGCCGGTCGTATCGAAGAAGGCATTCGCCTCACGCTCGAAGGGCTGAAGCTGCCGACCGACTTGCACGACAGGGCCGCGGGCTACTCGAACCTCTGCGCCGGCTACGCGATCCTGAAGCAATGGGACGAGGCGCTCCAGCACTGCAATACCTCGCTCGCGCTCGATTCGAGCAACTGGCGCTCGTACAACAATCGCGCGGCGGTCTACGTCGGCAAGGGCCAATACGAGCACGCGATGGCGGATCTGCGCGCCGGCCTCGAGCTCGCCCCGAATTCACAGACGCTGCTGGAAAGCTTGCGCATCGTGCAGGAGAACCGGCGCTTGCTGAATGCGCGCAGTCGTTCGGCCGTGCGCACACCGTAGCGTGAGGAGGGCAACGGGGGGCGGCGCCTGGCGCGCCGGGGCCGTGGGCGCTGCGCATGCGCGGGCGCCGTTCGAATGCGAACCCTCGCTACGCTCGTTGCGCCTGCGGAATCGCCTGACCCGCGCCCGCCGCCGGCGAGCTCAAGATCTCCCGCGTCACGTCCCGTCCGCCCCGGAAGTTCACCCAGAGCGACTGCAGCGTGTAGATCGGCCCCCACGGAATACCCCACCACCCGAGGAGCAGCGACAGGCCGGAGAAGCCGAGGCCCTTGCCGATGCTGCCCTCGCCCGCGCGCAGGAAATAGATCGACGAGGGCCGCTTGAACGTCATGACGACGATGGAGATGCAGTACTGATAGACGACGAAGCGCCCACCCCGTTGCACCTCCTCTTGGACCTGCTCGTGCGTCATTCCTTCGATTCCGCAAATCTTCATGTCTGCCCCCTGCGACAGCACATAATCGAGTTGCCCCGGAGTGAGTACAACTTTATACGGCGCGGCCTCGCGGCGGCGCGAACCCGTCCACATCTCGGACCGTGCACCTCGGCACGGCGGTGGCCGGACTCGCCGGATATGCTGCATTTCCCGCAATCCCGGAGTTTCTCGGCATGAGCGCGGTATATCCGCCAGGGCCGGCAGAGGTCCCCGCAAACCTGACCGAACCGGCCGGCGCCTATCGCCGGCACGCCTGGCTCGCGGTGGGCGGGTTGCTCCTGTTCGCCGCCGCCTACTGCGCGCTCACCGGTTGGTTCGGTTGGACCGCGTGGCGACTCTTCGCCGGCATTGCCGACTCGGGCGGCGACAATCTCCTCGCCACCCTCGTGGCCGGCGGCTGCGCGGCCTTTCTCGCGGTGTTCATGCTGAAAGCGCTGGTGTTCGTGAAGCGCGGCGCCGCTGTCGAGGACATCGAAGTCACGCCGCAGGATCAGCCCGCCCTCTTCGACTTCCTGCACCGGCTCGCACAGGACACGGGCGCGCCGCGCCCCCACCGCGTGTTTCTGTCCGGCCGCGTGAACGCCGCGGTCTTCTATGACCTGTCGATCGCGAACCTGCTCATCCCCTCGCGCAAGAACCTCGAGATCGGCCTTGGGCTCGTGAACGTCCTGACGCTCGGTGAGCTGAAGGCGGTCCTCGCGCACGAGCTCGGTCACTTCGCGCAGAAGTCGATGGCGGTCGGTCGCTGGGTGTACATCGCGCAGCAGGTGGCCGGCCACATCGTCGCGCGACGCGACGCGCTCGACACGTTCCTCGCGCGTCTGTCCGGCATCGACATCCGCATCGCGTGGATCGGCTGGGTGTTGCGGATCATCGTCTGGTCGATCCGCTCGCTCGTCGATCTGCTGTTCCGCCTCGTCCTGATCGCGCAGCGTGCGCTCTCCCGGGAGATGGAGTTCCAGGCGGACCTGGTCGCGGTGTCCGTCACCGGCAGCGACGCGCTCATTCACGCGCTCCACAAGCTCGGCGCTGCCGACGACGCGTGGGACAGGACGCTGGGCTTCGCCGGCAGCGAGCTGCAGGAGGGCCGCGGCGTCAAAGACCTGTTCGCAATCCAGCTGCACATCATCGACAAGCTCCGCTCGCTGCTCGGCGATGCGAACTACGGGGCCGCGCCACGTGTGCCGCCGGACGAAGCGCAAACGCATCGTGTGTTCAAGGCGGCCCTCGCCGCGCCGCCTCGCATGTGGGCCACGCACCCCTCCAATGCAGATCGCGAGGCCAACGCAAAACGCCGCTATATTCGCGCGGACATCGACGAGCGCAGTGCCTGGATGCTCTTCAAAGATCCGCAGCAGCTCCGCGAGCGCGTCTCGTTGCACATGGCCCGCTCCGCCCGGACCGAGTTTCAGCCGGTCGAGATCTCCGAGTCGCTCGCGAAGCTCGAGCAGCAATACGCGCGCACCTTCTTCAATGCCCAGTATCGCGGCGCGTATCTCGGGCGTTCCATCGTGCGCCATGCACGCGCTGTGACAGAGCTCTACGGCGTGCCACCGCCGGCGGATCAGGTTGTGCGCGAGCTCGACGCGCTCTACCCCGAATCGCTCTCCGATGACATCGAGCGTCTGCGCACGCTCGAAGAGGAGCGCCAGATGCTCATCGCGCTCCGCGAAGGATTCCTGACCGCACCGGGCGGCGTGATCCGCCATCGCGGCACGGAAATGTCGCGCAAAGCATTGCCCGCGGCGATCGAAGCCGTCGAGCGCGAGCTGGCAGCCTGCGCGCAGATCGTGCGCGACCATGATCGACGCTGCCGCACGACGCACTTGGCGGCCGCCCAGGCGTTCGGCGAGGACTGGGCGAAGTACCTGCGCGGTCTGCTCGAGCTACTGCACTACGCGGATCACGTCGATGCGAACTTGATGGACGCGCACGGGCTGCTCTCCCACACCGTCGCTGTTGCAACGGCGGACGGCAAGGTGAGCCAGAGCGAGCTCGACGACATTTTGCATGCTGCCGATACGACCTACGCCGCGCTGAAGGACATTCACGACGCCGTCGAGCAGGTGATACCCGACCGCACCGTGCTGGGCCGCATGAGAGTCGAGTCGTGGCCCGCGGCCCTCGAGAAGCTCGCGCTACCTCCGCCGCAGCAGAGCAACATCGGCGAATGGCTGAACGCGGTGACGAGCTGGATACGCTCCACGTCCTCGAGCTTGGGTTCGCTGCGACTCGCCGCGCTCGAGCAGTTGCTCGCAGCGGAAACGCAGGTCGCGCTGCTCACTCGCAAGGGCATGAAGCCGACGGCCGCACCGCCCGCATCCGTCGTGCCGCGCGAGTACCGACTCCTCACGCCGGGTTCGGAGCGGCCGCGCGAAGCGCAGCTCACCGCCTGGGACAAGTTTCAACTCGCGACCGGCGTGCTTCCGACGATCGCGCGCTTCGCGGTGGCGGCCGCGATCATTGGCGCCGTGCTGCTCGTCGCGAGCGGCCGCTGAGAGCTCGGAACTAGGGAGGGTGGGAGCCCGTCACTTGCCCGCGGCCGCGGGCGTGCCTAAAGTGCGCGCCCACACTGGAGAGCAGCCCGCCGCAGCCTATGGGTATCAGTCAACCGCACAACTTGCGCCGCCCGCCGATCGAGCAGCTCCGGCCGTACGGGATTCGCGTCAGCCTCCCCCCGGGAGACCCCTTTCGCAAGCTCCTCGGGCCGGAATGGCATCGGCTGCACTGGTATCCCACCGCGGAGGAGCGCGACGCCGCACTCGCGGAGATGAGCCGCCGGCACGAGTACTCGCGCGCGGGCGACAAGCCCTCGCTCGTGTTCCAGAAAGTCGAGAAGCTGTCGGAAAGCCGCGGCCTGTGAGCGCGCGGCGCGGCTGACGCGGTCCTCAGAACGTCCTGCCGAGGAACAAGTAGAACGCCTGCCCGCCGTGCTGATCGAACCCGGTCGCGACGTACACGGGTCCGAGCGGCGTGTCGAGCCCGAGGAACACGCTGGCATCCTTGCGCAAGCTGCCGAAGCTCGCATCCCCCCGCTCCGGCCAGACGTTGCCGGCTTCCAGCGAAACACCGAGATACGCGGGCACATCGAGGAAGCCCGGTCCGCCGCGACCGATCTGGCGATAGAGCAGCAACCGCGTGATGCCGTAATGCGGATCGGCCAGCGAGTCCGCCTTCAACCCTGAGAGATTCAGGAATCCGCCGAGCTGGAAGAGCGTCCGCACGTCCGGCGAGGGTTTGTTCAACGCCGTGCCGAACGAGGTCCACAGCACGCCCGTCTGGCGTCCGAAGGTGCGCGCGGTGATCCAGTTGAACGACAAGCGATCGGCCGTTCGATCCTCGCCGAGGCCGACGCGCTGGCCATCCCACTCGAGCGTCACGGACGTGCCGTGCCGCGGGAAGTTCACGTCGTCGAGCCGATCGTAAGACAGCCGCGTGAAGTATCCATTCGTGTCGAAGCGCGTGGTCGGCAGCGGGTCGCCGACGCGGACGTGCGTCGTGCCCTTGTCCCAGCGCAAGCCGAAGCGGACCTCGCCCCAGTTGCCGAACTCGCGGCCGACGTCGATGCCGTAGCCGAAGCTGCGGACGCGGTACTCCCTGATGATGTCCTGATCGACCACCTGCGCGACGTTGCGGGCTTCGAGCTCCGCATGCGGCATGATGAAGTACGGTTCGGATTGCGAGAACGGCAGGTAGATCTCGGTGGCGATGCGCGAGGTGTCGCCTTCCTGCAGATCCCACACCCACTCGCCGCCCGGCTGCGTGATCTCGGAGAGCACGAAGCGAGCTGCCGCGTTGTAGCTGGAATTCCCTTCGAAATCGTCCTGCAGGTTGAGGCCGAAGCGCACGTAGTTCGGGCCCCATGAATTGCGCCGCGCGCTGACCGCGAGCCCGTACCGGTCGTCGCCGTCCTTCACGAGCTGATAGTCGAGCGCCTCGAGATTGCCCTTGCCGTAGTAGCCGGTGACGCGTTTGCTCAGCGCGTCCGCATCGACGGGCTTGCCCACGACGTCGCCGAACAGCTTCTCGAGTGCCTCGGCGTAGCGCTCCGACCCCGGCTCGACGCGCACGAACTGGACGACCGGTGTACCGCGCCGGATGTCCTCGCGCTTCACCGTGTAGATCGAGTAATCGTCCTGGCTGATCGAGTACGCGCTGAGCGCGCGGGTGGCCGCAAGCGCGGCGCGCTCGCCGGCCGCGATGTTGCGGGTGACGACGCCGAAATCGAAGGACGACGCATCGCCGAGCGGCGGGTCGATCACGATGTCCCGGGAGGTGAGCGTCGCCCGCTGCCGGTCCGAATTGCGCCGGACCAGGATCGCGAGCATCTGGTTCGAGATCACCGG
This sequence comes from Steroidobacteraceae bacterium, assembly GCA_035760965.1. Lineage (GTDB taxonomy): Bacteria > Pseudomonadota > Gammaproteobacteria > Steroidobacterales > Steroidobacteraceae > JADGHX01. The sequence continues at coordinate 100,626 of DASTRY010000037.1, read as the reverse complement.
CGCGCTCGTCAGCTTGTCGCGCTTCAGGAGCGGAAAGCCGACGTCGACGACGATCAGCACGTCCACGTTCATGCTGCGCGCGACGTCGATCGGCAGGTTCTCGGACAGGCCGCCGTCCACGAGCAGGCGGCCTTCGCGTTCGACCGGCGAGAACACGCCGGGCGCAGAAAGGCTCGCGCGCATCGCGCTCGTGAGGTCCCCGCTGCCCATGATCACCGCCTCGCCCGTCTCGAGATCCGTCGCGACCGCGCGGAACGGCGTGGGCAGCTGATCGAAGTCGGTGATGCGTGCGACGGGCAGCGTCAGCTTGCGCAACTCCTGATTGAGCTTCTGACCCTGGATCAGCCCCTTCGGCAGCTGGAAATGGCGGCTGCGCAGACCGAGCGGAAACTTGACGAGGAAGTTCTGATCTTCCTGCTTGCGGCGAAAAGTGAGCTCTTCGCGCGGCGGCCGGTCCTTGAAGGCGTCCTGCCAGTTGAGCGTGCTGACGATGCGCTCGATGTCGCGCGCGGAGAAGCCGCTCGCATAGAGCCCGCCCACGACCGCGCCCATGCTCGTGCCCGCAATCGCATCGATCGGGACGTGCAGATCCTCGAGCACCTTCAGCACGCCGATGTGCGCGGCGCCGCGCGCGCCGCCGCCGGAGAGGACGAGACCGATGCGCGGCCGATGCGGCTCAGCCGCGGCGGCGCCACCCGGTTGTGACGGCGCGAGCGGCGGTGCGCGCGTCGACTCCTCGGTCGAGGGCTCTCCGGGCGTCGGCTCATTCTTGCGCGACGCTTCGGCTTTCTCGCGATCTTCCGGCGCGGCCTCGCGCGAGCCCTCCGTCGTCGGCTTCTCGCCGATGACGGCCGGCGGCTGCGCGGCGGGAGGCGGCGGAGGCTCGGCCGGCTGTTGCGCCGGGGCGGGCGGCGTCGGCTCTTGCGCGACCGTCACACGGGCCGCGGCCAGCAACCCCACGGCGCACAGAACGATGATGAGAGGCCTCGCAGCCTGCAAAGGCCCGCGATGGGGCCGGACCGCCCGAGCTGGATTCACGGCGCGAAGAATACCAGCTTCATTCGCAAATTCCGGCGGCCCGGCCGTTTTTGCACGCGGCGCGACCCATCCGCGGCGCGCGGCGCCACTCGCAAATGCGCGCCAACGCACTTTGGCGTGCGGCCGAATCGGGGATAATGCGCGCCGCTCGTGACTGCGCCATTCATGTATCGAACCGCCGACACTCCCTTGCCCGCCGCATTCCTCGCCGTGCTGGCGCTTTCACTGCTGACGCTGGGCGTACCGCACCTCGCGCGCGCGCAGTCGCCGGATGCCAGCGACTGGGCCTACTACGGCGGCGATCAGTTCGGCACGCGCTTCTCGAGCCTCGCGGAGATCGATCGCTCGAACGTGAAGAGCCTGCGCGTCGCATGGACCTATCACACGGGCGAGCTGGGCGCCGATTTCGCGCGCGCCGGCAAGCTCACGTTCGAAGCGACCCCGGTGCTCGCGTTCGGCAGTCTCTATCTCGAGACGGCGACGAATATCGTCATCGCGCTGGACCCGGCGACCGGCAAGGAGCGCTGGCGTCACGACCCGCACATCGATCGCCGCCAGAACTACACCGAAGCGACCTCGCGCGGCGTGAGTGTATGGGAGGACGCGAAGCCGGGCGCGACGGGCCCCTGCCAGCGCCGCATCTTCACCGGCACGCTCGACGCACGCTTGATTGCGCTCGATGCGATGACGGGCCAGCCGTGCGCCGGGTTCGGTCGCAACGGCGAAGTGGACCTGACGCAGGGCATGCGCATCTACAGCAAGCCGGACTACGTCGTCACTTCGCCGCCTGCGATCTTCAACAACCTCGTGATCGTCGGCGCGGCGATCGGCGACAATCGCGCGGCGAATCTCGAACGCGGCACGATTCGCGCGTTCGACGCGGTGACCGGCGAGCAGCGCTGGGCGTTCGATCCGCTTCCGGACTCGCCCGATCATCCCGCCGCCGGCGCGTGGCGAGCCGATCAAGCGGCGCGGACGGGCGCCGCGAACGCCTGGGCCGTGATGTCCGTCGATCAGGATCACGGCACCGTCTTCATCCCCACGGGCTCGGCGAGCGCGGACTTCTACGGCGGCACCCGTCTCGGCGACAACCGCTTCGCGAACTCCCTGCTCGCTCTCGACGCGAACACGGGCAAGCTGCAGTGGGCGCAGCAGCTCGTTCATCACGACATCTGGGACTACGACCTCGCCGCGCAGCCGGTGCTCGTCGACATCGACCGGGGCGGCGCGCCGATTCCGGCCGTGATCCAGGCGACGAAGACGGGCATGCTGTTCGTCTTCGACCGCGCGAGCGGCAAGCCGCTCTTTCCGGTCGCCGAACGCAACGTGCCGAAGAGCGCCGTGCCAGGCGAGCAATCGTCGCCGACGCAGCTCTTCTCGTCGCTGCCGCCGCTCGTCGAGCATCGCCCGCTCAACGACTCCGATGCGTGGGGGCTCACGTTCTGGGACCGGGGCCGCTGCCGCAGCCTCATCCGCAAGTACCGCAACGAAGGCGTCTTCACGCCGCCCGACACGCGCGGCTCGATCATGTGGCCGAGCGATCTCGGCGGCGTGAACTGGAGTGGCATCGCGTACGACTCGCGCTCCCAGCGCGTCATCGCCGCCGTGAACCATCTCGCGATGGTGGTCACGTTGATCCCGCCGCAAGAGGTGGACAAGCAGCGCGCCTCCGGTGACTACCCGCATTCGGAATTCGCGCGCCAGCGCGGGACACCGTACGCGATGCGCCGCGAGCCGCTGCTCTCCCCCTGGGGACTGCCGTGCACGACCCCACCCTGGGGGACGCTGGTGAGCGTGGATCTTCGCGAGAACCGCATCGTCTGGCAGGTGCCGCTCGGCTCCACCGAGAATCTCGCGCCGCGCTGGCTGCCGGTGCGCGACTTCGGCACGCCGAACCTCGGCGGGCCCATCATCACCGCCGGCGATCTCGTGTTCGTCGGCGGCGCCATGGACCGCTACTTGCGCGCCTTCGATCTCGAAACGGGCCGGGAATTGTGGAAGCATGCGCTGCCGGCGGGCGGGCAGGCGACCCCGATGACCTATCGCGCCGGCAAGGACGACCGCCAGTACGTCGTCATCGCGGCCGGCGGTCACGGACCGCTCGGTGTGCCGCGCGGGGACACCGTCGTCGCCTTCGCGCTACCTTGAGCTTGCGGGAGTCTCGAACCGGATGCCGATTTTCTTCATCCTTTCCATCGTCATTCAGGCGCTGCTGATCATCCATTGCATCAAGACGGGGCGTAACTTCATTTGGATCTGGGTGATCGCGCTCCTGTCGTATGCGGGCATCCTCGCGTACGTCGCCGTCGAGCTGCTGCCGGAGCTCTTCCGCAGCCGCACGGCGCGTCGCGCCGGGCGCGACATCAAACGCATCTTAGATCCGCAGGGCAACCTGCGGCGCTACGAGCAGCAGGCGCGAGTCGGGAACAACGTCGCGAATCAGCAGCGCCTCGCGGACGAGCTCGTTCGGCAAGGCCGCTATGACGAAGCGATCGCGGAGTATCGCAAGGCGCTCACGGGACTCTACGAGCACGACCCGAACCTGATGCTCGGGGTCGCGCGCGCCCAGTTCGAGAAGGGCGACGCGACGGCCGCGCGGACGACGCTCGATGACCTCATCCGGCTGAATCCGGACTTTCGCTCGCACGAGGGCCACCTGCTCTACGCACGAGCGCTCGAAGCCGAGGGCAACTACGCGAAGGCGCTGGAGGAGTACAAGGTGCTCGCGCCCGGTTATCCCGGCGCCGAAGCGTCCGTGCGGTACGCGCAGCTGCTGAAGACGCAGGGGCGGCAGGACGAAGCGCGCGAGATCGCGCGCGAGGTCATCGATCAGGCGCGCATCGCGCCCGCGCACTACCGGCGCGCGCAGCGCTTCTGGCTGGATCAGGCGGACAAGCTCGCCGCGAGCTGATCACGCCTTGGGATCACGCTCTGGGATGCCGCGCCCAGACGCCAACGAGTCGGGGGGCGAACACGATGGCGTCACGGGCGCGGGCTTCGGCCTGCAGACGCGCGGCGAGCGTGGGCACATCGACCTCGGCCGCCGTCGCGATGCCGTGCGCTTCGAGCGTCGGCACGATTCTCTTCGCGAGATCGGAAAACCAATCGAGCTCGTCGAGGAGCGGCCCGACATAGCTCGGCTGCGAGACCCAGCTGCCCTCCGGCGCGAATCCCGCACGGTGCAGCACGCTGCAGAGACGTGATCCCATCTGAGTCTCCGCGCCCGAAGCGGCGAACGCAGCGACGAACCACTCGCGCAACTGCGTGACGAGCGGGCACTCCGGCTCGGAGCCGATCGAGCTGAGGTCGCCCTCCTGCATCACGATGAATCCCTGCAGGCGCAGCAGCGAGCGCAAGCGCGTGAGCGTCGCGACCGGATCGGGCATGTACATCAGCACGATCCGGCCGACGATCGCGTCGAACTTCCCGGTCACCTGCGGCTCGGTCGCATCGCCGACGATGAACTCGACGTTGCGGTGGCCGCCGAAACGCGCGCGTTCGCGCGCCGTCTCGATGGCCGCCGGCGAGCGGTCGATGCCGACGACCTGTCCGGTCTCGCCCACCAGCTGCGTCGCTATGAACGATACGTCTCCCGCGCCGCATCCGACGTCGAGCACGCGCTGACCCGGTGCGAGCCCCGCACGCCTGAAGAGGAGATTCGTGTGCGCTGCCAGCGTCCGTGCCTGAATCGTGAGTCGCTCCAGCTCCTGATGGGAGTGGCCGAGCGGGTAAGTCGTGGCGGAAGGCGTGCTCATCGATATTCATCGTCGGCGCCCGCTCGTCCCTCAGACACTGCCGCGCGTGGGCGTGCACTCCTCACTTTAGTGAGGGCTTGACGCCACCTTGGCGCTCTGCTTGCCGCGCCCCTCGAGCCGGCAAGCTGCGGCCATCGAGCCCGAAGGATTCACGAGAATGAGCGACACACCGGTTCGTCATCGGCACGGCCACGCCGTCGTCATCGGCGCGAGTATCGCGGGACTCCTGGCCGCGCGGGTGCTCGCCGACTATTTCGAGCGGGTGACGCTCGTCGAGCGCGACTCTCTCGCGGACGATCCGCAGGGGCGCCGCGCTGTGCCGCAGGGCCGTCACGTGCACGGGCTGCTGAAGCGCGGCGAGCAGATCCTCTCCGACCTGTTTCCGGAGCTCGTGCCCACGCTCCTGGCACGAGGCGCGTCGCTCATCTCGCTCGGCCGCGATCTGCGCTGGTTCCACTTCGGCTGCTGGAAGCGGCATTGCGAGGGCGATCTGAATGTCGTGTCCGTCACGCGCGGCACGCTGGAGCAAGAGATTCGGCGGTGCGTGCGCGCGCGACACAACGTCGCCATCCTCGATGAGACCGTCGTCACGCGCTACATCGCCGACTGGGAGCGCGCGCAGATCAGCGGAGTTTGCGTCCGCGGCCGTCACGTCGACATGCTGGAGAACGAGGTGCGTGCCGATCTCGTTGTCGATGCCGGCGGCCGCGGATCGCAGACCCCGCGACGTCTCGCCGAGCTCGGCTACGCGCAGCCGCTGCAGGTGGACGTTCAGAGCGGCATCGGCTACGCGTCCCGCGAATTCGAGCGACCGGCCGCCGCGCATGACTGGCGGGCACTCGCCGTGATCGATGTCCAGCCCCGACGCCGTGGTGGGCTGATCCTTCCGGTCGAAGGCAATCGCTGGCTCGTCACCCTCTTCAACTCACACGGCGACTACCCGCCAAACGACGAAGCAGGTTTCATCCGGTTCGCGCGTGCGCTGCCGGTGCCGGACTTGCACGACGCGATCGTCACCGCGACACCGGCCACCGACATCGCGACGCATCGCTTTCCGACCAGCCAGCGCCGCTACTACGAGCGGCTCACACGCTTTCCCGCGGGGCTGATCGTGATGGGCGACGCGCTGTGCAGCTTCAACCCGATCTTCGCGCAAGGGATGAGCGTGACGGCGCTCGAAGCCCAGCTCCTGCGCGACTGCTTGCGCGAGCTGGACGCGCAGCGCACACCGAGCCTCGATGCGCTCACGTGCAATTTCCGCAATCGCGTCGGAGCGGTGGTCGACCCCGCTTGGAACATGGCGACCACCGAGGACCTGCGCTGTCCGCAAGCGTCCGGGTCGCGCCCGCTGAAGGTGAAATTCCTGCACTGGTACACGGCGCGTGTGCACCGTGCAGCCGGTGAAAGCGCTCTGGTTGCCGAGCGCTTTTACCGGGTGATGCACATGCTAGCGCCCGCCGCGACGCTTTTCGGCGGCGCTGTACTGGCGGAGCTGCTGCGCGTGGCGTGGCGTACGTCCGCGAGCGAGCATCGTCAGCACGGCGAGAGCGAGGCCCATCAGCTCTAGCGCATCGAGCGCACCGCCACCGCCGCCACCACCGCCGCCGTTCGGCGGAGTCATCGCAGTCGCGGTGTCGTTGTCGGCAATCGTCACCGTGGCGCTGGGCGGGGAGCCCGGGGCGTAACCCATGCCGCTGAGGATGGTCACGGTAGCCGTCTTTGCGGCGTTCGCCACCGAGTTGTCGATCGGCGTGATGACGAGGGTCGTACTCGCCGCGCCTGCGGGGAAAGTCACAGTGCTGCCGACGGTCTGATAGTCCGTCCCGTTCACCGCGGTGCCCGACATGGCAATGTTGATGATGAGCTGTGCCGTGGTGTCACCGCTGCGCGAGAAGGTGAACGTGCCCGTGTCGCCGCCCGCCTCCGAAGCCGTTGGGTCCGTTGCGGTGACGGACACGTCGATGACGCACGGGTTCTGACCTGGCGACACGACGCTGACAGTCGAAGAGGACGGGCCAATCGAAACCTGCGCGGTGTCCTGCTTGCCCGCATCGTCCGTGACCGTGAGGCACACGGCCGAGGTGCCCGTGGTCGGCGCGACGACATTCGCCGTTGGGCCGGTGCTGATGACCGTGCCCCCTTTCATCCACGAATACGACGCGAGGGCGTGGTTGTTTGCCGCCGTGCTTCCGCCTCCCTGCAGCGTGAGCGTCGCGCCCGGGCTCACCGTGCCTTGCACGACGACGTTCGCGATCGGGCGCAGCGCCGCCTGCACCGCACCGTTCGCGTTCGCCATGCCGGCGCCGCAGACGGCGGTGATACAGATGCACTCCTCCGCCTGCACATCCGACAAGCCGTTCGGCATGTGACACTTCGGGACGTTCGGGTTGTCGCTGACTGTCGGATACGGCGTTGCGCCCTCCTTCAGCCGCGCGATGAGCGTCGTCGATTTGAGGTTGCTGTTCACGGCCAGCATCAAGCCGGCAATGCCGGATACGATCGGCGCGGAGAAGCTCGTGCCGACATTGATGTGATCGAACCGGTTGGTATAGGAGTTCGTCCCCGGCGTCTGCATGCCGAGATTCGTGGTCGTGCCGATCGAGTAGACACACTCCTGTCCCACACCGGTGTTCACGCAATTGCCGCCCGGCGCGCCGAGCGCGATCTCGGGACCGAGACTGCTGAACCCGACTTTCGTCCCGGCATGCCGCAGGCCGAGGATGGCCATGGCGCCCGGGCAATTCGCAGGCGAATCGACTGGACCGCCTTCGTTGCCGGCCGAGACCACGATGAGCACACCGTCCGAGGCGAGCTGGCTCGTCACGTCCGCGCTGGCGCTGTCGCAGGAGCCTTGCCCGCCGAGGCTGATGTTCAGGATCTTGGCCGGAGTGGGATTGGGCGGCACACCGGGCACCGTCCGGCCGGCGGCCCAGAGCATCCCCGCCAGCACATCCGAATTGAAGCCGCCGCACTTACCGAGCACGCGGACCGGCAAGATCTTCGCGTTCCACGTGATGCCGGCCACACCGCTGCCGTTGTTGGTCACCGCGCCGATGATTCCGGAGGTGCGCGTGCCGTGCCATGAGCTGTTGGACGCAGTCCCGCAGTTATCCGCGCCGGTGACGAAGTCGCCCGGATCGGAGGGGTCGGGATCGCGGCCGTCGCCGTCGTTCGCGGTCTTGAACGTGCCGCCGCTCTCGCCGGACACGAAGTCGTAGCCCGGCAGCAAGCGCGGCGCGAGATCGGGGTGATCGAAGCGGACGCCGGTATCGATCACGGCGATCACGACGTCATCGCTTCCCTTGGTGGTGTCCCACGCGCCGATCGCGTTGATCGCGGAGGGTTGCGCGGCCTGGAGGTACCACTGTTCCGTGGCCTCCAGCGGATCGTTCGACAAGGTCGCATGCGGAAAGACGCGCCGGTCGGGAACCGCGTACTCGACGTCCGGATCGGCGCGCAACTTATCGAGCGTCTGCGATTCCGTCTCCGCGGCAGTCGCGGCCGTCACCTCCATCACGTGCAGGTTCGCGCTGAGCGGGCGCGATGCGCTCATCGTCACGTGCACGCGGCTTGCCAGCGCCTTCACTCGTTCCACACCGGCCGCCACGGCCGCGGCCGTGGTTGCAGATTCACCGCTCGGGCTCGTCTGAGCCTGCAGCCGCGACGAATCGGCGCCGCGCATCTTCACGATGAAACGGTGCGGGACCGGCACGGCGGCCGCGGGCGGGCGATGCAGCGCCGGGTTGTACTCGGCGGCTCGAGGTGCGGCAGCGAACGCGCTCAGTGCGAGACTGATCAGGGTGACGGCGATCGGACGCATGGTCCCATTCCTCGAATGACGGGCCGGCTCGCGGCGCGGCCGGAACACGGATGGCGTGGGGCAGATCATCGGGCGGCACCGAACGGCACACGGCGCGCGTCGGGCTCCGCGAAGCGCACCCGCGAGTCCTGCCGCAGGCGCGCAAGAGCGGCGGCGCACTCCGGGTCCCGGCCCTCGGAGCTGATGCGAAACACGTGCAGATTCGGGCTCGCCGAGCGCAGGTAATCGAGACGCACCTGCGCACCCCGTGACAGCTCTTTGATCACCTCGTCCGTACGGTCGAAACCCGGAGCCAGACTCAGGACGATCTGCTCGTTACAGCGGCCACCCGCTTCCGCCACGTTCGTGCGTCCGGCGCAGGCGCTGAACGCGACCGGCGCGAGGGCGATGAGAGCGAGCGACGGGAGATGGCGTGAGACCACGGGGATCCTCGCTTCGGCTGCCGAAGCGCCTCCGATATTGGCCAGCCACATTAGCGCAAGTTCCCAGGAACCGATGCGTGTCGGCGCGCACCGACGCACGCTCGTGCGAGTTCTGCGAACCGTTGCCGAATATTTCGCTGAACCCGTGCGCCAGAGCACGGAACTCAGCATTCAGAAGGGGGGAGGCGAGCGCGGCGCGCCCCTGGGCGCCGCGCCGCATTTTCAGCGCACGCGCACCTTGGCAGGATCGATCTGGAGCCGCGGATAGCGCAGCGGCAGCCGCGCAAGCTCCGCCGCAAGGATCTGCGAGATGGCGAGATTCCGGAACCACTTGTGGTTCGCCGGGATGATGTACCACGGCGCATGCTTGGTGCTGCAGAGCGTGAGCGCGTCCTCGTAAGCGCGCTGGTACTCGTCCCACTTCTTGCGCTTCTCGACGTCGTCGATGTTGAACTTCCACTGCTTCGTCGGATCGTCGAGCCGATCCTCGAGGCGCTTCTTCTGCTCGTCCTTGCTGATTTGCAGGAAGAACTTCACGATCGTGACGTTGTTCGCGACGAGCATGCTCTCGAACTGATTGATCTGCTCGTACCGCTGCTTCCACACCTCTTTCGGCACGAGCTCGTCGACACGCACGACGAGCACGTCCTCGTAGTGCGAGCGATTGAACACGCCGATCTCGCCGCGCGGCGGGACATTCTTGTGGATGCGCCACAGATAGTCGTGGCGAATCTCCTCGGAGGACGGCGTTTTGAACGACGTCACGGTGCAGCCTTGCGGATTGAAGGCGGTGATCACGTTCTTGATGGTGCTGTCCTTGCCCCCTCCGTCCGTGGCCTGCAGCACGACGAGCATGGCGAAGCGCCCGTCGGCGTAGAGCTTGCTCTGCAGGTCTTCGAGGAGCTGGCGCGTGTCCGCGAGCACCGCTTCGGCATTGCTCTTCTTCCAGCCGTGCGTGCGGTCGGCATTCGCGTCGTCGAGGCGCACGCGCTCGCCGGGCTTCACACGCAGCTTCTTCAGCAGACTTTCGTCGATGGCGACTTTTTTCAACGGACTGCCTCCGGTTTGCGGCGCGCGCGCCCGGCGGCGGGCACCTGCTGGGTGATGCAGTGGATGTTGCCGCCGCCGAGCAGCACTTCGCGCGTCGGCACCCCGACGATGCGCCTTTTCGGAAACAGACGGCGCAATTGCGCGGCGGCGGCGCGATCGGTGCGCGGATCGAGCAGCGGCATCACGATGCCGCCGTTCGTCGCGTAGAAATTGACGTAGCTCGCGGCCAGCCGCTCGCCCGCCGGGCGCGGCTTGGTGCCGGGGCGCGTGACGACCCCTTTCGCTTCCTTGGCGGTCATGTACAGCGGGCCCGGCATCGGCAGCTTGTGCACTTTCAGGCGCCGTCCGCGCGCGTCGCGCGCATCGTTCAGGCGCTGCCACGCGTCCTGCGAGATGGCGTACTGCGGGTCGCGCCGATCGTCGGTCCAGGTGAGCACCACTTCACCGGGACGCACGAACGCGGCGAGCTCGTCGATGTGCCCGTCGGTCTCGTCGTTGAACACGCCCTTGCCGAGCCAGATGATCGTGCTCACGCCGAGATAGTCGCGCAGCGCTTTCTCGATCTGCTTGCGCGACAGGTTGGGATTGCGGTTCCGGTTGAGCAGGCATTCCTCGGTGACGAGCACGGTTCCGACACCGTCGACGTGCACCGCACCGCCCTCGTTCACGAGGTGGGCGGCGTAGCGGTCGCAGCGCTCGATTTCGAGCACCTTGCGCGCGACGCGCTCGTCCTGATCCCACGACGAATACAGCCCGCCATGGTCGCCGCCCCACGCGTTGAAGCGCCAGTCGACACCGCGCACTGCGCCCGCTTCGTTCACGACGAACGTGGGCGCGACATCGCGCGCCCACGCGTCATCGTGCGACATCTCGACGACGCGGATGTGCGGCGGAAGCTGCGCGCGCGCACCGTCGAAGTGCGCGGCCGACACGCCGACGGTCACGGGCTCGAAGCGGGCGATTGCCGTGGCGACCGCCGCGAACGCGCGCTGCGCGGGCACGGCACGCTCGCGCCAGTTGTCCGGCCGCTCCGGCCACAGCATCCACGTGCCCGCGTGGGGCTCGAATTCGCCGGGCATCCAGAAGCCGTCGGCGGCAGGCGTTTTCTTCAAAGTTTGCGACATGGGCGGGGGATTCTAGCCGGCGCGCCGGAGCCGGGCGCGGGCACTTTCTGCTAGCATTCGCGCCCGCTTAGCTCGAACCGTCCGCTCAGGAGCCTCTCGATGTCCACGGCTGCAGCGCCGAAGATCACGCCGCCCGCGCAAGGCGCGAAAATCACCATCAAGAACGGCAAGCTCGTCGTTCCCGACAATCCGATCATTCCCTTCATCGAAGGCGACGGCACCGGGCCGGATATCTGGCGCGCGAGCGTGCGCGTGCTGGATGCAGCCGTCGCGAAGGCGTATGGCGGCAAGCGCAAGATTCAGTGGCTGGAGATCTACGCGGGCGAGAAGTCGAACAAGCTCTTCGGCTCGTGGCTGCCGGATGAAACCGTCAGCGCCTGCCGCGAGTACCTCGTCTCGATCAAGGGACCGCTCACGACTCCGGTCGGCGGCGGCATTCGCTCGCTGAACGTGGCGTTGCGCCAGTTGCTGGACCTGTACGTCTGCCTGCGCCCGGTGCGCTGGTACAAGGGCGTGCCTTCGCCGGTGAAGCATCCCGAGAAGGTCGACATGGTGATCTTCCGCGAGAACACCGAGGACATCTATGCCGGCATCGAGTTCGAGGCGGGCACGGAGGACAACAAGAAGTTCCTCGAGCTGTTCAAGCAGCACTGGCCGAAGGCGTACGCCAAGATCCGCTTCCCGGAGAGCTCGGGCATCGGCATCAAGCCCGTCTCGAAAGAAGGTTCCGAGCGCTTGATCCGCTCGGCGCTCGAATACGCCATCGCGAACAAGCGCAAGAGCGTGACGCTGGTTCACAAGGGCAACATCCAGAAGTACACCGAAGGCTCGTTCCGCAACTGGGGCTACCAGCTCGCCGAGCGCGAGTTCGCGGCCCAGGTGTACACGTGGGAGCAGTGGGAGCGCACCAAGGCGGCGCAGGGCGAGAAAGCGGCGAACGCCGAGATGGACGCGGCGAAGAAGGCCGGCAAGATCATCGTGAAGGACGCCATCGCCGACATCACGCTGCAGCAGGTGCTGACGCGGCCGGACGAGTTCGACGTGATCGCGACGCTGAATCTGAACGGCGACTACATCTCCGACGCGCTCGCCGCGCAGGTCGGCGGCATCGGCATCGCGCCGGGCGCGAACATCAACTACCTCACGGGCCATGCCGTGTTCGAAGCGACGCACGGCACGGCGCCCAAGTACGCGAACCTCGACAAGGTGAACCCGGGGTCGGTGCTGCTTTCCGGCGAGATGATGCTGCGTTACATGGGCTGGACGGAGGCGGCGGACTCCATCATCGCCGCCATGGATCGCACCATCGGCCAGAAGATCGTGACCTACGATTTCGCACGGCTGATGGAAGGTGCCAATGAGGTCTCGACGAGCGCGTTCGGCGATGCGCTGATCAAGAACCTCTGAGCGCCGCGTCCCCGGTCGATCGATCCGCAAAGGAGCTCGTCAGGCGCGACGAGCTCCTTTTTTTCCGACGTGCGCTTCCATGTACGCGCGCAGCAGACGGTTGATGCGCGTCTGGTAGCCCTTGCCTTGCGCGCGGAACCACGCCAGCACATCCGCATCGATGCGCAGCGTGATCTGCTCCTTCGGCTCCCAGTCCTCGAGGCCATACCGAACGATCGCGTTGGCGAACTGCTCGGGGGTGGTCGGTGGAATGTCCGAGTAGTCGATGTCCTCGTCGCGCATGCTATCGATGCGCTTCCAGTCGGTCTTCGAACGTTTCGAAGTAGCCCGTTTGCTCATGCTGGTCCGCCTTTCGGAATGAGATGACCCGGAGCGCGTTGCCGCGCACCACGTAGACCATGACGACGACGCGCTCGCGGAGCATCCCGAGGGTGCGCCAGCGATCCTCGCCGTAGTCGAACCGGTGGTCGAGCATGGTCAACGTGCGCCAGCGAAACACCGCCGCGCAGTCCCGGAAATCCAAGCCGTGCTTGCGCAGATTCTCGCGGCGCTTGCGCTCATCCCATTCGAAGATCACGCCCGACCTCCACAGTGTAGTGACAATTTGTAGTTACGCAACCCTCGGGAGGTTTGCCGGGCGTGCAGCCGCCGCGCAGGGTGGGTCAGGAGGGGCTCGGGAGCGCCGCGGATTCGCGGGGTCTTCGTACAGAAATGCGCCGGGTACGGAACGGCGCGGCGCCAGTACGCCTTATCATCGGCGCCATGATCGAGCTCGGCGATACAACGGCGACCGACGCTGCCCTGGTGCGCGAGTGTGCGCGGCACATCGTCGACGCGTTCGGCTTCTACAACGCCGAATTCAGAGTCATCACGCGCCGCGCACCGGTGCGCTTCGAGACGCGCGACTGGAAGGGCAGCCAGCGCGACGCGGTGGAGCGCATCGAGCTCTACGATCGCTTCGTCAGCCAGACCATCGCGGAGCTGCGGCTGCAGCTCGGGGCGCGAGCGCTCGACCGCGCGCTGTGGGCGCGCATCAAGACCGAGTTCGCGGCGCAGATCACCGGGCTGCACGACAACGAGTTCACGAAGACCTTCTTCAGCTCGATCACGCGCCAGCTATTCGGCACGGTCGGCGTCGCACCCGAGATCGAATTCGTGGCCACGGATCTGGACCCGCTCGCCGGCGCGCAGGAGCTGATGCGGGCCATGCGAGCGGGCACCTCGGCGGCCGGTGCCACTTCCGGCATTCAGTCCTATCGCAATCGCGGCTCGCTCGCGCTCCTCATCGAGGACCTGCTCAGCGACCTGCACTTCCGCGCGCCGTGGCACGACCTCGACAAGAGCGTCGAGCACGTGACGTCCGAGATCGCCGCGCGCCTGCGCTCGAATCGCGAGCGGCGCAGCGTCGAGCAGATCGAGGTGATCCGCGCGGGGTTCTATCAGTTCACGCGCTGTTACGTCGTCGGCCGCGTTATCGGCCGGGGCTTCGCCCTGCCGCTCGTCATCGCGCTCAAGAACACCGAATCGGGCGTGCTGGTCGATGCGGTGATGCTCACCGAAGAGGACGTGAGCGTCGTGTTCGGGTTCTCGCGCTCCTATCTGCACGCCGATCTCGACCACGTCGCCGAGGCCGTCGTCTTCATCAAGTCGCTGCTGCCGCGCAAACCGATCAGCGAGCTCTTCACGGTGCTCGGCCGCGCGCGGCAGGGCAAGACCGAGCGCTATCGGGAGCTCATGCGTGCGCTGGCGGGCACGACCGAGCAGTTCGTGCACGCGCCCGGCGAGCGCGGCCTCGTGATGGTGTGCTTCACGCTGCCCTCCTTCGACGTCGTGTTCAAGGTGATCCGCGATCGCTTCCCGTATCCGAAGAACATCCTGCGCGAAGAGGTGCAGGCGAAGTACCGCATGGTCTTCAAGCACGACCGCGTCGGCCGCCTGGTCGACGCGCAGGAGTTCAAGCGCCTGCGCTTCCCGCGCGCGCGCTTCGCGCCCGAGCTGCTGGCGGAGCTCGCGAGCGAAACCGCGAGCACCGTGCACGTCGACGGGGACGACCTGGTCCTCGATCATTGCTACGTCGAACGACGCATGACCCCGCTGAATCTGTATTTGCGCACGGCGAGCCCCGAAGCGGCGACGCGGGCGGTGCTCGACTACGGCCAGTGCATCCGCGATCTCGCCTACACGAACATCTTCGCGGGCGACCTGCTGCTCAAGAACTTCGGCGTGAGCCGCCACGGTCGCGTCATCTTCTACGACTACGACGAGCTGTGCCGCGTAACCGACTGCCGCTTTCGCGATCTGCCGCAGGCCACGAACCTCGAAGACGAGATGCGCGACGAAGCCTGGTTCTATGTCGCCGACAATGACATCTTCCCCGAGACCTTCATCCGGTTTTTGGCCTTCGACGACGCGCAGCGTGCGGCCTTCCTGCGCGTGCACGGCGAGATCCTGACCGCCGCCTTCTGGCGCAACGTCCAGCAGCGGCTGAACGACGGGGAAGTGCTCGAAGTCGTGCCGTATCATCCGCATCGAGTGCGGGTTGCGAGTGAGCCATGAACCGTTTTCTGATCGTGCTGGGATCAGTGCTGGTGCTGCTGGGGTTCGCCTGGCCGGTGCTGAGGAAGCTGCCGCTCTTCCGGCTGCCCGGCGACATCGTCATCGACCGCCCGGGCTTCAAGTTCTTCTTCCCGATCACGACGATGCTGCTGATCAGCGCGCTCGTGTCGCTGATCGCGTGGCTGCTCAGGCGTTGATCGCGGCGAGCGCCTGATTCACGTCCTCGATGAGATCGTCCACGTCTTCGAGCCCGATCGACAGGCGCACCGTGCCTTCGGTGACCGCCGACATGCGCAGCTGCTCGGGGGTCAGGTCCCGGCCGCGCATCATCTGGGGCGCGACCACCAGCGACTCCGTCGAGCCGAGGCTCGCCGTCAAGGCAAAGAGCTTCAGCGACTCGGCGAACTTGTTGCCCGCCGCGGCACCGCCCTTGATGTCGCACGTGACGATGGTCCCGAATTCCTTCATCTGAGCGTTCGCGAGCGCGTACTGTGGATGGGTCGGGATGCCGGGATAGTGCACGCGCTCGACGAGCGGGCTCGCCTGCAGCACTTCCGCGATCTTCATCGCGCTCGCGCACTGCGCGCGATAGCGCACGAAATACGTCTTCAGCCCGCGCTGGATCAGGAATGCGGCGTGCGGATCGAGCGAGCCGCCGAGCGCGCCGAAATCCGTGCGCATGGCCCGGATCAGCTCCTGCCGCGCGATTACCGCTCCGCCCATGACGTCCCCCGCGCCGGATGCGTATTTCGTCAGGCTGTGCACGAACACGTCCACGTCGAACTCGCCGTGCTGATGGAAGCCGGCGAACGTGTTGTCCATCACCGTGAGCGCACCCTTCGCGCGCGCAAGCCGCGTGAGCGCGGCGATGTCGGCGATCTTCGTCACCGGATTGGTGGGGCTCTCGAAGAACACGAGCCGCGTCGGCGTCGTCGCGAGCGTGCGCTCGACACCGTCGAGGTCCTCGATGGAGAGCATCGTGCTCGTCACGCCAAAGCGTCCGAGGAGCCGGCGGATGAGATAGCGGCTCGGGTTGTAGGTCTCGACGAAGCAGATGATGTGATCGCCCGCCTTCGTCAGCGCGATCAATGTCTGCGCGATCGCGCCGACACCGGAAGCCGTCACCAGACAATCCGCCCTGCCCTGCAGCTCGGCGAGGGTGAGCTCGAGCTGCCGCGTGGTCGGATTCGACGAGCGCGTATAGAAGAATCCCGGGCGCTCGCCGCGCAGATTCTTCATCGTCTCCTCGAGCGAGTCGAACTCGAACTTGACGGTCTGGTAGATCGGCGCGACGACCGGGTGGTTGTCCGGCGCGAGCTCGACGCGCGGCGGATGATTGACGCGAGTGGGCTTTTTCATGGATCGAGAGTAAACCGGTCGGCGTCGAGATGCGCCGGAAAGCGCTCGCGGAACGCGCGGAGCGCGGCGCCATCCAGCTCGACGGTCGTGACCGCCGACTCGTCGGTGAGCTCGGCGAGCGGCTCGCCGAGATAGTCGTGCGCGACGCTGTCGCCGGAATATTCGATGCCGTTGCCGTCGCGCCCGATGCGATTCACACCGACGACGAATGCCTGATTCTCGATGGCCCGCGCCTTCAACAGCGCGCACCAGGCGCTGCGGCGCGCCGCCGGCCAGCTCGCCGCGTAGACGAGCAGGTCGTAGTCGAGCCCGGCGCGCCGCCGGCTGTACACCGGGAAGCGGAGGTCGTAGCAGACGAGCGGACAAACGCGAAATCCGCGCCACTCCACGGTGAGCGCGAGGTTTGCACCGGGGGAATAGTGGTCGTGCTCCTGCGCCATGCGGAACAGGTGGCGCTTGTCGTAGTGCAGTAGGTCGGAGCCCGGCGCCGCCCACAGGAGGCGGTTGTAGTAGCGCTCGCCGTCCTTGACGATGATGCTGCCCGTGAGCGCGGCGTTCAGCTCATTGGCCTTCGCTTGCAGCCACTGCGATGTCGGGCCGTTCACGGGCTCATACAACTTGTCGGGCTCCATGCTGAAGCCCGTCGTGAACATCTCCGGCAACACGATCAGGTCCGTGTTGTTGGCGAGCGGCGCGCAGAGCGCATCGAGGCGCGCGCGATTTGCGGCCGCATCGTGCCAGGCCGGAGATTGCTGGACGAGCGTGACGTGCAGGTTCACTCCTCAGGCTCCTGCAATCCCTTCGCGAATTGCTGCAGGCGGGCGACGGCATCGTCGAGCGTGCGATCCTGCTTCGCGATGCACAGGCGCAGCACCCGCAGGCGCGGTGGCTCCTTGTAGAAGGGCGAGAGCGGGATGGTGGCGACTCCCGCCTCGGTCAGGAGGCGCTCGGCGAAGGTGACATCGTCCGTGTCGGATATCGCGCTGAAATCGATGAGCTGGAAGTACGTCCCTTCCGCCGGCAGCACCGCGAACGGGGTGCCCTCGAGAGCGGCCCGCACCCGATCGCGCTTCTCCTGAAAGAAGCGCGACAGATCGCGCCAGCAATTCGGTTTCTCGATCAAGTACTGCGCGATCGCCCACTGCAGCGGAGTCGCGATGCTGAAGGTGTTGAACTGGTGCACCTTGCGCAGCTCGCGCGTCAGCACCGCCGGCGCGACACTGTAGCCGACGCGAATGCCCGTGGCGTGCAGCGTCTTGCCGAACGAGAACACCGCGACGCTGCGCTCCCGGAGCTCCGGATGTGCGAGGACCGAGACATGCTTGCGCCCGTCGTAGAGCACGTGCTCGTACACCTCGTCGGACATGACGAAGATGTTCCGATCGCGGATCAACGCAGCGAGCGCATCCAGATCGCTCTTCGTCGCGACGGTGCACGCCGGATTGAGCGGCGTGTTGATCATGATGAGCCGGGTGCGTTCGGTGATCGCCGCCGCGACTCGATCCCAGTCGTAGCGGAAGGACGGCGGCTGCAGGGGCACGTGCACGCATTGCGCGCCCGCGAGCCGCACCGCCGGGTCGTACGAGTCGTACGACGGATCGAAGACGATGGCCTCGTCGCCCGGACCGACGAGCGCCTGAACCGCGCAGTAGATCGCCTCGGTCGCACCGAGCGTGATCGTGATCTCCGCATCCGCATGGACGGTCACGCGGTACGAACGCCGCAGCTTCTTCGCGATCTGCTCGCGCAGCTCCATCACGCCTTCCATGGGCGCGTACTGGTTGCGGCCCTCGGCCATGGCCGCGGCGACGAGCTCCGCGAGGCGCGGGTCGATGTCGTAGTCCGGGAAGCCCTGGCCTAGATTGAGCGCACCGAGCTCGCGCGCGCGGCGCGACATCACCGTGAAGATGGTGGTGCCGACGTCGGGTAGCTTGCTGGGGACCGAGGGCATGCGACAGCGGCGAGTCTAGCGGCGACCGGGCCTCGGCCGCTATGAGTTGCCCAGCACCTCGGCCGCTGCGAGGGCGGCGCCGATGACGCCCGCCTGCCCCCCGAAATGCGCCGGCCGGATCTCGCACGGCGCTTTCAGCAGCGGGGCGAAGCGATCGTAATTCTCGACGACCGCGCCGCCGAGGATGAAGACGTCGGGCCAGAAGAGCGCGTGCACATAGTGCAGATACTCGTTGACGCGCGCGATCCAGGCCGGAAAGTCGAGGTGCTCCTCGGTGCGCACGCGCGCGGAGGCCCAGGTTTCGGCGTCGGCGCCGTGCAGCTCGAGATGCCCGAACTCCATGTTCGGCACGAGCTTGCCGTCGATGAACAAGGCAGTCCCGATCCCGGTGCCGAAGGTGAGCATGATGACCGTGCCCGGCGTATCCCGGCCGGCCCCCCACTTCATCTCCGCAAGACCGGCGGCATCCGCGTCGTTGAGGAACACCGTGGGAATCCCGAGCGCGCCGCTCGCGAGCGCCGCACCGTCCGTGCCGATCCAGGCATGGTCGACATTGGCTGCGGTGCGCGCAATGTTGCGCTTCACCACGCTCGGAAACGCGAATCCGGCGGCCTTGGCGGGCGGCAGCCCCGCCGCGAGTCGCACGACCGCCTTCATGACTTCGGGCGGGGTGGAGGGATGCGGCGTCGGCACGTGCGCCATTTCGACGACGAGGCGCCCCGTTGTCGTATCCACCACGCCCCCCTTGATCGAGGAGCCGCCGACATCGATGCCGAGTACGTTCATAGGTGTGCGCAACGGGTCTCTAGGTACGGTTCGGGAGCGCGCCGGCTTCGGCCTGCGCCATTTGCACGTCGCGGCGGCGGGCCTTCTCCTGGCGCGCCATCAGGATACCGGCGGCGATGACGAATATCGTAACCACACTCACCATCAGCGTCGCGAGCGCGTTGATCTCCGGCGTGACCCCGAGCCTGACCTTGGAAAAGATCATCATCGGGAGCGTATTGGTCTGCGGCCCGGCGGTGAAGGAGGCGATGACCAGGTCGTCCAACGACAGCGTGAACGCGAGCAGCCAGCCGGAAACGATCGCCGGCGCGATGATCGGCAACGTGATGAGAAGGAACACTTTCAGCGGCCGCGCGCCGAGGTCCATCGCCGCCTCTTCGAGCGATTCGTCCATCGTCGAGAGGCGCGACTGCACGATGACGGTCACGTACGACAGCGTGAGCGTGATGTGGGCGATCGCGATCGTGCTGAAGCCGCGTTGCGCGGGCACGGGCGCAAACGGGACATCGGCGAAGGCGACGAACAGCAGCAACAGCGACAGCCCGGTGATCACTTCGGGCATGACGAGCGGCGCGGTCACCATCCCGGCGAGGATCGAGCGACCGCGGAATCGGCCGAACCGTGCGAGCACCAACCCGGCGAGGGTGCCGACGATCACGGCGCCGGTCGCCGTGACGGCCGCGATCCGCAGGCTGAGCCACAGACCGTCGAGCATCTGCCGGTCCGCGAACAGCACGCCGTACCACTTGGTCGAAAACCCGCCCCACACCGTGACGAGCCTCGATTCGTTGAAGGAAAAGACGATCACCGACAGGATCGGGATGTAGAGGAACGCAAACCCGAAGAGCAGCGCGGTGAGCAGGAATCGCGAGCGGCGCGCGTTCATCGATTGGCCAACCCGCTCGTTTCGCGCGCTTGATAGCGCTGGAAGATCACGATGGGCAGCACCAGCACGAGCAGCAGCAAGACTGCCACGGCGCTGGCACGCGGCCAGCTGCGGGCCGTGAAGAACTCATCCCACAAAACGCGCCCGATCATCAACGAGTCCGTGCCGCCCAGCAGGCGCGGGATGACGAATTCGCCGACCGCGGGGATGAACACGAGCATCGACCCCGCGATGATGCCCGGCATCGACAGCGGCAGCGTGATGCGCAGAAACGCGCGCATCGGGGTCGCGCCGAGATCGGTGGCCGCCTCGAGCAGCGTGACGTCGTGTTTCTCGAGATTCGCGTACAGGGGCAGGATCATGAACGGCAGATACGAGTAGACGATGCCGACGTACATCGCAAAGTCCGTCTGCATCATGACGATCGGCTCGTCGATGATGCCGAGGCTCATCAGGACGTGGTTGATCAGGCCGTTGTTCCGCAGGAGCCCGATCCACGCGTACACGCGGATGAGAAATGACGTCCAGAACGGCAGCACGACCAGCAGCAGCAGCGTGTTGCGCCAGTTCGGGCTCGCGCGCGCGATGCCGTAGGCCATCGGGTATGCGATGAGCAGGCACAAGACGGTGGAGACCGCCGCGACCTTGAGCGAGTAGACGAACGCCTGGAAGTACAGCGCGTCCTGCCCGAACAGGTCCCGGTAGTTCCGGACGTGAAGCTTCAGTTGCAGAACGTGGTCGCTCGTCCACTCGATGAGCGGCCCGTAGGGCGGCTGCCCGACAAACACGCTCGGTGCCAGGCTGATCTTCACGACGATGACGAACGGGATCAGAAAAAACAGCAGCAGCCAGATCGCGGGCACCGCGATGACGAGGCCGCGTCCGGTGATGCCGAGGCGCCGCAGGACGCCGACCGACCAGCGATAGGCGGCGGTCTGCGCGAGCAGCTGCAGATTCGCATCGATCATGGAGACGATGCGCTGGCCCAGCGTGAGGTAGCTGATCTGAGGCGCCATCGGGCCGCGCCTACTCCGTCACGACCACGGCACTCGACTCGTGCCAGCTCACCCACACCCGCTCTTCCCACGTGAGCGGGCGATCGGCGTGCCGATAGATGTTGGGCTGCGTGATGCGCACGATTCTGCCGCTGTCGAGCTGCACGAGGTAAATGGTCAAGTCACCCATATAGGCGATCTCGTGGATCGTCCCCTGCGCCGCATTCGTCGTCGTGCCCGGCGAGTCGCGCGAGAGGATCATCTTCTCCGGCCGGACGGCCACCCACACCATCGCCTCGGGCGCCGTGCTGATGCCGTGACCGACGTAGATCGATGCGCCGAGCTCGGGCGAGTCGATGAGCACGTGATCCGCCTCGTCCTCGACGACGCGGCCCTCGAACATGTTCACGTTGCCGATGAACTCGGCGACGAAGCGCGTGTTCGGGAACTCGTAGATGTCGTGAGGCGTACCCACCTGCACGATGCGGCCGGCGTTCATGACGCCGATGCGCGTGGCGAGCGTCATCGCCTCTTCCTGATCGTGCGTCACGACCACGAAGGTGACGCCGAGCTTCTCCTGGATGTTCACCAGCTCGAACTGGGTGTGCTCGCGCAGCTTCTTGTCGAGCGCGCCGAGCGGCTCATCGAGCAGCAGCAGCTTCGGGCGCTTGATGAGCGAGCGCGCGAGCGCGACGCGCTGGCGCTGCCCGCCCGAGAGCTGGTGCGGCTTGCGCTTCGCGAAGTCCTGCAGCTTCACGAGCGCCAGCATGTCTGCGACGCGCGCTTCGATCTCCTGCTTCGGCGTGCCCTCCTGCTTCAGCCCGAACGCGACGTTCTGCTCGACCGTCATGTGCGGGAAGAGCGCGTACGACTGGAACATCATGTTCACGGGGCGCTTGTAGGGCGGCACGCCGGCCATGTCCTGGCCGTCGATGAAGATGCGCCCCTCGGTCGGCGTCTCGAACCCGGCGAGCATGCGCAGGAGCGTCGTCTTGCCGCAGCCCGAGCCGCCGAGCAGGCAGAAGATCTCACCGCGGTAGATGTTCAGCGTGACATCGTCTACCGCGGTGAAGTCGCCGAATTTCTTGGAGACGTCCTCGATGCGAACGTAGGCCTGCTCGCGTGGATCCGTCCACGGGGCCTTCCGCTCTTCGACACGCGCAGCCATCGCCTTGGGCTATTTGCCCGTGGTCACCTTCTGCCAACCGCGGGTCATGATGCGCGTGGTCTCCTCGGTGTCCGCGAGGTCGGGCACGAGGTGCGCTTTGATCTCGGGCGGTGGATACACGCCCGGATCCTCGAGCACGTCCTTGTCCACGTACTGCGTGGCCGCGCTGTTGCCGTTCGCGTAGTTCACGGTGTTGGTCACGGCCGCGATCACCTCCGGACGCAGCATGTAGTTGATGAACGCATGCGCGTTCTTCGGGTGCGGCGCGTCCTTCGGGATGAGATAGCTGTCGAACCAGATGATCGTGCCTTCCTTCGGGATGCTGTACCGGATCTCGGCGCCCGTCTTGTTCTCCTCGGCGCGGTCGCGCGCCTGCAGGATGTCGCCGTTGTAGCCGACGGCCAGGCAGATCTCGCCGTTCGCCAGGTCCGAGATCATGCGCTGGGTGTCGAAGTAGCGCACGTTCGGGCGAATCGCCACCATGGCGTTCGTCGCCGCTTCGAGGTCCTCGGGGTTCTGGCTGTTCGGATCCTTGCCGAGCGCGGCGAGCGTCATGCTGTACATCTCGGTCGCCGAATCGAGCATCGCCACCCCGCACTTCTTGAAGTGCGAAACGACCTTCGGATCGAACACCAGCGCCCAGCTGTCGAGCGGCGCGTTCGGCATCGCTTCCTTGATCTTCTTGACGTTGTAGCCGATGCCCGTCGTGCCCCACATGTGCAGCACGGCGTACTCGTTCCCCGGATCGTGCATCGCGAGGCGCGCCTCGATGTCCGGGTCCATGTTCTTCAGGTTCGGCAACAGGCTCTTGTCGAGCTTCTGGTAGTACCCGGCCTTGATCTGCCGCTCGTACGAGGAGGCCGAGGGAACGACCACGTCGTAGCCGGCGTTGCCCGGGGCGAGCTTCGCGTCGAGCTCCTCGTTGCTGCCGTAATTGCTGACGGACACCTTGATGCCGGTCTCCTTCTCGAAGTTCGCGAGCGTGTCCGGCGCGAGATAGTCGTTCCAGATATAGAGGTTCAACACCTTCTCTTCGGCTGCGGGCTGGGCGGGGCCGGCGCCCGCAGAGGGGGCCTCCTCCTTCTTGCCGCACGCGACTAGTGCAGCAGCGGCGAGGACGCCCAACAATGACGAGCGGACGATAGAGCTGGCTTGGGTCTTCACGTGTTAACTCCCCGAAACGGCCTTGCAGGCGGCATGCCCGAGCGCGGCCCTATATAACACGTCTCAGACGTTGAGCAGCAGGTGCTCGCGCTCCCATGAGCTGATGACTTGCAGGAAGACTTCGTACTCGGCCTCTTTGACGATGGTGAACGCCGAAATGAAGGCTTCCCCGAGCAGGTTCACGAGCGGCTCGCACTCCTTCAGCAGACGCAGCGCTTCGTCCAGCGAGCGGGGCAGCCCGAAGGGCAAGTCGTGCGCGCTGCCGGTGATCGGGTCGCTCGGCTGCAGACCTTCGATCATGCCGAGATAGCCGCACGCCAGCGAGGCGGCGATGGCGATGTAGGGGTTGGCGTCGGCGCCGCCGACGCGGTTCTCGACGCGCCGCGCGTCCGCGTTCGACATCGGCACGCGCAGGCCGGCGGTGCGGTTGTCATAGCCCCAATGCACGTTGATCGGCGCCGAGAGGTAGCGCGTCAGGCGGCGATACGAGTTGACGTTCGCGCTGAAGAGGGCCATCGCGGCCGGCAGGTATTTCTGCAGCCCGGCGATGTGCGAGAAGAAGAGCTGGGAGGGGGTACCGTCCGGGCTCGAGAAGATGTTCTTGCCCGTCTTCTTGTCGATGACGCTCTGGTGAATGTGCATGGCGCTGCCCGGCTCCTTCGCGTGGGGCTTGGCCATGAACGTGGCGTACATCTTGTGACGCAAGGCGGCTTCGCGCGCCGTGCGCTTGAAGAGAAAGGCCTGATCGGCGAGGTCGAGCGCCGGGCCGTGGATCAGGTTGATCTCCATCTGCGCCGGCCCGTCTTCGTGGATCAGCGTGTCGATCTCGATGTCCTGGTCCTCGCAGAACTGGTAGATGTCGTCGAACAGCGGGTCGAACTCGTTCACCGCCGCGATGCTGTACGACTGGCGCCCCGGCTCCGCGCGGCCCGAGCGGCCGACGGGCGGCTTGAGCGGGTAGTCCGCATCGATGTTCGGCTCAACGAGATAGAACTCCAGCTCCGGCGCGACGATCGGCTCCCACCCGCGCTGCGCGTAGAGCTCGAGCACGTTCCGCAGCACGTGCCGCGGCGCCATGGTGACGCGCCGGCCGTCCGAGTAGAAACAGTCGTGGATCACCTGCGCGGTCGGTTCGGCCGCCCACGGCACCCGGCGTACCGTCTTAGGATCGGCCTTCAGCACGATGTCGATCTCCGCGGGGCTCATGGCATCCCCCGGGTCGGGCGGGTAATCCCCCGTCACGGTCTGCAGGAAGATGCTCTCGGGCAAGCGCATGCCCTCGTCTTCCGCGAATTTCTCGGCCGGCATGATCTTGCCGCGGGCGATGCCCGCCATGTCGGGGATGATGGCCTCCACCTCGGAGATGCCGTGGTCCCGGAAGAATTGCTGGATCTCGTTCGCCATGGTCTATTCGCCTTTCGACTTCTCCCGCGCCGCTGCGCCGAAGGCGGCGAACAGCGCACGCGAAAATTCGTTCGTCATCACTTGCCACTCGGGATGCCATTGCACGGCGAGCGCGAACCGGCGGGCGTTCGTGACCCGGAAGGCCTCGATGACGCCATCCGGCGCGCGCGCCTCGACGACGAGGCCCGCACCGAGCCGATCGATGCCCTGGGAGTGCAGCGAGTTCACGCGGATCGTGTCCGCCTGCGCGAACGAGCGCAGCACGCCGCCGGGCTCGAGAATCACGTCGTGCGCGGGGCCGTACTGGACGTCGAGCGGTTGCGACTCGTCTTCGCGGTGATCGCTGAAGCCCGGCACCTCGTAGAGCCGCTGATGCAGCGTGCCGCCGAACGCGACGTTCATTTCCTGAAAGCCGCGGCAGATGCCGAACACCGGAATGCCGCGCTCGATCGCCGCCGGAATGAGCGGCAGCGTCGTCGCATCGCGAGCCGCATCGTGCAGCGTGCCGGGCGCGCTGCTCGGACCCTGGTAATGCACGGGCTCGACGTTCGAGGGACTGCCGGTGAACACGAGGCCGTCGATGCAATCCAGGATGTCATCGACGCCGACGCGGTCGGCGAGCGCCGGAATCACGAGCGGAATGCCGCCCGCCGCATCCGCCACCGCGACGAGATACTTCTCCCCCACCGCGTGGAAAGGGTGATGGCCGATCATGCGGCGATCGGCAGGCAGTCCGATGACGGGGCGCTTGGATGGCATGGCTTGGTTGCGAAGATGTCTATTATCTTGAACAGACATCGATTCTGGTCCTCGCAATGGGGAGGTATTAGAGCACAGCTCCGGCTGCCAAAGCTGCCGCCGGCGGCGAGTCGCGACGGCCGTTGCAAGCGCACCCTCATGGTTTGCCCGCGCGGCGCGGCGGCCCGTATCCTGCACGCCCGGCGCCCGGCGCGACGTAGAAATATCCTAAACACTCCCTTGACATGAGGAACCCAGGCGCTGTGCTCGATTCCGGCCACATCCCCTCGTACTACGCGGCCACGGCACAGCCCGCGCCGCGACGACCTGCCCTCGCCGGCACCGTCGAGTGCGATGTCTGCGTGATCGGTGGCGGGATCGCCGGGTGTTCGGCGGCCCTGCACCTGGCCGAGCGGGGCTACGACGTCGTGCTGCTGGAAGAGCATCGAGTCGGATGGGGCGCGTCGGGACGAAACGGGGCGCAGGCCCTGCCCGGCGTCGCGGCCGGCCAGGCGAAGCTCGAACGTCTCATCGGACGTACCGATGCGCGCATCGTTTGGGACGTCACCCTCGAAGGCCTCGCGCTCATGCGCGAGCTGATCGCGCGGTACTCGATCGACTGCGACTGGGTGGATGGGCACATGCAGGTCGCGATCAAGCCGCGCCACGACCGTGACCTGCGCGATGAGCTGGAAACCCTGCGCCGCGACTACGGCTACGAGAGCGTGCGCTATCTCTCGCCCGATGAAGTCGCTGCGGTCATTGCGTCCGAGCGCTACATCTCCGCGCTGTACGACACGAACTCTGGGCACATGCATCCGCTGAACTACACACTGGGGCTGGCGCGCGCGGCGGAGTCGCGAGGCGCGCGGCTCTTCGAGAGCACGCGCGCGCTCGAGGTGGTGAACGGTGATCGCGTGCGCGTGCGCACGCCGGGCGGCGACGTACGGGCGCGCCACGTCGTGATGTGCGGCAACGTGTACCTCGGCAGCACCGCGCCGGAGCTCGCGTCGAAGATCATGGGAGTCGGCACGTACATCGTCGCCACCGAGCCGCTCGGAGCCGCGCGCGCACAGGCGCTGATCACGAACAATGCCGCCGTCGCCGATACGAACTGGGTGCTCGACTATTTCCGCCGCTCGGCCGATCACCGCCTGCTGTTCGGCGGCCGCGTGAACTACTCCGGCCTCCCGGGCTTCGATGCGCCGAGTGCGACCCGGCGACGCATGCTGCAGGTCTTTCCGCAGCTCGCGGACGTGAAGATCGAGTACAGCTGGGGCGGCGAAGTCGACATCACGCTGAATCGCGCGCCGCACTTCGGCCGACTCGCGCCGAACGTGTACTTCCTGCAGGGATTCTCGGGCCACGGCGTCGTGCTGACGGGCATCGGCGGCAAGCTGGTCGCCGAGGCCATCGCCGGCACCGCCGAGCGGTTCGACGTCTTCGCGCGCATCCCGCACAGGAATTTCCCAGGTGGCGCCGCGCTGCGCCGGCCCGCGCTCGTGCTGGCGATGCTCTACTACCGCGTGAAGGACATGCTGTGACGGCGGTGCGCGCGGCTGCCGAATAGCGTTCGCTGCGGCATACAATCCTCGTTCCCGACCGCGCTCGCTTCGAAAGGCCGCCCGCATGAGCTACGTGATTCCCGCGCCCGTCGTGCCGACCGTCGCCGTCAAAGGCACGAACGATCGCTTCCCGGTGCGCCGGATCTTCTGCGTCGGGCGCAACTACGCGGCGCACGCGCGCGAGATGGGCAACGACGATCGCGAGCCGCCGTTCTTCTTCACGAAGCCGGCCGACGCGGTGGTCGCGAACGATTCGTCGGTGCCTTACCCCTCGCGCACGGCGAACTTCCATCATGAAGTCGAGCTCGTCGTCGCGCTCGGCGGCGGCGGCACCAACGTCGCGAAAGCGGATGCGAGCGCGTTGATCTACGGCTACGCCGTGGGCATCGATCTCACGCGGCGCGATCTGCAGTCCGTGTTCAAGGATCGCGGCCAGCCGTGGGACGCGAGCAAGGGCTTCGACAAGTCCGCGCCCCTCGCGGCGATCCATCCGCGCAAGGACGTCGGCCTGATCGAAACCGGCGGCATCTGGCTCACCGTGAACGGCAAGGAGCGGCAGCGCGCGGATCTCGCCGAGATGACGTGGAAGGTGCCGGAGATCATCTCCGAGCTCTCGACGCTCTTCGAACTGGCCCCGGGCGATCTGATCTTCACCGGCACACCGGCAGGCGTCGGCCCGCTCGTGCGCGGCGATGTCGTGGAAGCGGGCATCGATGGGCTCACGCCGCTGACGATTCGCATCGTGTGAGGCGCGGTCGCGTCCTCACTCGGATCTGGATCGCTCACGCACGATGGACAGACGCATCGTCGGCTATCACCAGGACGAACACGGCGACTGGGTGGCGGACCTCGAATGCGGGCACACGCAGCACGTGCGGCACAACCCGCCGTGGGTCAATCGACCGTGGGTCGTGACGCCGGAAGGTCGAGCCGAGAAGCTCGGCCAGCTCCTTCCGTGCAAGCGTTGCGACGAAGAGGCGGCGGCGTAGTCGACGCGCGCCGCGAGGCACTCGCCTCCGAGCGCAGCGTGAGTCTCAATTCGCGACGAGCTTGCGGTGCGCTTCCGCGAGCTCGCCCAGGCTGTCGAACTTGAAATCGAGACGCGGCATCGTGTCCGGCGGCTTGGTCGCGCCGCCGCCCGCTTGCCCGTGGCGGCGATCGATCCAGCACGACGCCAGGCCGATGCGATTCGCGGGCGCGTGATCGTGCGTGAGGCTCTGCGCGACGTGCAGGATCTGCTCCTTGCGGATGCCCTGCGTCGCGAGACGCTCGAGCAGGTACTCGAAGTTGCGCAGGCTCGGCTTGTACGAGCCGATGTCTTCCGCGGTCATCACGCCGTCGAACTGCACTTCGAGCTTGCGATTCGTGTACGAGAAGCTCGCGTTGTCCACATTCGAGAGCACGTACAGCCGATAGTGCCGTTTCAGGTACTGCAAGGCGCTCACCGTGTCCGGAAAAGGCGCCCAGCTCCGCAGCGACTGGCCGAACGCGACGCACTCCTCCCAAGACGCCGGCGCGGAAAAGTTCTCCGCCATGCGCTTGTACGTGACGGCGAGCAGCTGTGAATACTGCAGGTGCGGCGTCTGCAGCTCCTGCGCATGCTCGTGCACGGCGTAGGCTTCGAGCAGCGCGTTGCGCGAGGGCCGCGGCTTTACCCGCGCGGCGAGCGGTTCGAGCGCCGCGAGGATGCCGCTCTCCCAGTCGATGAGCGTGCCGTAGCAATCGAAGGTCAGCGCTTTGAAGTCCGTGAGCTTCATGATTCGCTCCGTTTGCGGATGTCGTAACAGCGGTGAATGCGCGGGTTGCGCGCGAAGTCCCGCGGGATGGTGGCGGCCGAGATGTCGCGCACCTCGTAACGCTCGCTCACGCCGGGATCGAGCTTGAACTTCTGCGCGTTGGTGGAGAACACGAGCAGCCCATCGGGCGCGAGCACCTTCATGCAGGAGTCGATGAGCGCCGCGTGATCGCGCGCGATGTCGAGCACGCCTTCCATGCGCTTGGAGTTCGAGAACGTCGGCGGATCGAGGAAGATGAGGTCGTACTTTTCGCGGTATTTCTCGAGACCGCGACCGGCCTCCGCGAGCCACTCGCGGCAGTCGGCTTGCACGAGCCGGTGATCCCGCGTCGCGAGCCCGTTGAGCGCGAGATTGCGCTCCGCCCAGTCGAGATACGTGCGCGAGAGATCGACCGACACGCTCGAGCGCGCGCCGCCGGCCGCGGCGTGCACCGTCACCGTGCCGGTGTACGAAAAGAGATTGAGGAAGCGCTTGTCGCGCGCCAGCTCGCGGATGCGCGCGCGTGTCGGGCGATGATCGAGAAACAGGCCGGTGTCGAGATAGTCGTCGAAATTCACGCGCAGCTCGAGGCCGCCCTCTTCGACGATGTGAAAGCGGAACTGCTCGGCCACCTTCCGGTACTGGTTGCCGCGCGTTTGCCGCTTCCGAACGCGCACGCGGATGCGCTCGGGCGGAACGCCCGTCACCTCCGGCAACACCGAAAAGGCTTCGGCGCGACGCCGACGCACGGCTTCTTGATCGATGCTTGCAGGCGCGGCGTATTCCTGGACGTGCAGCCAATCCTGCGGCTGCTCGGATAGGCGGTATTCGCCGACGCGCGCCCCTTCGGGCTCTTCGCCGATCACGCGATAACTGTCGATCGCGAACGCGTACTCCGGCATGTCGGCGTCGTAGACGCGGTAACACGTGACGCCTTCCGAGCGTGCCCACTTCTGGATCTGCTTCAGATTCTTCGCGAGGCGGTTCGCGAACATCCGCGCGCCGGGAGTCTCCGTCAGTGCAGGGTCGACGCGCACGGCGCCGCGGTCGGCGACGCGGTCGCGGAACGCCTCCTGCTCGATTTTGAGTCGTAACAAGCGGCATTCGAGCGGACCGTTCCACAGCGTGTGAGTGCGATAGGCACGGATTCCGAGCTCGAGCCCGAGGGCCGGCGCCGTGAGAACGGCGGCCTGCCAGCCCTGGAACCGCTCGCGCAGGACGTCGCCGAGCTGTCGATGGCTGGCCCTGGCGGATTCGAGGTCCTCCAAGCGCACGCCGTAGGGCGGGTTGACGGCAAGCAGGCCCGCAGAATCAGCCCCGCCGCCCTCATCGAGCGACTCGCGATCGGCTGCAGCGCGCATCGGAGCAGCGGTGTCGAGCGGCTGCACGCTGAATCGCACGAAAGCATCGACACCGGCGCGCTCGGCGTTTTCGCGCGCGGCTCGGATGGCACGCGCGTCGCGGTCTTGTCCGCGGATGATCGAGGCGATCGCGTCGGCGGGCTTCACGCGCGCTACCGCCTCCGCACGCAAACGCTCCCACAGCGGCGCGTCGTGCCCTCGCCATCCGAGAAATCCGAAGTAGTCACGCGTGAGACCGGGCGCGATGTCGGCCGCGATCAGCGCGGCTTCGATCACGAAGGTGCCCGATCCGCACATGGGATCGAGAAACTCCGCTCCCGCCGCGGCGAGCTCGGGCCAGCCGGAGCGCAGCAGAACGCCGGCCGCGACGTTCTCCTTCAGCGGCGCTTCGCCTTGCGAGCCGCGATAGCCGCGGCGGTGCAGGCTCTCGCCCGAGAGGTCGATGGAGATCGCGACCTTGCCGTTCTGTGCGTGCGCGTGCACGCGCACGCTCGGGCGGTCCGTCGAGATGTCCGGGCGGAAACCGCTGCTCTCGCGCAGGCTATCGACGATGGCGTCCTTCAGCTTCAGCGCGCCGAAGTGCGTGTGGGTGATCGCGGGATGGCGGCCGCTGAAGTCGCATGCGAGCGTTGCGGCTGGCGCGAGGTGCGCGGACCAGTCGATGCGACGGGCGGCGGCGTAGAAGTCATCGGCTGTCGCGACGTCCCACTCGCCGAGCTCGAGGAAGACGCGATTCGCGGTGCGCGAGTGGAGGCACGCCCGGTACGCCACATCCAGCGTGCCCGCGAAGGTGACGCCCGTCGAGCGCTCGCGCACGTCGGCGGCGCCGAAGGTCGTGAGCTCGCGAGCGAGAAGATCAGCGAGGCCGCGAGGCGCGCTCGCGACGAAACGCAAGGGCCGCGCGTTCACGCCGCATCCAAGCCGGAGAGGTCATCGGCGTCGAGCACCACATACGTTTCCGCGGGAGCGTCCGGCGCAAGCGACGGGCGCGAGTCGCCATGGGAGGCGCCGACCGCCGCATCATCGATCGCATCGTTGATCGCCGCGTCGCCGATCGCCGGCGCATCGCCGAACGCCGCATCGTCGATTTCCGTATCGCCGATCGCCGCCGCGTGGCCGACCGCCGCCGCACCGCTGCCCGCCAACGCATCGCCGACTGCCAGCCCACGCCCCGCCGCCAGCCGACGACCCGCCGCGAGCACATCCCCGGCCGCCACTGCGCCGCCGACCGTCGGCGCATCCAGCACACGCCGCAGCGTTGATTTGCGCTGCTTCACGCGTGTGACTCTCTCGAGCGCCTTGTCGATCTCCTCGCGATTCGAGCGAGCGCGCAGATCACACCAGAACTGCCAGAGCGCCTGCGCATCGGGAAGCGCACGATGCCGGCGCGTGATGTGCAGCCCCAGGTATGCGATCAGCACGTCGAGATTGTGCCGCGGCAATCCCGGGTTCACGCGCCGCGAGAGCTTCACCGTGCACGCGACCCGGCTCTCGAATCGAATGCCGGACCGCCTGAATTCCTCGCGCAGAAACCCATAGTCGAAGCGCGCGTTGTGCGCGACGAACAGCCGCCCCTCGAAGCGTTCCGCCAGCTGCGCGGCGAGGTCTTCGAAGATCGGCGCGTGCTCGACCATGTCGTCCGTGATGCCCGTGACGCACTGGACGCCGTACGGAATCGGCATGCCCGGATTCACGAGCGAGCTCCACTCGTACTCGAGCCCACCGGCAGTCGCCGCGACGACGCCGATCTCGATCACGCGGTGATGCGCTGGATTGCCGCCCGTCGTCTCGAGGTCGACGAACGCGACGGGCGCGTCGAGCCACGAAAACGGCGGCGCCTCTCCCGACGCCGCGCGCTGAGCCTCGGCCGCACCGTTCACGAGAGATCGATCCACGTCGTCTTGAGCTCGGTGTACTTGTCGAACGCGTGCAGCGACTTGTCCCGCCCGATGCCGGACTGCTTGAAGCCGCCGAACGGCACCGTGATGTCATCGGCGTCGTAACAATTCACGTACACGACGCCGGCGCGCAGCGCCCGCGCGACGCGATGCGCGGTGGTCACATCGCGCGTCCACACGGCCGCAGCGAGCCCGTAGATGACGTCGTTCGCGATCTTGATCGCCTCGTCCACCGTCTTGAAGGTCAGCGTCGCCAGCACGGGTCCGAAGATTTCCTCGCGTGCGATCTGCATGCGCGGATGCACGCCAGCGAACACCGTCGGCTCGACGAAGAATCCGCCGCTCTCTTCGCGTGCGCGTTTGCCGCCGAGCCGCACGTCCGCCCCTTCGCGCTTGCCGGATTCGATGTAGCCCAGCACCCGCTTCATCTGCGCTTCGTCGACGATGGCCCCGAGCCGCGTCTCGGGATCGAGGGGATCGCCCGGCACCAGCGAGCGTCCGATCGCCTGCACCTTCTCGAGGAAGGCGTCCTTGATGTCCTCCTGCACGAGGAGCCGCGAGCCGGCGGAGCACATCTCGCCCTGATTGAAAAAGATCGCGAACGCCGCGGCCGTGGCCGCGCGATCGAGGTCCTCGTAGTCCGCGAGCACGATGTTCGGCGACTTGCCGCCGCACTCGAGCGACACGCGCTTCAGGTTCGACTGCCCGGCGTACTGCATGATCGAGCGCCCGGTCGCCGTGGAGCCGGTGAACGCGATGCCGTCGACATCCATGTGCAGCGCCAGCGCCTTCCCGGCCGGCATCCCGAGACCCGGCACGACGTTGAACACGCCGTCCGGCACGCCCGCCTCGCTCGCCAGCTCCGCGATGCGAAGCGCGGATAGCGGCGATTTCTCCGAGGGTTTCAGCACCAGCGAGTTGCCTGCCGCGAGGATGGGTCCGATCTTCCACGCGGCCATGATCAGCGGAAAATTCCACGGCACGATTGCGCCGATGACCCCGAGCGGCTCGCGCGTGATCAGCGCGAGCGCGTCCTGACCCGTCGGCGCGACCTCGTCGTAGAGCTTGTCCACGGCTTCCGCGTACCACTGGATACACCGCGCGGTCGCGGGGATGTCGACGCTCAGGCTGTCGCGAATCGGCTTGCCCGTATCGAGCGTTTCGAGCAACGCCAGCTCTTCGTGATTGGCGACGATGAGCTCCGCAAAACGCTGAAGCACTTTCTTGCGGCTCGCGGGACTCTGCTTCGACCACGACCCGGACTCGAAAGCCGCACGCGCCGCCGCGACCGCCGCGTCGATGTCGCGCGTGTCGCCGGCTGCGACCTCGGCCAGGGGCTCGCCGGTAGCCGGATTGATGCGCGTGAACGTCGCGCCGGAGATGGAATCGACATAGCGCCCGCCGATGAACGCCTGCGTGTGCAGGCTCAGGGTCTTGGCGCGGTCGTGCCAGGAAAGCGTGTTGGCTGCGGCGTTCATATGCAGACTCGTCGGATGGCTCGGGCTTCAGAAGGTCGCGGGCGTGCTGGCGCTGATGATCTCGCAGGTCTCACGCCCGACATTGCGAAAGCGATGCGGCAGATGGCTCGAAAAATAGTACGCCTCGCCAGCCTGCAGAACCCGCGTGACACCCGCAAGCGTGAGCTCGATGCGGCCGCGTACGACGACACCGCCCTCCTCGCCTCGGTGCGTGAGCATCTCGTCGCCCGTTTCGGCGCCGGGCGCGTAGCGCTCGTGCAGCAGCGTGAGTTGGCGGCCCGGGCGCTTCGCCGCGACGAGCCGCAGCGACACCTGCTCGTTGCCGATCTCGGTGAGCTCGTCGGCATTGAAGACCGCCTGCGGCGCCGCCGCCAGATCGAGCGTGAAGAACTCGGCGAGCGACATCGGCACGCCATCCAGGACCTTCTTCAACGAGCTCACCGAGGGACTGACCCGATTCTGCTCGATGAGCGAGATGAGCCCGTTCGTCACGCCGGCACGGCGTGCGAGGGCGCGCTGGGAGAGGCCGAAAGTGATGCGCACGCTGCGCAGGCGGGCGCCGACGTCAATGCTCATGGCTGTGCAGAATCCTCGACGAAATGGCTACGAAGTCGCTCGTGATGGTGAGGGCCGTCTAGTTTCCTTATCATCGCGCTCCGTACCACGCTTGTCGAAAGAGCCGCACCATGCCAGCGCCGGCCGCCCCTGCGCGCTTCTCGCGCGCCGATCTCGAAGCTTACTGGATGCCGTTCACGGCGAATCGCCAGTTCAAGGCGAACCCGCGCCTGCTCGAGAAGGCGCACGGCATGCACTACTGGACGCCCGACGGCCGGCAGATCCTCGATGCGGTCGCGGGGCTCTGGTGCGTGAACGCCGGGCACGGGCGCCGCGAGATCAGCGAAGCGGTCGCGAAGCAGCTCGAGACACTCGACTTCGCGCCGGCGTTCCAGATGGGCCATGCGCCGGCGTTCGAGCTCGCGAACGCCCTGAAGAAGATCGCGCCGCCCGGGCTCGATCACGTGTTCTTCACGAATTCCGGGTCGGAGTCCGTCGATACCGCGCTGAAGATCGCGCTCGCCTATCACCGCATGCGCTGCGACGGCGCGCGCACCAAGATCATCAGCCGCGAGCGCTCGTATCATGGCGTGAACTTTGGCGGCACCTCGATCGGCGGTATCACGCCAAACCGCAAGCTCTGGTCGGCGTCGCTGATGCCGGGCGTGGATTTCCTCCCGCACACGCACGACCTCGCGCGCAACGCCTTCTCGCGCGGCGCGCCCGCGCACGGCATCGAGCGGGCGGAGGAGCTCGAGAAGCTCGTCGCTTTCCACGATCCCGCGACCGTCGCGGCGGTGGTCCTCGAGCCGATCGCGGGCTCGACCGGCGTGCTCATCCCGCCGCGCGGCTATCTGCAGCGCATCCGCGAGATCTGCGACAAGCACGGGCTGCTCCTGATCTTCGACGAGGTGATCACTGGATTCGGGCGCACCGGCGCGCCGTTCGGCGCGCAGGAATTCGGAGTGACGCCGGACATCATCACGTGCGCCAAGGGCCTGACGAACGGCTGCGTGCCGATGGGCTGCGTGATCGTGAAGAAGGAGATCTACGACGCGTTCATGCAGGGACCGGACGGCATCGAGCTCTTTCACGGGTACACGTACACGGGGCATCCCGTGGCGTGCGCGGCGGCCCTCGCCACCCTCGACATCTACGAACGCGAGGGATTGCTCACGCGCGCCAAGTCGATGGCGCGCTACTGGGAGGACGCGATTCATGCGCTCAAGGGCACGCCGCACCTCATCGACATCCGCAACTACGGGCTGATCGGCGCGCTCGAGCTCGAGCCCATTCCCGGCAAGCCGGGGGCGCGCGCGTTCGAGGCGTATCTGAAGTGCTTCGAGAAAGGTCTGCTCGTACGCCAGACCGGCGATGTGCTCGCGCTCTCCCCGCCGCTCATCGTCGAGCGCACGCACATCGATCAGATCTTCACCACGCTGCGCGACGTGCTGCAGAAGCTGTAGCGCTCGGACCGCACCGCGTGAGGGGCTTGCGCCGGCACCGCGAAGGGCCCGCCGTCGCGGCGACGGGCCCAGCCAGCCGAGGTGTGCGTCCGAAGCGCCTGCTCGTGGGCTATTCGCCCCAGGGGAACGTCGTCGCGACCGTCACGACCACCTTGGAACGGGTATCGAACACGTTCGTGCCCGGTACGTCCGCGAGATCCGAGCCGTCGATGAACTTGGCGGCCAAGCTGAACTTGCCGGCCGTGTAGCCGATGCCGATCGAGTAGTCGAAGTACTCCGAGTCGGCATCGCTCCAGTAGTCACCGAAGCTGTAGCCGGCATGGGCATCGAACGAGAAGCCGGCCGGCAGCGGATAGCTGAAATCCGCCTGGATGTATTCGGCTGGCGTGTTGCCCGGGGTGCTCGAGCCGCCGAAATCGGGCGAATGCCAGAACTTGCCCTTGATCGACATGCCCGACTTGTCCTCGTAGCCGAGACCGGCGTACAGCTCGACATAGTTGGCGCCCGGCGTCGGCGCCGAGTGATATGTGTAATAGACGCCGCCGAAGTCATAGCTCAGGCCGCTATCGAGGGATTTGGTGAAGCCGGTGTAGAGGTCCACCTCGACGTCCGGATCGCCCGCTCCGAAATCGACGTTGCTGCCCCACGCGCCGATGTACCAGCCGCTGTCGTGCGCGTAATCGAGGCTGGCCTGCAGCGCCGGATCTCGCGCGGATTGGGTGACGCCGCGGAAATCGTAGTCGCTCGCCAGCGTCCACGAGGATGAGACGCCTGCTTGTGTTGCGCCTGCAACACCCAGCAGACCGACGAACAAGGCCGTGCCTCTGATCAATTTCATGGACCCTCCGGGTTTATGTGCGATTGAGGTCGGGTCGGTACAAAGCAACAGGTATGCCAGTGCACGTGCCCTCTCGTAGGTCGTTGAATTGCATCAAGAGAGCGCGATTTCCGACCCCCGTACGGGGCGTTGGCGCACAGTCCAGGTGCGAGATCCAAACAGGCCGTCGATTTTGGTGCAGGATTCGAGCGCCGTCCATATATGGATGGCGGCCGAATGGCGGGCGTCATTGGCCCGTATCTCGAACGCATCGACCGAAAAGAGAGGGGTCGGCGTCTTTTTTTGTGATCACCCCATGTGCCGAGATCGATGCCAGTGTAGCGAAGACGCCACGTTGGGAGTGTGCCGTTGCTTGCGGCCCGCCTCCCTCGCCACCCGGCGGTGGCGCCGCGGGAGGCGGGCCGCTCCATCGTTCCTCGGTCGTTTCACCCGCTCAGTTCTTCGCCACCTGCGCGCCGCCCGCGTCGGGCTCGATCTTCACGGTCACGCGGCGATCGAATGCGTACCCGTCGAGATCTCCCGCCGCCGACTTCGAGTCCGCCGCGCCGTGCGCTTCGACCACGAGCTGGCTCGCATCGACGCCCGCCTGGATCAGCACATGAGCGACGGCGTCGGCCCGGCGCTCCGACAACGCGGCGTTGAATCGCTCCGAGCCCCGCGGATCGGCATAGCCCGACACGCGCACCTTCACTTTGCCCGCCGCATTCGCGAGCGCGCCGATCTTCTGCAGCCGCACGACGTCCTCATCGGACAAGGTGGCGTCGGCGGTCCGGAAGCCGACGGTGGTTTCGAGGTCGCGGCTCGCGAGGCCGAGTCTCGCGCTCTCCTCGCGCGTCTGGGCCAGATCGTCGGCCAATCGAGTGCTCGCGGCCTTCGATTGGGACAGATTCGCAGCCAAATTCTGCTTGTCCTCCAGTTGCCGGTGATACCGCTCGCCGAGCAGCGCGCCCGTCGCGGCGCCGATCACCGCTCCGAACGGCCCGCCGGCCAGCGCACCCACCGTCAGGCCGCTCACGACTCCAATGTTCTCCTGCTTCGAGGCGGGCTTGGCCGCTCGCTCGGCGGCCTGGGAAGGACACGCCACCGCCAGGGCCGAGGTGAGAGTGAGCCCGAGAACCGGCCCGCGCAGCTTGGTCGTCCACACGCTCATGTTCGTTCTCCGTTCGCTTTTCAGTGAGCTGAGGAGCACCGCGCTCCTCGCTGGGGACCCAGTTTCGAAGCACTTCTGAAAATTCGACGGGCAAAATAGAGGCGTTTGCGCGAAGATTAGTGGCCGAATGTGGCGACGGACCGCCGGTTGCGGGAACGGAAGCCGACCCCGTCGCAGTTCCAAAGCCAACGATCGTCACGATCAGGAGAGGAGACCATGAGGAGTCACTCGCTTTGGGTGCTAGGCACTATCGCCGGCCTGGCCCTCGTTGGATGCGCGACCCAGGGCACGAGCCAGCGCTACGAGCAGGCGAGCCTGCAGACGAGCCCTGTCGATGCCGGACTCATGAGCTATCGCATCCGCAATTGGACCGCGCTCAACGATCATGAGCTGATGCTCGAGTCGATGGATGGAACCCGCTATCGGGCCGAGACGCTGGGACCGTGTTTCGGCTTGGACAACGCCATGCGCCTCGGCTTCGAAAACCGCGGCGGCTTCCAGGCGATCGATCGCTTCTCGAGCGTCGTGCTGCCGGATGGCTCACGCTGCTCGTTCCAGAACTTCAACCGAGTGGTCTCGCCGGCCTCGAAGGCGCTCGACAGCTTCGGGCGACTCGGAGCGGACGATCCCGCCTCGCGCTGAAGAACGCGAGAGCGGCGAGCGGAATCGGATTTCGAGCCGCGTCGCGCGCGGCGACGCGGCTCCAGTACTTCACGTGAACGGCCTCACGCCCGTTCGGGCGGCCGTGTGCGAGAAATCGGAACGAGCGCCTCGAGCACGCGGCGCTTCACTCACCTCGAACGCTTATCGACTCACGCCACGAGTGGCGTGAGCGGCGGGGCATCGTCGAGCGGCGAGCGCTTGTTGCTGTTGTCGTTCGGCAGACGCTCGCCCCCGTCGGGGCATCCCTTCGGCACCGTCTTCGCGCCGGGCGCGCGCTTGCACTTATCGCGCGGAGGATTCTCGGATTGCTTGCCTTCGCCAGCGATGCGCTCGGAATGCGCCGACTCGGCATCGCAGGTGAGCGCGGGCACGGCAGGCAATGCCAATACCGCGCCAAGCAGAGCGACCTGCAAGGCGACGCGAGGAATTTGGCGGAGTCCTTCCATCAGGTGGACGAGCTTACTCCGCCCGCCGCCCCGAGTCACCGTGTGCTTTTTTGCATCACTTTGCGCGGCGGACTACTGCGCGCTTCGCCAGACGTGTCGCATCGCGCGCCACTTCTCGGCCCAGGCGAGGCGGGTGTCCGAGATCACATCGAGCACATCCGCGAGGCGCTTGGAGTGAGCCACCGTGACCATGGTGAGCAGCCCCGTAAACGCCAGAAAGACAAGGAAAATCACCACTCTGATCGATAGCGGCCGGTGCGCCTCGTCGATGATGTTCATGCCGAGGAGGCCCGAGACGATGGTCCCGATGAGCCCGAAGATGGTGACGACGGTCAGCCGCAGAATGGTGTTCGCCTGGCGCCGCGCGCTGTCCGAGTCCAGGTACTCGTTCATGTCGGTCACTTCATTGCGCACCTCGTGATAGAGGTCCTCGTTGCCGAGCGCGCGCGTCAGACGCGCGAACACGCTGCGCGCGAGAGCCTGGTTCGACACCTCGTGGAACCAGTAGCGATGCGTGAAGCGCAGGAACACCTCCATCATCTGCCGGATCGTGCGCTTGAACTGCTTCACCGATTCGGTGTTGCCCACGGTCAGGCGATTCATCGCGACGGCGAGCTCGTCGGACATCGACACGAGCGCGGCCTTGTGGAAGTGGGCGATCAGGAACAGCAGAAAATATTGATGGCGGAACTGGCCGAGGAGGCCCGTCTGCGGTCCGGAGAAAAAGTAGTCGTCGTGGCGGCCGATGATCGAAAACGTCGCGCCCGTCACGATGATGCGCGTGTCGCCCGAGAAGCGCTCGCCCGAGCGCCCCCAGAAGCGGTCCTCGCAGTAGTCGCGCTCGAAGTCCGCGAGCGTCGCCGATGAGTACGGCAGCGTGTCCGGCTCGCCGGGGCGCGTGACCATGCCGATGCGGACGAAGTCCGCGCGCGTGAGCTGCGTCGGATCGTCCAGCGCGAAGAACGACATGAAAGGCATGCGGTTGTACTCGAGCAGCCGATAGCGCAGCTTCCCGGTCTGCCCCGGGTACTCGAGCATCAACGGATGTAGGAGAAAGTCCCAGTGATGTGCGAGACACGGCGTGCGGTAGCGCGCGACGAACGCGAGGTACTTCGCGCGCGCCGCGAAGTCCGACGCCGCGAGCACTTCGCCGTCCTTGCTCAGCCACTCGACCGAGTACGGACAGTTGCCGCCCTGCCCGTTGCGCTCCCAGTACGCGGGATAGGCGCGACCGAAGCGGAACAGCGTGTCCTGCGCGACGTGCAGCGGGATGTCGTCCGTGTGCATCTCGAACGCCAGCACGGCGATGTCGGCATCCAGGAAGAAATACAGATCGACGTGCGCGACCTCGAACAGCGTCGGCGCCTCACCGGGCTGGAACACGATGCGCACGCGCGCCACGTCGTCGCGCCGAAAGACGTGCAGGCTCCCCTGGGCCTTCGCGGCCGCCGATTCCTGGCCGGCGGTCGAGCCGTACAGAAATCGCTGCACGTACGGCAGGAACGTGACGAACTCCTTGTAATGCCGCTCGTGAAAGTCCGAAGGATCCTCGAACTCGTCGACGACCTCGCGCCAGTGGTTGTCGCCCTTCATGGACTCGAGCGCTTCCCAGTGCCGCTGCACCTGCTGACCGGGCCGCAGCGGCATGAGCTGCAGCGGCCACACGACGATCTGACGGAAATGTCGGACGACCAGATCGCGCGTCATGCTCTTGTTCTCGTTAAATGGCGGCGGGTCGGCGTCATCGGGCAGCGACTCTGCCGATGTGGTCTCGATCGGTCAACACATCCGTGCCGAATCAACATGAGTGTCATGAAGAAGAGTGTCATCCGTCTCCTTGCAACGTGCGGCCTCGCGGCCGCGACCCCGTTCGCCCATTCCTCCGACGCGCCGGCCGAGAGCATCGCGGCGAGCTTGCGCGATCAGGCGCTGCGCGATTCCACCGCGTGGGATTTCGTGAGTGAGCTGTCCACGCGCTTCGGTCCGCGGCCCGCGGGCTCGGCCGCCGAGGCGGCAGCGGCGCAATGGGCCGCGCGCAAGCTACGCGCGCTCGGCTTCGAGAACGTGCGGGTCGACAGCTTTCCAATCACTGCGTGGGTTCGCGGCAGCGAGCACGTCGAGATCGTCGCACCGTCTCCGCAACCGCTGACCGCGGCCTCGCTCGGCGGCGCACCGCCGACGGCGCCGGGCGGCGTCGAGGGCGAGATCGTGCAGTTCGCGAATCTCGACGCGCTGAAGGCCTCCGCACCCGGATCGCTCGCGGGCAAGATCGCGATGATCTCGTTCCACATGCCGCGCACGCAGGACGGCTCGGGTTACGGCTATGCCGTCGCCGGGCGGGCGAACGGGCCGCTCGAAGCGGCAAAGCGCGGGGCCATCGGTTTCCTCATTCGTTCGGTCGCAACCGGCGGGCATCGATTCGCGCACGCGGGCGCGACGCGCTACGAGAACGGGCGCGTACCGATCCCGGCGTTCGCGATCTCCGAGCCCGATGGCGACCAGATCGAGCGCCTGGCCGCGCTCGGCGAGAAGGTTCGCGTGCGGCTCACGTCGAACGCAACCTATGTGCCGAGCTCGAGCTCCTACAACGTCAGCGGCGAGATCCGGGGCGGTGCGCGGCCAAATGAAGTCGTCGTGCTCGGCGCGCATCTCGATAGCTGGGACCTCGGAACGGGCGCCATCGACGATGGTGCCGGCTGCGCGATCATCGCCGCGGCCGGCAAGCTCGCGCGCTCGGCGCCGCGCCGTCCGCAGCGGACGATTCGCGTCGTGCTCTACGGCTCCGAGGAAGTCACACAGCCGACCGACGTGCTCCAGGGCGGCGGCGCGTATCTCGAAGCGCACCGCGCCGAGATCGCCACGCACATCGCGGCGGGCGAAAGTGATTTCGGCGCGGATCGCATTTA
This sequence comes from Steroidobacteraceae bacterium, assembly GCA_035760965.1. Classification (GTDB taxonomy): domain Bacteria; phylum Pseudomonadota; class Gammaproteobacteria; order Steroidobacterales; family Steroidobacteraceae; genus JADGHX01. The sequence continues at coordinate 58,902 of DASTRY010000037.1, read as the reverse complement.
CTCCGTGGCTCTGGCGAAAGGCGCTCTCGAGAGCCCGTTCGGACAGACGCTGGTGCGGGTATTCGCGCCGCTCGGCATCATGCCGTCGGCGTCCACCCCGCAGGGAGGCGCGGATGTCGAGCCGCTGGGCGCCGCGGGCGTGCCGCTCTTCGATCTGAATCAGGACGGCACCCGGTACTTCGACTTCCATCACACGGCGGACGATACGCTCGACAAGATCGACCCGGCGCAGCTGGCGCAGAACGTCGCGGCGTGGGCCTCACTGGCCTGGCTCGTGGCCGATACCGATGTGGACTTTCGAGCGCTGGCGGCGCGCTAGCGGACATCGCTAACCCGAACGCCCGGGGCCTTCCGTTCGGTGATCCCAGCACTCACCGAAAGGGAGGTCCCATGGCTCACTCCGCTTTGCATCCTCTGGCCGAGGCCGGGTTCGTGTCGCCGGCGCTCTCGGAACGTGCGGTGGTATTCGCCGGCATCGTCGCGTTTCACGTCGTGCTCGCGTACCTGTTTGCAAGCGGGCTCGCGATACGGACGGGGAAGCTCGTCTTCGAGCCCTTCGTGGCCACCGTCATCAACAAGCCGCAGAAGACGGTCCCACCGCCACCGCTTCCGCCCATCGATTTCCATCCGCCGACCATCGATCCCGGACCGGTACCGGAGATCCAAGTGAATATGCCCACAGACGCCCGCATCGCCATCACAGCGCCGCCGATGCCGCCGACGAGCGTCGTCGAGCAGGCGCCACCGCGCCCCGAGCCCATCCATCTCGTCGGCAAGCACCAGCTTCCCAACACGGAGGATTACTACCCGCCGAGCCTGCGCCGGCTCGGCGTCGAAGGGGCGACGACCATCAACGTCTGCGTGGACGAGCGCGGCAAGCGCACGGGCGAGCCGACGGTGATGGAGTCGTCGGGAAATCCGCGTCTCGATGAAGGCGCGATCGCCATTGCACGCGCCGGCAAGTACGCGCGTTCCGCGCGCGGCGCGACATTCGTGCCGAACTGCTACGGCTTCAGGATCGTCTTCCGGATGCAGAACCCTTGAGGACGCGTGCCGGCGGCTAGAAATGGCCGCCGGCACGGCTTGCAGCGCCGCGACGGCGTGCGACACTCGCGGCATGGATTCCGAAGCCATCGAGCGCATCGAGCTGAAGATCGCCTTTCTCGAGCGCGCCAATACCGAGCTCGGCGATGTCGTGTACCGCCAGCAGCAGGAGATCGAAGCCCTGCGTGCGCAACTCGCCGCGCTGATCGCACGACTCGAAGCGGCGCAGGCGGAGCAGACTGTGTACACGCCGGAGCAGGAGCGACCCCCGCATTATTGATGCGGGAAATACCTGGTATTTGCGCAGCATGGGGCGCGCCGCCGATTAGTGAACAGCGCTCGAGCTCGGCCGCCGATGCGCGCGCGCTGCAGCTCGACGGGTGATACCCTGCGGCCGCGCTCGCAGCCTTCCGGCTCGCGCTTATGTAGCGTGCTATCACGACGGAGTTTCTGACATGGCCACGATAGTGGGCGGCATTGCGACCTCCCATACCCCGACGATCGGCTTCGCGCTGGACACCAACAAGCAGCACGACAAGGTGTGGGCGCCCATCTTCGCCGGCTACCGTCCGGTCCAGCAGTGGCTCGCGGACAAGAAGCCCGACGTGCTGTTCTTCATCTTCAACGATCACGTCACGTCGTTCTTCTTCGATCACTACTCGCATTTCGCGCTGGGCGTCGGCGAGAAGTACTGGGTCGCCGACGAGGGCGGCGGTCCGCGCAAGCTGCCGCCGATCAAGGGCCACCCGGGGCTCGCGCGGCACGTGGCGACCGGGCTCGTCGCGGACGAGTTCGACCTGTCTTATTTTCAGGCCAAGGGTCTCGATCACGGCTGCTTCTCGCCGCTCTCGCTGCTCTGGCCGCACGAGCCGACGTGGCCGGGTGCCATCGTGCCGCTGCAAGTCGGCGTGCTGGAATTCCCGATTCCCTCCGCGAAGCGCTGCTTCAAGCTCGGCCAGTCCTTGCGCAAGGCGATCGAGAGCTATCCGGAGGATCTGAAGGTCGCGATCGTCGGCACCGGCGGCCTTTCGCATCAGGTGCACGGCGAGCGCGCCGGCTTCAACAACACGCCCTGGGACATGGAGTTCCTCGACCTGCTCGAGAAGGACCCGGAGAAGCTGACGCAGATCACGATCGCCGAGTACGCCGAGCGCGGCGGCTTCGAGGGCGCTGAGGTGATCATGTGGCTGATCATGCGCGGCGCGCTCTCGAAGAAGGTGAAGAAGCTGCACCAGGCCTACTACCTGCCGTCGATGACGCCGATCGCGACCGTCATCTTCGAGAACGATTCGCAGGAGCCCTCCGATGAGACGCCCGCGCAGTATCGCGAGCGCATCGGCAAGCAGTGGGCGGGCATCGAAAAGCTGCCCGGCACGTATCCGTTCACGCTCGATCGCAGCGTGAAGGCGTATCGCTTGAACGAGTTCCTGCACAGCTTGATCGAGCCCGCGAAGCGCAAGCGCTTCCTCGCCGATCCGGAGCCAATGTTCGAAGAGGCGGGGCTCACCGAGGAGGAGCGCGACATGGTTCGCCGGCGCGACTGGCGCGCGCTCATCCAGTACGGCGTGATCTTCTTTCTGCTCGAGAAGCTCGGCGCGGTGGTCGGGACGACGAACCTGCACATCTACGCGGCCATGCGTGGACAGTCGCTCGAGGATTTCCAGAAGACGCGCAACGCGCAGGTGCTGTACTCGGTCGCCGGGCAGGACGAAGGCAAGAAGGACTGGGACAAGGATCAGGCGCGCACCTAGCAAGCAGGGCTCAGCGCGCACCCGATAGGACTCAGCACGCATCTCGCGAGGATCAGGCGCACTCGGCAGGGCATGCACCTCGCGAGGATCAGGCGCGCATCGCGCAGGCGCTCCGCGGCGAGCCGGATGCGCACGCGACGGCAACCCATCGCGTGCGCTGCCCGGCGGTTGGGTGCCCGCTAGTTCAACTGGCCGATCGTGGGAAACGTCCCTGGCGTCGTGCCCTGATACATGACGGTCGCGGTGCTGCCGTCCGCAACCGCGATGTCCGGGATGCCATCGTTGTTGAGATCGGCGACCGCAACGGCGAGCGGCTGCCCGAATCCCGCGAAGCTCTGCGCCGCCTGGAACACGCCGGGCCGGGTCGGGTCCTGCATCAGCACCGACACGCTGCCCGTCGGCGCCGGCCCGATATTCGCGGTCACGAGATCGGGCAACTGGTCGCCGTTCATGTCCGCGACGACGATGTGGATCGTGCCGCTCTGTGCCGAGTACGTCACCGGCGCGAGAAACGACCCCGGATTCGCCGCATCCTGCAGCAGCACCGTCGCTCCCGATGCGCCGGTACCGTCCGTGCCCGGCCCGAGGTTCGCCACGGCGAGATCGGGCAACCCATCGTTGTTCAGGTCGGCGATCTTCACCGCCATCGGCTGCGCGCCGCCGGCGAACGTGACAGGTGCGAGAAAGCTGCCGGCATTCGCCGGGTCCTGATAGAAGACGACGATCGCGCCGTTGTTGCCGTTCGTGTCCGATGTCGCCGCGACGATGTCGGGTTTGCCATCGCCGTTGAGATCGCCGACCGCGACGCCCGCCGCGGGATTGGTCGTCGCGAGCCCAGCGGGCGCCAGGAAATGCGCGGCGCTTGCCGGGTCCTGCAGCAAGATCACGACGCGCCCGCTCGCCGCGTCGTCGGCCGCGACGAGATCGTTCTTGCCGTCGCCGTTCACGTCGGCGATCACCACATCGTTCGGATTGCCGCCCGTCGCGACATTCATCGCGCTCTGGTACTGGCCTGAGCCGGGGCTCGTCTGCAGCAGCACCGAAACGTCACCGGCGGCGAAGTTCGCAATCACGAGATCGGTGGTGCCGGTGCCAGTGAGATCACCGGCCGCGATGCTCGAAGGATTGTTGTCCGTGTCGTAATGCGTGCCGCTCGCGAACGAGCCGGGGCTGCTCGCGCTCTGCACGAACACCGAGGCGAACCCGGGGCTCGGCTGCGAGCCGTCGTCGGCCACCGACGTCGTGGCGACCGCGATATCGGGCGCACCGTCGCCGTTCACATCCGTAATCACAACCGAATTCGGCACGTCGAAGCGCGACACGTCGTTGCCGCCGCCGCCGCAGCCCGTGAGGCCGGCCACCAGGGCCGCGAGCATCCCGACTCGTGCTCCCGAGAATTGTCCGTTCACAGCGATTTCACTCCACGATAGATGCCAATTGCGGCGCGGACGAACGCCGCCATGCGCGGCGCGTTGACGATGCCGCGCGGCGACTGTGTGAGCGATTGTTAGAGTGAAGAGCGTGTGTAGCGGGAAAGTCGCGAAACGGAGTCACGAGCGAAAGCCGCGAACCGTTACGTCATGCGTGTACCGCTCGTACACGCATGACGCACAGAGCAGAGGGGCAAACGGCGAGGGCTTACGCGACTTCGCGCTCGTCCGAATCCTGCGGCGCCGGGCCGATGTAGTGCGCGGACGGACGGATGATCCGGTTGTCGGCGCGCTGCTCCACGATGTGCGCCACCCAGCCGAAGACGCGCGACGCGGCGAACGTGGCCGTGAACAGCTCCTTCGGAATGCCGAGCCCGAGACACACGACACCCTTGTAGAACTCGAGATTCGCACGCAGCGAACGGCGCTTTGCGCTCGTCTGCGCGACGAAGGCGGCCTCGACGGCGCTCAGCGTATCCAGGATGCGACGCAGATCCGGCTGCGTGGCGATCTTCTCCGCCATGCGCTTGATGACCTTCGCGCGCGGATCGACGACGCGGTACTCGCGATGTCCCATGCCCATGACGACGCGCTTGGTCGCGAGACACGTCGCGACGAAGTCGCTCGCCTTCTCCGGCGAGCCGACTTCCAGCGCCATCTCCAGCGCGCCCTGGTCCGCTGCGCCGTGCAGCGGCCCATACAGCGCGCCCATCGCTGCCGAGAGTGCGGAAGCGGCCGGCGCCAGCGTTGAAGTCACCACACGCGCGGTGAACGTGCTCGCGTTGAAACCGTGATCGAGCTGCAGCACTTGCATGCATTCGAACACCGCGATCTCGTCGGCCGTCGGCGCGCGGCCTGTCACGAGATGCAGGTAGCGCTCACCGTAACGGTGAGACTCGGGATACGGCGTTATCGCCCTGCCCTGCCGGACAGCGTGGATCAGCGCGATCGCCGCCGGCACGCGCGCGGCGATCACGAGCCCTTCACGCTCGTCGGCCGTGCGGCCGAGCGGATCCGCGGGCGGCTCCATCGCGAGCAACGGCGTGATCGCCTGCAGCGTGGCCATCGGATGCGCGTCGTGGCTCGCGAGCTGGCGCAACGACGCGGCGAGCGCCGCCGGCAGCTGCCCCGCGCGCCACAGAAATTCCTCGAGCCGCGCGAGCTCATCCGCATTGGGCAATTGGCCGAAGATGAGCAGGTGGACCGCCGCCGCGAAAGGCCCCTGCGCCAGCGACTCGACGGGCAAACCACGGTAGTAGAGTCGCCCGCGCTCGCCGTCCACCAGCGAGAGCGCCGTCGTATCCGCAAGCACCCCTTCGAGACCCTTCTTGACGTCGACCACTGCTGCCATGAGTCGCCACCTCCGAACGTTGACGACACCATGGTGGGGACGGCTCCCGGGCAGTGGTAGAGGCGCAAATCGATCCCTTTATCAGCCCGGACGATGGCGGTGTCCGAGCTACGGCGCGACAATGTCCGCATGCACATCGAACGTAACGAAATACGTTGTTTTCAGGCCGTAATCGAAGCCGGCGGCTTCAGTCGCGCGGCCGAGCGGCTCGACCTGTCGCAGTCCGCCGTCAGCCAGACCATCGCCAACCTCGAGCACCGCATCGGTGCAGTGCTACTGAAGCGCGGTCATCCGCCGCAGCTCACGGAGGCGGGCATCCGCCTGCTGCGTTACGCCGAGACGGTGTTGAACGAGGAACGCGAAGCGCTCTCCGATATCGCGCAGATTCGCTCGGGCGCGCTCTCGACCTTGTCGCTCGCGCTGGCGCCCGCGACCAATGCGCGCTTCGGTCTCACGCTGCTCAAGGAATTCTCCGAGCGCAATCCGCTCACCCGCTTCCGCGTGGTCGTCGCGCCGAGCCGCGAGATCGTCTACGGCGTCTCCGACGGGCGCTGGGAAGTCGGCTTCGGCCCCTTCCAGCATTCGATGCCGGAGTACTTCGCCTTTCACCCGTGCTTCCCCGAAGTGCGGCGGCTGATGATCGCCGCGGACCATCCGAGCCGCGAAGCGCTCACGCGCGACCCCGAAACCGTGCTGCGTACGCTGCCGCTCATCACCTCGTACCTCGACGACGCGCCGCGCCGGCCCGGCGGCCATCGCCTGCGCAACTCGTTCGGCGCGATCTGGGAAGTCAGCCACCTCGATCTGCGGCTCGCGCTCGCCGCGCAAGGCAAAGGCGTCACGTTCGTGTCGGATCTCGTGACGAGCGTGCCGCCGGAGCTCGTTCCGATCGAGGGCCTCGCGTTCTCGAGCATCGAGCGCCAGGTGGGCGTCTACTATCTGAAGCACCAGCCGCTCTCGCAGGCGGGCGGCCGCTTCCTCGCGCTCTGCCGCGAGAAGTGGGACGCGGGGCGCAGCGCGTAGAATTGCGGCTGCATGGCCGTCTCCGCGCGTCAGAAATCGCAAGCGCAGCTCGACGCGCTGAACGCGCTCGATCCCGCCACGGATCGCGCCGCGCAGAACGAGATCATCGGCAACGCACTCCGTGACAAATCCTCCCGCGTCGTCGCGAAGGCCGCCACGCTCGCCGGCGAGCGCCATCTGCACGAACGGGAAAAGGACTTGCTCGCCGCGTATGCGCGCTTCCTCGTCGACCCCGTGAAGCGCGACCCGAACTGTTTCGCGAAAGGAGCGATCGCCCGGGCGCTCGTCGAGCTCGAATGTCAGGACGTGACCTTTTTTCTGGACGGCATCCGCTACCTGCAGCTCGAGCCCGTCTGGGGCGGCAGTGTCGATACCGCAATCGATCTGCGCAGCAGCTGTGCCATGGGCCTGGTCGCGTCGGGCTATTCGCGGGCCATCCCGGAGCTGGCCGCGCTCCTCGCGGACAAGGAGGCGCGCGCACGGCAGGGCGCGGCGCGCGCCATCGCGTGCGGCAATCCGCGCGAAGCGGAAGCGCTGCTGCGCTTCAAGGTATTGGCGGGCGATGCGGAGCCGGAAGTGCTGGGCGAATGTTTCAACGGGTTGCTGAGCATTGCGCCGGACGAGTGTGTCCCCTTCGTCGGCGCGCAGCTTGCTCACGCGAACGAGGCGGTCCGCGACTTCGCGGCACTGGCGCTCGGCGAATCGCGCCACCCCGCGGCGCTCGCGCAGCTGCGCGAGGCATGGGACCAGGCGTATGTCATGGCCGACATGCGCGCGGTGCTGATCCGCGCGGCCGCGCTCCATCGCAGCGAGGCCGCGTTCGACTGGCTCGTGTCGATCATCGAAACGGGCTCGCGGGCGCAGGCGGAAATCGCGGCCGACGCGCTCTCGGTGTACGAGCGCAACGCGAAGCTGCTCGAGCGCGTGCGCGCGGCAATGGCGAAGCGGGATGATGGCGAGAAGGTCCACGTATAGAAGCCGGCCGGCGCTCGTGCTGACAGTGCTGCTCGCGACGCTGGCGCGGGCGTCCGATTCCGGCGGCGACAGCACATCGCTACCGGATCCGGAGAGCCCGCGACTGCGTGCCCTCGCCGCAGCGCTGGACGCCCACGATCCCACCGCCCTCGACACGTTTTGGAAATTCGTCGCGGAGCACGGCACGCCGCTCATCGAGGAAGTGCCCGGCCGGCCGCAGGACGTGCGCTACACCTTTTTATGGCGGACGGACCCCGGCCAGGTCGCCCTGAACGTGCGATTCAACGGCTGGTTTCCGCTGCACACGCCGCGCGGCTTCGACACGTTTACGCAGCTGCGCCAGAGCACGGTCTGGTACACGAGCTATGTTCTCGATCGCACCGCGCACCTGCGCTACGAGCTGATCGCACCGAAGGGCTGGCACGCGTCGCCCGATCGCGCGACGTACTTCACGATGGACGACATGGAGTACGAGACCTTTCACGACCCGTTGAACCCGCGGCTGAGTTACTGGAACAACGCTGTGGTGTCTTACGCCGAAGGGCCGGACGCCACGACGAGCGCGTACCTGGAAAAGCGGCCAGGCGTCGCCGCGGGCACGCTCGAGACGCTGGACGTGGAGAGCCGCATCCTCGGCAATCGCCGCACCCTGCGGATCTATCTGCCGCCGGGCTATCGCAAGAGCACTCGCGACTACGGTCTGCTGCTCGCGTACGACGGGAACCAGTACACCCAATCGGTCCCGACGCCGATGATCCTCGACAACATGATCGCCGCCGGCGCCATTGCGCCGGTGGTGGCGGTGTTCCTCGAGTCACCGGACCGCGACAACGAATTTCCACCGAACGACGCGTTTCAGCGATTCATCGGCGAAGAGCTGCTGCCGCAGCTGCGCGCGCGCTATCGGCTGAGCCGCGATCCGCGGCGCAATGCCGTGCTGGGATCGAGCTACGGTGGGCTCGCGGCGACCTACACCGCGTTCACTCATCCGAACATCTTCGGCAATGTGATCTCCCAGTCCGGCTCCTATGGCTGGTCGCCGGAGGCGCCGACGAGCACGGCGCCGCGCCAAATCGGCCGAAATGCGAGTCCCGACAGCGGTTGGCTCATACGCCGGATCGCGGAAGCCCCACGCCTGAACGTGCGGTTCTACCTGGATGCCGGTACATGGGAGGGCCCGAACATGCTCGCCTCGAACCGCATGCTGCGCTCGGTGCTGATCGGGAAGGGATGCACGGTGGTCTACCGCGAAGCTCCCGGCACGCACTCGGCCTATTACTGGATGTTGCGTCTGCCGCACGGATTGCGGGCAACGCTGGGCCAGCGCTGAAATCGCGCGGTCCGCGGCGTGGCGGCGCGCATCACAGCCATTCACAGACTTTGGATTTCGCGCGGTGCGGGGGGCTTGCAAACCCGTCGCGACTGGCTCATCGTATCGCCGAGGCATGATAGCGGTACCAGAGGGAGAGCCCACTTGCCACGCCACACAAGAACAATGGGTGGTATTGCCGGTGTAATTGACAGCGATGTCACACCTGCGCAACACGCGCCCGTCCCGATCCAAGGCGTCGACACCAGCATTTCCCGAGCATTTTGCGCGCCCTCCGACTAGCGGTACGCGTCAACGCCAAACACTGGAGGCCTAGCGGGCCAACGAAACAGGTCGGATTCACTTCGCAAGGGGGATGGAGCGATGGTCAAGCGCAATACGGTAGCCGTTGCCGTAGCCGCGATTCTCGGCGCGACGCTACGAGCGAATGTTGCAGCAGCCCAGCAGGCGCCCGCGAGCGGCAATTCAACCGATGATCTGCAGGAAGTCGTCGTCACAGGTCTGCGGGCGAGCTTGCAGGATTCGATGAACATCAAGCGGAACGCCATAGGTGTCGTCGATGCGATCAGCGCCGAGGACATCGGCAAGTTCCCCGACACGAATCTGAGCGAAGCGCTGCAGCGCGTGACCGGCATCTCGATCAGCCGGCGCAACGGCGAGGGCGCGACGGTGACCGCGCGCGGCTTCGGCTCCGAATACAACATGGTGACGCTGAACGGCCGCATGATGCCGGCCGCGGACGCCTACGGCGGCGGCGGCAACGGCTTCGACGGCGGCGTGAACGGCCAGACGCGCTCGTTCAATTTCGCCAATCTCGCGGCCGAGAGCATCAGCGGCATCGAGGTCTACAAGACGAGCCGCGCAGACATCGCAACCGGCGGCATCGGCGCCACGCTGAACGTGCTCACGGCGCGTCCGCTCGACCAGGCCGCCGGCACCACGGCGAATTTCGGCATCAAGGCCGTGGACGACACGACCAACCGCGTCGGCAACGATGTCACCCCGGAAGTCTCGGGCATCTACAGCTTCGCGAACGACGACCGCCGCTGGGGTGTGAGCCTCACGGGCAGCTATCAGAAGCGCGATAGCGGCTCGTCGATGTCGACCATCAACGACTGGAACATCCGCACCTGGCACGACGATCCGAGCCAGCTCACCACGCAGCTCGCGCCGGGCGCGGTGATCACGAACAAGCCCGCGGAAGGCGCGCTCTACGCCATTCCGAACGACATCCGCTACCACTTCGCGGATCGCGAGCGCACGCGCGTCAACGGCCAGCTCACCATGCAGTTCAAGCCGGTGGATGCGCTCACCCTGACGGCCGACTACACCTACGCGGAGCAGCACCTGAAGGAGGATCGCGGCGACCAGACGCTGTGGATGAACGCGAACCACTTCAACGCCATCACCTTCGACACCGGCGAGGTCGTGGCGACGCCGCTCCTGCTGCAGGAGGACGAAGGCACGGCGAAAGACTTCGGCTTCGAGCAGCAGCGTCGCGACCAGAAGAACGACCTGAAGTCCGCGGGCTTCAACGCGGGCTGGCAGATCAACGACCGCTGGAACCTGAACTTCGACATCCACGACTCGAAGGCGCGCAGCTTGCCGCACGACCCGGTCACCGGCGGCGGCGAGACGCTCATGAGCTTCGCGGCGCGCGTGCCGAGCACTTGCTTGCCGGCCCCGAACGACAATATGTGCACGAACCGCATCGTGCAGACCTTCATCTTCGGCGAACACGGGCTCGGGCTGGCGCAGCGGACGATCTTCACGGAGCCCACGGCGAGCGCACCCGCCTCCGGCGGCGACTCGAGCTTCGATTTCCCGCTCGAGACCCTCGGCAGCCAGTACCTGCGCATCAACTACCAAGCGCAGGAAACGAACATCACGCAGGCGCGGCTCGACAGTGCGCTCGACTTCGACAACGGCCGCCTGCAGTTCGGCGTGGAGACGCGCTCGATGGATTCCCATCAGCTCGCCTCGAACGCGCAGATGACGCTCGGCGACTGGGGCGTCAATCATCCGGGCGAGATCCCGGCCAACCTCGTGCAGGCGTTCAGCCTCGTCAACGCGTTCGACGACTTCAGCGCGCCGGGCGTACCGAGCGGCGGCTGGAAAGGCAATGCGGACGCGCTCGCGCAGTGGGCGACGGCGAACTACGGCGTGTGGCGCGATGCGACGCAGACGAACGGCGTGCTGTCGTACAACCCCGGCTTCAATCAGGACCACCTGATCGAAGAGGACACGGACGCCGTCTACGTCCAGTACGGCATGAAGGGCAGCGTCGGCGAGATGCCGTGGAACGCGTTGCTCGGCGTGCGGTACGAGCACACCGACGTGAAAGCCACCTCGAACGTGCTGCCGCCCACGATGCTGCTCTGGCAGGACAACAACGACTTCTCCGTCCTGCCGGGCACCGACATGACGGCGCTGCACGACCGCGGCAAGTACAGCAACGTCCTGCCGAGCCTCGACTTCGATATCAGCTTGCGCAACGACCTGAAAGCGCGCTTCTCGGCCAGCAAGACGCTGGCGCGCCCGCAGTACAACGACCTGCGCGCGGCGGTGGTCGTGAACGGCACGCAGGGCTCGACGATCAACGGCTTCATCCCCACGGCGAACGGCTCGAACACCAACCTCGATCCGCTCTCCTCGAAGAACCTCGACATGTCGCTCGAGTGGTACTACAGCGATACGAGCTACGCGGCCGTCGGCCTCTTCCAGAAGCGCGTCTCGAACTTCATCGGCAACCAGGTGACACTCGAGAACCCGTACGGCCTGCTCGATCAGACCTCCGGTCCGCGCGCGCAGCAGGCGATCGCCGAGCTCAAGGCCCGCGGCTTCTCGACGGACGACACGAACCTCTTCGTCATGATGGCGATGATGGAGCACCCGGAGACGGGCGGCGCCGCAGCGTTCAATGGTACGGAAGCGCAGCACCTCGCGATCGCGGGCGCGTACGACATCCGGCCGAACGCCGACGATCCGCCGTACATGATCAACGTCACGCGCCCGGTGAACAACAAGGATGCGAAGATCTGGGGCGCCGAGTTCGCGCTCCAGCATTTCTTCGGGCACTCGGGCTTCGGCTTCCAGGCCAACTACACGCTGGTGCGGGGCGACATCAGCTTCAACAACGCCGGCGATCCGAACGTGAATCAGTTCGCGCTGCTCGGCCTGTCCGACTCGGCGAACGCGGTCGCGATCTACGAGAAGTACGGCTGGCAGGTCCGTCTCGCGTGGAACTGGCGCGACGAGTACCTCTCGAGCATCAACGTCGGCTGCTGCCGCAACCCCGTTTATGTCGAGCCGTACAGTCAGATCGACCTGTCGATCGGCTATCAGCTGAACGACCGTCTCTCGTTCAGCTTCGAGGGCTTGAACCTCACCGAAGAAGACGTACGCTGGCACGGTCGCACGGACAAGCAAGTCTGGTTCGTGGAAGACCTGGGCGCGCGCTACGCTTTGGGTGCGCGGTACAAGTTCTGAGGGGCCGACAGAGGGCCCGAGGGTGAGATGGCCCGACACGAGATGCTCAACAATGTCACTCACAAGGACCTGCGAGTGATCACCCGGCACGCTGCCGAGTTTGGCGACAACCTCGGCAGCGTGCTGACCTTCCCCACCGAGTACGGCGACGTCCAGCGCGAGTACCCGATCTTCTTCCGCAAGGACCCGCAGACGGGCGAATTCGGCTCGGTGGCGCTCCTCGGCTTCGCGAAAGACGAGAACCTGTTTCTCGATGAAACCGGCTGGCACGCGCGCTACATCCCGGGCGTCATCGCGCGCGGCCCGTTCCTGATCGGCTTTCAGCAGCAGCAAGTGAATGGCGAGACGCAGACCGCGCCCGTCATCCACGTGGACATGGACGACCCGCGTGTCAGCACGACCGAAGGCGAGCCCGCATTCCTGCCGCAAGGCGGCAACAGCCCGTACCTCGAGCGGATCGCGGCCATCCTGAAGGGGCTGCACGACGGGGTCGCCGTGAGCAAGGCGATGTTCGCGGCGTTCACGGCGCACGATCTGATCGAGCCCGTGAAGATCGAGATTCGCTTCAGCCCGGAGGAGCAGTACGACCTCGTCGGGCTCTACTCCATCAGCGAGCCGAAGCTGCGCGCGCTCGAAGGCGAGGCGCTCACGAGCCTGCACAAGAGCGGCTTCCTGCAGGGCGCCTATCTCGTGCTCGCATCGCTCAACAACATGAAGACGCTGATCGAGATGAAGCATCAGCGGCGGGCGCGCCGGCCATCGTGACGGCGCCGGCGGCGATACGCGTCCTGCGGAATTGTCGGCCGGATGCGTTGCCGCTCGCGGAGCTGCTGGAGCGCGGCGAGCCCGTCGTGCTCACCGGGCTGGTGCGCGATTGGCCCATCGTGCGCGCCGGGCTCGGCTCCGACGACGAAGCCATTGCCTACCTGCGCTCGTTCTACAACGGCAAGACCGTCGGCGCCTGCGTCGGCGCGCCGCGGATCGGCGGACGGCTCTTCTACAACGACGATTTCACCGCGCTGAACTTCGGCACGAAGCGCGCGCGGCTCGATGAGCTGATGAACGAGATTCGCGAGCACGCGCGCGATGCTCAGCCGCCGACGTACTACGTGTCCTCGACGACTATCGACGGCTGCCTGCCCGGATTCCGGCAGGAGAACGACATCCCGTTCGCCCCGCACGGAGTGCAGCCGCTCGCGAGCATCTGGATCGGCGGACGCACCATCGCCTCCTGCCATTACGACGCGCCGAACAATCTCGCGTGCGTCGTCGTCGGCCGGCGGCGCGTCACGCTCTTCCCGCCGGAGCAGATCTTCAATCTGTATCCCGGTCCGCTCGAGCCCACACCGGGCGGACAGGCGGTGAGCATCGTCGATTTCGCCAATCCGGATTTCGAGCGCTTCCCGCGCTTTCGCGAAGCGCTCGCCGCGCGCCGGGTCGCGGAGCTGTCGCCGGGCGATGCCGTGTTCATCCCCAGCATGTGGTGGCACCACTTCGAAGCGCTGGGCTCGTTCAACGTGCTGATCAATTACTGGTGGGGTCAGTCTCCCGCCTACATCCCCACGCCGATGAACGCGCTCTATCACGCGCTCTGGACGCTGCGCGATCGGCCCGAAGCCGAGAAGCGCGCGTGGCGCAACGTGTTCGAGTACTACGTGTTCGGGCCGCCCGATCGCGCGCGCGAGCACCTGCCGGAGCAGGCCCGCGGCGTACTGAGTCCGATCGACGAAACGGCCGCGCGCCAGCTCCGCGCGATGTTGCTCAACCTCCTCAATCGCTGATGCGCACGCATGCCTAACGGAACGGTTATCAAGAAAGTCGTGATCGCCGGCGGCGGGACCGCCGGCTGGCTCGCGGCCGCCGCGCTCGCCCAGCAGCTCGGTGAGTTGCTCGAGATCACGCTCGTCGAATCCGAAGAGATCGGCACCATCGGGGTCGGCGAGTCGACCGTGCCGCCGCTGCGCACGTTTCACAAGCTCCTGCGCATCGACGAGCAGGAGTTCATGCGCGCGTGCTCGGCCACCTTCAAGCTCGGCATCCAGTTCGACAACTGGGGCAAGCCCGGCGAGCGCTACGTCCATCCCTTCGGGCGTTTCGGCAAACCGACCTGGCTCTGCGAGTTCCACCACTTCTGGCTGCGCAGCCTCGAGAACGGCGGCAGCTCCGAGCTCGGCGAATATTGCTACGAGTGGCAGGCCTTGCAGGCCGGCCGCTTCGCCACCTCACCGCAGTCCGAGATCAACTACGCGTATCAGCTCGACGCGTCGCTGTACGCGCGCTTCCTGCGCAAGTTCGCGGAAGCGCGCGGCGTCCGGCGCGTCGAAGGCAAGATCGCGAGCGTGCGGCAGACTGCGGAATCGGGCTTCATCGAAGCACTGGTCCTCGCGTCGGGAAACGCCGTCGAAGGCGACCTGTTCATCGACTGCACGGGATTTCGCGGCGTGCTCATCGAGCAGGCGCTGCATGCCGGCTTCGAGGACTGGAATCACTGGCTGCCGTGCGACAGCGCAGTCGCCGTGCCGACCGAAGCGGTACGGCCGCCTGTGCTCTACACGCGCTGCGTGGCGCACGATTCCGGCTGGCGTTGGGCCATTCCACTCCAGCATCGAGTCGGCAACGGGCTCGTCTACTCGAGCCGCTATCTCTCGGACGACGAAGCGAAGGATCGGCTCCTGCAAGCGGTGGAAGGCAAGCCGCTGCGTCAGCCGTTCGTGTTGAAGTTTCGCGCCGGCCGGCGCCTTGCGGCCTGGCGCGCGAACTGCGTGGCGATCGGCCTGTCGAGCGGCTTCGTCGAGCCGCTCGAGTCGACCGCCATCCATCTGATCGTGACCGCCGTGACGCGGCTCATGCAGTATTTCCCGCTCGGCGGCATCACGCCGGCGATCGTCGCGCTCTACAACGACGAGACGCGCGCCGAGATCGAGAAAATTCGCGATTTCGTGATCCTGCACTTCCACGCCACGCAGCGCGACGACAGCGCGTTCTGGCGGTATTGCCGCACGATGGAGATTCCCGAGTCGCTGCGTCAGCGCATCGAGCTCTTTCGCGAAGCCGCGCACGCGTATCAGGCGGCGGGCGAGTTGTTCCGCGTTGATTCGTGGGTTTCGGTGCTGCTCGGTCAGGGGATCAGGCCCGAAGGCTATCACCCCGCGGCGCGCACCATCGAAGCCGATCAGCTGGCGCGCTTGCTGCAGGAGGCGCGCACGTCCATCGCGGACTCGGTGGCGCGCCTGCCGACGCAGCAGGAATTCATCGATCGCCATTGCCGCGTGGGCGCAGAACCGGGGAGGTAGTGCATGTTTCGCGCGTATTTGCTGGTCGCCACACTGGTGGCGGCCACCACGGCTTCCGCCGCCGATCTCACGTTGAACGATCGCGAGTACTTCAGCGCTCGCGGCCTCGACGTGCTCGCGTTCAGCAACGTGTACGACGGCAACTTCAGCGACTCGAAAATCGCCGGCGTCGAGCTCATCCATCACGGGGTGCGCACTGCAACCAACGGCGACGTGCGTCTCAGTCCCACGCCGGAGCAGTGGGACCCGGTGGCCACGCTGAAGTCACGCACCGTGCAGAAAGAGCGCGGCGTCATCGAGACGCGGCTCGCGTATCCTGACTACAACTTCGAGTACGTCGTGCGTGTGGCAGCTCGCGATGACGGCGTCGCGCTCAGCGTGGTTCTCGATCAGCCGCTGCCGGCTGCGCTCGTCGGCAAGGCCGGCTTCAATCTCGAGTTCCTGCCCGCCGCGTACTTCCACCGCACGTATCTGATGGACGACGTGAGCGGCGTGTTTCCGCTCTACCCGTCCGGCCGCAGCCTCGCGAGCGGCCGCAAGCTCGTGCTCGCACCGGAAGATGCCGAGCGCCGCGTCACCATCGACGCACACGGCGCCACCCTCTCGCTGCTCGACGGCCGCAATCAAGCGCAAAACGGCTGGTACGTCGTACGCAGCCTGCTGCCTGCGGACAAGACGGGAACGGTCGTCGAGTGGACGCTGACGGCAAATCGCATCCCGAACTGGACGCGCCCCGCCGTCATCGCGCATTCGCAAGTGGGCTATGCCCCGGCGCAGGAGAAGATCGCCTGGCTCGAGATGGATCGGAACGCGCCGGCGCCGGACAAAGCGCGCCTGCTGCGTGTCGGCGCCGACGGTACGCTCGTCGAAGCGTTCGCCGCCGCGCCACGGCGCTGGGGCGAGTACCTGCGCTATCAGTACTTCGGCTTCGATTTCTCGGCCGTGCGTGAGCCGGGTATCTATGTCATCGAAGCGGCCGGCCAGCGCTCCGACGCGTTTCGCATCGCCACCGACGTGTACGCGAACACCTGGCACCCGACGCTCGACGTGTACTTCCCGGTGCAAATGGATCACATGTTCGTGAACGAGGCGTATCGCGTGTGGCACGGCGCCTCGCATCTCGACGACGCGCGACAAGCCGCGCCCAATCACGAGCACTTCGACTTGTACGCGCAAGGCCCGACGACGGACTCGCCTTTCGCGCCCGGCGCGCACATCCCCGGTCTGAACGTCGGCGGATGGTTCGACGCCGGCGACTTCGATCTGCGCACGCAGACTCACTACGCGACGGTCATGTCGCTCGTCGAGACGTGGGAAACCTTCCGCCCGGAGCGCGACGAGACGACCGTCGATGAGGCCAAGCGTCACGTCGAGATGCACCAGCCCGACGGTGTGCCCGACATCTTGCAGCAGATCGAGCACGGCACGCTGTTCCTGCTCGCGCAGCAGCGTGTGTTCGGGCATGCCATTCCCGGCATCGTCGAGCCCGATCTCGGGCAGTACACCCATCTCGGCGACGCTTCGACGAAGACGGACAATCGCGTCGACGATGCGCCCGGTGGCGATGATCGCCTCGCGTTCACCACCGCGACGACGGCACTGAACTATGGCTCCGCGGCCGCGCTCGCCGCCGCGAGTCGCGCGCTGCGCGGCTATCGCGACGCGCTCGCGGACGAGTGCCTCGCCACGGCGAAGAAGGTGTGGGAATTCGAGAAGGGCCGCGCGCCGAATCTCTTCCGCCACGGCAACACCACCGGTGGCGATCCCGCCGAGGAAGAGCTGCATGCGGCCGTGGAGCTGCTCCTCGCGACGAACGACAAACGCTATGCCAAGCGGATCGGCGAGCTGTGGCCGACCATCGATGCGAAGTTCGGGAGCAACGCGCCGTTCGCGTTGCGCGCCCTGCCCATGATGGACGCGGCGTTTGCCAAGCGACTGCGCGCGCGGGCCGTCGCCTATCGCGAGCAGGCGAAGCGCTTCACGAGCGACAATCCATTCGGCGTTCCGATCACGCGCGGCGGTTGGGCGGGCAGCAGCGCCGTCGTGGGCTCATCGATCACGGCGTACTACCTCGCACGCGCCTATCCGGATCTCTTCGGCACCCGCGACGTGCTCCGCGGGCTCGATTACCTCTATGGGACACATCCGGCCTCCAACGTCTCGCTCGTCTCCGGCGTCGGGACGCGCTCGAAGGAGATCGCGTACGGCAACAACCGCGCGGATTTCTCGTTCATCGCGGGCGGCGTCGTGCCCGGCGTGTTGATCCTGAAGCCCGATTTCCCGGAGAACAAAGAAGACTGGCCGTTCCTCTGGGGCGAGAACGAATACGTCGTGGCACTCGCCGCGGAGTACGTGTTCCTCGCGCAGGCCGCGAATCAGCTCGTGGCCGGCACACCGTCGACGTCGCTGCGCTTGAGCAAATAGTCGAGACCGCCGACGCGATACCAGCGGTAGCCGTACGCTTCCAAGAGCAGACGATGCTTGCCGTCCTCGCCCGCGCGGCTGTGATCCTCGGTTAGCAGATTGACGAGCAGCCGCCCGCTCTCGCCCTCGATGCCGACTGCGAACGCGATTTCACGCGGCGTCGAGGCGAGGTTGTGGACGAAGAGCACGGAGTTGTTGCGCCAGTCGTAGCGCATGATGAGCACCGCCGGATCGCGGGTGGTGATCACCGTGAAATCACCCCAGCCGACCTCCGGCACTTCCTTGCGCATGCGGATGATGCGCTCCGTCCAGTTGAGCAGCGAGTTCGGGTCGCGGCGCTGCTGAGCCGCGTTCACGTGCATGAAGCCGAACGGGCCGCTGTCGATCACTGGCACGACGGGTTTTTCGCTCTTCGTGAAGCCGCCGTTCGGCTCGGTGGACCATTGCATCGGCGTGCGCGCGCACGTCCGCTCCGGCAGCTCGAGGTCGTCGCCCATGCCGAGCTCATCGCCGTAGCGAACCACGGGCGTGCCGGGCAGCGTGAACATCAAGCTGTAAGCGAGCTCGATGCGGCGGCGATCGCCCTCGAGCATCGGCGCGAGACGGCGGCGGATGCCGCGGTCGTAGAGCTGCATGCACTTCTCCGGACCGAACGCCTTGAACACCGCCTGCTGCTGCTCGGGCGCGAGGCGGCCGAGGTCCAGCTCGTCGTGGTTCCGCAGGAAGAGGCCCCACTGGGCAGTCGCGGGGCGCGGCTTCGTCGCCTTCAACGCCTTCTGCAGCGGGCGCATGTCGGCCGCGGCGAGCGCATAGAACAAGTTCTGATTGACCTGGAAGTTGAACATCATGTGCATGCGATCGCCGTCCGCTCCGAAGTACTCCATGTCCGTCTCGGGCATGACGTTCGCCTCGGCGAGGATCATCGCGTCGCCCTGGCGCCACTGCAGAAACTCGCGGATCGTGCGCAGCATCCCGTACTGCTCGACGGGCTTGCCGACCTTCGCTCCCTTCGTCGCGATGACGAACGGCACGGCGTCCATACGAAACCCGGCGACGCCGAGCTGGATCCAGAAGCCCATGATCTTTAGGATCTCCGCCTGCACGTGCGGGTTCGACGTGTTGAGATCCGGCTGGAAGTCGTAGAAGCGATGGAAGTACCAGGCGCGCGCGACCTCATCGTAGCTCCACGTGGACTTCTGTACGCCCGGAAAGACCACGCCTTGGCTCGCGTTCCGCGGGCGCTTCTTCGCCCACACGTACCAATCGCGATACTTCGAATCCGGGTCGCGGCGCGCCTGCTGGAACCACTGATGCTGGTCCGACGTGTGGTTGACGACGAGATCGATGATGACCCGCATGCCCCGCTGGTGGGCGCCGTGCGTGAATTCGACGAAATCGCCGAGCGAGCCGTAGCGCGGATCGACGTCGTAGTAGTTCGCGACGTCGTAGCCGTGATCGCGGTTGGGCGAAGTCTGGAACGGCATCAGCCAGAGGGCTGTCACACCGAGGCCGTGCAAGTAGTCGAGCCGGCGCATGAGGCCGCTGAAATCGCCGACGCCGTCGCCGTTCGAGTCCATGAACGTCTCGACGGAGAGGCAATAGAAGATGGCGTTCTTGTACCAGAGGTCGTTGATCATGCCGCGCGCTGCTCCGATCGATACCTAATCGATGCGCCGCGCGTCGGTTCCGTGAGAGCGGGTACACGGAACCGTAGCTCGGCTGCACCGTTCGACATCGATGAGCGAATTCGCGAGGCGGCTGCCGGGAGGCGCGGAGCCGACGCCGCAAGGCGTCCACTTCCGCGTGTGGGCGCCGCGCAGCCGCGAAGTGGACGTGGTCTTCGAAGGCGAAGCGCGGCCGTTGCGTCTCGAGCGCGAGGATGGGGGCTACTTCAGCGGGCTCGCCCCCGTCGCCGCCGGAGCGCTGTATCGATATCGGCTCGATGGCGGCGACGCCTATCCCGATCCGTACTCGCGCTATCAACCCCACGGGCCGCACGGCCCGTCGCAAGTCGTCGATCCGGACGCGTACCGCTGGCACGATGCCGACTGGCGCGGGATTTCGCTGCCCGGTCAGGTGCTCTACGAGATGCACATCGGCGCGTTCACGCGCGCGGGCACGTTCGACACCGCGGCGCGCGAGCTCCCGCAGCTCGCGGATCTCGGAATCACGTGCATCGAGATCATGCCGGTCGGCGAGTTTCCCGGCCGCTTCAACTGGGGCTACGACGCCGTAAACCTGTTCGCGCCGTATCACGGCTACGGAGACCCCGATGCGTTCAAGCGCTTCGTCGACGCCGCACATGCCGCACAGCTCGGCGTCATTCTCGATGTCGTGTACAACCACCTCGGCGCCGACGGCAACTATCTTCCGTGCTACAGCCCCGACTACTTCACGGATCGCTACCCGAACGAATGGGGTCAGGCGCTCAACTTCGACGGCGCCGAGTGCCGTCACGTGCGCGAGTACTTCATCGCCAACGCGGCCTACTGGATACGCGAGTACCACCTGGATGGCTTGCGTCTCGATGCGACGCAGAGCATTTACGACGCCTCGCGGCCGCACGTTCTCGCCGAGATCGCGCAGCGCGCACGGGCGGAAGCCGCGCCGCGCAGCCTCGTTCTCATCGGTGAGAACGAGCCGCAGCAAGTCGCGGCGCTCGACTCGCCGGAGGCGGGCGGTTACGGCCTCGATGCGCTCTGGAACGACGACTTCCATCACTCCGCGCGCGTGGCGCTCACGGGCCGGCACGATGGCTACTTTCACGACCATCGCGGTCGCCCGCAGGAATTCGTCTCGGCGGTCAAGTACGGCTTTCTGTTCCAGGGTCAGTACTACGGCTGGCAGAAGCAGCCGCGCGGCGCGCCGGCGCTCACTCGCTCAGCCTGCGCGTTCGTCATCTACCTTCAGAATCACGATCAGGTCGCGAACACCTCCCACGGCCAGCGCATTCACGAATTGACGAGCCCGGCGCGGCTGCGCGCCATGACGGCGCTGCTGCTGCTCGCTCCACAGACGCCTCTGATCTTCATGGGCCAGGAATTCGCGGCCACTGCGCCGTTCCCATTCTTCGCGGACCACCAGCCGGAGCTGGCGGGGCGCGTGTACGAGGGGCGCAAGGAATTCGTGCGTCAATTCGCGCACTACGCGACCGCGAGCGCGCAGGCCGCGATCCTCGATCCGAGGTCACCTGCGACATTCGCGCGCGCGAAGCTCGACTTCGGTGAGCGGGAGAGCCATCGCGCGATGCTCGATCTGCATCGGGACCTCTTGCGGCTGCGGCGCGAGGATCCGGTGATCGCGCGCTGCTCCCGCGATCTGGACGGCGCCGTGCTCGGCGACCGAGCGTTCGCCATCCGCTGGTTCGATAGCGAGCACGGTGATCGCCTGTTGCTCGTGAATCTCGGCGACGAGTTGGACCTGCGGCCGATGCCCGAGCCGCTGCTCGCTCCGCCGCACGCAACGCAGTGGCAGCTCGCATGGTCGAGCGATGAGCCGCGCTACGGCGGACCCGGGGCGCTCGACCCCTCCGCGAGCGCGCCCTGGCATCTGCCCGGCGAGTGCGCGAGCTTCCTGCACGCGCAGCGACGCGAGCCTACCTAGCTGCGGCGCTCACCGTTCGCGTCGAGCGCGATCAAGACACCTTCGTTTGCACGCAAACCGATCGTGTCGGTCGGTGTCGTATCCTCGCGATCCAGATAAGTCGAGAGCACGGTGCGCCCCTTCGCGCGCAACGACGAGAGCGACACCGCGTACGGGCCTTCGCCGAGGTTCAGTGCCACGAGAAAGCGCTCGTTGTCGGTGCGTCTGATGTAAGCGAGCAGATCACCCGTCATCGCCACCGGAACGTAATCGCCGACGGACAGCGCCAGGTGTCGCCGGCGGAGCTGCAACAGGCGGCGGTAGAGCGTGAGAATGGATTTCGGATCGCTGCTGGCCGCCTCGACGTTGACGATCTGATAGTCGTCCGAGACCGGCAGCCAGGGCTCGACACTGCTGAATCCCGCATAGGGGGAGCTGTCCCACTGCATCGGGGTGCGCTCAGGGTCGCGACCGACGCCGAGTCCCGGCACGTTCTTTTCATACGGGTCCTGCACGCGCTCACGCGGGACCGGCACGTCCACCATGCCCAGCTCGTCGCCGTAGTACATGGTCGGAGTGCCGCGGAGAGTCAGCAGCAGCATCGCCGCCACCCGCGCCTGGGCCACGCCGACGCGCGACGCGATGCGGGGATTGTCGTGGTTCCCGAGAACCCAGTTCGGCCAGCCGCCCGCCGGCAAGGCGCGCTCGTACTGGTCGATGAGCGTTGCGATCCCGCGCGCATCCCAGGCGCTCAGCACGAGCTGGAAGTTGAATGGCAGGTGTACGCCGTCGAGCTGCGTGCCGTAATAGGCAACGAGGCGTTCGATGGGCAGATAGATTTCGCCGATCAACACGCGATCGTCGAGCTCGTCCACCACCCGGCGCAGCTCCGTGACGATCTCCTGCACTTCCGGCCGATCCGTGGTGTAGAGCGGGATCTGGCTCTGATGGGGCGGCTGGCCCGGCGCGTAGTCCGGGTTCGGTGGATTGTCGCGAAACTCATCGTCCTTGATCAGGTGCCAGAGCACATCGACGCGGAATCCGTCGACCCCGCGTTTCATCCAGAAGCGCAGCACGTCGTGCATGGCGGCGCGCACTTGCGGATTGCGCCAGTTGAGGTCCGGCTGCTCTTTCAGGAACGCGTGGTAGTAGTACTGCTCGGTGCGCTCGTCGAACTGCCAGGCGCTGCCGCCGAAGTTGCTCAGCCAGTTGTTGGGCGGACCGCCGCCCGGCGCCGGGTCGCGCCAGAGATACCAGTCGCGCTTGGCGTTCGTGCGCGAGGATCGCGATTCTTCGAACCAGGGATGGCGATCCGACGTGTGATTGGGCACGAAGTCCAGTATCAACTTCAGGCCGCGCTGCTTGACGGCCGCGACCAGCGCGTCGAACTGCTCGAGCGTGCCGAAGATGGGCGCGATATCGGTGTAGTCTGCGACGTCGTAGCCGAAATCCGCCATCGGCGAGGGATAGATCGGCGACAGCCAGAGCGCATCGACCCCGAGCCCGGCACAGTAGTCGAGCCGCTGCAGGATGCCGCCGAGGTCACCGATGCCGTCGCCGTTGCTGTCCTGGAACGAGCGTGGGTAGATCTGATAGATCACGCCGCGTTTCCACCAGTCTGAAGTCATGCGAGCAGTGTCCCCGTGACGTGAATTGCGGTCCGCAACGCACGCGCCATGCCCGGGTTCCCAACGCAAAGCCCACGATTTCCCCGGCGGGGCGCGCCTCCTGTTTCCTATAATGGGTGCGCAATGAGCCCGCTCGTCAAACACGAGTCCGCCGCCCGCGCCGTCGCTGCGGACCTGCGCAAACAGGTGGAGCGAGCGCGCGAGATACTCGAACACAAGCGGCTCACCGACGAAGACGTTCACGAGGCACGCAAGCACCTGAAGAAGGCGCGTGCCGCCTTGCGCCTGCTGCGCCCCGCACTGAAAGACTCGAGCTATCGCGCTTGGAACATCGCCATGCGCGATGCCGCGCGGCCGCTGAGCGCCGCGCGCGATTCCAAGGTGCTGCTCGACACGCTGCGGCTGCTGGGCGAGCAATACGGCGAACAGGTTCCCGCCGTGCAACTCGAAGGCTTCCGGCGCGTGCTGCAGGACCAGCGCGGCCACGCCGCGCGCGAAGCGCTCGGCGCGCGCAGCAAAGTGCTCGCTCACTCGCGCCGGCTACTGCGCGAGGTGCACGGAGGCGTGGAGCGCTTGCGTATCCCGCACGACGGTGACGATTGGAGTCCTATCCGCGCCGGGCTGAAGCGCGTGTACTCGCGCGGTCGTCGCGCGCTCGCCGAGGCGCGCAAGACAGGCTCGCCGGAAGCGTTTCACGAGTGGCGCAAGCAGGCGAAGTATCTGCGATACAACCTCGAATACCTCGAGCCGCTCTGGCCCGCGATGATCGGCGAGATGGTCGATCAGGCGCACCGGCTGACCGACTACCTCGGCGACGAGCACGACTTCAGCGTGCTGCGCGAGGCGGTCCTCGCGCACCGCGCGGCGTTCCGGGACGCGGCGACACTCGACGCCGTGCTGGCTCTGATCGATCGTTGCCAAAGCCAGCTCCGCGAAAAGGCGCTGTTGCTCGGTTCGCGGCTCTATCAGGAGAAGCCGCGCGTGTTCGCGGATCGCATCAGCGAGTATTGGCGTAACTGGCGCGACGAGAAGAGCGCGGCGGCGTAGCGTCCCCTTTTGGCGGCGTTTGCGAAGGGCCCGTCAGCTCCATTCCCGTCGCCGATCGACGAATCGGCTACCGGCTATCCGCCGTGCAGGCGATAATCTGCAGATGCCCGGCACCGCGCATCCTTCGCAGAGATCCGCGCCATGATCGTCCGCAAGCTCACGGTCGGCGCGGAGCGCTTCCCGCTGCTCGTCGTGGACGACTTCGTCGCCAATGCGGACGAGCTCGTCGACTACGCCGTCACGCAGACTTTCACGGTGCAGGGTCGGTATTACCCGGGCATCCGCTGCGTCGCGCCTCCGCGCTACCAGCAGTTCCTGCTCGCAACGCTCGGCAGCGCCATGCTCGAATGCCTCGGCGTCGCACGCGGCTCGCTGCGCCTCTCGATGTGTCACTTCTCCATCGTGACGACGCCGGCGGACCGGCTCGAGCTGCCCCAGCGCATTCCGCACGTGGACTCGCTCGCGAAGCACGGCCTCGCCTCGATCCACTACTTGTTTCGCAAGGACCTTGGCGGAACGGCGTTCTATCGCCATCGTTCCACAGGATTCGAATCCATCGACGAGTCGCGCAACGAGCGCTACCTGCGGACGCTCGAGGCGGAGTGCGCCGGAGCGCTCGCGCCGGGACCGGGCTACATCAATGGCGACACGCCGCTCTTCGAGCAGATCGGCCGCCAGGACGGCATCTTCAATCGCCTGCTGCTCTACCCGCGCAATGTGCTGCACTCGGGCTGCATCGCGCACGACTTCGTGCCCGACCCCGACCCGCGTACGGGCCGCCTCTCGATCAACAGCTTCATCGACGTTCTACCCGGTTGAGGCGAACTGTCGGGCCGGTGTCGCGCGCCGCAACGCGCGCGGCGCCTCGCGGCGAGCCGCGACGTGATTCGGTCAGGCGGCGGAGCTGCGACTTCACCGGCCGACCGACGCCTCGCTGAAGCGGAACGGCGCTTGCTGCGTCGAAGTCATCATTTCGAGGCGATCCCGATGCAGCAGGCCCGCAGTTCCGACGACATCCTGAGCGGTGAGGGCAACCCCCGCGCGCAAGACCGTGAATCGCAATCGACGCTGGATCTGATGCGCCGCCTGCTCAACGAGGTGTCCACCCTCTTCCGCCAGGAGCTGACGCTCGCGCGCGCGGAGTTCATGCGCTCCATCTCACGGTTGCTCGTGAGCGCGACCTCGGTCGCGGCGGGGGGCGCGGTGCTCTACGCCGGGCTCCTCGTGCTGCTCGCCGCCGCGGTGCTCGGCCTTTCCAAGGTGGTCGAGCCCTGGCTCGCCGCGCTGATCATCGGCGTGGTCGTCGGCGTGATCGGCTATGTGATGGTGCACGCGGGCATCAAGAAGATGAGCGCCACGACCGTGAAGCCCGAGCTCACCCAGGACTCGCTGAAGCGTGACAAAGACGTCCTCATGAGGAAACAACCATGAACGCTACGCCCGACGCGAACGCCTCCCCGGAGGAAATTCGCCGCCACGCCGACTCCGCGCGCGAGGAAGTCGATCGCACGATGAACGAGCTCGAGTCTCGATTATCTGTGCGCCGGCGAGTCGACAACGCGCGCGAGAAGCTCGGCAGCGCCGCGGATGCCGCGCGCGAGAAGCTGAGCACGGCGGCGGACGCCATGTCTCCGAGCATCACCACGCTGATCCGCATGGATCACACGCATGTGCTCTCGGCGTTTCGCCGGTTCCGCTCGTACATGTCGACCAATCGCAAGCGCGCGCTCGTCGGCAACGTGTGTCTCGCGCTCGAGGTGCATGCCCAACTCGAGGAAGAGATCTTTTATCCCGCGCTCGCCGCGGTGGCGCCGGACGATGACGTGCTCGACAAGAGCCGACCGGAGCACGACGAGATGCGCCGCCTGATCGCCGAGCTGCGCGCGCAGGGTCCGGAAAGCCCGAACTTCGACGATACGTTCCGCACACTGATGCGGACCGTGCTCCACCACGTCGCGGACGAAGAGACGGTGCTGTTGCCCCTCGCCGAAGACGTGCTCGGCGACGACCTCGGCGCCCTCGGCTGGCGCATGACGAAACGGCGCATGGAGCTGCTGCGTCCGCGAGTCCGCGAGCTCACGACCACGACGGCGCGGACGTTTCCGGTCGGCACGGCCGCGGCAGCGGCAGGCGTGCTGACGCTGACGTACCTGCTCTTCCGAGGTCGATCGCACTAGTCATGAAGGCCGTCACCGCCTGGATAGACGGCCCGTGACTCAGTAACCCGCAGTGATTCAGGCCCTGCGTGAGGGCGAGTTGCGCGGCGGGTAGCTGCTGGGCGAGAGCAATGGCGTGCGCCACCGGTGCCACGTCGTCATCGGAGTCGTGAAGCAGCAGGACTGGAATCTCGACTGGGCGTGCATGACGCTCAGGGTCGTGCCGATCGATCGTGCCGCCGAACCGAGCGATGAGCGCGCGATCGAGCAGCCGTTGCACGTCTTCCCGGAGCCCCAGCACGAGCTTGAACTCCTCGAGGATGTAGCTCACATCAGGCGGCATCGAGATGAGCGCCAGCGCCCGAAGGTCCACGCACCTCTCCGCGGCGAGCAGCAGGCTCGCGCGTGCGCCGAATGAATGCGCAATGATCCCGTGGACGGGTCCCGCTCCAGCGATCACCGCTCGCAGGCTCGCGACGTACTCGAGAATGTCCGATTGAGTGCCGCTCGATTCACCGTGCGCGGGGGCATCGAACGCGAGCACCTCGAAGCCCGCACGCCGCAGCGACTCGACGAAAGCCGTGAGGCGGCCGGCACGAGAGCTCCATCCGTGCGCGAGCAGGATGGTCGGACCGTCGCCCGGCCAGCAGTACACACGCAGCCGGTTGCCGCTTACTTCCAGCACGGAGTCAAACGCGGTGCGAAGAATCGCGCGCGCCTCGGGTGTCAGACTTTGACGGACGGGAGTAGTGAAGAGCGCAAGCGCCAGTCGCGCGGCCAATGCCGGACTCACGCGCGTGGCGACATCGTAGAAGGCGCGAAGCAGCACGCGCATACCGGCTGAAACGCCGGGTATCGTGCGCGGCGCCGCAGGAGAAAGCGCAATCGTCTCGGCGGTCATGGCAGATCGATGCCGCTCGCGCGAAGCTGCCGGATCAGCATACTCCGCAACCGAGCGAGTGAGTCCTCGTCGCCCGCCTCGCACCGTGCCGTGAGCTTGGATTCTGTGCCGGATGCGCGCAGCAGCCACCAGCCGTCCTTGTTCGTGACGCGGACGCCATCCGTCGTGTCGATCTGCGCGCCGCTCGCTTTGACGCGCGACGCCACTTCGCGAATCACCGCGTGCTTGCGCACCGCGGGGCATGCGATGCGAAGCTCCGGCGTCGCGATCGTGCGCGGGAGCGCGCGGCGAAACTCAGCAAGGCTGGCGCCGAAGCGGGTGAGTGCCTGCAGCAGGCGCATGGCGACGTAGAGCGCATCGTCGGAGCCGTGCCACGCGCCGGCGAACATGATGTGACCGCTCATCTCGCCCGCGAGCGGCGCCGCCGCGGCGAGCATCGCTGCGCGAACCAACACATATCCTGAAGGCGCCATCACGGCGCGCCCACCCAGCCGCCGGATGCCTTCGAACAGCACGCGGCTCGACTTCACGTCCGCGACGATCGCCGCACCCGGCTGGCGCTCGAGCGCATCGGCGGCGAGCAGCAGGAGCAGCTGATCCGCCCACACGATCGCGCCGGTCTCGTCGACGACGCCGATGCGATCGCCGTCGCCGTCGAAGGCGATCCCGAGATCCGCGCCATGGGCGACGACGGCGGCCTGCAACTCGCGCAAGTTTGCTGCGACCGACGGGTCGGGATGATGCGCGGGAAAGCGTCCATCGACCCGCGCGTTGAGCAGCACGTGCCGCCCCGGGAGCATCTGCGTGAGCTCCTCGATCACGGCGCCGACCGCTCCGCTGCCGCAATCCCAAACGACTTTGAACGGCTTGGCCGCGCGCGCGAGGTGCGCAAGCGATTGCAGATACGCGCCCGTCACCGAGCATTCACCCTCGGCGCCGCCGGCCTGTCGCCGCGGCTCGAGACTGACGAGCTTGCGCAACGCCGCGCCGTACACGGGTTCCGCTCCGAGCAGCAGCTTGAAGCCGTTCTCGTCGCGCGGATTGTGCGAGCCGGTCACCATGATGCCGCCGTCGAAGCCGCACGCATGCACGGCGAAGTAGAGCATCGGCGTCGGACCGAGCCCGATGCGGCGCGCGCGGAGACCGCCGGCGACGAGCCCCGCGACCAGCGCTTCTTCGAGAAGCGGCGAGCTCTCGCGCCCGTCGCGCCCGACGGCGACCGAGCGCAGCCGCTGCGCCCGCGCCGCCGTCGCGAACGCAAGACCCAGCGCATGCGCATCGTTCGGCCCGAGCTCGCGACCGACCACACCGCGCAGATCGTAGGAGCGGACGGCGGCGGGGTTGATGCGCGGCACGATGTTCAACATACGAACTCGAACGTCTCGCTGCGCCAACCGGTTCCTTCGCGGGATCAGCGCTTGCTTGATGGCCGGCGCATGAAGCTCGCCATTTTCGGCCTGACGCTCAGCTCTTCGTGGGGCAACGGACATGCGACGCTGTGGCGTGGCTTGATTCGCGCACTCGGACGCAGCGGGCACGATGTCGTCTTCTTCGAGCGCGACGTCCCGTACTACGCGGAGCATCGCGACTTGCACGCACTGCCCGGAGCCGAGCTCATTCTCTATCGCCAATGGGACGACATCCGGCAAAGCGCACGCGCGCACATCGGGGATGCCGATGCGGTGATCATCACCTCGTACTGCCCGGATGCTCGCGAAGCCGCGCGACTCCTGCGCGATGAGAGCGCAACGGCGCTGCGCGTCTTCTACGATCTCGACACGCCCGTGACGCTCGCGCGGCTCGGTGCGGGCGAGATGGTCGAATACGTTCCCGAGGACGGGCTCGGCGCATTCGATCTCGTTCTGAGCTACACCGGCGGCACCGCGCTCGCCGAGCTGCAGCAGCGACTCGGCGCACGGCGCGTCGCGCCGCTCCACGGCCACGCCGATCCGGAGTCGCATGCGCCGCGGCCCGGGCAAGCGCGTCACGACTGGGATCTGTCGTATCTCGGCACGTTCGCGGCCGATCGGCAGTGCGCGCTCGAGCAGCTCTTCATCGAGCCCGCGCGGCGCTCACCGCACCGCCGTTTCGTGCTCGGTGGCAGCGGCTATCCCGCGAGCTTTCCGTGGTGCCGGAACATTTGGTTCCTGCGGCACGTGCCGCCGCCGGATCACCCGGCGTTCTTCTGTGCATCGCGGCTGACGCTGAACGTGACTCGCGGGGACATGGCGGCAATGGGCTTCTGTCCGTCAGGGCGGCTGTTCGAAGCCGCTGCCTGCGGCACGCCGCTTCTCACGGATGACTGGCGGGGCCTCGAGCACTTCTACGCGCCGGGTACGGAAATCCTCGTCGTACACGGGCCTGCGGATGTCATGGCAGCGTTGGAGCGCAGCGACGAGGAGCTGCAGCGAATCGCGCGCGCCGCGCGCGAGCGGACGCTGGAAGAGCACAGCTCGGCGAAGCGCGCGGCAGAGCTGGTTGCCTTACTCGAGGACCTGTCACATGTGGGGCATCATTCCGGCGGCCGGCAACGGCACGCGCATTCAGCCTCTCGCCTTCTCGAAGGAGCTGCTGCCGGTCGGCCACCGTGACGACGACGGCGTGCAGCGCCCGAAGGCGGTGAGCGAATACCTCATCGAGCGGCTGACGCTCGGCGGCGCGGACAAGATCTGTCTCGTCATCTCGCCCGGCAAGCACGACATCCTCCAGTACTATGGTGCGCGCGTCTGTAATGCGGACATTGCCTACGTCGTGCAGCCGCAGGCTGCAGGTCTCTGCGACGCGCTCTTCCGGGCGCAGCCGCTCGTTCATCCGGACGAGCCCGTCGTCGTGGGTCTGCCCGATACCGTCTGGTTCCCGCGCGACGCGTTGACGCGCCTCCCCGACGATCGCCTGTCATTCCTGCTCTTTCCGACCGATCATCCGGAGCTGTTCGATGCGGTGCTGCTCGACGGACAGGACGGCGTCGAGCAGATTCAAGTGAAATCGGCCGCCGCCCGCTCGCAATGGATATGGGGCGCTTTCAAGATGCCGGGCCGCGTGTTCCATGCGTTGGGGGCGCTGTGGAACGCTCGCGAGCGGCGCGACGAATATTTCGGAACGCTCGTCAATGCCTGGCTGGAGCGCGGTGGCGTTGCGCTCGGCGTGCGCGCCGGCGAGCGCTACGTCGATGTCGGCACGCTGCACGGCTATCGCGAGGCGATTCAGCTCCTCGCCTCCGAAGCGCCGCCGACTTGAGCGACCCGCGCGCGTAAGTCGCGCTCGACAATCCGCAGCACCTGACGCCAATCGCCCGCGCGCGGCTGGCGAATCAATCGCATCGTCGGATACCACGGCGTCTCGGCGCGGCGGCGCATCCAACGCCAATCGGCATCGTAAGGAAGCAGCGTCCACACCGGCACGGCCAGCGCGCCCGCGAGGTGCGCGCTGCAGGTATCGACGGTGATCAGCAGATTCAGCGCGCGCAGTGCTCGTGCTTCGTCGACGATGTCGTCGATCCGCGGAATCGTGCCGAAATCGTGGCGCCATTCGCTCAACGAAGGGCCGCGCTGGAGCACGAACCATGCGATGCCCGGGATGTCGCCGAGCGTCGCGAGCCATTCGCAAGGAATCGACCGTCGCACGTTCCACTGTCCGGCCGCCCACACTATTCCGACGCGCAAGCGCTCGTCGCCCGCTGCTTCCAGCTCGGCGGGCCGCACGTGCAGATAGGGAAGCTCCGGCGCGAGCACCTCGGGTGTCACACGCAACGCGTGCATCAACTCGGCAAGCTCGATGTCGACGTCGTACGAGATGCGCGGCGTACCCTCGTCGAGCGGGGCGAGACGATCGATGCCGCGCATCGAGCGCAAGAGCGGAAGCAACTGCGGCTGCACCCACAACGTGACGTGACGCGCCGACGTGCGCGATGCGAAGCGCACGAATTGGATGGTGTCGCCGAGCCCGTGATAGCAACGGATCAGCACACGCCGCCCTGCGAGCGGCGCGCCTCGCCAGATGAACTGCTCATGCCGCGGCCAGTGCGAGCACTCCATACCTGAGCGCAATCGCAGCGCTGCATCACTGATGCGCCACGCTTGCGAGAAGCGGCCCGCGCGCATCGCTGCAAGCCAACTGCCGTTCAATTCATCGAGCTGCGCACACAGCGTCGATTGGGAATTACGATTGCTCAAATCTCCGTCCAATCCCATGCGGCGGCCCTTCTGTGATCCGTAGTCTTCAACAGCGCCGAGTTGTAAGAGTTGCGTCGACGCGCGAGGGCGGCGGTAGAAAGTGCCGCCGGAGCGCGCGTGCCGCTAACTTGAGTTAGCCGCGAGCTGTTGATGCATGTTAGTGCGCCCGTATGTCCGGTCCGTCGAGCATCGGCCTCGTGAACGAGCGCATCCGTGAGACAACTGCCGACGGCCACTTTGGTCGAGCTGGAACGAACAGCGGTTCAGCTCGCGCAGCTCGCGGGCCAATACATCCACACGCTGCCGCTCGATGCGCTCGCCGTGCGCTTCAAGGCCGCCCGACCGGGAGCCGCGAGCAATGCCGACCCGGTGTCGAACGTCGACCGCGAAGTGGAAGCGCGCCTGCGGCACGTCGTCGCGGAGCGCTTTCCGCGACATGTCGTCATCGGCGAAGAGCACGAAGAGCAGGAGCCGGAAGACGCGCCGTTCATCTGGGTCATCGACCCGCTGGACGGCACGACGAACTACTTGAACGGCTTGCCGTTGTTCGCATCGTCGATCGGCGTGCTGCACCGGCATGTGCCCGTTGCGGGTGCGATCTGGTGCGCGTGCACGCACGAGCGCCGCCCCGGCATCTATCACGCACACCACGAAGGCGTTCTGTCGCTCGACGGCGTACCGCTGGCACGTAAGCCGAAGGGGGCATGGCGCGGCCTTGCGAGCGAGCCCGGCGACGTGCCTCGCTATGGCGCCTTTTTCGAGACGCGCGTGCTCGCCTCCGCCGCGCTCGAGTGCGCCTTCGCCGCGGCGGGCGTGCTGCGCGTTGCGTATCTCGCGCGTCCCGCGATCTGGGACGTTGCGGCCGGCGTCGTGCTCGCGCGCGTCGCCGGCTGCCGCGTGCTCACGCGTCGCGAGAATACTTGGCAGCCGCTCACGGCGTTTTCCGCGCCGAACGCGCGCAAGCGCATCGCGACGCTACGCAGCTGGCGTCAGCCTGTACTGATCGGCGATCCGCACGCCGTCGATCGCGAAGCTGCGGTTGCCACTGCTCTCGATTGAGGAATGGCGCTTGCTCCGAGGCAAACGTACTTACCTCGACGCGGTGGAGTGAGCGGGTGATCGAAGCGACGATGCTGTGGAACGAGCCGAACAACAAATCCCACTGGGACTTCATCGATGTGGATCCCGAGTGGCGGCTGTTCTCCGGCATGGCGATCCTCGCAGCGCGCGCGATCGCGGCGGAATCTCCGGGACTGCCGCGCGTGCTCGGCGGCATCTCGCCGATCGATCCGCACTTCATCCGGCGCATGGAGCGGCAAGGCGTGCTCGCCGAAGTCGACGCCGTCGCCGTGCACGGCTTCCCGCTCGACTGGAACAACTGGTCGATCAACGAGTGGCCCGATCAGATCGCCTCCATCCGCGCCGTGACGACGTTGCCGGTCTGGGTGTCGGAGATCGGCGTCTCGACTTTCGGCGCGGATGAAGTGCAGGAGTTCGGACTCGCGCGCTCGATGGAGCTGCTGCGCGGCCAATCGCCGCGCGTCCACTGGTACAGCCTGTACGATCTGCCGCGCGCCTGGCCCGCAACGACGCGCCATCGCGAAGCGGAAGGCTCGTCCTACTACCGCCATTTCCACATGGGGCTCGTCCGCGAGGACGGCTCGAACAAGCCGGCCTACGAGCAGTTCGCCCGCCACACGCCGGATCTCGGCATCTGCCAATGGTTTCACTTCGAGGACCCGCGACTCGACGACGCCGTCGTGCGCCTGCGCGAGCTCGGGGTCCGCTATCTGCGCACCGGACTCAGCTGGTCCGACAGCCTGCGTCCCGACGCGCTGCGCTGGTTCGATCGATTGACGCGCGCGCTCGATGAGTTCGCGGTGACCGTGACGTTCTGCTTCACACCGGAATCGCTCGGTATCCAGCCCCACCATACGAGCGCACCGCGCGAGCTCGCGGCGTTCGCGAGCTTCTGTGCGGAGATGACCCGGCGCTACGCGCCAGCCGTGACGCTCGCCATGCAGGAGATCCGATGACCGCAACCCACATCAGTCCCATCGTCGTCGCCGGCGGCGCGGGCTTTCTCGGCTCGCACCTGTGCGAGCGCTTGCTGCAACTCGGGTATCCGGTGCTCTGCCTCGACAACTTCGTCACGGGCTCGATGCGCAACGTCGAGCAGCTGCGCGCCACACCGGGGTTCACCGTGCGTCGCTGGGACATCGCGGAGCCGCTCGGCCTGCTGAGCGCACGCGCGCTCGTCAACCTCGCCTGCCCCGCCTCGCCCAGCCACTATCAAGCGGACCCGGTGCGCACGACCATGACGAGCGTCCGTGGCGCGTACAACTTGCTGGAGCTCGCTCGCTCGCTCGGTGCGCCGCTGATGCAGGCGTCGACCAGCGAAGTCTACGGCGACCCCACCGTGCACCCGCAGACCGAATCGTACTGGGGCCACGTGAACCCGACCGGTACCCGCGCGTGCTATGACGAGGGCAAGCGCTGCGCCGAAAGTCTCTGCTTCGACTACATGCGCGCGTACGGTGTGAACGTGAAGGTGGCGCGCATCTTCAACACCTACGGGCCGCGCATGCAGATCGAGGACGGCCGCGTCGTCTCGAACTTCATCGTTCAGGCGCTGCGCGGGCAGCCGCTGACCATCTACGGGAGCGGCTTGCAGACCCGGTCCTTCTGCTATGTCGACGATCTGATCGATGCGTTCGTGCGGCTGCTGGCGCACACGGAGTTGCTGACGACGCCGATGAACCTCGGCAACCCCGAGGAGTTCACGATCGCCGAGCTCGCCGAGCTCGTCATCGAGCTGACGGGCTCGCGCGCGCGCTCGGTGTTCCGACCGCTGCCGAGCGACGATCCGCTGCAGCGCTGTCCGGATATCGATCTCGCGCAGCGGCGGCTCGGTTGGAAGCCGCGCATTCGCTTGCGCGAAGGAGTGGAGCGCACCATTGCCTACTTCGATCGCCTGCTGAGCGAGGAGTCGCCGGCCCGGCGCAAAGTGGCGAAGGTGAGCGCCGCGAAGGTGGCGCCGACGGCGCGACCCGCGTTGCCGGTCGCGGTTGCAGACGACGCTGGAAGGACGGCTGCCGATGCGCGCTCGTGAACGGGTTCTGATCACGGGCGGCGCGGGCTTCATCGGCTCGCACGTGGCGGACGCGTTGCTCACACGCGGCTACGGTGTGCGGCTGCTCGACAATCTGGACGCGCAGGTTCACGGCAAAGCGGCGCATTTCCCGAGCTATCTCGCACGCGACGTCGAGGCGATTCGCGGTGATGTGCGGAATCCCGCAGACGTCGCGCGCGCGCTCGAGGGCGTCTCCGCGGTGTACCACTTCGCGGCCGCGGTCGGCGTCGGGCAGAGCATGTATCAGATCGAGCGCTACACGGACGTGAACAACCGCGGCACTGCCGTGCTGCTCGAAGCGCTGCTCGAGCATCCGGTGCGCAAGCTCATCGTGGCATCGAGCATGAGCGTGTACGGCGAGGGGCAATATCGGCTCGGCGACCGCGAGCGCGCGCCGCCGCCGCGTTCGGCCCGGCAACTGAAGCAGGCGGATTGGGAAGTGCGCGATCCTTGCGGGCGGCCGCTCGAGCCCGTGCCGACGCGCGAGGACAAGACGATCGACCCGCAGTCGATCTACGCGCTCTCGAAGCTCGATCAGGAGACGATGTGCCGGCTGTACGGGCGCGCGTACGACATCCCTGCGGTGGCGCTGCGGTTCTTCAATGTCTACGGACCGCGCCAGGCGCTCGCGAATCCGTACACCGGCGTGCTCGCCAACTTCGCGGCGCGCTACCTGAACGGCAATCGGCCGATGATCTTCGAAGACGGTCTGCAGAAGCGCGACTTCGTGCACGTGCGGGACCTCGCGCAGGCGTGCGTGCTCGCGCTCGAGACCGACGCCGCCGACGTCGCGCTCAATATCGGCAGCGGCAACGCGTACACGATCATCGAGATCGCGCGGCGCCTCGCGCGCGTCCTCGGTCGCGAGAGCATCGAACCGCAAGTGTCCGGGCGCTACCGCGCGGGGGACATCCGCAATTGCTATGCGGACATCGCACGCGCGACGGAGGTGCTCGGCTATCGCCCACGCATCGCGCTCGACGACGGCCTCGCGGAGCTCGGCGAATGGCTCGCGCAGAGCGAGAGCGAGGATCATGGCGCGCGCGCCGTGAGCGAGCTCGAGGCTCGGGGGCTCGTGGCATGACCGACGCCAGACCCGTTCTCATCACCGGTGGCGCCGGCTTCATTGGCACCAACCTCGCAGATCGCCTGCTGCGCGCGGGGCGCGACGTGCTCGTGTTCGACAATCTCTCGCGCCGCGGTGTGCAGGCCAATCTCGATTGGCTCTGGGAACAGCACCCCGAGCACCTGAGTGTCGAGATCGCGGACATTCGCGACGCGGATGCGGTGGCTGCAGCGGTCGCGCGCGCGTCGGAGGTCTACCATCTCGCCGCGCAGGTGGCCGTGACGTCGAGCCTCACCGACCCGCGCACGGATTTCGAGATCAATGCGCGCGGCACGCTCAACGTGCTCGAAACCATGCGGCAGCTGACGGACCCGCCGCCGCTGCTGTTCACGTCGACGAACAAGGTGTACGGCGCGCTCGCGGACGTGCAACTCGAGGTCAGCGCGGAGCGCTGCATGCCCGCGGACGCTACCCTGCGCGCGCAGGGCGTCGATGAAACACGGCCGCTCGAATTCCACAGCCCGTATGGCTGCTCGAAGGGAGCGGCGGAGCAGTACGTCCTCGACTACGCGCGCTCGTTCGACCTGCGCACCATCGTGTTCCGGATGAGCTGCATCTACGGCCCGCATCAACAGGGGAACGAGGATCAGGGCTGGGTTGCGCACTTCATGAAACGCGCACGCGAGCGCGGCACGCTCAATATCTACGGCGACGGCCTCCAGGTGCGCGATCTCCTGTATGTCGAGGACCTGCTCGACGCCTTCCAGCTCGCGATGCGCAACGCCGAGCGGCTCGCCGGTCAGGCGTTCAACATCGGCGGCGGTCCGCTGAATACGCTGAGCCTGCGCGAGCTCATTGCGCGGCTGCAGGAGCGCTCCGGCGGTCAGCCGCCGCGCGTGCAATACGGGCGTGCCCGGCGCGGGGACCAACGCTATTACGTGAGCAACACCGGCGCGTTCTCCGCCGCAACAGGCTGGCGCCCGCGCATGACGGTGGCGCAAGGCCTCGAACGGCTCGGCAAGTGGCTCGACGCGAGTGCCGCTGCGAGCGCGAGCGCCGGCCCTCCTCCGATGGTGGCGGCGCGATGAGCGCCGCGCTCGCGCAGACACGCGCCGCTTGCTTCAACGGCAGTCGCGAGGTGACCACCGTCGATGTGCCGCTGCCGCTCCCCGGGCCGCGACAGGTGCGCGTGCGTCTCGAAGGGTGCGGTGTGTGTGCCTCGAACCTGCCGGTGTGGGAAGGCCGACCCTGGTTCGCGTATCCCTTTCCGGCCGGTGCGCCCGGTCACGAAGGCTGGGGCCGCATCGACGCCGTCGGAGCCGACGTTGCCGACCTCGTCGTCGGCGACCGGGTCGCGATGGTGTCTGGAAAAGCATACGCCCGGCACGATATTGCCGATGCTGATGCGGTCGTGAGGATTCCCGCAGCCCTGGCGGGTCTGCCGGTGCCCGGCGAGCCACTCGGCTGCGCGATGAACATCTTTCGTCGCAGCGACATCGTCGCTGGACAGACCGTCGCCATCGTCGGCATCGGCTTCCTCGGCGCACTGCTCACTGGGCTGTGCGTGCGAGCCGGTGCGCGCGTCATCGCGATCTCGCGGCGACACTCCGCACTGCTGATGGCCGAGCACTTCGGCGCCTCCTCGTGTGTGACCCTGAGCGAGCCGGCGCAGACCGTGCGCGAGGCGCTCGCGTTCTGCGGCGATGGCTGCGAGTGTGTGATCGAAGCCGTCGGCACTCAGGACGCTCTCGACGTGGCGAGTGCGCTCACCGGTGTTCGCGCTCGGCTGGTGATCGCAGGCTATCACCAGGATGGCCGGCGCTCGGTGGACATGCAGCGCTGGAACTGGCTCGGCCTCGATGTGGTGAACGCGCACGAGCGCGACCCGCTGCAGTACCGCCGCGGCATGCAGGAAGCGCTCGAACGTGTCGCGGCCGGCACGCTCGACCCCACACCTTTATATACGCACATCTTTCCGCTGGAGGAGACCGCGGCGGCGTTTCGCACGCTTGCGGAACGGCCGGATGGATTCTTCAAGGCCCTGATCGACTGCCAATGAGGAGCTCTGCATGAGGGCCGTCGCGCTCGAAACGCCGCACGCCACTGCGCCGCCGCTCGCGTCCGGAGCCAAGCGTCCACGCCTTGCATTCCTCGGCGTTGGCTGGATCGGAACGCATCGGCTGCAAGCCGTCGCGTCGAGCGAAGTCGCGGAGATCGTCGCGGTTGCAGACGCGAGCGACGAGGCCACGCAGCGCGCTCTGGCGCAGGTGTCCAAGTGGGCGCCGCAGGTCCGCGCGGAGTCCGTCGCGCGCGTGCTCGACGAGGATCTCGACGGCATCGTCATCGCCACACCGAGCGCGCAGCACGCGGAACAGGCTCGCGCGGCGCTGGAGCGTGGGCTCGCCGTCTTCTGCCAGAAGCCGCTCGCCCGTACTGCAAGCGAAGCGCGCGAAGTGATTGCAGCGGCGCGCGCCAACGATCGGCTGCTCGGCGTCGATCTCAGCTACCGCAACGTCGCGGGTGTCGAGCAGATGAAAGCGCTGCTCGCGAGCGGCGCGATCGGCGCGCCGTTCGCGGCGGAGCTGGTGTTTCACAATGCGTACGGACCGGACAAGCCCTGGTTCTACGAGGTTGCGAGTGCCGGCGGCGGTTGCCTGATGGACCTGGGCATTCACCTCATCGATCTGCTGCTCTGGATGCTCGACTATCCTGCCATCGAGCACGTGAGCGGCGCGCTCTATCGCGACGGAGCGCCGCTGCGCAAACCCATCGAGACCGTCGAGGACTACGCGCACGCCGAGTTGCGGCTCGCCGGCGGCGCCGGCGCCCGCGTTGCGTGCTCATGGAAGCTCTCCGCGGGCTGCGATGCCGTGATCGAAGCGAGCTTCTTCGGAACGCGCGGCGCCGTTCGGCTGCGCAACGTGAACGGATCGTTCTACGACTTCCGCGTCGAGCATTGCGAAGGCACACGCACACGCGCGCTGAGCGTTCCGACGCGGGCGTGGGGCGACGTGGCGATTTGCGAATGGGCACGGCGGCTCGCGAGCAGCCCGCGCTTCGATCCGGACGCGGAGCACTTGCTCGCGGTGCATCGGACGCTCGACGTCATCTACGGTCGCAACGCATGAAGATACTGATGACCGCGGACCCGATCGGCGGCGTATGGCGCTACGCCATGGAGCTGTGCGCAGCGCTGCAGCCCTACGCCGTGAAAGTGCTGCTGGCAACGCTCGGCGCCGAGCCATCGGCAACGCAGCGGAAGGAAGTCGATGCGCTCGATCACGTGGAATTGCGGACGAGCCGCTGTCGCCTCGAGTGGATGGACTCGCCTTGGGACAGTCTCGACGAGGCGGCGGACTGGCTGCGCGCGCTGGAGCAAGAGCTCGAGCCCGACCTCCTCCACTTCAATCATCTGGTGCATGCCGACCTTCCGTGGAGCGCACCAGTGCTAGTGACGGCGCACTCGTGCGTGCTGTCGTGGTGGAGCGCGGTGTACGACACGCCCGCAGTCGGCTGGGAACGCTATCGGGAGGAAGTCACGCGTAGCCTCGAGGCCGCGCACCTCGTCGTCACGCCGACGCACGCGATGCTGCGCTGTCTGCGACGGCACTACGGCGGCATGCTGCGGGCCGAGGTCATTCCGAATGGTCTCGATCCGCGCCGCTTTCGAGCCGCGACGAAGGAGCCGTTCGTCTTCAGCGCCGGCAGACTGTGGGACTCAGGCAAGAACGTGGCCGCCCTCGCGCGCGTCGCCGACGAGGTCAAATGGCCGATCGTCGTGGCCGGCGCGGCGACCAGCCCCGACGGTCGCACCGAGGAAGTGGCCGGAGTGCAGTACGTCGGTGCGCTCTCACGCGAGACGCTGGCGCACTGGTACGCACGTGCTTCGATTTACGCGCTGCCTGCACGCTACGAGCCGTTCGGACTCACCGCACTCGAAGCGGCACTCTCTGAATGTGCGCTGGTGCTCGGCGACATCGAAAGTTTGCGTGAGGTGTGGGGCGACGCCGCGTGCTACGTGCCGCCGGACGATACCGACGCTTTGCGCGACACGCTCAACCATCTCATCGCAAACCCCGACAAGCTCGCGGTGTGCGCCGCGCTGGCCCATGCGCGCGCGCAGCGCTACGACGCGGAGCAGATGGCCGCTCGCTACTGGAACGCGTACTGGTCGCTCGTCGACGGCGATTCATTCGACCCCAAGGAAAGACCGTGCATTTCGTACTCTTCTACCACTCCCTGATTTCCGACTGGAATCACGGCAACGCGCATTTCCTGCGCGGCGTCGCGACCGAGCTGCAGGCCCAAGGCCACGCGGTCTCGATCTACGAGCCCGCGGACGGCTGGAGCCTGCGGAATCTACGCGAGAATCACGGTGACGAGCCGATCGCAGCGTTTCACGCGGCCTACCCGCAGTTGCGCAGCACGCTCTACGACCCCGCCGCGCTCGATCTCGACGTCGCACTCGATGGTGCGGACGTCGTGATCGTCCACGAGTGGAACGACCCGGCGCTGGTGAGGCGCATCGGCGCATACCGTCGTCACTGCGGAAGGTTCACGCTCCTGTTCCACGACACTCACCATCGCGCCGTGAGTGCGCCTCGCGAGATCCGTGCGTTCGACCTCTCGAGCTACGACGGCGTGCTCGCCTTCGGCGCGGTGCTGCGGCAGATCTACGAAGATCACGGCCTCGCCGCGCGCGCGTGGACGTGGCACGAGGCCGCGGACACGCGCCGCTTCACGCCGGCGCTGCGTCAGAGCGAGCCGAACACCGACCTCGTATGGGTGGGCAACTGGGGCGACGGCGAGCGAGCCGCGGAGATCACGCGCTTTCTGATCGAGCCCGCGCACGCCTTGCGGCTGCGCGCGCGCGTGTACGGCGTGCGTTATCCGGAAGCCGCGCTCGCGGCCTTGCATGGCGCTGGGATCGCATACGGCGGCTGGGCGCCGAACTTTCGGGTGCCGGAAATCTTCGCAAACGCCGCCGTCACCGTGCACATCCCGCGGCGCTTCTACGCCGAGAGCCTGCCGGGCATTCCGACCATCCGCATGTTCGAGGCGCTTGCCTGCGGCATCCCGCTCGTGTCGACGCCGTGGGACGATTGCGAAAATCTGTTCAGGCCCGGACACGACTATCTCGTCGCAGGTACCGCCGCGCAGATGCGCGAGCATCTGCGCTTGCTGCGCGCCTGTCCCCACATTGCGCAGGCTACCGCCGGCCACGGTCTGCAGACGATCCTAAGCCGGCACACGTGCGCGCACCGCGTCGCCGAATTGCTTGCGATCTGCGAATCGCTCGGAGCGCCGGCGCTGGAGCGCATGAATCGCCCGCCGGCGCTGCCACTCGCCTCCGATCAACACGCTTTGCAGCCGGGAGCCTGACGAGATGGCGCCGCTTCGTATCGCGTTCTTCGGCTCGAGCCTCCTGTCGACCTACTGGAACGGTGCTGCGACGTATTACCGCGGCATGATCCGCGCCCTCGCCGCACGCGGCCATCGTGTCACGTTCTACGAGCCCGACGCGTTCGGACGCCAGGCCCATCGCGACATGGAGGAGCCCGCGTGGGCGCGCGTCGTGGTGTATCCCACAGAGCACGCCGCGGAGGCGTTGGCGGCGCTCGAGAGCGCGCGCGATGCGGACATCGTCGTCAAGGCGAGCGGGATCGGCGCGCACGACGAGCTCCTCGAGGGCGCGGTGCTCGGCCTGCGCCGGTCCGGTACGCTCGTCGTGTTCTGGGATGTCGATGCGCCGGCCACGCTCGAACGCGTTGCCAAGGAACCGAGCGATCCATTCGCGCAACTCGCGCGCGAGTACGATCTCGTCCTCACGTATGGCGGCGGGGAGCCCGTCGTTGCCGGCTATCGCGCACTCGGCGCAACGCGATGCGTGCCGATCTACAACGCGCTCGATCCGTCCACGCATCATCCCGTCGCGCCGGACGCGCGATTTCGCGGCCTGCTCGGCTTTCTCGGCAATCGCCTGCCGGATCGCGAAGCGCGCGTGCGCGCGTTCCTGTTCGCCAGCGCCCGCGCCCTGCCCGCCGAAACGTTCCTGCTCGGCGGCAGCGGCTGGAACGAGCACTCGGGCGCAACGCCGAACGTCAAGGTGCTCGGACACGTGCCGAGCGGCGATCACAACGCGTTCAACGTGACCCCGCGCTGCGTGCTGAACATCAATCGGGACAGCATGGCGCGCTTCGGTTTCTCGCCGCCGACGCGCGTGTTCGAAGCGGCGGGAGCGGGAGCCTGCCTGATGAGCGACGCATGGGAAGGACTCGAGCTGTTCCTCGAGCCCGAACGCGAAGTGCTCGTCGCACGCGACGCGGACGATGTGGTGGAGCATCTACGGCGACTCAGCGAGCCCACTGCCCGCGCCATCGGCCGCGCTGCCCGCCGACGCGTGCTCGCCGAGCACACATATGAACATCGCGCCCGCCAGTTCGAGAGCGTGATCGAAGGTCACGCCGCCGCCGGTGTCGCCGCATGAAAGGACCGCTTGCATCGATGCGTATCGCCATCTTCGGACTTTCCATCACTTCGGCCTGGGGCAACGGGCACGCCACGACGTACCGCGCGCTGGTGCGCGCGCTCGCGCGGCGCGGGCATCAGGTCACGTTCTACGAGCGACAGCAGCCCTGGTACGCCGCGCACCGCGACCTGCCGCAGCCGGATTTCTGCAGGGTCATCCTGTACGACAGCGTCGCGGCGCTGGGCCGTGGCGTGGCGCACGGCGCGCTCGCGGCCGATCTTGCAATTGTCGGGTCATATGTTCCGGAAGGGGCAAGAGTCGCGGAGTGGCTGCTCGCGCACACACGTGGATTCACTGCGTTCTACGACATCGACACGCCGGTGACGCTCGCGAAGCTCGACCGCGGCGAGTGCGCCTATCTCACGCCGGCATTGATTCCGGAGCTCGATCTGTATCTGTCATTCACCGGCGGCCGCATTCTCGATCGCCTGCAGCGCCTGTACGGCGCGCAACGCGCGCGGCCGTTCTACTGCAGCGTCGATCCCGACGAATACCGCCCGCTCGAGCTGCCGCCGCGCTACGACCTGGGATACCTCGGCACCTACAGCAGCGATCGCCAGCCCAAGCTCGAGAAGTTCCTCATCGGACCGGCGCGCGAGTGGAGCGCGGGCCGCTTCTGCGTGGCGGGCGCGCAGTATCCGAACACGCTCGCCTGGCCGCCGAATGTCGAGCACCTCGAGCACCTTCCGCCGGCTGCGCACGCGCGCTTCTACAACGAGCAGCGCTTCACGCTGAACGTCACTCGCGCAGACATGGTTGCGAGTGGGTATTCGCCGAGTGTCCGCTTGTTCGAAGCGGCGGCCTGCGGCGTACCCATCATCTCGGACGACTGGCACGGGCTCGACCATTTCTTCAGCCCGGGTCGGGAAATCTTGATCGCACGCGAGACGCAGGACGTGATGCGCTTCCTGCGGGAGCTCGCTCCCGCCGAGGCGCGTGCGCTCGGAATGCGCGCGCGAGAGCGCGTCCTCGGGCAGCACACCGGTGAGCATCGCGCACGGCAGCTCGAGGCCTACGTCGCCGAGCTCACCGCCGAACATGAGTCTTCACCACGAGCGTGCCATGCATACTGAGGCATCCGGGGACATCGAGAAGCTCGGTCCCTGGTTTCACAACCTGCATCTCCCCGACGGCAGGCAAACCGCGCCTGCTCATCCGCTCGGCGATTTCCCGAGCGTGAAGTGGCAGCAGATCGAGCCGCACCTGCCGCGCGATCTGCACGGCCGTCGCGTGCTGGACGTCGGCTGCAACGCCGGCTTCTACAGCTTCGAGCTCGCAAAGCGCGGCGCCGACGTCACGGCCATCGACATCGATCGGCGCTACTTGCGCCAGGCGCACTGGGCCGCGGAGCAGTACGGGCTCGCCGACCGCATCGAGTTCCGCGAGGGCTCGGTCTACTCGCTCGCGCGCGCGGGCACGCGCTACGACATCGTGTGGTTCCTCGGCGTGCTCTATCACTTGCGCCATCCGCTGCTCGCGCTCGACATCCTGCGCGAGGTGACCGGCTCGCAAATGGTGCTGCAAACGTTGACCCTGCCCGGCAAGTCCGTCGGACGGGTGCGCGAGAACATCGGCCTCTTCGAGCGCAACGTAATGAACCGGCGCGGCTGGCCGCGGATGGCGCTGATCGAGCACGCGCTCGAGAACGATCCGACGAACTGGTGGGCGCCGAACGAGCCGTGCATCGAGGCGATGGCGCGCATCGCCGGCTTTCGCATCACGGCCCGCCCGGGCCACGAGATCTACCTCTGCGAGCCGAACCCGCGCGAGTCGCCGTTCACCGCCTGGTCGCGCGACTCCG
Organism: Steroidobacteraceae bacterium; assembly: GCA_035760965.1. Classification (GTDB taxonomy): domain Bacteria; phylum Pseudomonadota; class Gammaproteobacteria; order Steroidobacterales; family Steroidobacteraceae; genus JADGHX01. The sequence goes on along the minus strand of DASTRY010000037.1, from coordinate 14,777 downwards.
AGCTCGAAACGATCTTCGGAGGGCACTGACATGCGACATCCCGCCACGTACATCGCGCCCGCGAAGGGCCGGCTCGGAGTGCTGCTCGTCGGGCTGGGCGCCGTGAGTACGACGCTGGTCGCAGGCGTACACGCCGTGCGCAAGGGCCTCGCGCAACCGGTCGGCTCGCTCACGCAGCTCGGCACCCTGCGGCTCGGCGCGCGCACGGAACATCGCGCGCCGCGCATTCGCGACTTCGTGCCGCTGGCTGCACTCGACGATCTCGTGTTCGGCGCGTGGGACCCCTATCCCGACAGCGCGTACGAGGCGGCGCGCAAGGCGGCGGTTCTGGAGCCTGCCCTGCTCGAACAGCTCCGTCCTGAACTGGAGTCGCTGCAGCCTTGGACCGCAGTGTTCGACAACGCATACGTGAAGCGCTTGCATGGTACCCATGTCAAACGCGGCGCCGGCAAGCGCGATCTCGCGGAGCAGGTGCGCGCCGACATTCGCCGTTTCATGCGCGAGCACGCTCTCGAGCGCGCGGTGATGATCTGGTGCGGCAGCACCGAGTGCTACGCCGACCTCACGGCCGCTCATCAAAACGCGGCGCGCTTCGAGCGCGCGCTCGATCGCGAGGACCCGGCCGTCTCACCGAGCATGATCTACGCCTACGCGGCGATCGCCGAGGGCCTGCCCTTTGCGAACGCCGCGCCGAACCTGTGCGTGGATACGCCGGCGCTGCAGGAGCTCGCGCGCGAGCGACAGGTGCCGCTCGCCGGCAAGGACCTGAAGACCGGTCAGACACTGCTGAAGACGATCCTCGCGCCCGGCCTGAAGTCCCGCATGCTCGGCGTGAGGGGCTGGTACTCCACGAACATTCTCGGCAATCGCGACGGCGAGGTACTCGACGATCCCGCGAGCTTTCGCTGCAAGGAAGTCAGCAAGAAGGGCGTGCTCGATCACATCCTGCAGCCCGACCTGTACCCGGACCTCTACGGCGACCTCGCGCACATCGTCAGCATCAATTACTACCCGCCCCGCGGCGACAACAAGGAAGGCTGGGACAACGTGGACCTCTTCGGGTGGCTCAACTACCCGATGCAGCTCAAGATCAACTTCCTCTGTCGCGACAGCATCCTCGCCGCGCCGCTGGTGCTCGACCTCGCGCTGTTCCTCGATCTGGCGAAGCGCGCGGGGCGCTGCGGAATCCAGGAGTGGCTGTCGTTCTACTTCAAGAGCCCGATGCACGCGCCCGGCTTGTATCCCGAGCACGATCTGTCGATTCAGCTGAAGAAGCTGAAGAACACGCTGCGCCACTTGCAGGGCGAAGAGCTCATCACGCATCTCGGCGCGCAGTACAGCCAGTGAGTGCGTACGCGGCCGTACGCGAGTCGCCGACTGGCGACGCGCTCTGAATTAAGTTTCGCGCACGTTGTGATGCGCGCCGCTTCACCGGTTTACCTTATGACCTAACGTGTCGCCGTCGCACCGCGACCGGAGGGTCGATTGTCGGGGGATTCTGCGCGCCGGGCGTCACGCACCGGCGTCGTCTACTTATATCGCGAGCTCTGGCAGCTCGCGCGGGGAAGCCGTCACCTACTGCTGTCTGCGTGTGTGCTGCTCGTCGGCGCGCAATGCATTCTGCTCGCGGCGCCCTATTTCGCAGGCAAAGCCATCAACGCGCTGCAGCTGCGTGGCGTCGACGGGCTCGGCCAGGCAGGCATGTGGTTATCGTGCGTGCTCGGGCTCGCGGTCATGTCGTGGATGCTGCACGGACCTGGGCGCATTCTCGAGCGGAATGTGTCGCTGCTCGTGCGACGGCGCATATCCAACTCGCTCGTCGAGCGGCTTCTCGGGCTGCCCCTCTCGTGGCACGAGTCACACCACTCGGCCGCCACCGCGCATCGCATTCAGCAGAGCAGTCACGCGCTGACGGGATTCGCGCAGAGTCAGTACGTGTACCTGAACAGCGCAGTGCGGCTCGTCGGACCGGTAGTGGCGCTGTGGTGTATCGAGCCCATCGTCGGCATGACGGCGATCGCCGGCTTTGCGGTGATCTGCGCGTCGGTGACGTTCTTCGATCGCGCGATGATGCGCCTCGCGCGTCAGGAGAACGATGCCGAGCGGCAGTACAACGCCGCGCTCGTCGACACCCTGGGCAACACGACGACGCTGTTCGCGCTTCGCCAGACACGCGGCGTCACGGAGCTGCTCGAGCGTCGCCTGCTCGCCGTCTTCGCGCCGTTGCGCCGCTCGATCCTGCTGAACGAGTGGAAGTGGTGCACCGTCGATCTCGCGACGCGCGCGCTGAGCTGCGGCCTGGTTGCACTGTTCGCATGGCGAGTGGCCCGCGACGGGCACGGTGCGAGTCAGGCACTGCTGCTCGGCAGTCTGTACATGGTGTGGGAGTACGCGGTGCAGTCCGGCGGCGTCGTGGCTTCCGTTGCACAGCACTTCCAGACGTTTGCGCGACAGAACGCGGACTACGCGAGCGCGGATGCCATTCGCGACGCCGCGCCCGCGCACTTCTCGGACAAGCCGCCGATGATTCACGCGCCGGACTGGCAGCGCCTCGATTTGCACCAGCTCACGTTCCGGCATCCCGCGAGCCGCGCCGCCGCGCCGTCGCTCGATCGCGTTTCGCTCTCGCTGCAGCGAGGCAAGCGCTACGCCCTCATCGGCGACAGCGGTTGCGGCAAGAGCACTCTCCTGCGCGTGCTCGCGGGGCTGTACGCCGCCGAGCGCTGCACGCTCACGTGCGACTCGCGCTTCGCGATCGTCGCACCGGACGAGACGGCGCGGTTCCTGCGTTCGATGGCGACGCTCATCCCGCAGGATGCGGAAGTGTTCGCCGGCACGCTCGCCGAGAACCTCGGTCTGTGCGAGTCCGTGCAGGGTCCGCCGCAGCGGCACGACTTTGCGCACGCGCTGAGCATCGCCTCGGCGGACACCTTCCTCGACGCGAGCCCATCCGGCCTCGAGGTGTCCGTCGCGGAGCGCGCGGCGAACTGGTCCGGCGGCCAACGCAGCCGCATCGCGCTGGCTCGCGGCGTGCTCGCCGCCCGCGGCAGCAGCATCGTGCTGCTCGATGAGCCGACGGCGCATCTCGACCCGAGCACCGAGGCGCAGGTGTACGCGCGCTTGTTCGCGGAATTCGCCGACGCCTGCCTGATCTCGTCCGTGCATCGCATGCATCTGCTGGAGCACTTCGACGAGGTGATCGTCATGGAGGACGGCCGCGTCATCGCACAGGGTCCACCCGCCGAGCTCGGTGCGGCGCGTGCCGGCGCGCGGGCCGCGCGGGAGTCTCGCCCAGGTACCACGGCACATTGATCACGGCGAGATCCGCCGGTCCGTAGCGGAGCAGCTGCGCTCGCAGCCGCTGCGGGCGCAACGTGTGCAGCAGGAACTGATACCAGTGCTGGCGGGCCACTTCGGGGATGAGCACGGCGATGTGCCGGCCGTCGGCCTGCGTCCTGATCTCGTCTACGAGCTTCAATAGCGGCTCGTGCATCGCTCGATACGGCGCTTGGACGATATAGAGCCGCGGCGCCTTCAGACCCGCGGCGTGCGCCGGCTCCTGCACGTCGCGCTCCCAGCGCCGGCGCAAGTCGGGCTCCTCGTCCGGCGCTTCGGGACCGGCGAGCCGCTGGAAGTGGACGCCAATCACGTCCGGCGAGAGGCTGAGCGCGAACCCGAGCGCCTTGTCGGTGAGCTTGCTCCAGCTTTCGGTCACCACGATGACGATCGGGGGGCGCGTGTCGCGGAGCTGCAGCGGCAGCGGATCGCGCACGCGGCGCGCGAGCTCGTCGTAGTACGCGCGGATCGCCTTCAGCAGCGCGATGACCAGGGGGATCACGAGCAGCGTGATCCAAGCGCCTTCCGCGAACTTGGCGACGACGATGACGACGAACGCCACGCCCGTGGCTGCCGCGCCGACGAGATTGATCCAGAAGTGCGCCGTCCGGGCGCGCGCCGCGCGCCACCAATGCACGACCATGCCACTTTGCGACAGCGTGAACGTGAGAAACGCGCCGATCGCGAATAGCGGGATCAAGCGATCCGTGATGCCGTCGAACAGGACGAGCAGCACGCCCGCGGTCGCCGTGAGATAGAGAATGCCCACGGAGAACACGAGTCGGCGGCCGGCGATGGCGAAGGACTTGGGCAGAAACCCGTCCTGCGCGGCCATGTGGCAGAGGCGGGGGAAGTCCGTGAAGCTCGTGTTCGCCGAGAGGATCAGCACCGCGAGCAGCGACGCAATCGCCACGTAATAGAACGTGCCGTCGCCGATGGCCGCGTGCGCGAGCTGCGACAGCACGCTCTGATAGCTCGGTTTCGTCTGATCCATCGCGCCGATGTGATACGACGAAGACAGGTACGCAATGCCGGCGAGCAGCAGTGCCAGGATCGCAACCATCGATCCGAGCGTGCGATGGCCGTACTTCACCGTCGGCTCGCGAAACGCCGTCATCCCGTTGCTCACGGCCTCGACGCCCGTCATCGCCGTGCAGCCGCTCGCGAACGCGCGGAGCAGAAGCCACACACTGAGCGTCGCCGTCGTCGGCGCCAAAGGCGGCGGCGCGATCACGGGCTGTGGATGCCCGCCGGAGTGCACGGCCTCCCAGGTTCCGATCGCGATGATGATTCCAAAGCTCGCGACAAAGAGATACGTGGGCAGGGCGAACAGCCGGCCGGCGTCCATCGTGCCGCGCAGGTTTGCGAGCGCGAGCACGACCAGCACGAGCAGACACAGCGGCAGCATGTGCGCGTGCAGGGGCGGCACGGCGGACACGAGCGCCGCGATCCCGGCGGAGATGCCCACCGCGACGTTGAGCACGTAGTCGATCATGAGCGCCGCCGCCGCGAGCAGACTCGCGTTCGTACCGAGGTTTTCGCGCGCGACGATGTACGCGCCGCCGTTGTTCGGGTATGCGCGAATCGTCTGCCAGTACGACGCAAAGAGAATCAGCAGCAGCGCGACGATGGGCGCCATCACCCAGCCGATCGCACCGACGCTGGCCGCGCCGAGCGGCATCAGCACGGTCAGCGCCGCTTCGGGTCCGTACGAGGACGACCCGAGCGCATCGAGCCCCATCGCCGGCAGACCCTCGAACGCGCCGATCTTGCGCTCGCCGTATTCGCGGTTGGCGAGACGGCGACCGAGAACGATATCGACTAGGCGCGGCACGGCGCGCCCAGCACCTCGTGGGCGCGGCGCGCGATGGGCAGCAGCACCCGCCCCACTCCGCAGCCGAAATCGAGTGCCCGATGCGGCTCGAAACCCGGCACGAGCTCGCTTCGAATCGTCTCGATCAACGCGTCGACGTGCGCTTCGCCACTCGCGAAGAGCTCGTCGCGCACCGAGCGCGGCTCGCCGGCGGTGTGATAGCGCGCCGCATTCAAGAAGCGGAAATACGGATCGTCGCGGCCGAAGCGTTCCCACGCGCCGGCGACGTCGTGGGTCATCCGCTCTCGCTTGCCGGTGCCGGCAGCAGGCGCGCGTATTCGGATTGGATGAACTCGTAACACTCGCAGCAGCGCGCCCGCAGGATGCCGCGGTTCACGACCGTCATGATGCCGCGCGCGTAGCGAATCGCGCCCGCGTCCTGCAGAGCGCTCGCGATCTCGGTGACGGTCGCGCGCCGCACGCCGAGCATCTGCGCGATGAATTCGTGCGTGAGCTCGAAGTCGTCGCGATCCACGCGATCGTGCGTCATGAGGAGCCAGCGCGCGCAGCGCTGTTCGGCGCTGTGCAGGCGATTGCACGCGGAGCCCTGCGCGAGCTGCGTGATCAGGGCCTGCGTGTAACAGCCGAGGATGGTGCGAAGCTGCCGGTGATTCTCCAGGTGGGTGCGAAACGCGCTGGCCGGCATGCTGAGCGCCGTCCCCGGGAGCTGCACGAAGATGTCGAAGGTAGCCGGGCCGTCCACGCCGAGAAAGACGGGTAAGCCCGACATGCCGTCGTTGCCGAGCGTCGCGACCTCGACGCCGATGCCGCGGTTGCCCTGGGCGACGGCCGCGCAGACACACGAGAGCGGGAAGTACACCGTCTCGATCGGCTGACCCACCGCCACGACGTGCGCACGCGCGCTCAGCTCGCGCGGTTGCAGGTCGCGCGTCAGGTCGGCAAGAGCCTCGTTCGAGAGGCCATTGAGCAGTCGGTTGCGGCGCGCTTGGCGCGGATCCCACGCGTCCATGCCTCCCGTACAGCAATCACAATGCCCGTAGCGCTGCAGAGGCCGCGGCACCGGTCACGCTCGACCCAAGCTCCGCCGATGCCGGCTAGAGCGCCGTGTCGAGCACCGTCATGATCACGAATCCGCTCATGAGGGCGAGCGTGGCCGCGCGCTCGTGCCCGTGGCGGTGAATTTCCGGCACGACGTCGTGCGTGATCACGCAGAGCATCGCGCCGGCCGCGAGCGCGAGCCCCCACGGCAGCAGCGACGCCGAGATCCCGATGATGGCCGCGCCCGCGGCCGCGGCGAGCGGCTCGACGAATCCCGACACGGCGCCGAGCAGCAGCGCGAACGCACGGCGGTAGCCGGCCGCGAGCAGCGCGAGCGAGATGACGAGGCCTTCCGGAACGTCCTGAATCGAAATCCCCGTTGCGAGTGTAGCCCCGCTGGCCTGATCGCGGCCGCCGTAAGCCACACCGATGGCGAGGCCTTCGGGGATGTTGTGCAGGGTCACTGCAAAGACGAACAGCCAGGTTCGCCGCAGCGCCAGCGCATGAGCGACGGAGCCGTCCGCGGCCTCGATGAACCGATCGTGCGGCACGTATCGATCGAGGAGCAATAACAGCAATGCGCCGCAGAAAATGCCGGCGCCGACGATGATGCCCGCCTGCAACCGGGGCGCGCCGCCCGCGGCCGCCGCTGCAAGAGCAGGGATTACCAGGGAAAATGCGCTGGCCGCGAGCATCACCCCCGCGCCGAAGCCCAGCAGGATGTCGCGCACACGAGCCGAAATCGTCCAGCGCGCGAGCACCGGCAATGTGCCCGCAGCGGTAGCTGCTGCGGCGATAGTGCCCGCGATGAATGCTTGGAAGGTGTGCTGCTGCGCTGTTCGCGAGAGGCGGTGCCAGGCCCACCATAGAACGACGCCCAGCGCCACCGCGAGAAGCACCGCGCCCACCCGCCTACGCAGTGTGTCTGCGACAGGCGGTTCGGGCGCGGGGTGCGCGTCCGGCGCTCTCACGGGGGCGTCGGGCCTACGTCAATTGTCGTCCTGACGACTTCGTATGCCGCCCTCGCGCTCGTTGCTCGGCTCGATGTTCTCGCCGTTCCAGGTACCTTGCGCGTCGCCGTCGCCCTGGGAGACGTTGCAGTACTTGTTGACCGGCTCCTTCTTGCCCGGAAGTTTCCCGGGTGGAAAGTTCGGTTGTATCGAATACAGCGCTTTCCCGAACACCGTGTATTGCAGCGCCTCGTGCTGAAAGAACATGTCGATCGATCTCCGCTGTGAGTGAGGGATGCGGGCTGCGCCGCCGGGCACTGCAGCGGCAACTGAACGCCTGACAGCGCCGCTACTGTGTGCGGCTAACTGGACGGCTAGCTCGACGCCGTGCACTAGGGACCGACTTTCCTCTCGACGCCGCGCCTGCCGACGGCCGCGCCCGCGATCGCGGCGAGCAGCGACAGCACCAGCGCGCCGAACGACACCCATGCCGTCGCCGAGACGGACCGCTGAACTTGTGCCGCATCGGCTGCCGCTTGACCGGCCACGCCAAACCCATCGCCGGAAACGAGCTCGACGCCGCTCGCGGTGAGATAGAGCACGATGATGAGACTCAGCACCCAGACGAGCACCCCTTCGAACATCGCGGTCGTGCGCTCCCACATGAGGCTCAATCGGGTCGAGGCCCAGCCTCCGATGAACAGCGAGATGAGCAGCGAGACGCCGGTCCAGATGGCCGCGCCGCGGCCGATCGTCTCGGTATCGGCGCCGCGCGCGGAGGACACGCCGACCGCAAGGCCGAGGCTCGAGAGCAGTATCAATGCGCCCACGCCGGCGAGCACGCCGCCGAACACGCCGCCCCACGAGATCTTCATGCCTTGCAGGGTGTCGGACGTCTCAACGATGACTTCACGTTCTACTGCCATGGCACTTCTCCTGGTTTGTGCAAGCATGCGCCATGGACGGAGGACAGCAATCGCAATACCCACCGCGGGTACGCCGGCACGTTGCGCGCGCTAACTCACGTCACCGCGGCGGTGATGAGATTCGGCCAGTAGGTTTCGAGCGCGAAGAAATGCCAGAGCACGGTCTCGTCGAGAAACTTCGCGAACGGCTTGCCGCCTGCGTACACGGCACCGTCCGCTGCGAAGCAGTTCCGGCGCGAGGCTCAGCTGCGCCGGCGCCCGCGCTCGGCAATCCCCGGCGCACCTTTGGCGCGCTCCCTCTCTTTCGCGCTCGGCGTGCGCTCCGCCGCAGGACCGACCGTATCGGCGGCCCGCGCGCCGCGTTCACCGAGCGGCGCCTCCGGGCCTTCCGTCGTGTCGCGTACGGTCTGACGTTCCATCTCCGAATTGATCTCCGCGCCGATCACGATCGTCAGGCTCGTGAGATAGAACCACATGAGGAGCGCGATCACGCCGCCGAGCGCGCCGTATACTTTTCCGTACGTCGCGAAGGTGCCGACGTACCACGCGAACAGCCCGCTCAGGACGATCCAAACCGTCGCTGCGATGGCGGAGCCCCAAGTAACCCAGTGCCAACGCGCATGCTCGCGCGACGGCGCGTACCGATAGAGCACCGCAAGCCCGAGCACCGCAACCATCCACAGCAACACCCAACGGACCGCGCGCGCGAGAATCTGTACCCAGGAGCTGGTGCCGAGAACATCGAGTGCGAGCGGAACGAGCACGCCGAGCGTCAGCATCAGCAGAAAGACGACGATTGCGCCGACGGTGAACGCGAGCGAGACGAGCGTCTGATGGATGAAGCCGCGCTTCTCCGCCTCTGCGTAGGCGACATTCGTCGCCGTCATCAGCGCGGCCATGCCCGCTCGCGCGCTCCAGAGCGCGATGACGAGACTGCCGACCGCGGCCGACGTCAGCGAACCTTGCGTCTGCGACGCGACGGTCTGGAGCTGCGTCTTGAAGAGATCCCAAGTGCCGGGCGGCAGAATGTCGCTGAAGGCCTGCATGTGTGCGATGACGTCCGTGGGCGACGCGAACAGGCCGTAGATCGCGATCGCGGCGGCGAGCCCGGGAAAGACGGCGAGCAATCCGCTCATCGCGAGCCCCGCAGCGATGAGCGTCACGTGATCGCTGCCGATCTCGCTTTTGACGCGCGTCAGGATGTCGCGCCAGCCGCGAGCCGGAATCTCCCGCGGATGGGTGGCGTGCCGTCCGCGTCCAGGCTCGATGCCCGGATCAGTGTCGGACAACGGGCGTGCCGGCATGACGTTGGCTCATGTAGTACACGAGCGCGAGCCCACCGATCACCAGCGCCGGCATGGGGTAGCGCTTGGCCAGGCGATAAACCACCGGCACGAGCGCCAGCTTCTGCCCGATGCCGGTCCGCGACGGTTTGATTGCGGAGCTTGCGACCGAGAGCGTGTCGGCGGCGTCCTTGCGTGTAGCGGGGCTTCGGAGCGTGGTCATGGCCGTGTTCCCGTTGTGCGTGTGCCGAAGCGTCGCAAACGCTGTACCGCTCGCCATGCGGCGTACACGCATAGCTGCGTAGGAGAGAACCGACGCGAGCTCGTGCCGTCGACGAATGTGCAGCGGCCGCGCCGCGCACGGATTACGACGGGATCGACGAGCCGAATCAGGGCATACGTGAGGACGCGACCGGTGCCGACGTTCGCACGGATACCGGACGCGGGACGAGTCGATCATGGCAAGGCGCCCGAGTCAGACGCACTCGGCGCTGGCGCGGCTCAGCGGCTACCCTTGTCTGCTCGTTCCTTGGGCTGCGACCCGCGCCAGGCATGCGGGCGCGTCTGGCTCATCCCCCACTTGTATCGCCAGTAGATGTGCTGCGCGAGGCCCGTGAGATCGGGATAGATCGACGCGTAGTTGATGCCGCAGGAATCCAGCACGAGCTTGATGCGCCACCGATTGCGCGCTCCGCGGATCGTCCACGTCGTCACGAGGCCGCTACGGCGAAAATCCGCGGTCGGGTCCGGGTGAACCGTGAACACACTCCACTGAGGCGCAACGCGCGGGGTCACGTGCGAGGGCCGATACACGGACACTTCCTCGAGGCTGAACGGATCGTCGGTTGCGCTCGCGAGCGGTAGGCCGCGCACGCCGTAGATGATGCCGGGCGCGCGCTCGAGGGTGCTCTCGACTGCGAAGAACGCGGCGATCAGCAGACTCTCAGTCCAGTCGAGCAAGCGCGTCTGCATGCCGTGGTGTTGGGCGATCGCGAGCCACTCCAGGTCGTGATCGGACGGCGGCCTGAAATCCAGATAGGGCAGCGCATCGTTCTTGAAACGCTCGAGCGCGGCGCGCTCGTCGTCTTCCGTGAAGCGCTCGCCGCGGCGGCCGCGCAGCTCGCGCGTGAGGCGCCCGGCGCCCGGCCGCAACGGATTTCCGTGCGCCGGCTCGCCGCGGAAGATCCACTCCTCACCGGCCAGCTCCTCGGCGAGTCGCGCGAGGTCCAGCCAGGAACCGATGGTGTTTCGCTTGCGAGTCGGCACGCTCGTCGATACCTCGAGTGGGTGAGCGCGGCTGCAAACAACCGCGTGCCGGGAGCGCCCCGCTCTCTCGACGCACCGGTACACGGTCCAGCCGTTTCGTCGTCGCGCCCTCAGGGCTGGGGCGGGCGATTTCCTCGGCCTGCGCCTGCATCAATGCGTCTGCCGCGAGCGAGTTTCCTGCGCGTACCTCGGGTTGTCCGCGCGGCCGGATCGCCTCCGGGAGCGCTTCGCCAGCCCACCCCTGCATCAGGTCGTAGTCCGAGATGCCGCGCGCATCGAGCACGACCCTTTCGCCATCGACGAGTCGCACCACGCGCCGTTGCACATCGACGTGCATCAGTGCGCCGGCTTCGCGGCATGGCGCTTGCTGCCCTACCACCGCCTTCGCAACCCAAGAGGCGTAATGGACGTGGCAGGTATGCTTCGGCGCGCGGCGCCCGTCGGGGTCACCGCAAGCCTGCTCGTCCTCGCGGGGTCCGCATTCGCTGCCGAGCCACCGGTCGAGTGGCCCATGCCTGCGGGAGATGCCGCCAATACCCGCTTCAGCCCGCTCGACGAAATTCGCGCGTCGAACGTCGGGCAGCTGAAAATCGCGTTCACGTTCTCCACCGGCACGTTGCGCGGTCACGAGGCGGCGCCGATCGTGACTCGCGACACGATGTACATCGTCACGCCGTATCCGAACAGGCTGTTCGCGCTGGCGCTCGACAAACCCGGCGCGCCACTGAAGTGGAGTTTCGACCCGAAGCCGCGCTCGTCGGCCCAGGGCGTCGCGTGCTGCGACACCGTGAACCGAGGCGCCGCGTACGCGGACGGTCGCGTGTTCTTCAACACGCTCGACGGACAGACGCTGGCCGTCGACGCCGCCACGGGCAAGGAGCTCTGGCGCGTGCAGCTCGGCGACCTCAATCGCGGCGAATCGATCACCATGGCGCCGTTCGTCGTGAAGGACAAAGTGCTCGTCGGCAACAGCGGCGGCGAGTTCGGCGTGCGCGGCTGGTTGACGGCGCTCGACGCCGCCTCGGGCAAGATCGCCTGGCGCGCGTTCAGCACCGGCCCCGACGCGGATGTGCTCATCGGCCCGGACTTCAAGCCCTTCTATGCCAGCGAGCGCGGCAAGGATCTCGGCGTGCAGAGCTGGCCGCCCGGTGCGTGGCAGCGTGGCGGCGGCACCGTGTGGGGCTGGATTTCCTACGATCCGGAGCTGAATCTCGTTTACTACGGCACCGCCAATCCGGGGCCCTGGAATGCGGACCAGCGTCCCGGCGACAACAAATGGACCGCCGGCATCTTCGCGCGCGATCCGGACACCGGCGCGGCGCGCTGGTTCTACCAGTACAACCCGCACGACCTCTACGACTACGACGGCGTGAACGAGAACGTCCTCGTGGACCTGCAGATCGGGGGCCGCATGCGCAAGGTGCTCGCGCATCCCGATCGCAACGGGCACGTGTATGTGATCGATCGCGCGACCGGCGAGGTGCTGTCGGCAAATGCGTTCGTGAACGTGAACACGATCAGCAAGGTGGACCTCGCCACGGGCAGGCCGCAGTACGTACCGGAAAAGAAGCCGACGGTCGGGCACGTCGTGCGCAACATCTGCCCGCACGCGGGCGGCGGCAAGGACTGGCAGCCCTCGGCATGGTCGCCGCTGACGCGACTGCTCTACATCCCGCACCAGAACCTCTGTCAGGACGAGGAAGTCGTGCCCGCCAACTACATCGCCGGCACACCGTACGTCGGCGCGAACGTGAAGATGTACGCGGGCGAAGGCGGCTATCGCGGCGTGCTGACGGCGTGGGATGTCGCGGCCGGTCGAGCACGGTGGGAAGTGAAGGAGAACTTTCCCGTCTGGAGCGGCGCGCTCGCCACCGCAGGTGGCATCGTTTTCTACGGCACGATGGAAGGCTGGTTCAAGGCACTCGATGCGAGCAGCGGGCGCCTGCTCTGGCAGTTCAAAGCAGGCTCGGGAATCATCGGTCAGCCTGTTTCCTACCGCGCGCCCGACGGCAAGCAGTACGTCGCGGTGCTGGCGGGCGTAGGTGGCTGGGCCGGTGGCGTCGTTTCCGGCAACCTCGATACACGCGACGCAAGCGCGGGCGGTGGATGGGCGAGCGCGGTCGGCGATCTGAAGCAGCACACACAGCAGGGCGGCACGTTGTATGTGTTCTCGCTACCGTGAGCTGACCTTCTGCGCTGTCGCGATGCTCGCACTCGTCGCGTGCTCGCGCGAGTCGCGAAAGTTTTCCGATACGAGCTTGAGTGGCGCACCGCCGCTCAACACGCTCACGCAGTCGGATATACAACCCGGCGGCGGCGCTCCGGTACACGACGGGCATTCTCCGTACGACTACAACGCCTACGCGATCTCGCAAGGCAAGCAGCTGTTCGAGTGGTTCAACTGCTCGGGTTGTCACGCGCATGGCGGCGGCGCGATCGGCCCGCCGCTCATGGACGACACGTGGATCTACGGCTCCGAGCCGCAGAACATCTTCGCGACCATCGTCGAGGGCCGGCCGAACGGCATGCCCTCCTTTCGCGGCAAGATCCCGACGCAGCAGGTGTGGCAGCTCGTCGCATACGTGCGCTCGATGTCGGGCATGACACCCAAGGACGCCACGCCCTCGCGCTCCGACCATCTCTTCACGAAGAAGAGCGAGCAGTCGGGGCCGGACTTGCAGCCGGTGCAAAGCGCGCCGCCACCGTCACACTGAGGGCGCGACGGATGCGACACGCGCGCTTCTTGACGACGATAGCCGGCGCGGCGCTCGCCGCAGGTTGCAGCAGCAATCACGCCGCGCTCAACCCGGCGGGACCGCGCGCCCAGCAGATCGCGCATCTCCTGCTCCTCTTCTGCGCCGTAGCGGCAGTCGTCTACGTGGTCGTCAACGCGACTCTCGTGTGGGCGATGCTCCGGAGGCGACGGACCTCGCCGGATGCGGAACGGAACGCGACGCGTGTGATCACCGCCGCGGTCGCACTCACGGTGCTGACCCTCATCACACTCGGAGTCGCGGACTTCGTGGTGCAGCGGGGACTCTCCGCGCATCCGGCCGATGCGCTGCGCGTCGTCGTCACCGGGCATCAGTACTGGTGGCAGATCGAATACGACGATCCGCAACCGAGCCGCCGTCTGCTCACCGCCAACGAGATGCACATCCCCGTCGGCCGTCCGGTGGAGCTCGTATTGACCTCGCAGGATGTGATCCACAGCTTCTGGCTGCCGAGCATCACGGGAAAGAAGGATCTCATTCCCGGCCACACGAACACCGAGGTGCTGATCGTCGACAAGCCCGGCAAGTTCACCGGTCAATGCGCCGAGTTCTGCGGCTTGCAGCACGCGCAGATGCGACTCGTGCTGCACGCGGATCCGCCGAGTGAATTCGAGAAGTGGAAGCAGCAGCAGCTCGCGCCGGCGCGCGCCCCCGCCAATCCGAACGAGCAACGCGGACAGCAGGTGTTTCTGAGCTCGAGCTGCGTCCTGTGCCACACGATCCAGGGCACCGCCGCCGCTGCCACCGTCGGGCCGGATCTCACGCACGTCGCCAGCCGCTCCGTGCTCGCGGCAGGCGCGCTGCCCAACAACTCCGCGGCGCTGTCGGCCTGGATCCTGGCACCGCACCGCTTCAAGCCGGGTGTCCAGATGCCCGCCACTGCGTTGCCGCCCGACGATCTCGCTGCATTGACCGTGTATCTGGAGAGCTTGCGATGAGCGACGTTCCGGCGCAGGAACGCGAGATTCTCGCCGCGCGCTGGTCGGACCCGCCCGGCTTCCTCGGCTGGCTGAAGACCGTGGATCACAAGCGCATCGGGCGCCGCTACATCATCACCGCATTCATGTTCTTTCTCGCGGCGGGACTCATGGCGGCGACGATGCGTCTGCAGCTCGCGCGGCCGAACTCGCACCTGGTCGGGCCGGATCTCTACAGCCAGCTCTTCTCCACCCACGGCAGCGTCATGATGTTCCTGTTCGCCGTGCCGATCATGCAGGCCATGGGCGTGCTGCTCGTGCCGCTGATGGTGGGCTCGCGGAACATCGCGTTCTCGCGCCTGAACGCCTTCAGCTATTTCATGTTCCTGTTCGGCGGGCTCACGATCCTCACGGCGTTCGTGCTCAACATCGGTCCGGAGGCCGGCTGGTTCA
>DASTRY010000036.1:0-54325 GCA_035760965.1 Steroidobacteraceae bacterium | reverse complement strand
CCGCCATTCCTCCGTGAGCTGGAACCTGATGCTCGGCAAGAATGTGCTCTGGGTGGCCAAGCAACATGGCCACAGCACCATCACGATGCTGCGGACCTACGCGGCGTGGACTGAAGGCGCGGTCGAGGCGGACGTGGCTGCGATCGCGCGATCGATGATGCTCGCTCCGCCGCGCGCAGCGCAGTTTCCAACTCGCAAATTCCATCACGGCGGAGTTCGATTCGGGTTGGCCGGGGCGGCAACGCTCAATGATCTGGCTGCAAATCAGTCAGTAGCGTTTTCGATTCGTGCTGTTTGCAGAGGGTCCGAGGCCACAGGCGTGGCGCGGATCCCACTGCTAAGCCGTTGTCGAGGAACGAAAAGAACCGAGCCGTGCAAGGTTGGCTGGGGTGGCAGGATTCGAACCTACGTATGGCGGGATCAAAACCCGCTGCCTTACCACTTGGCGACACCCCAACACAGGCTCATGTGCGCAAACCCAGGCGCTCGTGCACCGGGGAAGTATTCAACCCCCGCGCGACGAAGCCCGTCCAGCGCTCCGGCACGCGCGCGGCGACGCGCTCCGCGTCGATGGCGCGCTCGAACTCCGCGAACACACAGGCGCCGGTTCCCGTGAGCCGCGCGGGTGCGAACCGCGCGAGCCAGTCGAGCGCCTCTGCTACCTCGGGGAAACGCGCCCGCACGATGCTCTCGCAGTCGTTCCGGCCGCCGGTCTGAAAAAAGGCGCGCATTGTGATCTTCGGGGAATTTCGTGTCAATTCAGGGGCCTGGAAGATCGCTGCCGTGGCCACGTGCACGCGCGGATGCACGATCGCGTACCAGCGCTCGGGCAGCTCCACCGGCTCGAGCGCCTCACCTCGCCCTTCCGCCCAGGCCGATGCACCGCGAACGAAGAGCGGCACGTCTGACCCGAGCGTCAGGCCGATCGCGGCGAGCTCGGCCACCGAGAGCTCGGTCCCCCAGAGATGGTTCAGAGCAAGGAGTGTCGTGGCGGCGTCCGAGCTGCCGCCGCCCAGGCCGCCGCCGGTCGGGATGCGCTTGCGCACTCGCAGATTGGCGCCGAGCGTCGTGCCCGTTGCGGCCTGCAGCGCGCGCGCCGCGCGGATCGTCAGGTCGGTCTCTGGCGGGATGTCCGCCGGGCCGGTGAGGCGCTCGATCCGTCCATCCGCGCGCAGCGTGATGCCGATCGTGTCCGCGAGGTCGATGAGCTGAAACAGCGTCTGCAGATCGTGATAGCCGTCGCCCCGGCGCGCAGTGACGTGGAGAAAGAGATTCAACTTGGCGGGTGCAGGCCACTGCGACTCTGCGCCCGGAAGCGCGGCGCGCATCGTCATGAGCCCCAGTTGTCGACGAGCAAGCGCACGCGGATGTCGTCGCGCCGCAGCGTCAGGAGCGAGGGCAGCCACTGACCCGCGGCCACCGTGTATTTGGCGTAGTCGATCTGCCAACCATCCTGGCGAAGGGTCACGAGACGCTGCTGATCGTCGAGCACTTCGTCGGCGGGATGGGCGGGATCGGGCACGCCTTGCACCCAGAACCGCAAGCTCTGAAGCGGCGGGTCGAAGCCGAGCCGCGCGGCGATCTCGCGACGCGCCGCGTCGCTGTCGAGCGGCTCGCCGCGCGAATTGACGACGTTCACGGTCGTGCCGTCCGCGGTGATGCGGACGCCGCCCACGCCGAGCGGTCCATCGAGCGCGAGACTGGAACGGTCGCCGCGCTGGTCCCAGCGCAGCTTCGCGTTGAACCCCTCCTGCGCGGCGGCGACGGCGATGCGGCCACTCAGATCGAAATGATCGCGCTCCTGCAGCGCCGCGCGCCGCGCCTCCCAGGGCGCGGACGGCACGGGTGGCGCGGTCGGCACGGTCTTGCACGCACTGAGACAGCACGCCGCCGCGCCCACGAGCGCGAATGCGAGCCCACGAATCATCACTTCTTCCCGGGAGACGTCAGCCGCGCAACGGTGGCTTTCAGCGGATCCGAATCCGGGTCGCGCGCGAGCGCGGCGGCCCACACGCGGCGCGCCTCCGCTTGATTGCCGCTCTGCCACAGCGCCTCGCCCCAATGCGCGGCGATCTCCGGATCGTGCGCGAGCGCATACGCGCGCGCGAGCTGCTCCACCGCGCCTCGCGAATCGCCGCGCCTGAAGCGCACCCAGCCGAGGCTATCGAGCACCGCCGGATTGTCCGGCATCATGGCGAGCGACTTGCGGATGTAGCTCTCGGCTTTCGACAGATCGATGTCGTGATCCGCCATCGTGTAGCCGAGGGCGTTCAGCAGCGTCGGATCGTCCGGGCGCTCGGCGAGCAGATGCTCGAGCGCCGCGACGGCCTCCTTCACGCGCCCCGCCCGCTCGAGCAGCACCGCGCGATCGTACTGGAGCGCCGGATGTTGCGGATGCTTGTCGAGCGCCGTGGACAGGAGCGCGATCCCGGCTTCGCTCTCACCGTGATCGGCGAGCAGGTGCGCCTTCGTGATCGTCATGTCGAAGCTCTTCTCGGGATGCTCCGACACATAGTCGTCGAGCAGCGTGAGCGCCTCGCCGCGCTCCTTCTTGTCCATCAGGATCGCTGCCGCGCGCGAGCGCGCCGCGATCGCGAGCGAGGAATTCGCGAGCCGGCGATACCCCGCCAGCGCCGTGTCGGCATCCCCATCGCGCTCGGCGATCTGCGCGAGATAGAGCAGCGCCGCATCGCTCGCGTCGCTGCTCGTCGCGAGCTCGGTGAAGCGCCGCTGCGCCTCCGCGAAATCTCCGCCCTGATACGCGAGCAGCGCGAGGCGCCGGTCCACATCCGAATCGAGATCGCCCTCGGCGCGAATGCGATCGAGCTCGCGCCGCGCCTCCTCCAGCCGATCGAGCGAGGCGAGCGTCTCGGCGAGCTCGAACGCGCCGCGCTTCGGATCTGCGCGCATCAGCTCGCGTGCCGCCGCAATGGCGCCGTTCGCATCGCCCTTTGCGACGTACGCCCGCACGATGACGTGCTTCGCGTCGTAGGAATTGGGGTCCTTCTTCAGGGCGAGATTGGCGTACTGCTCGGCGCGCTTCACGTCGTACGCTTCGAGCGACAGCTCCGCGAGCAACGCCAAGGCAGCGGGCGACGCCGAGCCGGTGGCGACCGCGCCGCTCACGGCGGCGAGCACCGCGGGCGCATCCGCCTGCTCGAGCAACAATGCGGTGAGCTCCGCGAGGCGCGCATCCGGATCCTTCGCCGCGATCGCCTGCGAGATGGCGCTGTCCGCGCCCGCCCCGGGCGCGCCATCCTTGGGCTTCGAGCGGGCCTTCGACGGCGGCGATTTGTGCGCAGGCGGCTTCGCCGCGGCCTCCTTGTCGGCAGCACCGTCGTCCGCCTTCAGTACGGTCGCGATCCCCGCGCGCGCCTCGGGAATTCGATAGAGCTTCAGCGCCACAGTAGCATATACCGCCGCGGCGTCGCGGTCGTTCGGCGCAAGCGCGCGCCACCGTTTCGTGGCCTCCCAAGCGGCGGGCAAGTGCTCGCAACCGAGCGCGACTTCGCTCGCGCGCCGAGCGACGTCGACATCGCCGCGTTGCGCGGCCGTGGCGTAGGTCTCCGCGGCGGTCTTGCAGTCGCCGCGCTCGAGCGCGATTTCTGCAATGACCGTGGCCGCATTCGGATCGCGCGAGCCGGGTTCCGGCGCGGTCTGTGCCGCGGCGGAGCAGCCGGCCACGAGGAGCAACGTCGCGGCCCGCGACAGACTCCGCAACACCTCGGGGAAGGGCATCGATAGACGGGGCAAGGCGTTCACGCGGCCGACTATAGAGCCTCTCGGGACGGCCCGCACGCCCACGGAAACGGTGCACCGAACGGCTCGCGCAGCGCACGGCACGTTGCGACGGGAGTTCTTGTCAGACCCGGCGGGCAACCGGAGAATCCCGCGCTCACCGCTATCGCCCACCGGACTGATGAAAGACTCCATTCGCCAGCGCCTCGAGAAGATGTCCGAACGTTTCGAAGAGGTCGGACGCATGCTCGCCGCGCCCGAGCTGGCGGGAGGCTCGCAGCAATTTCGGGACCTGTCCGTCGAGTATTCGCGCTTGCAGCCGCTGGCCGAGCGCTTCGGCGCCTATCGTGCGCTCGAAAGCGAGCTCGCCGCCGCGCGCGACCTCGCCGGCGATGCGGATGCCGGGATACGTCTGCTCGGCGAAGAGGAGGTCCAGCGCGTGCAGGAACGGCTCGCGGCCGAGGAGCTCGAGCTCGCCGCGCTCCTCGTCCCGAAGGACGAGCGGGACGACAAGAACATCTACCTCGAAGTGCGCGCCGGCACCGGCGGGGACGAGGCCGCTCTCTTCGCGGGCGACCTGTTCCGCATGTACGCGCGCTACGCGGAGTCGAAGGGGCTCGCCGTCGAAGTGCTGAGCGAGAACCCCGGCGAGCATGGCGGCTATCGCGAGATCATCAGCCGCATCGTCGGGCGCGGTGCGTTTGCGCGGTTCAAGTTCGAGTCCGGCACGCATCGCGTGCAGCGCGTGCCGGCGACGGAAGCGCAAGGACGCATTCACACCTCGGCGGTCACGGTCGCGATCCTTCCGGAAGTGGAGGAAATCGAGAGCGTCGAGGTGAATCCTGCGGACCTGCGCATCGACACCTATCGCTCCTCGGGTGCCGGCGGGCAGCACGTAAACAAGACGGACTCGGCGGTGCGCATCACGCACTTGCCGACGGGCATCGTCGTCGAGTGCCAGGACGAGCGCTCGCAGCACAAGAACCGCGCGCGCGCGATGGCGCTGCTCAAGGCACGCCTGCTCGCGGCGGAGCAGGAAAAGCAGCAGACCGCGCAGGCGCAGACGCGCAAGCTCCAAGTGGGAAGCGGCGATCGGTCGGAGCGCATCCGCACGTACAACTTCCCGCAAGGGCGCGTCACCGATCACCGCATCAATCTCACGCTCTACAAGCTCGCGGACGTGATGAACGGCGACCTGGACGAGCTGATCGATGCGCTCCAGCAGGAGTACCGAGCGGAGCAGCTTGCCGCCGAGGTCGGCGGATGAGCAGGCGCGCGTCACGGCAGACACATGAGTGAGCGCAGCGATGCGGCTCTCGAGGCGCCTACTGCGAGCACGGCGCCCGATCTCGTCGTCGACAGCGCCACAGGCGTCGAAGTCTCGCTGCCGCTCGCCGGCCCGGGCGCGCGCTCGTATGCGTTCGTCATCGACTGGCACATTCGTGTGGTGCTCGCGGTCGCGTGGTACGTGGTCGGCGCGCTCGTCTACAACCGATCGTGGAGCCTCGGCGCTCCGCTCGAGCCGGATGCCGCGTGGTTCGGGCTCGTCGTGCTGCCGGCCGCGGCGATCTACCTGCTCTATCACCCGGCGCTGGAAATCGCGATGCGCGGTCGCACGCCGGGCAAGCGCATGGCGCATGTGCGCATCGTGACGCACGACGGCGCCATTCCCTCGGTACCGGCGCACCTGATCCGCAGCGTGTTTCGGCTCATCGACAGCTTGCCGGTGTTCTACGGGATCGGTCTCGTCAGCGCGGTCGTGACGAAGAATCACGTGCGGATCGGCGATCTCGCCGCGGGCACGCTGCTCGTGTACGACCGCAACGATGAAGGCGTGCTCGAGCACGTGAGCGCGACGGCATTGGGCACGAGGCTCGATGCGCACACTGCGGAGGTCGTGAACGAATTGCTTGCGCGCTGGGAGACTCTCGATCCCGACGTGCGCACGCGATTGGCGCGGTCGCTGCTGACGAAGCTGCAAGGTGCGGATCGCGACACGCTCGACGATGCCGCCTTGCGCACGCGCCTGCGGGAGCTGGCTGGCGGCAGCAGGGCGCAGTGATGGCCGCCGACCCTCGCGAACAGGCATTGCGCACCGCCCTGCTCCAGCGCGCCGATGCCTGGAAGGCTGCGGCAGATCGCGCGCGACGGCTGACCACGCATCGTACGGACGACGTCAACGACGCGGCCAAGCTCGTCGACGAGTACCGCTTGCTCGCGCACGACCTCGCCCGAGCGCGGCGGCTCATGCCGGAGAGCCGCGCGCGCAGCTTCCTCGAATCCGCGTACGCGCAGGCCCACGCCGCGCTCTTCAAGCCGGCGTCGCATCCCGGATACGCGCTCTGGAGCTTGTTCCGGGATCAGATACCGGAAGCGGTGCGCTGGCTGCGCCCGCACATCATCTGGGTCTCGCTGTTGTTCGTGAGCTCCGTGCTGGTCGGCGGCTGGCTCGTGCACACGTATCCCGAGCTCATCAACCTCTTCGCCTCGCCCGATCTCATCGCGACCGTCGAGCGCGGCGAGCTCTGGACGGAGGGGCTGCTGAACGTCGTGCCCTCCTCGGTGCTGTCGCTGCAGATCCTGACGAACAACATCGTCGTCAGCCTGTTCGCCTATTGCGCGGGATTCCTGTTCGGGCTCGGGACCTTCTACATCGTCGGGCTGAACGGGCTCATGCTCGGCGCGATCTTCGCTTTCACCGCGCAGCACGGGCTCGACGACGAGCTGTTCCGCTTCATCGTCGCGCACGGCTGCGTCGAGCTGTCCGTGATGGTGCTCTCCGGCGCGGCCGGCGCCGCAGTGGGCGAAGCGCTCATTCGTCCAACGACGCCGCGCCGCGGCCAGTCGTTCCAGCGCGCCGCGCTGCGCACCGGCAGAGTCATCGTCGCGTGCGTCGTGCTGCTCGTCGGCTGCGGCTTCATCGAAGGTTATGTGTCGCCGAACCCCGAGTTCCCGCTGTGGACGCGCGTGATCGTCGGCGTCGGGTACTGGTTGTTCATGATCGCCCTGCTGCGCGGCTGGCTCTTCGGGCGAAGCCGCAGCGCGGTGCCGATCGAGGCCTAGCGAACGCGCTCGATCAGATCCGGCGCGAGCGCCGGAGTGCCTCGTATTCGTCGAAGACCGACTGCTCCAGCAGCTCCTCGCGCGTGGCGATGACCGGCGCGCCGAGCCGGCGCAGCAGCGCGCGTTGCGCGGCCGCGCGGGCTTCATGCTCTTGAGCGGCGAGCGCGATCCACGGGTCCCGCCAGCTGCGCGCTTCGCGACGCGCGAGCTCGTTGATTTCCACGCTCTGAACGCCAGCCACGACGACGAGATGCGGCGGGCAGAGCATGCGCACGGCGCGCGCCAGTTGCTCGGCGACGGCCGCATCATCGAGATCGGTGAGCAGCACGATGAGCGAGCGGTGTTTCAACATGGCACGAATGCGTGCCGCGGCGGCGACCGGATCGGACTCTGCGGCCTGAACGGTGAGCTGCTCGAGCGCTCGGCGAATGCGCATGATGGCCGCCATGCCGCGATCGGGTGGGCACATCACGAGCGTGCGGTCGGAAAACACGACGAGACCGATGCGATCGTCGTTCGGCGTGACCACTTCCGCGAAGCGAGCCGCGATGTTGGCGTACAGACCGAAGCGATCCAGCCGTCCCGCACGCACGCGGCTCAGGCGGCCCGCGTCGATGGCGACGAGCACGTCGAGGTGCTGATCCTCGCTGAACTCGCGCGTGATCAGCTTGCGAGTGCGCGCGGTGGCTTTCCAGTCGATGCGCGCGAGCGCGTCGCCGGGGACGTAGGAGCGCAGCTGATGCAGCTCGGAGCCTGCGCCCACCGTCCGCCGCGGACGCATGCCGGTCTGCTTGCCGCTCGGGCGGCGCCGCGGCGCGCGCAGAGTGTCCGGCGCCACCGAGATTTCGCACTCGGGCGCGAGCGTGCGCGTCCACCATGCAAGCCCGAAACGACCGAGCACGCGCGCGGGGATCGTCGGCCAGCGTTGCAAACCCAGTCGCACGGGCAAGAGCGTGACGGTGTCGCGCCCCGTCCCGCCGCGCGGGGCGGTGACCGTGTGCGTGTACCCGAGTGGCTCGATGACGAGCGGTGTGGTCGCGGCGTATTCCAGCGTCACCGTTCTGTTCGAGGGATTGGCGAACGTGAAGGCTGCCGGTTGTTCGCGGCCGAGCAAGGCGCGCGGACGCGTGTCGACGCTCGCGTGGATCGGCGTGCGGCGGACGAAAACGCCCTCCAGCGCAAGGCCCAGCAAGAGCAGTGCGGCCGGCCAGCGCCACAGCCCGGCGAACGCGGGATCGCTCGACCAGGTGCCGGCGATGATGAGCACCGCCGTCAGCACGACCAGAGCGTAAGCGCGTTCGGCGAGATGCATGACCCGTCAGCGCGGAACCGGTGTGTCGGCGAGCAGCGCGCGCACCACTTCGAGGTCGCGCGCTCCTTCGAGTGCGGCCTCGGGCGTGAGAACGAGTCGATGCGGCATCACCCATTGAGCCACATCCTTCACATCGTCGGGGGCGACGAAATCCGCGCCGCGAAGACCGGCCGCGACACGCGCCGCTTTCAGCAGTGCGAGCGCGCCACGCGTCGACAGCCCGAGAGACACGCGCGGATGCTCGCGCGAGGCACGCGCGAGATCGAGGACATAGCTCGTGAGCGCGTCGGACACGTGAATCCGCTCCGCATCGGCTCGCGCGTCGGCCAGCAACGAGCGCTCGATGGTGGCGACGCCGTCCACCCATGGCTGCGCGTCCGACAGCCGTGCGCCGTAGCGCGCGAGAATCTCCGCCTCGGCCGTGCGTTCCGGGTACTCCACATCGATGCGCAGCATGAAGCGGTCGAGCTGCGACTCCGGCAAGGGGTACGTGCCCTCGAACTCGCGAGGATTCTGCGTCGCGAGCACGAGGAAGTCCGCCGGCAATGCAAACACCGCACGATCCACGCTCACTTGGCGCTCCTCCATCGCCTCCAGCAGCGCGGATTGCGTCTTCGGCCCGGCGCGATTGACCTCGTCCATCAGCACCACGTCCGCGAACAGCGGCCCCGGCCGGAACACGAAGTCGCGCTTCGACTCGTCGAAGACGTGCACGCCGATGATGTCGCTCGGCATCAGGTCCGGAGTCCCCTGAATGCGCTTGAACTCGCCGCCGAGCGCGTGCGCCAGCGTCTTCGCGAGCAGTGTCTTGCCGAGACCCGGCACGCCCTGCACGAGCACGTGCCCGCGCGCAACGAGCGCGATCACGAGAGCGCGGATCGAGCCCTCCGCTCCGACGACGACGCGGCCGAGCTCGGTGGTGAGACGGGATTCCAGCGTCTGAAGAGAGGTGCTCATGTAGCCATCTGCCTGTCGATCCTGACGATGAGGTTGTGGAGTTTCTGCAGCGGGACGCGACGGGCGGCGTGCGCCTCGGCGTACCACGTCTTCAGTTGCTCGAGATCGGCCGGCGCGATACGCGGGTTGCGCTCCAGCATATCCCAGGGTACGCGGCCCTCGTTGCGACCGCCGGATCGCGCGCTCAAGCGCGCGAAGAAATTGTCGAGCAACCGGCGTGCGGCGGCGTGCGCGGGCACCGCACGCGAGAAGAAGCCGCCGGCGGCGCGGATCAGCTCGGCTTCGCGCGGCGTCGCGCTGCTCGTCAGCGGCGCGCGCAAACGCGTCGAGCCGAGCACCCAGATGAGCCACAACCCCGCGAGCACCGCGAGCGTGATGTAGAGCCGCCGGTCCTTGTAGAACTTGCTCGGGTCGTAGGCCGCGCCGAGACCCTGATGCAGATCATCGAACAGCACCGCGCCGCGCGGACCCACGGTGACGGCGACGATGTTCGCGAGCAGCTTCGCGTTGTCGCCCAGTCCAATGGCGCGGTTCGTGAAGATCGAGCCGAAGGCACTCACGACGATGCGCCCGCGACCGAGCGGTCGAGTCCACATCACACCGTCGCCGTGCTGCTGCTCGTGCGCCAGCGATAACAGGAAGCCCTCGTACGGCACGCGCGCCGTCCATGCGACCGGGCGATAGTCGGAGAGCGCGACGACCTGCTGGACGCCATCGAAGTACGCGTGCGGGCGGTTCGGCACGAGTATCGAGCGCTGCGGCTCGGCGAACGCACGGAATGCCGCGGCTGCGTCACGCGCCTGCCGCGCCGCCGCCATCGCGTCCCGATCGGCGTTGCCGGCGCCCGTGCCGCGGCGCGCGCGCTCCGCGACGCGCATCTCGCGTGCAGTCACCGTCTCGAATTCGATGCCCGTGAGGAGGTTGAGATCACCGGCGGTGAACGCGCCCTGCGAGAACCCCCAGTCCGGATTGTCGGAGAGCGCGGCGAGAATCAGCAGCGTGTTGCCCGCGCGAATCCAGCGATCGAGCGGGATGAACTCCCAGGTGTTGAAGGTGTTGGCCGCCGGCAGCGTGACGATCAGCAGATTGCCCGACGGCGGCAGGTCCTCGCGCTGCGCGAGCGTGTCGAATCGATCGCGCAGCGAGATCTCGCGGATGCCTTCGGCGTCGAGCCACGATGCGGCGGCGTGATAGCCGTTGCCGCGACGCTCGGCGGTAGTCGGGCGCGGCACTTCGTTGCGCGCGCCGAGAGCGCCCTCGCGCCTCACGAACAACCCGATGAACAGCAACAGCGCGCCGATCGCGAGCGCCAACGTGAGCAGACGCTCCTTCACGAGCGCGTCTCGCCGGATGACGACGATTGCCGCGCGGCCCGCGTGCGCTCGGCATCCAAGGGCTCGGGCTGCGAGCGCGGCTTCGGCCCCGGGCCGCCTGTATCGAGAGCCGCAAGCAGCTCGTGCGCGCGCGTCACGGCCGTTTCGGCCATTGCGGGCGACACGCCTCCCGGCGCGTAGACCGCACGCTCGGCGGTCAGCGCCAGCTCGCTCAACCGCTCTCGGTACGCCGGCTCGGACAGATCCGCCGCGCGCACCAGCTCGCGTGCCGTGAGTGCGCCGGCCGGCGGCAATCTCCCGAGAGCGGTGAGCTTCGCTGCGATCAGCTCCAGCATCAGCCGCGGTCGATCGAGCAGCGGGGCACGCTCGATGTCGCTCCAGGTGACGCGCGGGCGGCCGCCCGGCCCGTCCCGGCCTTCGCTCTCGCCCGCACCTCGCCTGCGCCCGAGCAGTCCCGCGAGCCGCAGCTCGTTGAACACGATGAATCCGGCGAGTGCGACGACGAGCCCGAGCGCGACGTAGGTGATCACTTCCATCACCGCGTCGGAGAGCCCCATGCGCGCGACCATGCTCAGCCATCCCCCGCGATCCTGTTGGCCCGCGCGCTCGAACAGCGATCGCAGCCACTTCTTGAAGCGCGTCCACGCGCCGCTGCGCTGCTGCCCGGTCGCGCCGAGATCCGCCAGGATGTCCTTCAGGTGCTCGACACGCGGGGTCGCGGTGGTCGGCTGCGTCGCCAGCTCACGCGTGACGAGCGCCTTCAGCTCTCGCAGGCTGCCGGCCGACAAGTCGTTGCGCGACTCCTTCCACCCCTGTGGGAGCCACGCCGCCCATCCGCTTCGCTCCAGTGCCGGCGCCAGATCCGGGCACCGCCGGGCGATGCGTTCGTAGCCCACGTCGATTTGCGCATCGAGCCGCGCAATGCACGCGTCGAGGACGGCAGCCGCATCCCCCTCGCCAACGTCGTCCGCCGCGCGCGCGGCGGAGGCGCTCGCAAATGCCGCTACGAGCAGTAGTGCCGCAAGGAGCCGCCTCATGTGTCAGGACACAACGCTCGCCACCTTCTTCTCGAGATCGACGCCTTCCTTGCGCACCTTCAGATCGCCATAGGTCGCGAGCACGATAGCGGAGAGGAACGGCAGGCCGATCGAGCCGAGGACGACGTACACGACGCCGGTCGCGGCGGTGACCGCCGCGACATCCGTCGCGCCGGCAAGCGGCAGCACCATGCCGACGATGACCATCGCGACGCCGTAGAACACGATGATGAGCACGAGCGCCACGGTGAAGATCGCCGTGGCGCGCCACCAGTTGCCGCGGATGAGTCGCAGCACGTAATCGATGGCGCGGACCGGTCCCTTGCCATCGAGCAGCAACGCCGGTGGACCGAGCGCGAGCGGCGTGGCGACGTACATGACGGGCACGGCCGCGATGAGACCGAGGATCGCGAGCAACGCGTAGTTCTGCGACGCCAGGCCGCCGAAGAGACCTGCGGCGATTCCGATCAGGAGCGGTCCGATCATCATGATCAAGATGCTCAGCACGATCAGCGCGAGATACGCGGGCAACTTGCGTGCGGCGGTCGCGAGCTCTGCTCGCGTGCCCAGCGGTTGCCCCGTCGCGATTCCGTGCTGGCGCAAGAGCAGGGCCGCGTACATGATGAGCGTGATCGCTGCGCCGACGATGTACAGCGCGATCCAGAGCGGATCGCCGCCGCCGAACGGCGTGAGCGGGCGGCCGATGGCGATGAAGTAGATGTTCGGCAGCTGTCCGGCGATCATCGATACCGCCCCGTACAGCAGACATTTCACGAGCGACACCTGGAAGATGCGGAAGCCCGAATCGAGAGCCTGGCCGATGGTTTGCGGACCTGCGGGCGGGTAGAGCGGCTGCATCCTGCGAATTCTAAGAGCAATGACGGCGAATCTCACGATCAGCGCACTTCTAGCCGAAGGTGCCGCACACCTTGCGTCTGCCGGCGTGGACAACCCCGCACTCGACGCGGAATTGTTGCTCGCCCACGCAGCCGGCACCCGGCGGGCGCGACTCAAGTCGCATCCCGAGCAGATCCCGGAGGATGCGGCGCGCGTGCGCTACGCCGAGCTCATCGACCGGCGTGCACGCGGCGAGCCGCTGGCCTACCTCGTCGGCTACAAGGACTTCTGGACGCTGCGTCTCGCGGTGTCGCCCGCCGTGCTGGTGCCGCGCCCCGAGACGGAACTGCTGGTCGAACGTGCGCTCGCGTTGCTACCGGAAGCCACCGCCGCGCGCGTGCTCGATCTCGGCACCGGCTCGGGGGCCATCGCGCTCGCGCTCGCGAGCGAGCGGCCGCACTGGCAAGTGACGGCGACGGACCTGTCGGACATCGCGCTCGAAGTCGCCCGCGCGAATGCCGCAAGCCATGGGCTGAAGAACGTCGAGTTCCTGCTCGGCGATTGGTTCGCGCCGCTCGCGGGGCGCCGCTTCGATCTCATCGTGAGCAACCCGCCGTACATCGGCGCCGTTGAACCGGAGCTCGCGACGCCCGCGCTCGGCTACGAACCGCGCAGCGCGCTGTCGCCCGGCGCGGACGCAATGACCAGCCTGCGCACCATCGTGCGCGCGGCTCCGCCTCACCTCGAGCATGGCGGTTGGCTGCTGCTCGAACACGGAGCCACGCAAGCGGCGGAAGTCGCTCGCGAGCTTGTCGTGCGCGGCTTCCGTCACGTACGCTCACGTCGCGATCTCGCCGGGCACGAGCGCATGACCGAAGCCCAATGGGCTTGATTTCACTCACCCGCCCACACGACGCACGAGGCACGCATGGTTAGATTCGAGACATCGCTCGGCAACATCACGATCGAGCTGTATCAGAAAGAAGCGCCGATCTCGGTGGAGAACTTCCTCCGCTATGTCGACGATGGTCATTTCGACGGCACGATCTTCCACCGCGTGATCCCCGGCTTCGTGATCCAGGGCGGCGGGTTGACGCCGGACATGACGCAGAAGAAGACGCGCCAGCCGATCAAGAACGAAGCGACCAACGGGCTGAAGAACGAGCGCGGCTCGCTGTCGATGGCGCGCACCAACGACATCAACAGCGCCACCTCGCAGTTCTTCGTCAACCTGAAGGACAACGACTTCCTCGATCACAAGCCGGGCTCGTACGGCTACGCGGTCTTCGGGCGCGTGACGGAGGGAATGGACGTCGTCGACAAGATCGCCGCGGTCAAAACGGCCAATCGCCGCGGCCATCAGGACGTGCCGGTCGAGGACGTCGTGTTGATCTCGGCGAAGCGCGTCGAGCAATAAGCACGCTCGACCAGATGAGCGGCCGCACGGTCGTGCGCGCGGCCGTGCCGCCAGCGGCGGGGAGAGCATGAGGACGCGGTCCGGTCAGCAAGGCGGCGTGGCGAGCTGGCTCCTGAAGGGAGTCGTGACGCTGCTGCTCGCGTTCATGGTGCTCACCGTCGTGCCGGTGCTGCTGCTGCGCTGGGTCAATCCGTTCACCAGCGCATTCATGATCCAGGCGAAGGCGCGTGCGATCTCGGCCGGCAATTCCGGCTACGAGAACCACTTTCGGTGGGTGGACCTCGAGGAGATCTCACCGCACGCCGCGCTCGCCGTGATCGCGGCGGAGGATCAGCAGTTCCCGTTTCACGCGGGCTTCGACCTGAAGTCCATTCGCGAGGCCGTGCGGGAGAACGCGCATCGCAAGCGCCCACGCGGCGCGAGCACCATCAGCCAGCAGGTGGCGAAGAACCTGTTCCTGTGGAACGGCGCGAGCTACGTGCGCAAGGGCATCGAGGCGTGGCTCACCGTGCTCATCGAGACGCTGTGGCCGAAGGAGCGCATTCTCGAGGTCTACTTGAACGTCGCGCAGTTCGGGCCGGGGGTGTACGGCGTGGAAGCCGCCGCGCAACACTATTTCCGCAAGCCCGCGGCGCGCCTGACGCGTGCGGAAGCGGCGACGCTCGCCGCGGTGCTGCCCAATCCCGTGCGCATGCATGCGGATCGACCGTCGCCCTACGTCATGTCGCGGCGGGACTGGATCCTCGGCCAGATGCGCGGGCTCGGCGGCAGGCAGTACCTGGAGTCGGTGGAGCCACGCGCCGCGGCGCGCTGACCCGCTAGCTTTCGCGCGTGCTCGCAGACGGCGTGGCCGCCGTCCATTGCGGATCGGTTTTCGCAGGTGTCGCCGACATTGCGCGCAACTGCGTCCACGTGTGCAGGGCGACCGCGGCCAGCACGATGGGCAGGCCGATGAACACGTTCGCGGAGAACGATTCATTGCCCAGCCACCAGCCGACGAACAACGCCACCGGCGGATTCACGTACGCGTACGTCGAAGCGAGCGTCGGCGAGGCGCGTTCGACCAGCAGGCGATACGCAGAGAATGCGATCAGCGAGCCGAACACGACGAGATACGCCCACGCCCACCACACCGGCGCGGAATCCGGCAGCACCCAGTGTTCCCCGAACACGGCGCTCATGACGAGCGCGACGAGCCCGCCTGCGAGCATTTCCGCAGCGAAGCCCATCGCGCCTTGCGGCACATCGAGACGGCGCGACAGCACCGTGCCCAGCGACCATGTCGTCGTGCTGAGAAGAATGAGTGCCGTACCGCCCGGACTGGCGCGCAGGTCCGCGCCGGCGACCATCACCAGCGTCCCGGCGAGCCCGATGCCGATCGCGAGCCATTGCTCGCGCCCCGGCCACTTCTCGAGCACGCCGCTCCACAACGCGATCGCGAGCGGCAGCACGCTGATCAGCGCGACCGCCGCCCCCGAGCTCACCGTTTTCTCGGCCATCGTGACGCCGCCGATGCCGACGGCAAGCATCAAGAACCCGAGCAGCGCTGAGTTCGCCCACTGTCGTGACGTGGGCATGCGCGCACCGCGCATCTTCAGCCATAGCAGCAGCAATGCTCCGGCAACGACGAAGCGCGTGCCGATGAGGAAGTAAGGCCCCGCTCCGCCGCGCACGCCCACTTTGAGCGCGTAGTAGGTGGTGCCCCACACGATGTAGACGGCCGCGAGCGATGCGAGGATCAATCCCTTGGATGCGGCGGCAACGCCGTCGCCGCGAGCGGATGGGCTGGTCATGACACGGGATCGTAGCGCTTCGCAGGCGCGCTCGCCGATGCCGCGAGCAGATTCCGAGGCCGAAAGAGGCCGGCGCGCGGCGGCCCGAACAGCGGCCCCCGAATCCGCCGCGTACATTGACAGCGAGGCACTCGGCCTCACATTCGAGCGATGGCTCAGCACACCCTCTTTCCGGTCGACGCCGGCGCGTTCGCGGACGGCTACGCTTACGAGGCGGAGTTCCTCTCGCCTGCGGAAGAATCGGCGCTCATCGCCGAGATCCAGCGACTGCCGCTGGCAGAAGCCGAGTACAAGCAGTTTCGCGCCAAGCGCCGCATCGTCAGCTACGGCGGCCGCTACGACTTCACCGCGCAGAAGCTGAACGACGGCGAGCCGATCGCGCCTTTCTTGCTGCCATTGCGCGCGCGGGCCGCGGCGTGGGCCGGCGTGCCGGCTGAAGATTTCACGCATGCGCTCGTCGCCGAGTACTCGCCCGGGACGCAGCTTGGCTGGCATCGCGACGTACCGAACTTCGAGCTCGTCGTCGGCGTGTCGCTGAACACGGCGGCGCGCATGCGGTTTCGTCGGTATCCACCGCAGCCGCGCGCGAAGTCCATCGCCATCGAGCTCGCGCCACGCTCCATCTATCGTCTACGAGGCGAAGCGCGCTGGGACTGGCAGCACAGCGTGCCGCCGACGCCGGGCCTGCGCTATTCGATCACGTTTCGCACGTTGCGAAAGAAGTAATCCGTTGGAGCGAGACTAGTGCCGGCCGGTGCTAGTTCAGATTGGCGTAGCCGATCGTGTTCGCGTCCGTCGCAAACCAGAGGGCGCCGGAGCTGCGATCGTACGAGAGATCGGTGATGCCGCTGCCGCCCGATGGAATCCGCGTCGCCTCGAACTTCTCGGTCTTCGGATCGAAGCACACGAGCTTGCCGGCGGTCGCAGTCCAGAGGCGATCTTCAGAATCGACGGCGAGCGCGTACGGGACGCTCGCTTTGCCGCCGGGCACTGCCCACTCGCGGGCACCCGCTGCATCCGAACCGGGCGTAAACGTACCGAGATAGCCTTCGGCCGTGTCGGCGTACCAGAGGCGACCGTCGCTGGTGAACGCAATCCGATGCACGCGCGCGGCGGCGCGCGGCAAGGTGTGCTCGCTGAGCGCGAAGGTTCGGGCGTCGATCGTGGCGAGCTTGTTCGTGCCGGACAGCGCGAACCAGGGATTGCCGGCATTCGGTGCCATGGCCACGCCATCGGGCTGCGCGTGCGGAGTCGTCAGGCCTGCGAGATCGACGACGCCGTTCGCGAGCCGCAGTCGGCCGACGATGTTGCCCTCTCGCACGGTGAACCAGATGTTGCGCTCGCCGGACTCGAATGCGAGATCGGTCGGATCGGTCGCGGCAGCGTTCGGCATCGGAAAGGGCGTGATGGTTCGCGTGACCGGATCGTAACGACCGATGTAGGCATGCGCGCTCGCCGTGAACCAGACCATGCCCTTGGCGCCCGTCGCGGCGATGACGCCGCGCGGTGCGGGCTGGTTCGCCAGATCGATGCGCGAGAAGCGCTGCGTTCCGAGATCGAACGACGCGAGGTAGTTCGCGGTCTCGCTGATGAACCAGACCCGATCGACCTGCACGTACGGATCGCGCGGATGCGAGTCCGCCCAGGGGACCGGGAATTCCTTGATCGGGACTTGCGCGCGTTTACCCGCTGACGCAAGCGGTGCCGCCAGTACGAGAGACAGGACTAGTGCGATGAATGAGCGGAGCATGGGCTGGGCGCGATCGGTCGGGTGAATATTTTACGCCCGGCACCCGCATTTCGGGTTGGGCCTGTGTCTACGCAACCGGCTCGGGGTGCCAAGGCCACGCTAGTTCGCGCGGTGTGCGCTGAGAAATGCCCAGATCTCCTCGGCGCCATCCAGCTCCTGGCTCACCCTGCCGACGACGCGTTCCGTCAGGTACTTCTCGCCGCGCGGCCACGTGTGACCGCCGCCGCGAATCTCATACAGACGCACTTCGGTTCCGCCGCGGCACTGGCTGCGCACGTGCAGAACCACGGAAGTGTCGTCGTCCGGAACCTTGTCGATGACCTGATCGTCCGATCGCTCGCGGCAGTCATCGAGGCGCGCCCAGGTGTCGAAGGTTTTCTCGGTCGACCAAGCCATGCCGCGCGTGAAGCCCTTCAGGCCGATCTTGCCGCCATCCCAGGGCACG
The DNA here is from genome assembly GCA_035760965.1 of Steroidobacteraceae bacterium. Taxonomy (GTDB): domain Bacteria; phylum Pseudomonadota; class Gammaproteobacteria; order Steroidobacterales; family Steroidobacteraceae; genus JADGHX01. The sequence continues at coordinate 36,642 of DASTRY010000036.1, read as the reverse complement.
AGCGGATCGTCGGTACCGTTCAGCATCGCGACCGATACGGGCCGCGACGGCGCGCAGCGCGGGCCGAGGTCCACCGAAAGATTCGCGGCGACGGGCGCGACGGCCGCGACGAGATCCGCCGCGTCGCATGCGAGCCGAAAGGACATGAAGCCGCCGTTGGAGATGCCGGTCGCGTAGATCCGCTGCGGATCGATGCGATAGCGCGTGCCGAGCTCGCGAGCGAGAGCGCGCAGAAACCCGACGTCGTCGACGTTCTCTTCCATCGCCTTGGCCCGTACGCCGCTGCGTCCATCGTTCCAGTTTCGGCCGACGCCGTCGGGATACACGATGAGCGCGCCGTCCCGATCGGCGATACGGTTGAATTGCTGACGCGAGAGCAGTGCCATGTTCGCGCCGGAGCCGCCGCCACCGTGGAGCACGAAAAGGAGCGGCGCGGGCTCGTGCAGGCGCGCAGGTACGTAAAGTTGATAGGTGCGCACTCGTCCGCCATGGCTCAGGGACTCGCAGCGGCTCTCGAGCTTCGCGTGCGACCTGCCGAAAGCGGACAAACACGCATCCCGCGCGAAGGCCGCTTGGCCGTTGCCGAGCGCCCAGAGCGCCAACGCCAACATCAATGCTCGCACCCGCTGTCCTCGATCGCGATGACTTCGGGCACCATCTTCGCACGGGCGCTGCTACGCGACGACGTGCTCGAAAATGCGCAGCGCGTTGCCGCGCTCATTGCCGCCAGTGCTGGACGAAGCGATCGAGCTCCTCCGCGCTCATGTCCGACACGCTCCAAATCGCGAGCCCGTTCTCTTCCCAGCGGCGCAAGTTGAAGCCGTCGAGTTGCCGCGACGCGCGCAGCGCCCGGGTGCCGGCGCTCGCCGGCCACTGGTACAGCTCGACGATGTGTCGGCCGGCTTGATAGACGAGCACGGCGGCGGGCGCGCCGTTCACGATGTCCACGCGGCCGCCCTTCAGGACGTAGTCGTCGGAGTCGAGCCGCTTCACGAGCGGCGCGAACGGCACCTTGCCGGCGAACCACGGCTTGACCGTGTGATGATCGCTCGACACGACATCGATGAGATGCGAGTCGAGTTGCATGGCGCGCACGTGATTGGCGACGAGCTGCGAGCCGACATCCGGTGAGCGCGGCAACAGCACGACGATCAGGAGCGCAGCCGCCGCCGCAAGCGCCGACACCCAGCCGAACGGCGCGCGCCGGGACCACGACTCGAGACGCGGGCGATCGCGTGATGGCGCCGCGGATGCACCCAGGTCAGCAGCCGCCGCTCCATCTGCGGCTTGCACGCCCCGCGCGATTCGTTCGCGCAACTCATCGGACGCCGTGTAGCGAGGCGCGGCGCGCAGCAGCGCGCGCGAGCGTCCCAGTTGCCAGCGCGCTCGTCGGCAATGCGCGCACTCGCGCTCGTGCTCGATCAACGCCGCAGCCTGCGCGGCGTCGAGCTCGCCGTCGAAGTCCGCCTGCACGAGCAGGGCTCGCGGGCATGCGAATTCGCGGTTCATGACGACGCCACCTCCATCTCGGCTGCTTCCGCAAGCAGCTTCCGCGCACGCCACAGGCGCGACATCACCGTGCCGATGGGCGCATCGACCACGCGCGCGATCTCCTTGTAGGACAGCTCCTCGAGCTCACGAAGAACCAAGCACTCCCGCAGGTCGAGCGGCAGGCGTGCCAGGAGCTTCTGCACCAGTCGTTCATCGTCTTCGCGCATCAGGGTCGCCTCCGGCTCCTCGCGGGAATCGTGCGTCGCCGAGCCGGCAGCCAGCTCGCTGAGCACCTCCTCGACGGAGGAGGACGCGCCGGCCGCCTCGCCTTTCAAGCGCGTGAACGCGACGTTGCGCACGATCTGCAACAGCCACGCCCGCGCGTTGTCGCCGCGAAAGCCGCCGAAGTACTTGAGCGCGCGAAGCATCGCGTCTTGCACGACATCGTCCGCGAGCGCCGGGTCGCGCACGAGCCAGCGCGCCAGGTTGTACGCGGAGTCGAGATGCGCGGCGGCCAGCGCTGCGAAGTCCGCGGCAGATGTGGGGCGGGTCGGCATCGATACGTGTCGCGTTGCTCTTCAACCGCCGCGCAGGACGGGCGTGTCGAGTGTAGACCTGCCGCACGCTCTTTTTATTCCCTCGCGCGCCAGTCGCGAATAACACCACCCCGGGCCGAGTCTTCCCCGCGTCACACGCACGGAGACCCCCCATGTCGAAGATCGATGACGGTTCACAACGCCCCACCCTCACCCGCCGCGGCGTGCTGAAATGCGCCGCATGGGCCGGCGCGGGTGTCGTCTGGACGATGCACGGCGGCGTGCCGCGTCCGACCAACCTTTTGAGCACGGCCGAGGCGGCGGAGCGCGCGATGAGCGGCACGCTGAGCTTCGTGCAGATCAGCGACAGCCACATCGGATTCAAGAAGGAGCCGAACCCGGCGCCGCACGTCACGCTGCAATCCGCCATCGACCAGATCCGCGCGCTCCCCGGCGCACCGGCGTTCGTCGTGCACACGGGAGATGTGACCCAGCTTTCCAAACCCGACGAATTCGACACTGCGGCGCAGATCATCCAGGGCGTCGGACGACCGGTTCACTTCGTCCCCGGCGAGCACGACGTGATCGGCGACAACGGCGCCGCGTTCTTCACCCGCTTCAACGGCGCCGCGGATCGCAAGTGGTACAGCTTCGACCACGGCGGCGCGCACTTCGTCGCGCTGGCGAACGTCCTCGACCTGCAGGCCGGCGGCTTCGGGCGCCTCGGCGCCGAGCAGCTCGAATGGCTCGAGAAGGACGTGAGAGGCCGCTCCGCGAGCACGCCCATCGTCGTGCTCGCGCACATGCCGCTCTGGACCGTGTACTCTGAGTGGGGCTGGGGCACGGACGATGCCGCGCAGGCGCTCGGCTATCTGAAGAAGTTCGGTTCGGTGACCGTCCTGAACGGCCACATTCATCAGGTGATGCAGAAGGTCGAGGGACACGTGCAGTTCCACACGGCGCGCTCGACGGCGTTCCCGCAGCCCGCGCCGGGTACCGCGCCGGCCCCGGGGCCGATGAAGGTGGCCGCGGACACGCTGCGGTCCGTTCTGGGCGTGAGCACGGTGACGCACAGGCCGCACGATCGCGCCCTCGCGATCGAGGATCGGATGCTCGGCACGGCGGGTGCCGCATGAAGCGGTGGCTCGTTGCGGCCGTGCTCGTGTGCGCGCTGCCTGCGATAGGTGCGTCAGCATCGACGTCGGCCACCATCCACATCGGCAACTTCACGTTCTCGCCCGCGGTGATCGAAGTTCCCGCGGGTACGTCGCTGACCTGGGTCAACGACGACGATGCGCCTCATACCGTGGTCGGCTCGGACCGCGACTCGCCGCTGCGGTCCCCCGCGCTCGACACGGACGATCGTTACGACATCGTGATGAGCCGCCCCGGAACGTATCGCTACTTCTGCTCGCTCCATCCGCACATGACCGGCACGATCGTCGTGAAGTAGCTATGATCGCGCGGTGAATGACCAAACGACGACGCCCGCGCGCGCGAGCCGCGCGGCGTCCTTCTTGATCGCCACCGGCATTCTCCTCAGTCGCATCGTCGGCCTCGTGCGCGAACGCGTCGTCGCCACGTATTTCGGTACCGGGCTGCACGCGGACGTGTTTAGCGCCGGCCTGCGCATGCCGAACGTGCTGCAGAACCTGCTCGGGGAAGGCACGCTCAGCGCATCGTTCATCCCGGTCTACTCCGAGCTGCTCGGGCAGGGCCGCACGCAGGAAGCCGGTCGCGTCGCCGGCGCCATGTTTGCGCTGCTGCTCGCGATTGCGGGAGCCATTTCGCTCCTCGGCATCGTGCTCGCGCCGGTGCTCGTCACCGTGTTCACGCCGGGATTCGAAGGGCAGCGGCGCGCGCTCATGATTGCCATCGTGCGCATCATCTTTCCCATGACGGGCGTGCTCGTGCTCTCCGCGTGGTCGCTCGGCATCCTCAACAGTCATCGCAAGTTCTTCATTCCGTACTTCGCGCCGGTGCTGTGGAACGCGGCGATCATCGGCGCGCTGGTCGCGTTCAGCAGGCGGGTGGATCTCGACGCGCTCCTCATGGCCGCGGCATGGGGTGCGCTCGTCGGCGGTTTTCTGCAGTTCGGGATTCAGCTGCCGTGGGTGCTGAAGCTCGATCGCGAGATCCGGCTCAACACCGGGCGGCGCGAGCCGTCGTTCAAGGAGGCGGTGCGCAATGCGGGGCCCGCGATCATGGGTCGCGGCGTCGTGCAGGTGAGCACGTATGTCGACATGGTGCTCGCGAGCTTGCTGGCCATCGGCGCGCTCGCGCGCATTCGCTATGCGCAGACACTGTACGTTCTGCCCGTGAGTCTGTTCGGTATGAGCGTGGCGGCGGCAGAACTGCCGGAGCTCGCAAGAGAGCGGAGCAGCGCCACCGAGGTGCTGCGTGCGCGCGCCCTCGCCGCCGCACGGCGGGTTTCCTTCTTCGTCGTTCCGAGCCTGGTGGCATTTCTGCTGCTGGGAGACGTCATCGTCGCGGGAATCTATCGCGCAGGACAATTCGGCGCGGCGGACGTGAAGGTCGTGTGGCTCACGCTTGCCGCGTACAGCGTCGGACTGCTCGCATCGACGAACACGCGCATCTATCAGTCCGCCTTCTTCGCCTTGCGCGACACCAAGACGCCCGCACGCATTGCCGCGATGCGAGTGTTGGCGTCGGCAATCGCGGGAGCGGTGCTGATGACGCAGTTCGAGTCGATCACGGTCGGCTCGCTGACCATCCCGGCAGGGTTGTTCGCAAACGTGCGTGTTGCCGGGCTGCCGCTCGGACCGATCGGTCTTGCGCTTGGCGCCGCAGTCGGCGCGTGGCTGGAATGGTCGCTGTTGCGATCGCGACTCGCGCGACGCATCGGCACAGTCGGCGCCGGTGCAAGCGAGTTGTCGCGGATGTTCGCCGCCGCGCTCATTGCTGCGGCCGCGGGCTATGCAGTCCGACTCGCTGCGCCGGCTCTGCATCCCCTGCTTGCCGCCGCGGTGGTCATGGGCGTGTTCGGAATCGTTTATCTCGTCGTCGCGCGCATGCTGGGTTTGGCTGAGGCGCGTGTATTCGTCGACTCGCTGAAGCGTCGCGCGCGTCGCCGTTGAGATTGCCTCCGAGTGCACTGAACGCGCGCCGGAACGTGCCGTCTGAGGCTCCGCCGCGTCGCGACGACGCCGCGCCACTGGGAATGGCGATTGCGAAATTCTCCGGTGAACGCAAAGCGTGAACTGGAGGTGGCGACATGAAACAGCAAACGTGGATTGCGCTTGCGGCGGCGCTCGGCATGGCGCTGGCCGGGTGCTCGAGCATGCGCTCGTCCGATGAAGGCAGCTCATCGAGCGGAACCATGCGTCGCGCGGAGTCCGGCTCGACATCGAGCCGGAGCTCGACAACGGCACCCGACCGGGAGTCGATGCCCAGCTCGAGCGGTGAATCGACGAGCAGCGAGCGCCCTGCCGACTGTACGCCGGAGGGAACCACCGGTCAGCTGCCGCCGGGCTGCCCGCAAAACAGCACCAAGCGGCCGGACCGGACCGGCGAGGCTCCGGGCGAATCCACCCCGCGATAGCACGAGTCGGCGCGTGAGGCAGGTGCTCACACCTGCCTCACCGCTCACCTTGCGGTTCCTACTTCGGTTCGTATCCCAGGTTCGGCGACAACCACTTCTCGACCTCGGCGACGCTCATGCCCTTGCGCCGCGCGTAGTCCTCGACCTGATCCTTATCGATCTTGCCGACCTGGAAATAGCGCGCTTGCGGATGCGCGAAGTACCAGCCGCTCACCGCGGCCGTCGGATACATCGCGTACGACTCCGTCAGGCGAATGCCGGCGTTGCGCTCCACATCGAGCAGCTGCCACAGCTTCGCTTTCTCCGTGTGATCCGGGCACGCCGGATAGCCGGGCGCCGGTCGAATGCCCCGATACTCCTCGCGGATGAGCTGTTCGTTGGTCAAGCTCTCGTGCGAGGCATAGCCCCACAGCTCGCGTCGCACCTTTTCGTGGAAGTGCTCGGCGGCCGCCTCGGCGAGACGATCCGCGAGCGCTTTCAGCATGATGCTCGAGTAGTCGTCGTGCGCTTTCTCGAAGCGCGCGAGGTGCTGCTCGATGCCGATGCCGGCCGTCACCGCGAACGCACCCATGTAGTCGGCGATGCCCGTCGCCTTCGGCGCGACGAAATCCGCGAGACACTCGTGCGGCTGACCGGGTGGCTTGCCCTTCTGCTGGCGCAGGAAGCAGAGCGTCGCCAGCACCTCTTTGCGTGAGGCGTCCTTGTAGATTTCCACGTCGTCGCCGACGGAATTCGCGGGGAACAGCCCGATCACCGCGCTCACCTTCAACCAGCGCTCGGCGATCAGCTGCTTCAGCAGCTTGCGCGCATCCGCGTAGAGATTGCTCGCGGCCTCGCCGACGACAGGGTCCGACAGCACATCCGGGAACTTGCCCGCAAACTCCCACGCGTTGAAGAACGGCATCCAGTCGATGTAGCCGAGCAGCTCTTCGAGCGGATAGTTGTCGAAGCGATGGATGCGCGGCATGCGCGGCACCACCGGCATGCTGGTGCCCCAGTCGATGCGATGATGGTTCGCACGCGCCTGCGCGATGCTGACCTCCGGCGCCTTCACTTTCTTGTTGGCGTGCTGCTCGCGGCGCCGCGCGTGCTCTTCGTTCACCTTCGCGACGAACTCGTCGCGCTGCGCGGTCTTCGAGACGAGGAGCTGGCACACGCCGACCGAGCGGGACGCGTCTTTCACGTACACGACCGGCTGCGAATATCCCGGCGCGATCTTCACGGACGTGTGCGCCGGCGAGGTGGTCGCGCCACCGATCAGCAGCGGCACCTTGAAGCCCTGCCGCTCCATTTCCTTGGCGACGTTCACCATCTCGTCGAGCGAGGGGGTGATGAGGCCCGACAGCCCGATCAGGTCCGCCTCTTCGCGCTTCGCGGTCTCGAGAATCTTCTCGGCCGGCACCATCACGCCGAGATCGATCACCTCGAAGTTGTTGCACTGGAGCACGACGCCGACGATGTTCTTGCCGATGTCGTGCACGTCGCCCTTCACCGTGGCGACGACGATGCGTCCGTTCGGGCGCGCGCTGCCGTCCTTCTCCTTCTCGATGTACGGCACGAGGTGCGCGACGGCGCGCTTCATCACGCGCGCGCTCTTCACGACCTGCGGCAGGAACATCTTGCCGGAGCCGAAGAGATCGCCGACGACGTTCATGCCGTCCATCAACGGACCTTCGATCACCTGCAGCGGCCGCTCGGCGGCGAGCCGCGCCTCCTCGGTGTCCTCGATGATGAAGTCGTCGATGCCCTTGACCAGCGCATGCTCGAGACGCTTGTTCACGGGGAGCTTGCGCCACTCGAGATCGGCCTGCCGTTTCCCGGCCGCCTCGCCCTTGTAGCGCCCGGCGAGCTCGACGAGCCGCTCCGTCGCGTCGGGCCGGCGATTCAGCACGACATCCTCGACTGCATCGCGCAGCTCCGGATCGATTTCCGCGTAGATCGCGAGCTGGCCGGCGTTCACGATGCCCATGTCCATGCCGGCGGCGATGGCGTGGTAGAGGAACACGGCGTGAATGGCCTCGCGCACCGGATCGTTGCCGCGGAAGGAGAACGACACGTTGCTCACGCCGCCGCTCACCAGCACGTGCGGCAGCTTCTCCTTGATCCGGCGGGTCGCTTCGATGAAGCCGACGCCGTAGCCGTTGTGCTCCTCGATGCCGGTCGCGATCGCGAAAATGTTCGGATCGAAGATGATGTCCTCGGGCGGAAAGCCGACCTTCTTCGTGAGCAGGTCGTAGGCGCGCAGGCTGATCTCCACCTTGCGCTCGACCGTGTCCGCCTGACCCTGCTCGTCGAACGCCATGACGACGACGGCCGCACCGTACTTGCGCACCATGCGCGCGTGGTGCAGGAACGCCTCCTCGCCTTCCTTCATGCTGATCGAGTTGACGACGGCCTTGCCTTGCACGCACTTGAGGCCCGCCTCGATCACCGACCACTTCGACGAGTCGATCATGATGGGTACGCGCGCGATATCGGGCTCCGCGGCGATGAGGTTCAGGAAGCGCACCATCGCCGCTTCCGACTCGAGCATGCCCTCGTCCATGTTCACGTCGATCATCTGCGCGCCGTTCGCCACCTGCTGGCGCGCAATCTCGAGCGCGGCGGAGTAGTCGCCCGCTTCGATCAGCTTGCGGAATTTCGCGGAGCCGGTGACGTTCGTGCGCTCGCCGACGTTCACGAACAGCGACTCGTCATCGATGTTCAGCGGCTCGAGCCCGGCGAGCCGGCACGCGACCGGGAGCTGCGGGATCTCGCGCCGCGCCGCGCCCTTCATGGCCTCGCGAATCAGGCTGATGTGCTCGGGCGTCGTCCCGCAGCAGCCGCCGACGATGTTGAGCCAGCCCGACTGCGCGAACTCGCGCAGGATGTCCGCCGTTTCCTGCGGCGCCTCGTCGTATTCGCCGAACGCGTTGGGCAAGCCCGCGTTCGGATAGGCGCAGACGTACGTGTCCGCGACACGCGCGAGCTCGTGCACGTACTGGCGCAGCTGCCGGCCGCCGAGCGCGCAGTTCAATCCCACGGCCAGCGGCTTGGCGTGACGGATGGAGTTCCAGAAGGCTTCCGTCGTCTGACCGGACAACGTGCGGCCGGAGGCGTCCGTGATCGTGCCCGAGATGATCATGGGCACTTCCACGCCCATCTCCTCGAAGATGGACTGCGCGGCGAAGATCGCGGCTTTCGCGTTCAGCGTGTCGAACACCGTCTCGATGAGCAGCAGATCGACGCCGCCCATCAGCAGCGACCGCACCGCCTCGCCGTACGCGGCGACGAGCTGGTCGAACGTGATCGCACGGAACGCCGGGTCGTTAACGTCCGGCGACATGGAGCACATCCGATTCGTCGGGCCGAGCGCTCCGGCAACGAACGCGGGCGCGCCGGTATCGCGCGTGTGCTCGTCGGCGACACGCCGGGCGATCTGCGCCGCCCGATAGTTCAGCTCCGGCACCAGCGCTTCCATGCCGTAGTCGGCCTGCGAAACGGAGGTGGAATTGAACGTGTTCGTCTCGATGATGTCCGCGCCGGCGCGCAGATACTCGCGATGAATCTCGGCGATGACCTCGGGCCGCGTGAGCACGAGCAAATCGTTGTTGCCCTTCAGATCGCGGCCGAAGTGCGCGAAGCGCTCGCCGCGGAAGGCGCGCTCGTCGAGCTTGTGCCGCTGGATCATGGTGCCCATCGCGCCATCGAGCAGCACGATGCGCTGCTCGAGCAGCTTCTTCAGCTTCGTGATGCGGTCCTGCCGCGCGGTCTCGTCGACCGTCGTGACGCCGAAGGGCACGGCGGTCGCCCGAGTGAGACGACCGTCGGAATCGTCCGGATTGAGCGCGCGGACGCGGTGCGCGTCGGCGTGATGCGGGCCGCTGGGCCCGTGACTGCAATGACTCATGCAAGTGCGCTCCCGAGCGCTGGCGTAGCGTGCAGAGCCGGCTGCGGCGGGCGCACGCCGAGGGCGTGGCAGATCGCGTAGGTCAGCTCCGCACGATTGAGGGTGTAGAAGTGGAATTCGCGCACCCCTTCCTGTTCGAGCGCGTGAACCTGCTGGATGGCGACGCTCGCGGCGATCATGCGGCGCGTATCGGGATCGTCGTCGAGCCCGTGGAAGCGGTACTGCAGCCACTGCGGGATGGTCGCGCCGCAGCGCGCCGCGAATTTCAGCACTTGCGGAAAGCGCGTGATCGGCAGGATGCCCGGCACGATCGGCACGTCGATGCCGGCGCGCGCGCAACGATCGCGGAAGCGCAGGAAGATCTCGACGTCGTAGAAGAACTGCGTGATCGCGCGCGAGGCGCCCGCGTCGATCTTGCGCTTCAGGTTGTCGAGATCGAACTGCGCCGAGGGCGCTTCCGGATGCGTCTCCGGATATGCGGCGACGGAGATGTCGAAATTCGCGACGCTCTTCAGTCCTTTCACGAGATCCGCCGCGTACGCGAAGCCCTCGGGGTGCGGCACGTAGCCGCTCGCCCCGCGCGCGGGATCGCCGCGCAGCGCGACGAGATGGCGGATGCCCTGGTCCCAGTAGCGGCGCGCGATGTCGAGCACTTCACCGCGTGGCGCATCGACGCACGTGAGATGCGGCGCGCCCGTCAGGTGGGTCTCGCGCTGAATGCGAGTGATCACTTTGTGAGTGCGCTCGCGAGTGGAGCCGTCTGCGCCGTACGTAACGGACACAAAGCGCGGCTGAAGCGGCGCGAGTCGTTCCACCGACTTCCAGAGTGTGGCCTCCATCTCGGCATCGCCGGGAGGAAAGAATTCGAAAGAGACACTGATACCCATGGTGGAGCTCGTTCGGTGACGCCTGAATTCAGGCGACGCTCGTGCTGGAGGGGGCTTGTGCGCGCAGCGCGGCAACCGCGGCGAGCACGTGTTCGCCGTCGGCTTCGATGGGGCTCAGGCGCTCGCAGGCGAGGCCGGCTTCGGTGAGCAGGCGCCGCACGCGTGCGATCGGATGCTCGACGACGCGATCGCGCGGGGTTTCGAGGGACTCGTAGCGTTCGAACAGCCAGAGCTTGCCGCCGGGCGCGAGCGCGCGTTTGGCGGTGTTCAGCATCGCGGCGAGTGCGCCGCCGCTCGCGCGAAAGCGATCGAGTACGATGGCCTCGAACGATTCACCCGCTTTCGCGACATCGCGCTCGCTCAGAACTTCGCCGCTTGCAGCGAGCAGCACCTCGCACGCGAAGTCCTCGCGCTCGGCGTAGGACCGTGCGGCCTGCGCCGCGCGCCGCGAATGCGCGATGGCGACACACCGGCCGGCGGTGCGCGCGGTCGCCTCCAGCACTTCGAGGTGGTCGACGCCGACGACGAGCGCCGATTGCGGCGGCGTCCTCGCGCCTGTGCCCTCGAAGAAGCCGCGCAGCGCGCGGCCGAGCTTGGATTCGGCCGCAGGCGTGCGATCCGCCGGCGCGGTGGCGGATGCGGCGGCCAGCCGGCCGCGATCGCGCGTGAGGACGTCGTCGTTGCGATTGAGCTGCGCGAGCACGCTGTGGACGAATCCAAGAGCGGGCTCGGCTTGCGTCACGCGGTAGTGCACCCACTGGCCCTGCCGCAGCCGCTCGATCAGGCCCGCTTCGCTCAGGATCTTCAGGTGGCGCGAGACCCGGGGCTCGCTCTGCGCGACGGCCGTCGCGAGGTCCGAAACACTCAGGTCCCGGTCCGCGCACAGCACGAGCAGGCGCAAGCGCGTGCTCTCCCCGGCGGCGCGGAGCCACTTGACCAGGTGATTGGACGAGGCGTCGGGCATTGTTTAAAGAATTGCAGAAATCTTTAATAGTTGCCGCGCACGATAGCAGCGAATGCAGTCACCTACAACCGCGACGGCTATTGATTCATGAACGAATCAATAGGTGGCGCATCGGGGGGGGGGTGGAGGGACACCCCCCGCACCAAATGGATGGAATGCGCTTAGTGGAGCGATTCGCCGGCGGGCGGAACCGAATCGGGCGCGAACAGCTGCTCGACTGCAAAGGCGTCGAAGCGATACGGCCGCTGGCAAAACTCGCAGGTCACCTCGACGGACCCCTGCTCACGCAGGACCTCGCGCACTTCCTCAGCGCCGAGGGTCCTCAGCACCCCGGCGACGCGCGCCTCGCTGCATCGGCAAGCGAACTGAACCGGTGCCCCTTTGAAGACCCGAACGTCCTGCTGCCCGAAGCGCCCTCCGAGGACGTTCTGCAAGCTCCCGCCGACGAGCTCGGCGGGCTGCACCGACTCGATCCCGCGCTCCGCGGCACGCCACGCTGCGGAGGCAGCCGAGTCGCGCTCGACCTCCTCGCCGTTGCGCTCGGGAAGCTTCTGCACGAGCAGGCCCACCGTGCGCTGGTCATTCGCGGCAAGGCGCACGCGCGTGGGCAATTGCTCGGACGACGCGAAATACTCCTCGAGACACGCCGACAGCGAATCGCCGCTCAACGGCACGATGCCCTGATAGCGCATGTCGCGCTCGGCCGCTTCGATCGTCACGAGCACGCGGCCGTCCTCGCCGACCAGCCGGCGAAACGTCTGCGCGGACACGGTACGCGCTACCCGAGCGATTGCCGCGAAGGGATCGTTGACCTCTTCGCCCACGCCGACGTCGACCACGACGCCGCGATCGTCCACCGAGGCGCCCGTGTCGCTGCTCGTGCTATCGGTGTCGCTTGCTTCCTCTGCCTCGCCATCGTTCAGGCGCGCGACGGCGCGCACGCGAAAGTCGTGCGTGCATTGCGCGACGAGCAAACGAACCTGACCCTGGCTCTCGAGCTGCAGAGTCAGCGTGCCCTGGAACTTGAGGGTGGCCGCGAGCAACACGGACGCGCTGACGGCTTCGCCAAGCAGATCGCGCACCGCCGCCGGGTACTCCTGGTGCGCCCGCAGGTCGCGCCACGCGCCCTGCAGGTCGACCCAATATCCTCTAACCGGCTGATTCTCGATGATGAAGCGGCGCACCTCGTTGGGTGTCGTGTGTATTGCGCTCATGGTCGGGCGAGGATGGGGCCAGGCGCCGCAAACCTCAACCGCCACTCGCGGATGGCGATGGCTCGCGGACGCCGCGACCGACGAGCGCGCTCTGCGACGGATGCGCGGACGTTGCGGCGGATGAGCGCGGGCGCCGCGGATGCGCCAGCGCGGCGGCGTCGGGTGCACGCTGCGGCGGATGGGCGAGCGGGGCGCGGCGCTGAGCGAGCGCTGCGGCGCATGCGCAAGCGCCGCGCCGTTGAGCGAGCACCGGGGCGCTCGGCGAGCGCCGTGGCGTGGGCGAGCTCCGCGACGGACGAAATGCCCGGGCGCGTCAGCCGGGCAGTTTCTTCTTCAGCAGCTCGTTCAACTGCGCCGGATTCGCCTTGCCGCCGGTCGCCTTCATCACCTGACCGACGAAGAAGCCGAAGAGCTTGTCCTTGCCGGCGCGATACTCCGCGAGCTGCGCGGGGTTCTTTGCCATGACCTCGTCGATCGCCTTCTCGATGGCCGACGTGTCGGTGATCTGGCGCAGGCCCTTCTCTTCGATGATGGCATCGGCGCTGCGCCCGCTGCTCCACATTGCTTCGAAGACTTCCTTCGCGATCTTCCCCGAGATGGTGTTGTCACGGATGCGATTGATGAGCCCGGCGAGCGCGCTCGCGGGGATGCGGCTCGCGCCGATCTCGAGCCCCTCTTTGTTGAGCGCTGCGGCCAGCTCGCCCATCACCCAGTTCGCCGCGAGCTTCGGCTCGCCGCCGATCTCGCGCACGACCTGCTCGTAGTATTCCGCGAGCTCCCGGCTCGCGGTGAGCACACCGGCATCGTAGGCCGAGAGCCCGTAGTCCTTCGTGAAGCGCGCCGCCTTCTGGTCCGGCAGCTCTGGCAAGCTCTTGCGGACGCCCGCAATGAAGGCGTCGTCGAGCACCACCGGCAGCAGGTCCGGATCGGGGAAGTAGCGATAGTCGTTCGCCTCTTCCTTGCTGCGCATCGAGCGTGTCTCGCCCTTGTCCGGATCGTAGAGGCGCGTCTCCTGCCGCACCGTGCCGCCCGACTCGAGGATGTCGATCTGCCGCTCGACCTCGTAGTTGATGGCCTTCTCTACGAAGCGGAACGAGTTCAGGTTCTTGATCTCCGCGCGTGTGCCGAACTGCGTAGCGCCCTTCTTGCGCACCGACACGTTCGCGTCGCAGCGGAACGAGCCTTCCTGCATGTTGCCGTCGCAGATCTCGAGATAGCGCACGAGCGTGTGCACCTTCTTCATGTACGCGACGGCTTCCTTCGCCGAGCGCAGGTCCGGCTCGGACACGATCTCGATGAGCGGCGTGCCGGCGCGATTCAGGTCGATCCCCGAGGCGTTCCCCAGACCCTCGTGCAGCGACTTGCCCGCATCCTCCTCGAGGTGCGCGCGCGTGATCCCGATGACCTTCTTCGAGCCGTCCTCGAGCACGATCTCGAGCTTCCCCTTCGACACGATCGGCAGCTCGTACTGGCTGATCTGGTAGCCCTTCGGCAGGTCCGGATAGAAGTAATTCTTGCGTGCGAACACCGAATGCGGGCAGATCGTCGCCTCGATGGCGAGCCCGAACTTCACGGCCATGCGCACCGCTTCGCCATTGAGCACGGGCAGCACACCCGGATAGCCGAGGTCGACGAGATTCGCCTGCGCATTCGGCGGCGCGCCGTAGGCCGTCGACGACCCGGAGAAGATCTTCGATTTGGTTGCGAGCTGCGCGTGAATCTCGAGCCCGATGACTGTTTCCCACTCACTCATGCGAATTTCTCAGGCACGCGCCGATGCCAGTCCGTCTCTTTCTGATAGACATGCGCGGCATTCAAGATCTTCTCTTCGCCGAAATGCGGCCCGACGATCTGCAGGCCGACCGGCAACCCGCCAACGAACCCGCACGGCACCGAGATGGCCGGCAGTCCGGCGAGGTTCGCGCCGATCGTGTAGATGTCGTTCAGGTACATCGTGATCGGGTCCGCCGTCTTCGCTCCGAGCTCGAACGCCGGGGTCGGCGTCGTCGGCCCCATGAGCACGTCCACCTCTTTGAAGGCGCGCTCGAAGTCCCGATTGATGAGCTGCCGCACCTTCTGCGCCTGCAGGTAGTACGCGTCGTAGTAGCCCGCGGACAGCACGTAGGTGCCCGTCATGATGCGGCGCTTCACCTCGGCACCGAAGCCCTCGCCGCGCGAGCGGCAGTAAAGGTCCAGCAGATCCTTCGGGTTCTCGCAGCGATGGCCGAAGCGCACGCCGTCGAAGCGCGCGAGGTTCGAGGAGCACTCCGCCGGCGCGACGACGTAGTACGTCGGCACGGACAGCGGCAGGCTCGGCAGGCTCACCTCTTTCAGCTGCGCGCCGAGCTTCTCGTACACGGCGAGCGCTTCGCGGATGCGCTTCCCCGTCTCGGGGTCGAGGCCCTTGTCGAAGAACTCCTTCAGCAGTCCGATGCGCACGCCTGCGAGCGGCGCATTCAACGCGAGCTCGTAGCTCGGTACGGCGCGCTCGACGCTGGTCGAGTCGTTCGGATCGAAGCCGGCCATGGCCGCGAGAATGAGCGCGGCATCTTCGGCGCTCGCGGCGATCACGCCGCCCTGATCGAGGCTCGACGCGAACGCGATCATTCCGTAGCGAGACACGCGACCGTACGTGGGCTTGAGGCCGGTCACACCGCAGAGCGCGGCGGGCTGGCGAATCGATCCGCCGGTGTCGGTGGCCGTCGCGGCCGGCGCGATGCGCGCCGCCACCGCGGCCGCGGACCCGCCCGACGAACCGCCGGGCACCATCCGGGGATCCCACGGGTTCTTCACCGGCCCGTAGTAGCTCGTCTCGTTGGAGGAGCCCATCGCGAACTCATCCATGTTCGTCTTGCCGAGCATCACGGTGCCGGCGGACTTCAACTTTGTGACGACCGTCGCATCGTAGGGTGAAACGAAGTTGTCGAGCATCCGCGAGCCGCACGTCGTCCGTACACCTGCGGTGCAGAAGATGTCCTTGTGCGCGATCGGCACGCCCGTGAGCGGGCCCGCACGACCGGCCGCGAGCGCGCGATCCGCCTCGGCGGCCGCGGCGAGCGCTTCCTCACGCGTCACCGTGATGAACGCGTTCAGCGCCGGCTGGCTCGCCTCGATCCGGTCGAGGTACAGCTTCGTGAGCTCGACGCTCGAAAATTCTTTCGCTCGAAGCCCGGCGGCGAGCTCCGCGACGGTCCTGGAAAAGATACTCACTCGATGACCTTCGGCACTAAATAGAGACCTGCTGCGACGGCGGGCGCGTTTCGCTGGTATTCCTCGTGCGCATCGCGCTCGGTGACCACATCTGGACGCAGTCTTTGTGCGAGGCCCGACAACGGATGCGCCATCGGCTCGACACCCGCGGTGGCGGCGCGATTGAGCTCGCCGACGAAGTCGAGAATGCTCGAAAGGCTCTGCTGATAGACCGGAATCTCGGTCTCCTTCAGTTCGAGCCGCGCCAAGTGTGCGATGCTCGCGATCTGTTCGCGTGTGAGAGACATAGGGGAATCACGAAAATCAGCGTGAAAAACAGCGCAAAATCATACAGGTTGCCTTGCCCATTGTCGCATCGGTTGCTAGATTACGCGCCACTTTTGGGGTCCCTCCTGCTCGCACTTTTCCCGGTCGCTTCATGTTCAAACGCTTGCGCGGATACTTTTCCAGCGATCTTTCGATCGACCTGGGCACAGCCAACACACTGATCTACGTCCGCGACAAGGGAATCGTGCTGAACGAACCCTCGGTCGTGGCCGTACAAGACGAACCTTCGCGCGGCGGCAAGATCATCGTCGCCGTCGGCTCCGAAGCCAAGAACATGCTCGGCCGTACCCCCGGGCACATCAACGCGGTGCGACCGATGAAGGACGGCGTCATCGCCGACTTCACCTACACCGAGAAGATGCTCCAGTACTTCATCAACAAGGTGCACGGCAATCGCATGCTGAAGCCCTCTCCGCGAGTGCTCGTGTGCGTGCCGTTCGGCTCGACGCAGGTCGAGCGCCGCGCCATCCGCGAATCGGCGGAAGGCGCCGGCGCGCGCAACGTCGCGATCGTCAGCGAGCCGATGGCCGCGGCGGTCGGCGCCGGGCTCCCGGTGCACGAGGCACGCGGCTCGATGGTACTCGACATCGGCGGCGGCACGTCCGAAGTCGCGGTGCTGTCGCTGAACGGCATCGTCTACGCGAACTCGGCGCGCATCGGCGGCGATCGGTTCGACGAAGCCATCATGAACTACGTGCGCCGCAACTACGGCATCCTCATTGGTGAGGCCACGGCGGAGCGCATCAAGATCGAGATCGGCTCCGCGTATCCGGGCCAGCAGGTGCGCGAGCTGTCGGTGAAGGGCCGCAACCTCTCCGAGGGCGTGCCGCGCAGCTTCACGTTGAACAGCAACGAAATTCTCGAAGCGCTGCAGGAGCCGCTGCAGAGCATCGTCAGCGCCGTGAAGCAGGCGCTCGAGCAGACCCCGCCCGAGCTCGGCGCGGATGTGGCCGAGCGCGGCATCGTCCTGACCGGGGGCGGTGCGCTGCTGCGGGACATCGACAAGCTCCTCACCGAGGAGACGGGGCTCCCCGTCGTGGTCGCCGACGACCCGCTGACCTGCGTGGCACGCGGGGGCGGCCGCATTCTCGAGCTGATGGACGAGCTGGGCCCGGGCCACTTCGGCCTGGAGTAGTCGGGAAACACACCGTTCACCCGGACACGCGCGATCGACGCTCCATGCCCGCCCGCTGGCCTCGCCGGAGTATGCGATCGCGCACACCGCGAGGGCGTCTCTCCCTCTAAGATTGACGTAATCCCCGCGTGATAGCCGGCGCTTCCGCTTCCGACGTCGAGTCGCCGCAGCTCCGGCGGGTGTCCGACTACTTGCTCCCTACGCTTGGGGTGTCCTAGTGGCCTTCGGAGTAAGCGCCAACCGATCGCTAGCGAGCCGAGGGCCCTCGCCCGGCTTTCGCTTTGCGCTGTACGCGATCCTGTCCGTCACGCTGATGTTTCTCGATCAGCGCGGCGAGTGGCTGCGCGACGTCCGCTATGTGCTACAGGCGGCGGCCTACCCGATCCAGCTCGCGGTCAGCTCGCCTTCGGCGGCATGGCGCTGGATGTCCGAGTCCATGCAGACGCGGGATGCGTTGCGGGCCGAGAACGAGCGGCTGCGCGCCCGACAGCGGCAGCTCGAGATTCGCACCTTGCGCTACGACGCGCTGGCGCGCGAGAACGCCGAGCTGCGCGGCCTGCGCGATGCCTTGCCGCCGGTTGCGGAGAAGTGGCTCGTGGCGGAAGTCGTGAACGTGCAGCCCAACAGCCTGCGACAGAGCGTGCTGTTGAATCGCGGCACCCGCAACGGGGTGTTCAAGTCGCAAGCGGTGCTGGACGATTTCGGCCTCGTCGGGCAAACCACCCACGTCGGCCCGTGGAGCGCCGAAGTCATCCTCATCACCGACACGGAACACGAGCTGCCGGTCGAAATCGAACGCACCGGATTGCGCACCATAGCGGCCGGCACCGGGACAGGGCTCGCACTTCCCTATTTGCCGGCCAATGCCGATGTGAAGCCGGGCGATCTGTTGATCACTTCAGGATTGGGCGGCGTGTTTCCGCAGGGTTATCCGGTCGCTCGGGTCACCGCGGTACAGCGTGACGCCGTGCAGCCGCTGGCGCAGGTGCGCGCGCAACCGCTCGCGCACCTGGATCGAATGCGTGAAGTGATGCTGGTCTGGTTCCGGGACGACCACCCGGCGGCGCCCGGTTCGACCAGCGGTGCCGACCTGCCGGCGGGCAATCCCCATGTCCAACCGCAGGTTGCGCCTCCGAAGCCCAAGCCGAGCACACCGCCCGTGGACTCCGAGAAGGCCAGCGGCACGCCAGGCGGCGTGCCCGCGAAACCCGCGTCCACCGCACCGGCCAAGGGCGGTACTGCGCAGAAGCCGAGCGGCGCCTCCGAGCCGGGCCGCGCATCAGGCGGCACGGGAGCTGAATCGGGCCGCGCGCCTGAATCGGGCGCCTCAGGAGCTGAGTCGGGCCGCGCGCCTGCATCGAGCGGCACCGCCTCGGAGACGAGCGGCGCACCCGCGTCCGGCAACACTGCGCCCAGGCCGAACGGCAGCGCGCCGGCCGACAACGCACGCAAACCAAACGCAGGCAGCGGTCCGAGCGCCACGACGCCTGGCGGCGCCCCGACGCCGAGCGCTCCGAGCGCTGAGCCGGCGACTCCGCGCCCGTCTGCCCCCGGCTCGGAGCCTTCCGGGGCCGCCGGACTCTCCGCAGCCACCACCCGGGGCGCGCAGCGATGAATCGCGAACCCCGCGGCTGGATGATCTTCAGCGCGCTCGTTGCGCTCTTTCTCTCGGTGCTGCCGCTGCCGCACTGGCTCGAAATCGTGCGCCCGGCGTTCCTCGTGCTCGCCGTGCTCTATTTCTCCATCACCGCGCCACGCGCGGGGGGCATCGGCCTCGGCTTCTTCGCCGGGCTCGCGATCGATGTCTTCCAGGGCTCGGTGCTGGGCCAGCACGCGCTCGCCCTATCGCTCGTCACGTACATCGTGGTCCGCGAGCACCAGATCATCCGTTCGAAGCCGGCGCTGCAGCAGTCGCTCATCGTGTTCTTCGCGCTGCTCGCGTACGAGTTCGTATCGTTCGCCATCGACGGGTGGACCGGCCACCCCATCACGAATCCGCTGCGCTGGGTGCACACGCTGACCGGCGCGCTCATCTGGCCGCTCGTCATCGCTCTTCTCGAACGCGGTCATTCCCCGCGCTAGCCGCAGATGGTCGCCGGCGTCCGCATCAAGGATCACTGGAGCGAGCAGCGCATGTTCGATCAGCGCGTGCTGGTCGCCGGCGTGATCATCGTCACATTGACCATGGTGCTGATCGCGCGCCTGTTCCTGCTGCAGGTGATCCGCCACGACTACTACGCCGAGCTCTCCCAAGGTAACCGCGTCCGCAACGAGCCGATCCCGGCCGCGCGCGGCCTCATCCTCGATCGCAACGGCGAGGTCATCGCATCCAACCAGCCGGCCTATCAGCTCGAGCTGGTGCCCGAGGAAGTGCCGAACCTCGAGCAGACCCTGCAGGGCCTGGTCGATTTACACCTCATCGAGCCGGACGATATCGGCGACGTGCGCCGCTCGATCAAGGCGCGGCGCCCGTTCGACAGCGTACCGATCCGCCTGCGCATGTCCGAGGAGGACGTCGCGCGCTTCGCCGTGCATCGCTTCGAGTTCCCGGGCGTCGACATCAAGACGCGCCAGACGCGCTGGTACCCGAACAACGAGATCGCCGTGCACGCGCTCGGCTACGTCGCCGCGATCAGCGAATCCGACATGCAGCGGATCGATCGCGCCGCGTACAACGGCACGACGCTCATCGGCAAGCTCGGCGTCGAGAGCAAGTACGAGCCGGAGCTGCACGGCACGAACGGCTTCCGCGAGGTGCTGGTCAACGCGCAGGGCCGCTCGGTCGAGAAACAGGGTGCGTTCCGCCCGGACCTGAAGGTGAAGGCGCCGAGCGCGGGCCAGGACCTGCTGATGACGCTCGACATGCCCACGCAGCGCGTCGCCGAAGAGGCGCTGAAGGACAAGCGCGGCGCGGCGGTGGCCATCGATCCGCAGACGGGCGACGTGCTGGTGCTCGTGAGCCGCCCTGCTTTCGATCCGAACCTGTTCGGCCGCGGCCTGACGCGCGCCGAGTTCCAGGCGCTGAACGAGAACATCGATCGGCCGCTCTTCAATCGCGCGCTGCGCGGCACGTATCCCTCGGGCTCGACCATCAAACCGGCGATCGCGCTCGCCGCGCTCGTGAACCACGAGGTGAACCCGGACGCGACGCGCTACTGCAACGGCGTCTACCGCCTGCCCGGCAGCAGCCGCATGTTCCGCGAGGGCCGCACCGGCCGGCACGGTGCGATGGACCTGCGCCATGCGATCGCGAAGTCGTGCGACGTGTACTTCTACGATCTCGCCAACACCGTCGGCGTGGATCACATCGCCGAGTTCCTCGCGCCGCTCGGTTTCGGCAGCCTGACGGGTATCGACATCGGCGGCGAGAAGCCGGGCATCCTGCCCTCGCGCGAGTGGAAGCGGAAAACCTTCTCGCGCCCCGCCGATCAGATCTGGTTCCCGGGCGAGACGGTGAACTTCGGCATCGGCCAGGGCTACTTCCTCGTGACGCCGCTGCAGCTCGCGCACTACACGTCCATCCTCGCGAACCGCGGCACTTCTTATAAGCCGCGCCTCGTGAACGGCGTGCGCGATCCCGCGACGGGCCAAGTGAAGTACTTCCCGCCGCAGAAGGGCGTCGAGCTGCACAACGTGACGCCGGAGCAATGGCAGATCGTGCTCGACGGCATGGTGGGCGCCGTCCGCTACGGCACGGCGGCGTACAGCGTCGGCAGCACGCTGAAGGCGTACACGATGGCCGGCAAGACCGGCACGGCGCAGGTGTTCACCGTCGGCCAGAACGAGAAGCTCGACAACCAGAAGACGGTCGCCGAGCGGCTGCGCGACCACTCGTGGTTCATCGGCTTCGCGCCGGCCGAAGCGCCGCGCATCGCGGTCGCGGTCATCGTCGAGAACGGCGGATTCGGCTCGGCCGTCGCGGCGCCGATCGTGCGCAAGATCATGGACAGCTACCTGCTCGATGCGAACGGCCAGCTCAAAGTGCCGCTGCCGGCAGGCACGAAGCCCATGTCGCCCTACACCACGCAGGCGACGAAGGCCGGCTCGCCGCGCGACACTCCCTCGAACGAGCCCGCGGAAGACTGAGCGCCATGATGTACGAAGAAGTCGGCTCCGGCTCGCGCACGCGACGCACGCTCACCGGCGCCTCGCGCATGCTGTTCGAGCTGAAGATCGACGGGCCGCTGGTCATCGGTCTCGCGCTCGTCGCCGGCTACGGGCTCATCGTGCTCTACAGCGCGTCGGGCCAGAGCCTGCCCACGGTGGGCCGGGCCATCGCGCGCCTCTTCATGGGCGCCGCGGCGATGCTCGTCCTCGCCCGTGTGAATCCAAACTTCCTGCGGCGCGCGTCGCCGTGGCTCTTCGCCGTCGGCATCGCGCTCTTGCTGGTGGTCGATCTCATCGGCTACATCGGCAAGGGCGCACAGCGCTGGCTCGACTTGGGATTCGTGCGGTTTCAGCCCTCGGAGCTGATGAAGCTCGCCGTGCCGATGATGTGCGCGTGGTACCTGCACGACCGCGCGCTCCCGCCGAGCATCACCTCGCTCGGCGTCCTGTGCGCGCTCACGTTCATCCCCGTCGCGATGATCGTCGCGCAGCCGGACCTTGGAACGGGCGCGCTCGTCGCCATCGGCGGCATGCTCGTCATCGTGATGGCGGGGCTGCAGCTGCGGATCATCATCGGGCTCATCGTCCTCGCGGCCCTGGGCGCTTTCATCGGCTGGAACTTCCTCCACGACTACCAGCGCCAGCGCGTGCTCACGTTCTTCGATCCCGAGAGCGATCCGCTCGGCGCCGGCTACCACATCATCCAGTCGCAGATCGCCATCGGCTCGGGCGGCACGTTCGGCAAGGGCTGGATGAACGGCAGCCAGGCGCAGCTCGAGTTCCTACCGGAGCGCTCGACCGACTTCATTTTCGCCGTCATCGGCGAGGAGTTCGGGCTCCTCGGCCTCGTGATCCTGCTGCTGCTCTATCTCTTCGTCGTCGGGAGGGCGCTCTACCTGTCGATGCAGACGCAGGACACTTACGCGCGCCTGCTGGCGGGCAGTCTCGCGCTGACCTTCTTCGTGTACGTATTCATCAACGCCGGCATGGTGAGCGGGCTCCTGCCCGTTGTCGGCGTTCCGCTACCGCTCGTGAGCTACGGCGGGACCTCGATGGTGACCCTGCTGGCGGGCTTCGGTATTCTCATGTCCCTGTATTCGCACCGGAAACTCGTCGGGTCGTAGCGTGCTCCTTCGCATCCTCCTAGTGCTGGCCGTAGCGGTCGCGCTCGTGCCGGCGCGGGCGGACTCGAACGTCCAGCAAACGCCGCCGAATCGCTTCGATCTCTCGCGGCCCGAAATCCAGACGTTCATCGACGAGGTCGCGCAGCGGAACGGGCTGACGAAGCGCGAGCTGCGCAAGCTGCTCGCCAAGGCCGAGCCGCAACCGAAGATCATCGAGCTCATCACGAAGCCGGCGGAGCGCGTGAGCCCGTGGTGGGAATATCGCGAGCGCTTTCTCACGGAGGAGCGCATCACCCTCGGCACGCAGCTCTGGCTCGATCATCGGCTCGAGCTGGAGGACATCGCCAAGGCGCACGGCGTGCCGCCCGAGTACATCATCGCGATCATCGGCATCGAGACGAAGTACGGACGCGTCACCGGACGCTATCGCGTGCTCGATGCGCTGACGACGCTCGCCTTCGATTACCCGCCGCGCAGCGACTACTTCCGCAAGGAGCTCGAGCAGTTCGTGCTGCTGGCACGCGAGGAGCGGCTCGATCCGGTGAAGACGCTGGGCTCGTACGCGGGCGCGATGGGCAACGCGCAGTTCATGCCCTCGAGCTATCGCAAGTACGCCGTCGATGCGCAGGACGACAAGCGCCGTGACCTGTGGGGCGACTGGGGCGATGTGTTCGCGAGCATCGCCAACTACTTCCGCGAGCACGGCTGGCAGCCGGGTGCGCCCGTCATGTCGGACGTGGATCTCGATCCCGATCCGACGTTCGTGATGGACACGCGCAATCTGTCGCTCAACGAGACGATCGCGAGCCTTGCGGCGCAAGGCGTGCAGACGCGCCTCTCTCTGCCGGTGACCACGCCCGCGATGCTGGTGTTTGCCGAGCAGAGCGATGGGCCCGCGTATCGCGTGGGCTTCGACAACTTCCAGGTGATCATGCGCTACAACCGCAGCCCGCGGTACGCGATGGCCGTTCACGATCTGGCGCAGGCCGTCGCAGAGCGCGTGCGGGCCGAGATGGCGGCAACGGAACCGGCCGCCGCAGGCGCGCCTCAGCCGATCGAGGGCCAACCTTGAGGGTGCTCCGGCTCGGCGTGGCCGTCTCGCTCAGCACGCTGCTCGCCGCCTGTTCCGTCGTCAGCCGACGCGAGCCGCCGCCCGCGCCGCAACCGCCGGTGCAGCCGGTTCCAGGCCCTTCGGTTCCCGAGAAACCGCGCGACATCGACTCGATTCCGGACGCGGTCCCGAAGTGGGAGCCGCGCAGCAAGCGAGGCAACCCGCCCTTCTACACCGTGCTCGGCAAACGGTACGTCGTGCTCGACACCGCGGAGGGCTACGTCGAGCGCGGCGTCGCCTCGTGGTACGGTCCGACGTTCCACGGCGAAGCGACAGCGATGGGCGAGCCCTACGACATGTACGGCATGACCGCCGCTCACAAGACCCTGCCGTTGCCGGCGTACGCGCGCGTCACGAACCTGCGGAACGGCAAGAGCGTCGTGGTGCGCATCAACGACCGCGGGCCCTTCGCGAAGAATCGTCTCATCGATCTCTCGTACACGGCCGCGGCCAAGCTCGACATGCTGAAGGAAGGCACGACGCTCGTCGAAGTGCGCGTCGTCACGCCGAAAGACACTGGCCAACTGGCCCGCGCCGAGCAGCAACCGCCGCCGACGCTGTACGTCCAAGCGGGTGCATTTGCCGAAGAGCGCAACGCGACGCAGCTCCTCGCCCGCATGAAGGCGAACGGCATTCAGAACGCGTTCGTGCTGAACCCACCTGACGGCAAGTCGCGACTGTTCCGCGTGCGCGTCGGGCCTGTTGCGAATACCGCGGAGTTCGATCGCGTGGCCGCGCAGCTCGCGAAAATCGGAATCAGTGACGTGCGCCTCGCGCTGGACTGAGGTCCGCGTGCGGGTGTTCCGCTAGAATTCGCGCTCGCTTTCGCTCGTCTGTCTTTAACCGGGGGTCCCCGCGGATGCGCCGCACGCTTTCGTCCTTCTTCATCGCCTCGCTCGCTTGGCTTCTCGCCACCGCCGCCGACGCCGCCGGCACACCGATCCCCAGGGCGCCCGACATCGATGCGAAGTCGTACATCCTGATGGACTTCGAGAGCGGCCGCGTGCTCGCGGAGAAGAACGCCGATGCGATCGTCGAGCCGGCGAGCATCACCAAGGTGATGACCGTCTATATCGCGTTCGACGAGGTCAAGAAGGGTCGCTTGAAGATGAGCGACCTGGTGCCGATCAGCGAGAAGGCGTGGCGCCAGGGGATCGACTCGACCGAGTCGCGCATGTTCCTCGACGTCGGCTCGAAAGTGCCGTTGATCGATCTGCTGCGCGGCATCGTCATCCAGTCCGGCAACGATGCGGCCGTCGCGGTGGCCGAGTATCTCGGCGGCACCGAGCAGGGGTTCGCGGAAATCATGAACCACTACGCCGCGGAGCTCGGCATGAAGAACACGCATTACGTCGATGCGAGCGGCATGCCCGATCCGCAGCATCACACGACGGCGCGTGACATCGCGACGCTCTCCCGCGCGCTGATCCGCAACTTCCCCGAGGAATACAAGATGTTCGCGGAACGTGAGTTCACGTTTCACAACATCCGCCAGTACAACCGCAACGGGCTCCTCGGTCGCGACGACTCGGTGGACGGCATCAAGACCGGCCACACGCAGGCCGCGGGCTACTGTCTCGCCGCGTCCGCGAAGCGCGGCGACATGCGCTTGATCTCGGTGGTCATGGGCGCGCCGTCCATCAAGGCACGCGAAGCGGCAAACGCTGCGCTGCTCGGCTACGGCTACACGTTCTACGAGACCGGCAAGGTGAAGAGCCGCGGCGAGGTCGTGCTGAAGCCGCGCGTGTACAAGTCGGATGAAGGGACCATCGCGGTCGGCGTGAAGCAGGATGTCTGGCTGACGCTCGGGCGCGGCGAGCTCGCGGGACTCAAGACCACCGCCAACGTCAAGGAGCCGCTCGTCGCACCGCTCGCGGCGAATCAGTCGGTCGGCGATCTCATCGTAACGAACACGGCGGGCGAGACGGTCGCAAAGGTGCCGCTCTACCCGATGAAAGCCGTGCCCGAAGCGGGCTTGTGGACGCAGATGGTCGACACCGTCGCGCTCTGGTTCTGAACCGATATGGCCGAACCCTTCCCGATCTGTTACCTGAACGGCAAGTACCTGCCGATCGACGAAGCGCGCATCTCGCCCTTCGATCGCGGCTTCCTGTACGCCGACGGCGTGTACGAAGTGATGCCGGTGTACGGCGGCCGCCCATTCCGGTTCGGCGCGCACGCGCAGCGCCTGACGCGCAGCCTCGCGGAGATCCGCATGGAAGACCCGCACACGCGCGAGGAATGGCACGACATCATCGCGCAGCTCATCGCGCCGAACGGCACCGCCGACCAATACGTGTACTGGCAAGTCACGCGCGGCGCCGAGCGCGGCCGGAACCACGCACCGCTGCCGAACGTTCCCCGCACTGTGTTTGCCTTCGCCGCACCGTTTCCGGTTGCCAGCGCCGCCGCGCTCGAGAACGGCGTGGCGGCCATCACTGCGCCCGACACGCGCTGGGCGCGCTGCGACATCAAATCGGTCTCGCTGCTCGCGAACGTGTTGCTCCGGCAACTCGCGGTGGATGCGAACGCCAGCGAGACGATTCTTCTGCGCGACGGTGAGCTGATGGAAGCGTCGTCGTCGGCGGTACACGTCGTCATCCAGGGCGAGATTCGCTCGCCGCCGAACTCGCGCAAGATCCTGCCGGGCACCACGCGCGGCGTGATCGAAGAGCTGGCGGAGCGCGCCGGCATTCCTCATCGAGCGACCCGGATCACCGAGTCCGAGCTGCGCAACGCCGAGGAGATCTGGCTCACCGCCGCCGTGCGCGAGATGTCCGCGGTCACGACGCTCGACGGCAAGCCCGTCGGCACGGGCAATCCCGGGCCCTGCTACAAGCGCATCCGGGACGCGTTCGATCAGTACAAGGCGGAGCTTGCGGGGCAACCGTGGTGAGTGGAGATCAGCCGGGCAGTGACGAGCTGCTGCAGTTCCCGACCGATTATCCGATCAAGGTCGTCGGCCGTCCGTCGGTGGAATTTCGCGCGCACATCCACGCAATCGTCTTGCGGCACGCGCCCAACGTCGACACCGATCGCATCACCGAGCGGCTCAGCGAGAACGGCAATTTCCTCTCCATCTCCTACATGATCTGGGCCGAAAGCCGGGAACAGATCGTCGCGCTGGCCCGGGACCTGACCGCCGCCGAAGGCGTGTTGATGGTTCTTTGAGAGAAGCGCCTGCTGGGCGCCGCACCGTACGGGAAACCCCCGGCGAGTCGAAATCCAGGCACCCCGCGATCCGGCCGCGACCGGCCGACCGTTTTGTTACCCAGATGTAACCGCTCATCCGCGCGCGGTTACTTACTTATAACCGCCCGGCCCTGTGGTGACGGATCAGCCCCCGGTAGCATTGCGACCCCTATGTCCATCACTCTCGACCAGGTGACCAAACGCTATCAGGGCGTTCCGGTCGTCAACGACGTGTCCGTCGAAATCGGCGACGGCGAGTTCTTCGTCCTCCTCGGACCGAGCGGCAGCGGCAAGAGCACGCTGCTGCGCGCGATCGCCGGTCTCACCGGCGTCGAGCATGGTCGAATTGCACTGCACGGTCGCGACGTGACGCACGTCGCCGCGCGCGAGCGCGGTGTCGGCCTGGTGTTCCAGAACTACGCGCTGTTCCGTCACATGACGGTGGCCGACAACATCGAATTCGCGCTGCGCGTGCGCCGTATGAAGCGTGCCGAGCGCGTGAAGCGTCGCAAGGAGTTGCTGCGGCTCGTCGCGCTCGAAGGGATGGACGAGCGCCTGCCGGCGCAGCTCTCGGGCGGCCAGCAGCAGCGCGTCGCCGTGGCGCGCGCGCTGGCGCACAAGCCCGAAGTGCTGCTGCTCGATGAGCCCTTCGGCGCGCTCGACGCCAAGATTCGTGAAGAGCTGCGGCGCACCATCCGTCAGGTGCAGCGTGAGCTCGGAATCACCACCGTGCTCGTCACGCACGATCAGGAGGAGGCGTTCGCGCTCGCCGATCGCATCGGCGTCATGAATCTCGGCCGCTTGCTGGAGATGGGCCGGCCGGACGAGCTGTACACCCGTCCCGCGACACGCTTCGTCGCCACCTTTCTCGGCGCGGCCAACCTGCTGCTCGCGCGTCAATCGAAGCACGGCATCCAGTTCGCGAAGGGCGAGCCGCGGCGCGAGCACACCGTCAACGGGTCACCGCCGGGACGCGAGCACGAAGTGGT
Organism: Steroidobacteraceae bacterium; assembly: GCA_035760965.1. Classification (GTDB taxonomy): domain Bacteria; phylum Pseudomonadota; class Gammaproteobacteria; order Steroidobacterales; family Steroidobacteraceae; genus JADGHX01. The sequence goes on along the minus strand of DASTRY010000036.1, from coordinate 8,904 downwards.
CGCCGTTCTGCGGCCGGAGGAAGTGGAGCTCGCACCGACGCGCGAAGCGCTGACCGGCAGCTATCTCGCCTTGGGAACCATCGAGGAAGTGCTGTTCACCGGCGCGCTCGAACGCCTGCGCGTGCGGCTGACGAAAGGCGCGGAAGAAGTGCAGCTCGCGCGCGTGAACGGCGAGGAAGGTCACTTTCTCGAAGTCACCCGCACGCAGCCGGAGCAGCGCGCCTTTCACGTGCGGCCGGGCCAGAACGTGGTCATCGGTGTGCGCCGCGTGCACGTGCTGCCGACGCCGCTCTCGAGCTTCACGGCCTGCGCGCCGAGCGAGAGCGAGGTCGCGCGGCTGCGCGCGCAGCCGCTGCTCGTCGAGCTGGCGACGCGCATGAAGACGCGCGTCGCCGCGCGTGTCGAGCCCGCGCTGAACGGCAGTCGCGACTGTGCCTCGCAGGAAGGCGTCTTCTCGGGCGCCGCGGTCATCGCCGCGCAGCCGGAATCGCTGAAGAGCATCGAATGTCTGCTCCAGCGCGGCGCCGAAGAAGTCTTCGTGCTGCCGCCGAACGCACCCTCGCCGCAGCGAGTGCTCATTCATTGGGCGGATGAAGAAGCGCGCGCGGCGACGCTCGCCGTGTCCGCGAGCCTGCTGCGCCACTTGCATGCGGAAGCCATTTACGTCGACGTGATTCCCCAAGGCGCGACGGAAACGCAGCGCCCGCAGGGCATGCGCGCTCTGCTCGACGCGCGCGCCGAGGCGCAAGCGGTGCACGGCCTCGAGATGCGCACGGAGCTGCGCATCGGCAACGTCGCGAGCGAGCTCGCGCGCCGGCTCGGCGACTCCACCGATCAGCTGCTGATTCTCGGCGTCTCGGAGATCAAGGGTCTCGCGCAGCGCTTCGGTGAGCTGCTGTCGACGCCGCGCTGGCCGCTGCTCGTCGTGTATCGCGAGCCCGAGGTGCAGACATGAATCTCTCCGGGAAGGCACAACGGAGTTTCAGGTAGTGTCAGCTGAGCCATCGGCAATCGCCTTCGAACCTGACCGCGCGGTCGCGCGGCCCTTGCGACAGCCGAGCGTGCTGCCCGGCTTCGGGCTCACGTTCGGCTTCACGACGTTCTTCTTGAGCGCGATCGTGCTCCTGCCGCTTGCGGCGCTCGTGCTGATGGCGGCCGGCATGAGCTGGCACGAGTTCATTCACACGGTTCTCGAACCGCGCGCGCTCGGCTCGTATCGCCTCTCCTTCGGCGCCTCGGTGCTCGCGGCGGCCATCAATCTCGTGTTCGGCTTCATCATCGCGTGGACGCTCGTGCGGTACGAGTTCCCCGGCAAGAAGATCATCGACGCGCTGATCGACATGCCGTTCGCGCTGCCGACGGCGGTGTCGGGCATCGCGCTGACCACGGTGTTCGCGCAGAACGGCTGGATCGGCCAGTACCTCGAGCCGCTCGGCATCAAGGTCGCGTACACGTGGATCGGCGTGACGGTCGCGCTCACTCTCATTGGCATGCCCTTCATGGTACGCACCGTGCAGCCCGCCCTCGCGGAGGTGCAGAAGGACATCGAGGATGCCGCGGAAACGCTGGGTGCGGGCCGCTTCCACATCTTCCGGCGCATCATCCTGCCGACGGTGCTGCCGGCGATGCTCACCGGCTTCGCCCTTGCGTTCGCGCGCGGCGTCGGCGAATACGGCTCGGTCATCTTCATCTCGGGCAACCTGCCGATGAAGACGGAGATCACGCCGCTCCTCATCGTCATCAAGCTGGAGCAGTTCGACTACCGCGGCGCCGCGGCGCTCGGTACGGTGATGCTCGCCATCTCGTTCACGATGCTCCTCGCGATCAACCTGTTGCAGGCCTGGGGCCGGCGCCGCCACGTGAGGACGCGCTGATGGCCGCCAATCGCGTCGCCAACATCTTCATCGACGAGCATGCCGCGCGGCCGGGACGGGATACGCTCACGACGTCCCTCGTGCGCGCGTTCTTCATCACGGTATCGCTCGCGTTCCTCGCGGCGCTGCTGTTCGCGCCGCTCGCGACGGTATTCGTGATGGCCTTCGAGAAGGGCGTCGATGCGTACCTGCACGCCTTCGTCGATCCCGACACCGTCTCGGCGATCAAGCTCACCCTGTTCACGGCCGCGGTGGTGGTGCCGCTGAACACGATTTTCGGGCTCGCCGCGTCCTGGGCGATCGCGAAGTTCGAGTTCCGCGGCAAGAGCTTCCTCATCACGCTGATCGATCTGCCGCTCGCGGTGTCGCCGGTGATCTCGGGCATGGTGTACGTGCTGCTCTTCGGCCTGCAGGGCTGGTTCGGCGTCTGGCTGCAGGAGCACGACATCAGCATCATCTTCGCGCTGCCCGGCATCGTGCTCGCGACGATGTTCGTCACCTTCCCCTACGTCGCGCGCGAGCTGATTCCGCTCATGCAGCAGCTCGGCAACGACGAGGAAGAAGCGGCGATCACGCTCGGCGCCGGCGCCTGGATGACCTTCTTCCGCGTCACCCTGCCCAAAGTGCGCTGGGGGCTGGTGTACGGCGTGATTCTCTGCAACGCTCGCGCCATGGGCGAATTCGGCGCCGTCTCGGTCGTCTCGGGCCACATCCGTGGGCTCACGAACACGATGCCCCTGCACATCGAGATTCTCTACAACGAGTACAACTTCGTCGGCGCGTTCGCCGTCGCCTCGCTCCTCACCCTGCTCGCGGTACTGACGCTCATCGTGAAGACGCTCGTCGAGCGCACGGGTTACAAGGGCCACTGAGCTCGATGTTCGAGCGCCTGAAACAGCTCGCCGCGCGCTTACGGTTCGACCCGCGCAAGGCGGGCCTCGGGTATTCGCTGGCGGGTATCAACGTGGCGATCGTCGTGCTCGTCGTGACGGGCATCTCGATCTTTGCGGTGGGGATGCTGCGCGACCTCGCGGACGAGCAGGGCAAGGCGCGCGTGCAGCTCGCCGGCGCGATCGCTCGCGAAGACCTGCGCCGCATGGGCGAGGACGCGCTCTCGGCGGCGCGGGCGCTGGCCGAGCGGCCCGCCTTGCAGCGGATGATGAGCGAGAATCGGGGACCTGCGATCGCGCAGCTCCTGCGCCGCTTCTGCGAGACCGGCGGCATCGACGCGTGCGCGGTGTTCGAGGGCGATCAGCTGGTCGCGGACGCAGGCGCGACGATTCCGTGGGCGGACATCCTCACGGCCAACGCGGAACAAGGCGAGACCTTCCTCGCGACCCCGGCGAGCTCGCCCTATCCGCTCTTCGGCGCCGTGACGTCGCTTGGCAGCCGCCCCGGCGCACGCGTGTTCATCGTGCGTTTCCTTGATGCCGAGCTGGCTCGCACCCTGAGCCAGCACGTCGGGCTCGACGTGCGGCTCATCAACTATCGCGGCTTTCCCTCGGCGAAGGTCAATGCCTTCACGGCCTTGCACTCCGCGGGGCTCGCCGACGGGCGTTCGGCGGTCCAGCGCATTGCACCGCTCGATGTGTACGCGTCGAGCTTCCCCGTGTTCGCCTCGACGGGCGAAGCCATCGCGTTCATCGAGACGCGCCTGCCTGCCGCCGATATCGACAAGTCCGCGAGCCGGCTAGTGCGGCGGCTCGTGCTGACGGCCATCATCCTGTCGCTCCTTGCCGTGGTCGGCGGCATCATCCTCGGCCAGCTGGTCGCGGCGCCGATCGAAGCGCTGACGGATGCCGCGATCCGGCTCGGGCGCGGCGATTTCTCCACCTCCATCCCGCCCGGCGGGCCGGCCGAAGTCGGCCAGCTCGCGCGCACGATGGAGGACATGCGGCGCAATCTCGTCGATCTCACCGGCACGCTGCGCCGGCACGAAGCGGAAGCGAACGCCGTGCTCACGGGAATCGTCGAGGGCGTGTACGCGGTGGACAAGAACCGCACGATTCGTTATCTGAATCCGCAAGCCGCGAAGCTCTTGGGCGTGAAGCCCGAGGATGCCGTGGGCCGCTTCTGCGGCGATGTGTTGCAGCCGCGCCCGGAGAACGGCCGCCGTCCGTGCGACTTCAATTGCCCCATTCTCCAGGCGCGCGCGGAAGGGAGCGCGAAAGCGGTGGAATCGTTGCAGACCGGGGAGCGCGGCCTGCGCACGACGGTCATCACGAGCTCCGACCTCGCCGAAGGCTTGCAGGTGCAGGTGATCCGCGACGAAACGGAGCTCGAAGCCGTACGGCGCGCGCGTGACACGGTGCTCGCGAACATCTCGCACGAATTCCGCACGCCGCTCGCGGCGCAGCTGGCGTCGATCGAGCTGCTGCGCGACGGGCTCACGACGATGCCGCCCGAGCAGCAGCGCGAGCTCGTGCTGTCCCTCGAGCGCGGCACGCAGCGGCTCACGCAGCTCATCGACAACTTGCTCGAGAGCGTGCGCATCGAATCGGGGCAGCTCAGCATCCGGCGGCAGAGCGTCGCCCTGGCCGACATCATCGAGGAGGCGCGGACGTTGATCGGCTCGCTGCTCGCGCAGCGTCAGCAGACGCTCGATGTTTCGCTGCCCGAGGATCTGCCGCTGATCGACGGCGATGCGCAGCGGCTCACGCAGGTGTTCGTCAACCTGATCGCGAACGCCAGCAAATTTGCGCCCGAAGCAACGCCGATCCGCGTCGGCGCGAGCGCGACCGAGGGGCACGTCAGCGCGTGGGTCGAGGACGAAGGGCCGGGCATGCCGGAAGGCAGCGACCAGTCGATCTTCGAGCGTTTCCAACGCGGCGCGGACGTCGAGCCGGAGCCGGGCGGGCTCGGGCTCGGGCTGTGGATCTCGAAGTCCATCGTCGAGCGGCACGGAGGGCAGATCGCCGCGACGCGCACGCCGGACGGCCACACGCGATTCACCGTGACGTTGCCGGCAGAGACCGCCGAGGCATGAGGTACGAATGAAAGTTTTGATCGCCGATGACGACCGCGACCTGCTCGGACTCATCGCGTTCACGCTCACACAGGCCAGCTATCTCGTCGTCAAGGCCGCCGACGGGCCGGCGGCGATTCGCGCATTCGAGGAGGAATCGCCGGACATCGCCGTGCTCGACATCAACATGCCGGGCGCGAGCGGATTCCAGGTGTGCGAGGCCATCCGGGCCAAGTCGCGCATCCCAATCATGATGCTGACCGTGCGCGGCGAGGAGGAAGACCTGATTCGCGCGCTCGACCTCGGCGCCGACGATTACCTCACGAAACCGTTCAGCCCGCGCACGCTGCTCGCGCGGATCAAGGCGCTGCTGCGCCGGGCGGGCATCGAGAACAACTCGCCCGTCGCGGCGGGACGCGTGGCGCTGGACGTGCAGGAACACACGGTGCGCATTAGCGGCGGCAATCCGGTGCGGCTGACGAAGCTCGAGCTCCGTTTGCTACAGATGCTGCTGGCGAACGCCGGTCGCACGGTGAGCTCCGACCGGTTGCTCGTGCAGGTGTGGGGCCATCGCAATTCCGGCGATCGTCAGCTGCTGAAGCAGCTCGTGCACCGGTTGCGGCAGAAGATCGAGGCGGACCCGGCGGCGCCGCAGTTGCTGCAGACGTCGGCGGGAAGCGGGTACAAGCTAGTCGTGGAGTGACGGGGACGCCGATCGATCCGACGCGCCCCGCACTCCTTTCGATACCGCTACTGCCCGGTCGTCACCTGCACGAACGTCCCCGTGTCGCTGAAGTGCGTCTTCGTGGCGGCGGCCCAGCCGCCGAAATCCTTGATCGTGACGAGATTCAGCTTCGGATACTGCTTCTCGTATTTCGCGAGAATTTCCGGATCGCGCGGCCGGTAGTAGTTCTTCGCGATGATCTCCTGCCCCTCTTTCGAGTAGAGGTAGTTGAGATACGCCGTCGCGATGTCGCGCGTGCCCCGGCGCAGCACCGTCTTGTCGACCACGGTCACGGACGGCTCGGCGAGGATGCTGATGGAAGGCACGACGATCTCCACCTTGTCCGGCCCGATCTCGCGGATCGCGAGCAGCGCTTCGTTCTCCCACGCGAGCAGCACATCGCCGATACCGCGCTGTACGAAGGTCGTCGTCGCGCCGCGCGCGCCGGTGTCCAGCACGGGCACGTTCTTGAACAGCTTCGCCATGTAGGCTTTCGCCGTGGCCTCGTTACCCCCCGGCTGGTGAAGCGCCCAGGCCCACGCCGCGAGATAGTTCCAGCGCGCGCCGCCCGACGTGCGCGGATTCGGCGTGATGACGCTGACGCCGGGCTTCACGAGGTCGCCCCAGTCCTTGATGCCCTTCGGATTGCCCTTGCGCACGAGGAACACGATCGTCGATGTGTATGGGGCGCTGTTGTGCGGCAGGCGACTCTCCCAGTTCACCGGCAAAAGCTTGCCCTGCGTCGCGATCTGATCGACGTCGCCTGCGAGCGCGAGCGTCACGACGTCCGCCGGCAGGCCGTCGATGACCGAGCGCGCTTGCTTGCCCGAGCCGCCGTGCGACTGGTTGATCTTCACGTCCTGCCCGGTCTTCGCCTTCCAGTACTTCTCGAAGGCCGCGTTGTATTCGGCGTAGAGCTCGCGCGTCGGGTCATACGACACGTTCAGCAGCGTGACCGTCCCTGCCGCGTACGCTTGCGATTGCCAACCGACGACCGCGATGACCGCTGCGAGCGCCGCGGCGCCGAACCACTTCTTCAACGACATGTTCCGTCTCCTCGAAAATTCGCTGCTCAAAACGCCAGACCGATGCGGGTCAGGAACGCCTTCTCATCCGGCCGGTCGCCCGTCGCGGCACCCCCGTCGAAGCGCGTCTGCTCGTAATTCACCGACCACTTCACGTTCGGATTGAGATACCAGTTCACGCCGATGCCCGTGGCTCGCGCGCGCCGCGCGGCCGTGGCGGGATTCGCGAACGAGTCTGCGCCACCGGCGAACGTTGCCGCGTCGATCGTGAGCTCCTGCACGCGTGCCACCAGCTCCCACGCTCCGCGCCCGGGCTTGCCGAGCTCGAAGCTCGCCGCCGGCGTCACGGCGCCGAACGACTCGTCCTCGCCCGTCAGCAGCCATGAGAACTGGAGCTGCCACGCCTTGTGGTCGAGCGTGTCGCTGCGATTCACCGTGCCGTTCACGCGGCGCACGTCCTGCGACACGACCGCGTACTCGCCGAGGAAACCGAAGCTGCTGTAATAGTAGTAGAACTGGGGCGACCAGCGCAGGCGCTGTCCGTCCGCGAAGGTCGCGTTGGTGCCGGCGGTCGCGCTGCGGTAACTGAAGAAGGTCGCCTGACCGGGGGTCTTGTACGAAGGCAGCAGCGTGTTCGTCGAGCTGCCCGTCGAATCGACGTACGTTCCGCCGATCCCGAAGCCGAGCCCGCGCAGCGCGAAGCGCTCCGAATTCAGGAACGGCTGGAAGAACACGCGCGCAGAGACATCCCCCTTCGCGTCGTTCTCGACGTCGGGGCTGGCGTTGCTCTCGCTGCTGCCGCCGTCGACCACGCCGTTGGTGTAACTGACGTTATAGCCGACGACACCGCCCGAGAGATTGCCCGCGAGCTGCACGCCGATGTCGCGATTGGGCACGAATGACGTCGGGAACGCGCGCTCGATGAAGCGCAAGTCGTTCGCGGACTGGATGCGCTCGAGACCGACCGGCACCTTGAACTTGCCGACCGTCACTTGCGCCCACGGCTTGAAGCGGGCTGTTACGTACGCGTCTTGCACGACAGTCTTGCCGCCGCCGAAATCGGGCGTGAAGCGAAAGTCGTAGTACTTCGCGAACGTGCCCTCGACCATCGGGCGCACTCGGCGCAGCAGCCACGTGTTGGCCGTCGCCGGGCTGCCATCGCCTTCGAAGTGGCGGCCGTCGACATGGAGCACCCCGCGCAGACGGACGGAATTCGCGCCGTCCGCGGATTGAATCGCCCACCGGTTCGGCTGCGCGCGCACGACGGGAGCGGACGCCGTTGCGGCGGTGGTCGCTTCGTCTTGCAACTCGAGCTTGCGTTCGAGCACCTTGATGCGTTGCTCGGCCTCCTCGAGCCGCTGCAGGACGGCCGCGGCGTCGGTTGCCGCGGGCGCCGCGTCCTGCGCGAGCGCAGCGCTCAAAGGGATCAGCGCCATCGCGGCGCCGGCCAGACCGACTTGGAGTCTCATGTCTTTTCCTTGTGTTTGTGGAGCGTCGGCATGCTAGGGAGGCATGGGTTATGAAGTCAGTCGCGCATCGGTAACGCCGCGGTTATGCGGTAGCCCTCGCGGCACGCGTTGCGCCCTGGCGAGAAAAGAGCGCGAGAAACGGGTGATCTGAAAGTGAGACGCCGGCCCGCTTCGGCACATCCGACACGGCGACGAGCCGGGCGATGGGTGCGAATTTCAGGGCGTCGCGAGGCTCGCATCGAAGGTGATCGCGCTCGGCGGGCGCGAAGTCGCGCTTCGGCTAGCGCGGAGCTGCGCGGCTAGCTGGGAGTGGCGCGGCTAGCGCGGAGTGAATCCAAGCGCGCGCAGGAGGTGCGGCTCGAGCCCATCGGCGGCGACGGCGACGGATGTCGGGCCGCCGAGCGCGGCGAGCTGCGTCATCTCGAGGCCTTGATAGCCGCACGGATTGATGCGCGTGAAGGGCTCGAGATCGAGATTCACGTTCATCGCGAGGCCATGGAAGCTCGCGCCGCGCCGCACGCGAATGCCGACGCTCGCGAGCTTGCGGCCCTCGACGTACACGCCGGGCGCGTTGCGCCGGCACTCGGCCACGACACCGAACGTCGCGGTGTAGTCGATGACGGCACGTTCGAGCGCAGTGACCAGATCGCGCACACCGAGCTTCGCGCGCCGCAAGTCGATGAGCGGATAGACGACGAGCTGGCCCGGGCCGTGATACGTGACCTGCCCGCCGCGATCGATCTGCACGACGGGGATGTCGCCGGGCGCGAGCACGTGCTCGCGTTTCGCGTTCATCCCGAGCGTGAACACCGGCGGATGTTCGAGAAACCAGATCTCGTCAGGCGTT
>DASTRY010000035.1:0-276531 GCA_035760965.1 Steroidobacteraceae bacterium | reverse complement strand
CAGGATCAGCTCCTTGATCTGCGCGTCAGTGATGCCGACGGCATCGGCGTGCTGCATTAAATGTGAAACGCCGTCCGAGCCGGTGGCGACGAGCACGGCCATCACGATGAGCTCACGCTCTCGCAGGCTGAGCCCCGGGCGGCTCCAGATGAGACCGAGATTGCCCTGGTTGATGATGTGCCACAGATCCTCGTCCAGCTCGCGTGTGGCGGCGTTCGTGCCCCAGCCCATCTTCTCCATCACTTCGAGGGCGGCTTGCTCGGTGGCATTCGCCGCGACCGGGGTGTCCGTTTTCTTCGTGTCCGGCGCGCCGGATGTCAGGCCGATGCTTGCGAGCATCAGCGCTCCCGTAATGGCCGCCACCTTGAGCTGCTTCATGTTCGTGCCTCGCGATCGCCTGCGCGGTTCTAGGGTTTCCGCGGCCGTGCCCGGTCGAGCAGTGGAATTTCCGCAACCGCCCGCGCCTTCGGGAGGGTCATCAGGAATGCATAGATGTCCGCCAGGGCCTGATCGGACATCACGCTCGCCGTATAGGCCGGCATTCGCGCGCGCGGATTGCGCAACTGATGCGCAAACGCGGCGAAAGGTATCGGGTTCGGCGCGAGCCGGGAGCCGGCATTGCTGCCCTGTCCCTGATAGCCATGACAGGCGTAGCACCCGTCGCGAACATAAATGTCCTTGCCGCGAACCGCGTCGCCCGCGGGCGCGGACTGAGCGAACGCGGTACCGCACGAGAGCGACAGAGCCGCCGCGAGAAGGCAGTTCAGGCGTAGCATCGCGACTCCTTCTCAGCGGCCTTGCGACACGACGTCGATCAGCGCCGGCTCGCCCTTCTTCACCACCGCGACTGCACGCCGTAGCGCAGGCCCCAGATCCCTCGGCTTTTCGATCGGGCCTTCGCTGTAGACGCCCAGGCCGCGGGCCACGAGCGCGTAGTCGATGTTGGGATCGGTGATCGCGTTGCCAATGCCTGCGCGATCGATGCCACGTTGACGCCGATTGGCGATCGCCTGCATCTGCATGATTTCCTGATGGTAGCCGCGGTTGTTGTGCACGATATAAAGAATCGGAATCCGCTCGTGCGCGGCGGTCCACAGGATGCCAGGCCCGAACATCAGGTCCCCGTCGCCGACCACCGCCACACTGAGACGACCGTGTTTCTGGTTCGCCAGTGCGGCGCCGAGGCTGGCCGGTGAGGTATAGCCGACGCCGTCCGCGCCGGAGCCGCCGATGTACTGATGGTGCCGCTCGGCGGCCCAGAGCCTCTGGGCCCAGCTGCTCTGCCAGTAATGGTGCGAGAGCAGGCACCAGTCCTCGCGCTTGATGACTTCGTAGATCTCCATCAGCAGACGCGGCATCGAAATCGGGCTCGCGTCCCAACCATAGACCGCCTCCTGCAAGGCATCGTTGAAATCCTGCGCCTGGGCCTCGGCGAATGCCTTGGCGCGGGCGTCGTAGGCCGAGCGCGCACCTGGCATCAGGCGCCTCACTTCTTCGATGAGAAAAGGCAGTGTGGCTTCGGCGTCGGCCTGTACCGCGATGTCGACCATCCCGGCATAGCGCTGCAGGTTCTGGTAATTGCCTTTCGGGTACAGCTCGGCCGATGAGATGGTGATCGATTTCGCGCTCGCGCCGAGTTGCCGGCGCAACGTGCCGTCACGACCCTTGGCGGTCACCAGATCGAAGGGATTGCCCGGCTCCAGCGCGAGTAGAACGTCGGCCTCACTCCGCAGCTCGCCGTAACGCCGGCTCTGGTTGAGCGGATGCCGCCACGGAAAGCCCATGCGATTGCCGCTATCCACCACCGGCGCGGCCAGCAGCTCTGCCAGTTCCACGGTCATCTTCAGACCCGCAGGCGTGCGCGCGCAGCGATCCACATAGATCAGCGGATGCTCGGCATTGACCAACAACTTCGCCAGTTCGCGCACCGTGTTGGCATCCGCGGATGGCGGCCGGATGGATGGCATCGTCGGGAGCGGCGGGCGCCGCTCTTCTCCGCCCGGAATGTCGTCCTCCTGCAAGCGGGTATCCACCGCGAGCAGCGTTGGCCCGTATGGCGGCGTCATCGCAAATTTCCACGCTCGCGCCGCGCTTTCACCGAAGCCTTGCAGATTGCCTGGCGTGTCGTCCCACTTGGTGTAGTCGCGCACCATTCCGGGCCCGTCGAGCGCCGTGTGAGTCCACTCGACCGGACTCTTTCGCTGGTCCGCTTCGATGCCGGCCCCCGTGATCATGAATACGGGCACCCGATCGCAATACGCGTTGTAGATGGCCATCGATGCGTGCTGCAGCCCGACGGTGGCGTGAAAGGCGCAGGCCATCGGCTTGCCTTCGATCTTGGCGTAGCCGTGCGCCATCGCGACCGAAGCTTCCTCATGCATGGTGGTGATGAACCGCAGATTCGGCGCTGTCGTCATGCCGTAGTTCACCACCGACTCGTGCAGGCCCATGAACGTATTTCCCGGAGTGGCGGCGAAGTACTCGATGCCGAGGCCACGCATGACATCGACCATGTAGTCGCTACCGCAACTCTTGTAGGCGACACCTTGCGCACCTGAGTGCTGCGCATCGGATGTCAGTGGCGCCACCGCTGCGGCCAGCCCCCCGACCGCAGCGCCCTTCAGGAAGTCTCGTCGCTGCACGCGATTCTGATGCTCTTTGGCCATGATCGTTTCGGCAAGCCGTTGTCGACGGGACACTATCTGCCGCACGAAAACGGGTCTGTCCATAGCCGAGAGGACAGACGGCGCGCACGGATGCTCCTATCGTTGCACCGTCATCACATCCTTATCGCGCAGCGATAGCTTTCCGAGGGGGAGGAAGTAATGACCAAGTTGAGCCCACTCAGTCTGGCAGCAGGCGGCGGCGCTCTGGTGGTCGGTCTCTTCCTGATCCTCAGCCACGGGGGCGCGCCGGCCGTCACCGAGCCGGGCGCTGTACCGATTCCGGATCGGCCGGACTGGAACTGGGATGTCCGCCCGATCCTTTCGCAGAACTGCTTCGCCTGCCACGGTCAGGCCACCCAGAAAGCGGGCCTGCGCCTCGATGACCGCGAGGTTGCCACCGGTGAGCTGCCAGAGAACAAGGGGCATCGTGCGATCGTGCCGGGAAATCCCGGTAAGAGCGAGCTCATCAAACGCGTGTCCTCGCAGGACATCGACTTCCGAATGCCTCCGAAGGAGACGCACAAGAGTCTCAGCGCCCGTGACATCGCGATCCTGGAACGCTGGATAGACCAGGGTGCGAGCTACAAGAAGCATTGGGCCTACATCACGCCGACGCTCGTCCACCCCGCCAGAACCCAGTGGGACAGTCAGGCGATCAACGAGATCGACCGCTACATCTACGCGAAGCTCGCCGAGAACGGGTTGTCGCCGTCGAAGCCCGCCGATCGCGAGACGCTCATCAACCGCGTGACGCTGGACCTTACCGGCCTGCCGCCGACGCTCGAGGAAGTGGATGCGTTCGTCGCCGACGACGATCCCAAGGCGTACGAGCGGCTCGTCGATCGCCTGCTGGCCTCGACCGAATACGCCGAGCGCCAGACCAACATCTGGCTGGATGCGGCGCGTTATGCCGATACCCGCGGCGGTCTCAACGATGGCCAGCGCCCGCTCAGCTATCCCTATCGCGACTGGCTCATCTCGGCCTTCAAACAGAACCTGCCGTACGACCAGTTCGTCATCTGGCAGCTCGCCGGCGACAAGCTGAACGGCGGCAAGCCGACCCGCGAGCAGCTTCTGGCCACGGCCTTTCTCAAGGCCGGCCGACAGGATTCGGAAGGCGGATCGATCGACGAGGAGTTCCGCACCAATTACGTGCAGGAGCGCACGGAGCTCATCGGCAAGGATTTCCTCGGTCTGACCCTGGGCTGCGCGAAGTGCCACGACCACAAGTACGACGTGATCAGTCAGGCCGACTACTACGCGATCGCGGCATTCTTCAACCAAATGGATGAACGTGGCGGCGGCGGCTTCAATCGCGGTACACCACAAGGCCCCTACTTGTTGTGGCCGTCGCCGAAACAGTCCGAGCAACTTCACGAGGCCCACGCAGCGACGCTCGCCAGGCAAGCGGAGTACGACGAGGCTCTCCGCGCCGCGCGCGCCAAGGCCGAGGCGGCCGTCGCTGCGGCCCCGCTGGACCGGTTGGCCGAGCAGGTGAAGGCATCGATCGACGAAGACACGCAGGCGTATTACCCGTTCGATGACGCCTACGTGGGCGATCTGACGCCCTTGATGGTCGACGCGCAAAAGCAAGGCCCCGGCGTCTATCCGCAGGACCCGAATTCGCCACTGCAGAAAGCCCTTCGGAAGATGACGCGGCCCGAGGCAATCGAGTTTCTGCAGGCGAAGATCGCTGCGGACGTGGCGGCCGGCAAGCCCGTTCCCAATCTTTCGGGCGCCTCGAAATCAGGACGCCGCCGCGCAGGGATGCTGGCGGACCTGGAAGCGATGAAGGCCGATCCTGGCCTGCCTCGCCTGGCATCGCAGGAGGTCGAGTGGGCGCTGGAGCAGCTGATTGCCGCCGGTTACACCGACGAGCTGCTCAGCGACGGCGGCATCATCAAGAAGCGAGGCTTGCGAACCTGGCTGAAGGAAGGTCGCGTGCTGTGGACGCGTTCCGGTATTCCCGGACGCGAGCCGGGGTTCGTCAGCAACGTCACGTTCGTGGACGGTGCGCGCGGCAAGGGCGTGCAGATGCACGACTCCGTGGTCGCCACGGCCAAGGGCGTCGGCATGTTCGAGCGCACCCAGCCCTACTCGCTCGACTTCTGGGTCAGGCTGCGACCGGAACCCGCCTACGTAGACAGCACCCGGCCCGAAGGCCCGGCTGCCAACGTGCTCTACAGCTCCGGCAGTGTGAACGGGCAAGGCTACGAGATCGGACTGCTGGAAGGCCGGCTCACGTACGCCATCACCCACAACGCGCCCTATGAGCAGCTCAAGATCTCATTGCGAGATCCGGTGCCGGCTGGGCGCTGGGTGCACGTCACCACCACGTACGACGGCCATTCCAGCGCGAAGGGCATGCGCTTCTACATTGACGGCAAGCTCGCGCCGGTGACGATCGAGCACGACCACCTCACCCTGAGCGCCCTGCCCCAGGGCCCGGCTGACAGCTTGTTCTTCGCCTACTACGGCCTCTCGAGCGGCACCAACTTCAACCGGACGGAGCTGGTGGATGGCGCGCTCGATGAGCTGCGCGTCATCACTCGCGCGCTGACGCCGATGGAAGTGGCTTATCTGCACAATCCCGCGCTGCTGGCTTCTGTCACCGAGAGCGACGCGCGCCGACAACTGGCGGAGATTCGCGCGGCGAAGGATCCCACGGTTGTCGACGCGAAGGCCCGGCTCTCCGCAGCCCAGATCGCTGAACAGAAAATCCGCGCCGCGATCAGGAAGGTGATGGTGGCCGGCGACCAGCCGCTGTATCGAAAAAGCTTCGTGCTGGATCGCGGCGTCTATAACGCCTACCGGCAGGAAGTGAAACCGCAGGGTCTGCCGCGCGTGTTCGCCTGGAACGAGAAGCTGCCGCGCGACCGGCTGGGCCTGGCCCAGTGGTTGATGGACCCGAAGAACCCGCTGACCGCGCGCGTGTACGTCAACCGGATGTGGCAGAGCCACTTCGGCACCGGCATCGTGCAGACCGTCGAGGACTTCGGCACGCAAGGGACGAATCCCAGCCACCCCGAGCTGCTCGACTACCTGGCCATCGAGTTCATCAAGTCCGGCTGGGACATCAAACACATGCACAAGCTGATGGTCATGTCGGCCACCTACCGGCAGGACTCGAATATCACTCCCGAGAACCTCGAGAAGGATCCACGGAACACCCTGCTCGAGCGGGGCCCGCGCTTCCGCATGCCGGCCGAGGTCATCCGCGACAACGCGCTGATGGCGTCGGGTTTGTTGCTGAAACAAGTCGGCGGCGACAGCGTCTTCCCTTACGCTCCGCCCGCCATCTGGTACGGCGTGGCTACCGGTCTGACGGTCTATCCGACCAATGTGCCGGATGACCAGATGCACAGGCGCTCGATGTACACGTACGTCAAGCGCAACGCTCCGGTCGCCAATCTCGATGTATTCGACATGCCGAATCGCAACGACGCCAGCGTGAGCCGGCCGATATCGAACACGCCGTTGCAGGGCCTCGTGTTGTTGAACGACACGCAGTTCGTGGAGGCTTATCGCAAGCTCGCGGAGCGCGTGTTGCGCGCCTCCGCCGATGAGGATCAGCAGCTCACCACACTCTGGCGCCTGGCCGTACGGCGTTCGCCGCGGGCGACCGAGCTGGCGGCAACCCGGAAGCTGCTCCACTCGGAGCTGGAGCGAATGAAAGCCAAACCGGAAAAAGCGCAGAAGCTGCTCTCCATTGGCGTGTCGCCAGTCGATCCCGAGGCTGACCCGCTCGAGCTCGCAGCAATGACCGTCGTCACCGCCGGAGTGATGAACACGCCGGACGCGTACACGTTGCGCTAACGAGGACCGCAATGTTCCGCAAGTCGATCGATCCGCAAGTGCTGGCAAATATCTCCCGCCGCTCCATCCTGAGGACCTCGATGGGTCTTGGCGCGCTCGCTGCGGCGGAACTGCTCGCCGGCGGTTTCAAGGCCATTGCCGCCACCGCAAACCCGAAGCCCGCGATGGCCGCGGGATCCGCGCCGGACCAGGGCAAGCTCGGCACGGGCCACTTCCGGGCGCGCGCGAAGCGCGTGATCGACATCCACATGAAGGGAGCCGTATCCCAGGTGGACACGTTCGATTACAAGCCCGAGCTGTTCAAGTACCACGGCACCGAGCTGCCGCCGTCGGTAAAGGGCACGGCGAAGATCTCTTCGATGTCCAACGCCCAGTCGACTTTCCCGGTGCTCGCGCCCATCGCGCCGTTCAAGCAGTACGGACAGTGCGGCCGCTGGGTCTCCGACCTGTTCCGTCACGTCGGTGCGATTGCCGATGACCTCACGTTCATTCATTCGATCTGGACGCCGCAGGTCAACCACGATCCGGCGGACATTCTGATGCACACCGGATTTCAGCTCCCCGGCCGTCCATCGACGGGTGCCTGGATCAACTACGCCCTCGGCACCGACAACGCAAACCTCCCGGCCTTCGTCGTGATGAAGAGCCAGTACCAATCGGCCGCGGTCGGTTCTACTCCGGCCACCTGGTCCGCGGGATTCCTGCCGTCGCGACATCAGGGCGTGGAGTTTCGATCGGGAAGCACGCCCGTGCTGTACGTCGAAAACCCCGCCGGCATCGATCGCGACGAGCGTCGGGACCAGATCGATTTCATCCACGACGTCGCGATGGACCAGTACCAGCATTCCGGCGACCCCGAAGTGCTGTCGAAGATCGCGCAGTACGAAATGGCCTATCGCATGCAGGAGTCCGTTCCGGAGGTGACCGACATCTCGGACGAGCCTGAGTACGTTCTCGACATGTATGGTCCGCTGGTGCGCACGCCGGGTACGTTCGCTCGCAATTGCCTGCTCGCGCGGCGTTTGGTCGAGCGCGGCGTGAAATACATCAATCTGATCGACGTGGGCTGGGATCACCACGTCGCGATCGCGCGCCGCCATCCGCCGAATTGCTGGGCCGTGGATCAGCCTTGCGCGGCTCTCGTCACCGACCTGAAACAACGCGGCCTGCTCGAAGACACGCTGGTGACCTTCAAGGGCGAGTTCGGTCGCACGGTCTACGCGCAGGGCGGCATCAATCCGAACTCGGGTCGCGACCATCACGGCGGCAATTTCACCATCTGGATGGCCGGCGGCGGCACCAAGCCCGGTATCGCGTATGGCCGCAGCGATGACTTCAGTTACAACGTAGCGGAGAACCCAGTCGAAGTGCACGACCTCAATGCGACGATGCTCTACTTGCTCGGCATAGATCACACGCGTCTGACGTTTCACTACCAGGGGCGCGACTTCCGGCTGACGGACGTAGCAGGCCAGGTGATCCAGGGCGTTCTCGCTTAGCGCCTGCGCACGCCGCATTCTCGATGGAGCATTTCACCTGGTTTCTGGGACGTTTCCACGTCCTCGTCCTGCACCTGCCGCTGGGCATCATCACGCTGGCGGTCGCGCTCGAAATTCTCGTGCGCTTCAGGCGATTCGAATCCCTGGAGGGTACGTTGTCTGTGTTGTGGGCGGCGGGAGCACTCACCGCGATTGCGACGGTGGTGCTCGGCTTCATGCACGCCAGCGAGGACTCTTTCCGCGACATGCCGGCGGTGGAAGCTCATCGCTGGGCGGGGGTGGCGCTGTGCGTGGCCGCGTGTGTCATCTCGGTGATCAGGGCACAGCCGTGGGCGGCCAACCCGACATTCCGGATCGCGGCGGTCACGATCACGCTCTTCCTGATGTTCCTCACCGGGCATCTCGGCGGCAATCTGACTCACGGCGATACGTATCTTCTCCAGTACGCGCCGGGACCGATCAGGGTGCTGGCCGGTCTGCCGGCAGACGCGGCACCACGCCCCAGGCCAAAGGACGTTGCCTCAGCGGACATCTATCTGGATGTGGTGCAGCCGGCGCTCGAGCAGCGCTGTTCCAGCTGCCACAACAACTCCAAGAAGTCCGGCGGCCTTTCCGTCGTGAGCTACGTGTCGCTCATGAAAGGCAGCACTCACGGCCCGGTGATCAAGCCCGGCGATTCCGCCGCGAGTGAGCTGTTTCGCCGCGTGAGCCTCGCACCCGGCGCCAAGGACTTCATGCCGAAGGATGGCAAGACACCGCTGAACGCCAACGAGGTTGCCGCAATCGGCTGGTGGATCAAGAAGGGAGCGCCGGCATCGGCGCTGGTCGGATCGTTGCAGCCAACGGCAGAAGCCGCGAGGGCCATCAGCGCGATCATCGGCGCACGAGACGCCGGCGCGGAGCAGCCGATGGTTGCCTCGCAGCCCGCGGACGCCGGGCTGCCCACGGTGCCGCCCGCCGATGCGAACGTGGTGGCCGAAGTCGTTGCGGGGGGCTTCATCGTGCGCAACATCTATCAGGGCTCCAACCTGCTGGATGTCGACTACACCTCCACCCGTCCGGTGACGCCCGAAGTCATGGCGGCGCTCGCCCGGCTCGGGCCCAACATCCTGCGGCTGAACCTGCATCGCGCAGGTCTCACCGATGCAAACATCAAGACCATCGCCCGCTTCACGAACCTGCGGCAATTGCGTGTCGAGCAGAACGCGATCAGCGATGCGGGTGCCGGCGAGCTTGCGTCCCTCACGCATCTCACGAGTCTCAACCTGACTCAGACCCGAATCACCGACAAGGGTCTCGAAGTCGTGAGCCGCCTTCCGGACCTCACAGCGCTCTACGTGTGGGGAACGGGCGTCACCCGTGCCGCAATAGAGAAAGCGAGAGCCGCCAACAAGGCCCTGCGCATCGAGGCAGGCCTCTCTGCAGCCGACATTCCCCCCGTCGGCAAGGTGGTTCCACCGGATTCCTGAATTCGCTGCGCGTCCGTCACCGAGAGGACAGAACAGTATCGGATTCGGGACCACAATGACGCACACGTCGCCGTCGCAGCCAGACAGAACGGAAGAGAACAGATGACGAGCGCCACTAAACGACACACGCATCGCTCAAACACACTAGCATCGGTCGGGGTCATCGCAGGAATCACCCTGGTATCGGCAACGGCACTCGCGCAGAGGGCTCCTCCACCACCTGCTGTAGTTACAGGTGATACAGCGCGGCGTGATATACGAGTGCCCGCAGAGGTTCCAAGCATCTCCGGCGTGTGGGTCGCGCTCACGAGCAACCGCTCGAACCCGCCCGCCGATGGCGGCTCGACACCGTTCCTGCCGTGGGCGCGCGAGTTCTTCGAGAAGCGCGCAGCGGCGGAAGCGGCGGGTCAGCCCCTGTTCGATCCGACGGCGAACTGCCTGCCGAGTGGCGTGCCGCGAATCATCTCCTCCCCCTATCCCATCGAGATCATCCAGACGCCGGAGCTGACGCTGATCCTCACTGAGACGCTCCACGAGTTTCGGATGATCCACATGGATGGCAAGCCCAAGCCGGACAACTTCGAGCCCTCTTATTTCGGCTACTCGGTCGGTCACTGGGAGGGCGACACGCTGGTCGTCGAAACCACCGGGCTCAACGGCTACACACAGGTCGATGAAGAAGGCCGGCCGAAGTCGTCGGACATGCGAGTGGTCGAACGCTATCAGAAGCGCGCCCCCAACCTGCTCGATGTGACCTACACGCTCTACGACTCGCGCACGTACTCGCGACCCTGGTCGGGTCACGCCCAGTTCCGATGGGCGCCGGACCTGCGCCTCAGCGAATACATTTGCGAAGAGAACAACAGAAACAAGCCGGACTCGACCGGCAAGCTGCGCTTGGGTGTCGAGCCATGATCCGCACGACTCGTGTTTGCCTCGGTTGCATCGCCGTGTTGTGGATGGCGGCTGCGCAGGCGCAGAACACCGCTCGCACGACCAAGGAAGGAATGTTGCGGGAGATGGAAGCAGCGGCCGCAGCGCGCGCTGCACCCATGATCGCCGCAGACAAGCTGCGGCCCCGCATTGGCGGCTTCTGGGAGCCAGAGAAATCCGCCGGCGCGCTGGTCACCATCGACGGCAAGACGCCTCCGATGACGCCCGCCGGCAAGGCGCTGCAACGCCAAAGGATGGCCCAGATCCGCGCCGGCCGTTCCGAAGACCCGATGAACCTGTGCCTGCCTCCAGGCACTCCCCGGGACATGCTGTCACCGGGTCCGTTCATGATTGCGCAGACGCCGGCGAAGATCACGATGCTCCACGAGCATCGGCATCTCATCCGGCACGTCTACCTGGACGGTCCGCTCGAGTTGGAGGAGGCGGATCCCTGGTGGGAAGGCCATTTCTCGGGTTACTGGGACGGTGACGTGCTCGTCGTCGAAGCGGCCGGCTTCAACGGCAAACAGTGGCTCGACAGCACGGGCCTGCCGCAGTCGGAAAACATGAAAGTGGTCGAGCGTTTCAGGCTCGTGGGCCCGGACACCCTCGAGGATCGCATCACCATCGAGGATCCCGAGTTCTATTCCCGCCCCTGGACCGCGCGGCTGACCTTCAGACGACTGCCCGGCGAGGGCCGTCACCTGGTGCAGGAGGAGTGCTCGGAGAAGCTCCTCGAGTTCCCACTGAAGGCTTACGCACCCGAGTAGTCAGTACACGAATCAGGCTCGAATCCATTCATGCGGAGTAACTACCGATGAAGAGTGTCACTTTCGCGGCGCTGGCGATCGCTGCCACCACTGCTGCTCCCCTTTCGGCACACCACTCCTTTGCGATGTTCGACAACGAAAAGGAGGTGACGCTGGAAGGCACCATCAAGGAGTTCCAGTGGACCAACCCGCACACCTGGACCCAGGTGCTGGTAAAGGACGCCTCGGGCAACGAGGTCGAATGGTCCATCGAAGGGGGTAGCCCGAACAGCCTGTCGCGCGCCGGCTGGAAGCGCACCTCCATGAAGCCAGGCGACAAGGCGGTAGTCGTCATCCATCCGCTCAAGAACGGCCAGCCCGGCGGGTCGCTGATACGCATCACGATCAACGGGCAGCCGCTCGGCAGACCGCGCGGCAGCTGACAGCGCGCGTCGCTGAGCATGCGGTCATGCCTTTTGATGCTGTCTGGAGAAAAAGCGAGTGCTCCCTGGAAACAAAGTAATCATTACCTGTGCGGTCAACGGCGGCATGCAGCAGGACCGCGAGGGCGCCGTCATCCCGAAGCAGCCTGACGAGATCGGCGAGGCCGCGGCGCGCTGCTACGCGGCCGGCGCGTCAGTGATCCATGTGCACGCCCGTGGTCCGGACGGCAAGAACACCGGTGACCCGAACGTGTATGCGGAGATCATCCGGCAGATCCGCAAGCGCTCACCGATTTTGATCCAGACGACGAACGGCATCGGTGTGCGGCGCGACCCCGCGACCGGCCAGTTCCTTTGGCCCACGGATACCGAGCGGCTCGGCCTGCTGAACCTGAATCCGCAGCAGGATCTCTTCGGCATTGCTGCCGGCTCGGCGGACTTCTACAACCCCGAGGGCGGCTATCCGGAGGAAACGCCGTACGTGAACTCCCCGGCCCTGCTCCGCAGGACGATCGCAGCCGTGTACGCAAAGGGCTCCGCGCTCGAGTACGAGGTGATCGAAGCGAGCACGCTGCATCGGCTCCTGCGTTACGCCAATGAAGGCCTGTTCGATCGCGATCGGGACAACGTCTGGCTGCTGCACGGAGGTGGCTTCGGATCCACGCCGCCGATCGCCCGCAATGTGCTGTTCTCCATCGACGAGGGACTGCGGCTGTTCCCGCGGGCAATCTGGGGCGTCACTGCCACCGGGCGCGATATGTTCCGCATCGTGACGCTCGGCCTGTCCCTGGGC
Organism: Steroidobacteraceae bacterium; assembly: GCA_035760965.1. Classification (GTDB taxonomy): domain Bacteria; phylum Pseudomonadota; class Gammaproteobacteria; order Steroidobacterales; family Steroidobacteraceae; genus JADGHX01. The sequence goes on along the minus strand of DASTRY010000035.1, from coordinate 264,163 downwards.
TGCGATCTGGTCAGGGTGGGCTTCGAAGACGGCATTCACCTGCCGGATGGAAGTGTTGCGCGCGACAACAGCGACATGGTGCGCGCCGCCGTCCGAATTGCGGCGATGTACGGAATGAAGCCCGCCACCGTCGAAGAGGCTCGCGCGCGGTTTCGCATCTGATGCGAAGACCGCGCGCGATCGGTCCCGATCAGTGTGTGACCAGCGCGCAGAGCTCGATCGGACGCGCCACGCCTAACCGCTGATACGCCCGCTGCCGGTAAGTGAGCACGGACGTCTTCGCGATGCCGAGATCGAGGGCCGTCTGTTCCACGCTCATCCCGACAGCGGCGCGGGCGCACACCTGGCGCTCCCGCTGCGTCAGACTGCGATAGCGCTGAGCGAAGCGTTGCTCCAGCTCTTCAGCAGTGAGCGGAAGCGACGTTTCCTTGCGCTGGCGATTGAGCGGCAGCATCGGAAGGACGAGGCACGCGAGGCCGATCAGAGAGCTGATCTCCTCGTCCGAGAAACATCCCTCCGTTGCATGCCGCGCGACGTTGATCGCCCGCCAGGAGTCCGGCCCGCGCTGGATGATCGACACCCGCTCCACGATGCCCGCATCTTCGAAAAATCGCCTGCGGAAGCCCGGCGAGTCGATGTCATCCGGCCGGATCCGCTGCAGAACGACGTTGCTGCATTCCGGTGCGGCTCGATAAGCGTCGCACACCGGATCCCGCCGCAGGTACCACTTTCGATACGTCGGGAAAAGCTCGACCAGGCCGGGCTCACCGTGGAAGTACTGTAGCGAGGTGTCCTCGCGGCCGGTGGCTTCGAAAAGATAGATGCGCCGCACGCCCGTCGTGAGCGACATCACCGAGTCGCGCACAGTGGGCCCGAACGCGTCGGTTCCGATGGCCGCCAGCAGCCGCTCGTAAACCGTGCCCAGAGTCGTGGGCGCCCGCCAGTCAGTAATCTGCCTGATATCCGTCACGCTGCCCCCCTCACCCGCCGACACATGGCGGCAGGTCTCCCTATCATCTTGCACGTTTCGGACGATGTTGTCCTATGGCGAGAGGACTGACGCCCTGCCTCAGGGCGTTAGATTGGGGTTTTTTAGCCAGCGGAGACGGGAGGGCGGGATGCTCGCCGGAAACAAGGTCATCATCACGGTCGCGATCAACGGCGGGATGCAGCAGGATCGGGACGGGGCGGTCATCCCCAAGCAGCCCCGGGAAATCGGCGAAGCGGCCGCCCGGTGCTACGAGGCCGGCGCGGCCATGGTTCACGTCCACGCGCGCGATGCGCAGGGCAAGAACACCGGCGATCCGGAGGTTTACGCGGAGATTCTGCGCGAAATCCGCGCGCGCTCTCCGATCCTGATACAGACGACCAACGGCATCGGCGTACGGCGCGACCCCGCGACGGGGCAGTTGATCTGGCCGACCGACGGCGAACGGCTGGCGCTGCTCGATCTCGACCCGGGCGCCGACCTCTTCGGGATCGCCGCGGGATCCGCGGATTTCTACAACCCCGAGGGCGGCTACCCCGAAGAAACGCCTTACGTCAACTCCCCGACCTTGCTGAAGAAGACGATCCAGGCCGTGTACGCAAAAGGCTCGGCGCTGGAATATGAAGTGGTCGAAGCGAGCTCCCTGCATCGGCTGCTGCGCTATGCGGACCAGGGATTGTTCGACCGCCATCGTGACAATATCTGGCTGCTCCACGGTGGCGGCTTTGGCTCGACGCCACCGATCGCGCGCAATGTGCTCTTCGCCATCGACGAGGGGCTGCGCCTCTTTCCGCAGGCAATCTGGGGCGTCACCGCGACAGGCCGCGACATGTTCAAGATCGTCACGCTCGGCCTTTCGCTCGGCTGCGACCTGGTGCGGGTGGGATTCGAGGACGGCATCCACCTGCCCGACGGGACGGTGGCACGCGACAACGCCGAGATGGTGCGGGCTGCAGCGGCGATCGCCGGAATCTATGGCATGAAACCGGCGACCGTGGAGGAAGCGCGCAAGCGCTTCCGTATCGGCTGAAGTTTTCCTGCGCGCGGCCACGGGGGGCCAATGTCGTGAATGCCTCCAATGCCGCCTGACATTGTCCGCGAGTGACGGCCCTTCATTCGTCAGATCGCGCATGCCCAAGCGTGCCTTGGAATGTGAAACCACGTCGCCGCCTCGCCGAATTCGTACTGCGCGTGCTGACTGGTTGTCAGTCGCGAGTCGGCGATGCAGGGATCGCGACAAGATCGCGCGCCACGGCATCGATCTCGATTCCTTTCGCAACTAGGGCGCGCCCGCGCCGCGCATCGCTCACGCGTGTACTCGGCAGCGCGAGGCCTCGGCAGGCCGAGCGTACGTCCTCGAAGGGCCTATAGACAGAGCACCGGGCCTCGTGGCACTCGGGATACGCGTGCACACGATATCCCGGCCACCCGATCGGCGGGCTTCGAAGGTCTCCATGAACGACCGAAGAGAATCGGCTGCGGGCTCGTCATTCACTGCAACCGTTGCCACTTCTGCACTCGGCGCAGTCCTCGGTGGATCTGCTGCGGCCGTGCTCGTCGTTGCCGTCACCGAGATGATCAAGGCGATGCTGGCCATCGTTTCGAGACAAGAGACGTGGATTCTGATTGTCGTGCCCTTGTGTGGCCTGGCGCTCTCGGTTCTCGTGCTGTACGGATTCGGTTTGAGCAGCGACACGCAGGGCTCGCGGCGGCCGCGGTGGGCGGCCGCATGGCGCACCTTCCCGCCCGGCGCCGTTCGCTCGGATCTGACAGGCGACATGGTGGAGTTTGCAGGCAAGGAGGAGCGCTTCCCCTGGCGCCTGGCACCGATCCGGCTCGTTGCCATCTACGCGACGGTAGGGCTCGGCGCGGCGATGGGAACCGAGAAACCCGCGGCCTATCTGGGAGTCGCGACCGGAGCAGCACTTGGACATCGCTGGTGGCCGGGGATTCTGCGGCCGGCAGCCTTGGGGGGCGGTGCTGCGGGCGTGGCGGTGCTCATGGGAATTCCGCTGATCGGCACCGTCTTCATCCTGGAGCTGGAGCGAAGGCACCACGCCCCGCTCAACGTCGAGCGGGTCACAGCGGCGGTCGCGGGTGGGCTCGTCGGATGGCTTTGGAACAGTGCGCTGGATGTCGACCTGATTCGACTGGTTGTTCCCGCCGTGTCACCGCACAGCTATCAACAAGCGCTGATGACCGCATTGCTCATCGGACTCCTGTCCGGCGCGATCACGTCGGTTGCGGGAGCTGCGATCTATCGAGCGAAATACTGGCACGCGCAACCCATCGTCCGGTTCGCCATCGGTGGGCTGGCCCTGGCGGCCGCCGCAGTGATTCTCTCGAGAATTGCCGCTCCGTCGGCCGCCGTTGGCCCCGGAAACGGGGCGATCTTGTGGGCCGAGAGCACACAGGCCCCTGCCCTCACGCTGCTCGCCGTTACGTTGCTCCGGGCCGTCGCCACGACTGCCTCCTCGGCGATCGGTGGATGCGGCGGCCTGTTCGTGCCATTCCTGACGATCGGCGATCTTGGGGGACGCGTGTTCGCATCATCACTGGAACTGCCGCCCGACCTCGCCGGTGCGGCGGGCGCCGCGAGCGGGATCAGCGGCGGTTATCACTTGCCTTTCACTGCGGTGGCGTTGGTTCTCGGCCAGGGTGGCCCACGTTTCGCCATGCTGACTTGCCTGGCGACGGTGATTGTTGCCGCCTTCGTTGGCAGGGGCACCGCACTCGTGCTGGATCGAATTCTGGCTCGCTGGCCTTACCCGGTCGAGAGCGACTCCTACACGTTCTGATGCGTGGACTCCTGACTGCGTATCGACAACACTGCCGCGGACGCGCGCCGTACGACGCACTCCGCGTCACTTCCCATCAACAGTGCTTCTCACCGAAGCCCAGCGTGCCGCTAAGTCGCTGGGATCGAACCCGCGCGTCGGCGAAGAACAGCGACGTAGGCCGCCACCGCCGCAATGATCAGAACGACACCCGTCACGAGCAGCACCTGTGAGTTCAGCTCCGTGCAACCCCTGATGTGCACGGACTCCTTGAACGCGCCCGCGCGCAACGACCACGAGCCCGAGGCGGCGGCGACGACCGTACCCATGCGCTCGCCCGGTCCGCAAAGCGGCATCGACCACGTACGAAACGCCATCCACAGGAATGCGGCGGCGGGCCCTATCGCGAGCCCGATGATCTCGGGCCAGACACGAAGCGTGCACGCGGCAGCGATCGTCGATGCGATGGCCACCACCAGAATGAACATTCCGATGGACATCATCGCCAGACAGGCGAAGGCGTATAGCACGCCAACCAACGCCCACAACATGAAATCCATCGGTCGCGCGGCGCTCATGTGCACTCTCTATTAAGCTGCGTCCCGTCGTGAAGAGCCTATTCTGCAACCAGACGGGCCGCACGCGAAATCCCGGCTCAGCGCACTTGCCAGACTTGGACGAAGGGGTCGAGTTCCTCGGGACCAAGGTCGGAAACACACCCGAGGCCACCTGCCAGAGCTCGCACATCGCTGCTCGGCACCTCGCGCGGCTTGGCTACACCCGCGTTGCCGTGTTCGGTGGCGGCAAGAATGCGTCGCGCGGCGGCGGTATCGGCCCGAGAGTCTGCGCATGAACATGCGGAAACGCGTTTGACCCAAGGTGTGGGCCATGATCGTTATTCCACGACCGCGCCTCACCGAGTACGACATTTATCGGATGAAGTTCCTTCCTCTAGTCTGGGCAGCCCTCCGTCGCCATACGGTCGAATCGTTGCTCACGCTCATCGTTCTCACGATCGCCTTCACGCTGCTGAGCTCGATGGCAGCGCTCAGAATGGCTTATGACGATGCGATCCACGCGAACCGGATGGACCGCTTGCTCGTCACCGGTCGCTTCTCCGGGGGCTCGAGCATCGCCCGTCGCGATGAGATCGCGCGCATTCCAGGCGTTCGGGGTGTCATGGCGATCCAGTGGGTCTGGGGCTTTCATCAGGCGCCGTCCATGGAAGTCGGCGTTTCGATGGTCGATGGAGAAGGCATCGCGGCGGTCCCGGAGCTGCCCGTGACGCTCGAACACTGGAAGCACATGGCGGAAAAGCCGACGGGCGTGTTCTTCACGCGCAGCGAGGCGGCGAAGTGGAACGTGAAGACCGGCGACATCTTCCCGGTCCAAACGTCCCCGGGCACCCGGGAGGACGGAGCCAATGCATGGCCATTCGAGGTGCTGGGCATCGTCGACGATCCGGAGGCACCGGTCGAGTGGACACCGAAAATTTTCGGCAATTTGGACTATTTCGATGCCGTGCGAACCCAGAGCGAGCGCGGCACCGTCCGTTTCATTGTCGCCGTCGACGATCGCGACAACGCGGAGCGGATCTGCCAAACGATCGATACGCGCTACGCGAATTCAGAAGCGCCAACGTACTGCGTGCCGCTTCAGGTGGACGCTCGAAGCATCCTCGATTCAGTCATCAGCATGCGGGAGATGAGCGTTGGCATCGCGGCTGCCGGGCTGTTCATGATTCTCTTCCTTTGTGCCAACAGCATCACGGAGTCCGTTCGCGAGCGTATCCCGGAGCTCGTGGTACTGAAGACGATCGGCTTTGGCGATCGTCAGCTCGCGGTACTGGTCTTCATGGAGGCGGCGCTGCCATGCGTTGCCGGCGCGGTGCTGGGCACCGCGCTCGCGCGTGCACTAGGTTCTTTCACTTCTCGGCTTGCGGAAGGAAGTGAGCTCCCTCTCCCTCCTCCCTCGATATCGATCTGGATCGTGGCGTTGGCTCTCGGCGTCGCGCTGCTCATCGGTGGCGTTAGCGCCCTCCTCCCGCTTCGCCGACTGAAGACGCTGGAGCTCGCTCCGGCGCTGGCAGGCAGATGAGCGTGTTACGCCAAGTATTCGCCGTTACCGCGGTTGGCATCAGCACGCTCGCTCAGCGGCGCGGCACCGCATTGGTCATCGTTGCGGGCGTGGCTTGCGTCGTCGGCGTACTCGTGTCGATGCTGTCCGTCACCAGCGGGCTCACGCGGATGTACCTTGCGGGCAGCGGACAGGACCTTGCGATCGTCCTGCCGAAGAATGAGCTTGGAGAATTCGGCTCCGGCCTGTCGGTCGACGCGGTCGCGACCATCCTGAATGCGCCGGGCATCGCAAAGGGACCGGACGGTGCCGCCCTCGCCGACGCCGAATTCGTGTTCAGCATAGGGTCGCCGCCGGGGCTGATCCGGGACTTGTTGCAGATTCGCGGCGTGGGTGAAGGCGGTACGAGGTTGCGTGACGACTTCCGCATCGAATCGGGCCGTATGCTGCGGACCGGGTCGCAGGAGTTGATCATCGGCGTCGGCGCGTCAAGAAGGTTCGGCCTGAAGACCGGTGACCAGCTGCTCATGCCCGGCGGCTTTTGGCCGATCGTCGGCACGTTTTCCAACGAAGGCGACCGGAGCGAAAGCGAGTTTTTCGCGGATGTGGACACCCTCCGGTCGGCCACTCGGAAAACGGGGTTCGGTTCCGTCACGGTGAAACTTGAAAACCCCCACGCGTTCGACGAGCTCCAGCACTGGCTCACGACCAACCCCGCAATTGCCGTTGACGTTTATCGTGTGCCGGACTACCTGCTGCGCGCCAATGGGCGTCAGCTGGTCTTCTTTACCCGTGCCAGCTACGCGATCGGCATCATCATGGCGCTGGGCGCGCTTTTTGGTGCTACGAAGATCATGTATGCAGCGGTGCGCGCACGCACTCGGGAAATAGGAACGTTTCGCGCACTCGGCTACGGGCCTGGGCCCGTGACGATCTCCGTGCTGCTGGAGGCGGTGATGCTCTCTCTCCTCGGCGCAATGCTGGGAATACTCTTGGCCTGGCTCGTGTTCAATGGGCGCGAGGTCTACTCAGGTAGCGTTTTCAGGCTGCACGTCTCGACATCGTTGATGGCGCTCGGCCTCGGCTGGGGCGTTGCGATCGCACTGCTGGGTGGCGCTCTGCCGGCGATTCGGGCAGGCAGGTTGCCCACGGCCACGGCACTTCGGGCCGTGTGAACTCCTCGATCACCACATTGCATTCGCTGTGGAGCAGGGCCTGCAGAAGGGTGCTTCGGCGGACTATTTCGCCTTCTTCGGCCCGAGGAAGAGCCAGATGATGAACCCCAGGACGGGCAGCAGCAGCACGACCACCGTCCACAGAACTTTGCGCCCGGTACTCGTGTTGCTCATGAAAATATTCACGATCGCCCAGATATCGGCGATGAGAACGACCAGGCCCCACAAACTGTTGACTTGAACGTGCATGGCGACGAGCTTTCATCCTCTGCGTTCGGTCTCGCGTTGGTCCATCCGTGTCACACCGCCGGCTCGGCGGCGAGCGCGTCCCTGTGCCCGAACCGCCGCGGCGCGAGCGCACAAAGCGCGCGGTCGACCTCGCATCTCGCTTCGTCGAATGTCGGGCAGGGACGCAACTCGCGCAATGGGACCTTCGCGGTACATCCCCCTCCTTCTGCGCCGTGCTGCTCAGGCCTGAGCACAGCGGGACGTCGCCGCGCCGGCGACGTGAATGAGGACTGCGTCGAGCAGTCCATCCCAAGGTGTTCAGTTCATGTTCCGCTCCGCGATCGAGACGGCAGCATCCGAACGAGCGTGTTGTCGCGATGGAGATAGTGATGGGCCAGCGCGGCGGCCGCGTGGATGCCGATCAGGAAGTAGCCCACGTTACCGACGGTCTCGTGAATTTCTTCGAGTTGCTTTGCCAGCGCCTTGTTCGGGCCGATCAGCGCGGGAAGCTCGATGCCAAAGAACGGAACGGGCCGGTTCTCGGCGCTCAGGATCAACCAGCCGAGCAGCGGCATGACGATCATGAACAGGTAGATCGCGAGCTCGGTCAAGTGCGCCAAGAACAATTGCCACCGGGGCGGCTGGGGCACAATCGGCGGCACGGCTCGCACGAACCTTGCAAGCAATCTCACCCACACCAGCGCAAAGACGGCGATGCCAAGCATGAAATGCCATGTCTTGAGCCCTTCGCGAATCTCACTACCTGTGGGATACAGCTCGCGCAGCTCGATGCACGCGTACACAGCGACGATCAGTAGCAGCATGAGCCAGTGTAGAGAGATGAGTAACGATCCGTACCGGGCGGACGCTTCTTTCGGGTGCATGGAGTAGCCCCTCACGTGACGCGATGTCGACACGCAAGGATTCTGAACCGGCAACCGCGCCGGTCCATCGGGAACACTTGGTAGCCGCCAAGGAGTGTTACTTATACCGGCGCCTCGGCTTCGCGTTCACTCGTGCAGGCTCCCGCGCAGGGGACGCGGCCTGCGATCCTTCATCCGCCGTGCGCGACTCGAGTGCCGACGTTCGGCTGCGCGCCCTCAGCAAGCCAACCAGCTTCACCCAACTCTTGAATTTGCTGAGGAAGCTGTTCGCGGAGTGAGGCAAGCTCTTCCTTGAGCGCCATGAGATCGACCTCGCTCAGCGTCTCCTTGGCGAGCAGCAACTTCGCACCTTTCTCGAGCACGCATCGCGCACGCGTGAGCACGCGCGTCGCAATGGCAAATGCAGCGGCGACCGCATCTCGTACGGCACAATCGATCTCCCGCGCAGTGGCCTCGCCGTAACGGCGCTCGAGCGGTGCGGCCGGCGGTCCCGCGAGGAATGCGTGCCGTTCTTCCTCGTAGGCCACGAGACCGAGCTTATCGTGCATGCCGTAGCGCGTGACGCTCGCGCGAGCGATATCCGTCGCCTTCACCAGATCGTCGGCAGCACCCGTGGATGGCCTGCCAAAAATCAGCATTTCGGCTGCCCGGCCGGCCAACAGGACGGCCATCTTGTTCTGGATCTCATCCTGCATCATCAGGAAGCGATCTTCGGTCGGGCGCTGGATCGTGTAGCCCAGCGCGCCGATCCCGCGCGGAATGATCGACACCTTGTGTACTGAATCCGTGCCTGGGAAGGCCATGGCGACCAGCGCGTGCCCCATCTCGTGGTGCGCTACCGTTTCCCGCTCGCGCGGATTGAGGATGCGTGTCTTTTTCTCCAGACCCGCCACGATGCGCTCGATGGCCGCCGTCAGATCATCCATCGTCACCGCCTCCGCGCCCCGCCGTGTCGCCAGAAGCGCGGCCGTTGATGACGTTCGCGAGATCCGCACCTGCGAAGCCGGTCGTCATATCGAGACGAGACTCCCATGGCGACACCGACGCTCCACGCGCCCCGACCCGGGAGGCGTACCGCTCACGACCAGCGCAGCCGAAGGGTGCCGTCCACCTGACGTTCCACGGTTGTGCCGAACTGACGTCCTTCGCGAACCAGCGTCTCGCGCAACCATTCCGTTTGCTCGGGCTCCGCGCGGGTCACGCGAAGTCGGTGCATGCGGGTGGGCGTCAGGACGAGCTCGCGCAGGTGCCCGGTCCGGGAATCCAAGGTCGGGAAGTACATGAGCGAAAGGCCCCCTCGATACGCCTCGTGCCCGGTGATGCCTTCGTAGTCGGTCAGGAAATCACCGCATCCGTACAGGATGAGCTTGTCGCGATGGACTTCGATGCCCTTGACGTGATGCGAAGAGTGGCCGTGAACGACATCGGCACCCGCCCTCTCGAGCAACGCGTGAGCAAAGCGCCGCTCCAGCGCCGAAACGTCGAAGCCCCAGTTCGGCCCCCAATGCAGCGAGACGACGGCGATGTCGTCATCTCGCTTGTGCGCGCCGATGTCCTGCGCGACCTTGTCGACGCTGCGACTGGACAGGTCCGTCAACAAGTTGACGCCGGCGCGCTGGGCGGTGGCGCGCCACCCACCGGGGACTCCGCTGCTCGGCATGCCAAAGGCAAAGATCAGGACGCGACTTCGGCCTGCCAATTCGATCGCCGCAGGCGTCGACGCCTCGGCGGCATCGCGCCCTGCCCCGGCCGTGCGAATCCCCGCAGCCGCTAACGTCCGCATCGTCTCGAACAGGCCTTCCCGGCCCCAGTCCATTACGTGATTGTTCGCGAGCACACAGCAATCCACCGACAACGCGGTGAGACACGGTACGTTTGCGGGATGCATTCGATAGTGAATGCCCTTGCCGGGCCACGCGTTCTCGCTCGTCGTAACGGCGGTTTCCAGGTTCACAATGCGCGCGTGCGGCGCGCGGCGCTCGAGCTCGCTCAGCGCGTCGCCCCAAACGTATGCGAAGCCGACCGGGCGATCGATTGGACCTGAAACCTGCTCCGCGAGCTCGACGTACTCTTTTGCGGAACGCACGTAGGGCTCGTACAGACGAGGGTTCCCGGGGTGCGGCAGAATCTGATCGATTCCGCGCCCGGTCATCACGTCGCCGCACAAGAAGAGCGTGATCAGTGGCGGCTTGCGTGCCGCGACGGAGAGTTGTTCGCGCTCGTTAAGCACGGCATCCAGGCGGCAGCGTTGTCGTGGCGATCAGGAAGTCCCGCAGAGCGTTCCAGCGTAGCAGAACGCACATCATGAATCCCGTGACGACATCGCGCACTCGTCCTCATCGATTGCGCGACGGCAGAAGCCGCAACGACTTCTGCGATTCCCTGCCCGCTAGAGACAGTAACGAGCAACGGAGGGTCTGAGCGCTCGCCGCTCGAAGCCCATTTCCTGAATCCGGAGGACGGACCGGCAGGGACTCACAAGAGGTGCAACATGACCTGATCTACGGTCGCACGAGGTACGCTGCTCGCAATCCTGCTAAGCGGCATCGCCGGTTGCGTCGGCTATGCGCGCTTCACGAAGACGACCGCGGCAGAGTTCTCGGACTCCGCACAGTCCGCGGTCGACGCTGCAAATGACGTCTACGCCAAGGCGCGATCTGGCGCACAGTCGCTCATCATCGACATCATGAGTCTCGACGCGTCTTGCGCCTATGGTCCGACGCTGCTCCAGGCTCGCGGCATCGACTTGGAGCCCGCGGAGCCAGCATGCAAGGGCGTCTGGCAGCGGTGGCTAGCGTGCGAAGATCTGCTCAGCGAAGCGCCACCGAAGGACGCCGCCAAGCTGTGCCCGCTTTCGTCCGAAGCGGCCCGAAGAACCCTGCAAGGTCCCATCTGCGTCGATGTCGTCGCGGCGAACGCCATCCTTGTCGAGCCGGGAACGACGAGTCCGGCCTCATGCCCGGACGACAAGCTGCCCTGGAAGACGACGCGAACGGATTCATTTCTGAGCAAGGAGGCCGACGCATCAATCGAGTCCGCCATCCAGCTGCTTTCGGCTGCCGGTGCTTACCTCGCGGTGGTGGACGCGCTGACGATAGACCGGCATGCACCCGCAAAGGAGCAGATCGACAACCTCGTCGAGCGTCTCACGAACCTGAATGGCCGACATTAGCCCGAGCGAAACCGGTAAGCCGATCGCTGCGGGCGGTGATCGAAGCGCATCACCGACTGATCGAGGTCCTGAACAAGAAACTCACTCCTGAGCAATTGGATGCAGTACGAGCCGAGAACGCCGCGCAGTTTCGCCGCCTGACTCGAGAGTTGATCAGAATCGGCGCAGTCCTTCTCTAAACAAGGGAAGTGAGTCATGGCCACCAAAGAAAAAGTCGAAGAGCTCAACCAAGCGATCCAGGCCCTGGCCAGAGCCATCAGCGCCCAGGCCTCGAAGGTGAGCGACCAGACGGTGACGAACCGGCTCATTCGAATCCAGGCGCAGCTCCTCGAGGCTGTAGCCAACCTGGGGGCCAGCTCGACACCTTGGTCCAAGGTTCGGGGCGAAGACATCGACACGGCCATCGAGTTGCTGAGCGAGGCCCGGACGGAGGCCTCATCGGCCGTCGATCTGCCGTCGGCCCGGCGTTGCGGCAGAGCGGTGGGACGAGCGTTGGAAGCGCTCGAGGCACTCGAATGACGCGAGCGTGTAGGTCTCTCGCACCGTACCCCTCGAGTCGATGAGCCGTGGCGTACTGAAGATCAGAGGAGGTCGCCGAAATCGATGCCAAGCGCAGACATCGAGGACACTATTCGGAATCCGGGAGCGCGGCTATTTTCGACCGGCCGCAGTGCAGGTGCCTTGGAAAGCGAGGCATCATCGGCAGGTCAGTACACTCTGCTCACAACAGCCGCGCTGGCGATTCGACTGAGCCGCTTGCGCACCCGGAGAAGCAGTCGATGCAATCGAACCAGAGTCAACTCACGTCACCCTCCTACCGCTTGCCCGCACTCGACCAGGAATTCCTGCTCGGGGATTCGATGCGCGGTGTCCGATTCCTGCTGGAGTACGCGAAGGCCGAGGAAGTCCTGCGCCGCTGGCGGATCGTCTCCACGCTGGTCGTGTTCGGCGGCGCGCGCGTGCGCGAGGACGGCCCGCCGAACCACGCACGCTGGTATACGCAGGCGCGGGCATTTGGGCGCATCGCGTCGGAGCGCGGTGGCGCGACACGACAACCCGAGGATGGTCGCTTCAACGTGATCGCAACCGGCGGCGGGCCCGGAATCATGGAAGCCGCCAACCGCGGCGCGGCGGATGCCGGGGCACCCTCTATCGGGTTCAACATCACCCTGCCCACGGAGCAGCTGCCCAATCCCTACTCCACTCCCGATCTCACCTTCCGGTTCCACTACTTTGCCATGCGCAAGATGCACCTCGCGATGCGCGCCGCAGCCCTCGTCGTCTTCCCCGGCGGGTATGGAACACTCGACGAGCTTTTCGAGGTGCTGACGCTGCAACAGACGCGAAAGACACACCCCATTCCCACGGTGCTAGTGGATGAGGAGTACTGGCGAGGGGCCATCAACTTCAGCTGGTTCGAGAAGCACGGGATGGTGGTTCCCGAGGAGTTCCAGCTATTCAGCTTCGCCAACGACGCGGAGGAAGCCTGGCGGCAACTGGCGCAGCGCGGCGTGGCACGCGACTGACGCTCGCCGTCCTGCACCGGTAAGCCCATACCTCGCAAGCGATCGCTGCAACGCCGAGCCCTTTCGCGACGCGAGCGGCCGCGGCGAGCGCCGAACTGGAGCCCAGTCGGCCGCCGCTTGCACCGCCGACGCGATGACTGCGTGTCAGTGGGTGTCCACCGGCACGAAGAGCCGATCGGCACCTCGCTGAATGAGCAGCGCCACACTCGCGGCATGCCGGGAGATGAGCGCGCGAAGCTCGGCGACGCTATTCACCTGCGCACCGGCAACGTTCAATACGACATCTCCCTCTTGAATGCCCGCGTCGGCCGCTGCTCCTTGCGCGTCCTCCACCACCAAACCGCCGGGGATGCCTGTCTCGCGCCGCTCGTCACGCGTTAGCGGACGCACAGTCAGTCCAAGTGGCGACTGCTCGGTGCCGCTGGCGCGTTGGCGCACGGGGGTGTCGCGTGCGTCATCCGCATCCGCATCCGAGCGGATCTTCGTGCTGATCGTCATCGGATGGCCATCTCGCAAAAGAACCAGTGTCGCTTCGTGACCGGGCGCGAACAGAGTGACGCGAGAGGACAGTGCGCCCGCATCGTCGATCGTCTCGCCGTTGAACTTCACGATGACGTCGCCGACCTTCAGACCCGCGGCAGCCGCTGCGCTGTGCGGCACGACCGTCGCCACCAACGCGCCGTTCGGCGAGACGAGCCCCAGCGACTGCGCGAGCTTCTGATCCATGCTCTGCACCTGCACTCCGAGCCGGCCATGCTCGGCCTTGCCGGTGGCAACGATCTGCGTCTCGATCTGCTCGGCCACGTTGATGGGTATCGCAAACGCAACACCCTGATAACCGCCCGAGCTGCTGTAGATCTGCGAGTTGATGCCGACCACAGCACCACTGGCGTCGAACAACGGACCGCCGGAGCTCCCCGGATTCACCGGCACGTCGGTCTGGATGAAGGGCACCGCGGCGTCCTGCGGCAACGAGCGTGACATGGCGCTGATGATGCCGGCCGTCGCGGTTTCCTCGAGACCGAACGGTGCACCGATGGCCAGAACGTAGTCGCCTACACTGAGCGCGTTCGAGTTGCCAATGCGCACGACCGGCAGATCGTGCGCATCGATGCGCAATACGGCGATGTCCGTTGCGTCGTCGAGCCCGACCACTTTCGCGGCGAACTCACGACGATCGGCGAGCTTCACGGTTGCCCGCACACTGCCTTTCACGACGTGCGCGTTCGTCAGCAGCAGTCCGTCCGATTGCACGAGAAAGCCCGAGCCCTGAACGATGACGGGCAGTGCTTTGTGCGGCGCCGGGCGGCCCTGAAGATTCTGCCATTCCGGCGCCGCGTCGCTCTGAGCGCAGCCGTCGTCCTGGTCGTCGTCAGGCGTCTGCTGCGCGGACCGTGCCGCTGCGGTGTTTCCTCTGAATTCTGCAGTAATCCCGACCACCGCCGCGCGATTTTGCGCAACGATCTCACGGTAGTTGGGTGCCGCTCCGAGCGGAATCGGACTGTCCTCGGCGTATGCGAGCGCCCCTGTCGACGACAACAGCAAGCAGGCGGCGACGAAATGTCGACTGGATGCGCTCATGAGACAGGTCGCCCACCGCGCACGGTCGTCTCGTGCTGGTTCTCGAGCGCTCCGCGGTTCGACGTCTCGACGTGCCCGGTGAGTGACGCTGTCGCTGCCGGCGCGATCGCTTCGTGCGGATAATGTTTGTCGTACAGCGCGGTCAGCAGCGGGTGATCGACCTGTGCAACCGCGCGCTCGACAGACTCCTGCTCGCAGTGCCAGATCGCTCGACGCTCTTCGAGAAACACGTTATCGGCATCGTCGTCACCGCAGACCACTTCGGCGGCCCCTTTCAGACGCATGTAGAGCTGCTTCGCACCGTTCGGCGTCGTCAAATCGAGGTCGGCAAAGTGCACGGTGATTTGCTGCGTTTCGGAATCGTCCGCGAATGCAGAAGCAGCGCGCGTCACAACGGCCGGGGCGGAGACCGCGAGCAGCGTTGCTGAGGCCGCCTGCACCAAAGGCGAAGTTCGCGTATTCATAACCACCTCATCGTTTGAGCTTGAGTGAGCCACGGCAGCCCCGCTCACGCCCGGTGACTGTCAGCCGCTACTCTGCGCCGGGAAACTGACTCGACACTGACGCGCTCAAGAGATGTCGTCCAATGCCGCGCGACCGTCGAGGCACCGATGCAGTCGAGCCGCATGAGAAACTCGTTGCCGGTCTAGCTATCATCTTCTTCGTCCTGACCACGCAGCACGGACGAAAGACATGCCACGCTTCACCGAGTACCGCAAGATTGCGGTCGATGGGCTCTCGATCTTCTATCGCGAGGCCGGCCAGAAAGAGGCGCCAACGCTGCTCCTGCTCCACGGCCTGCCCTCTTCGTCGCGCATGTTCGAGCCCCTCTTGCAGCGGCTCGCGGATCAGTATCACTTGATCGCGCCCGACTATCCAGGTTTCGGTCACAGCGAATGGCCGGACCCGGGCCGCTTCGCGTACACGTTCGATCACATCGCCGAGACGATGAGTCACTTCACCGAGGCACTCGCACTCTCTCATTACACGCTCTACATGCAGGACTACGGAGGCCCTGTCGGCTTCCGGATGGCGCTAGCACATCCCGAGCGCGTGCACGCTCTCATCGTGCAGAACGCAGTGGCTCACAACGAAGGACTCGGCCCTCCGTGGGCGGCTCGGCGGGCATTCTGGGCCGATCGCCGTGCTCACGAGGCGCAGCTTCGCGAGAACCTCTTGTCAGCAGAGACTACGCGCATTCGGCACGTCGGCAGCGACCCTAACCCCGAGCGGTACAATCCCGATCTGTGGACCGACGAGCGCTTCTTTCTCGCTCAGCCGGGTCAGGCGTCGATCCAGACCGAGCTCTTCTACGACTACCGGCACAACGTCGAGTCCTACCCGCGCTGGCAAGCGTGGCTGCGGGAGAGGCAACCGCGTCTTCTCGTGGTCTGGGGCAAGTACGATCCTTCGTTCGAGGTCTCGGAAGCCGAAGCCTATCGGCGCGATGTCCCCGGAGCGGAAGTTCATGTCCTCGACGCCGGTCATTTCGCGCTGGATACGGCGGCGGATGACATCGCGGGCTACGTGCGCGGGTTTCTCGGGCATTGAGCTCAGCGCGTGCGGGTGCGGCCCTTCTCGCGATTGCGCCAGCGGTCGGGCCCTCCGATAGAACCTGCTGTGGCCGAAGTCGATGGACCCGAAGCGGCGCTTGCTTTGGTGGATGCGCTCGATCTGGAGAGCTATCCCCTATTCCATGCAATTCGCGCAGACCTGCTCCTGCGGATCGGGCGACGCGCTGATGCCGCGCAAGCCTACGAGGCCGCCATTGCGCGCACGACGAACGCGACCACACGCAGCTTTCTCGAGCGCCGACTGCGAGGCCTCCGCCAGTAAAGAGAGTTGTCTCGCCGCCATCGACCGCGTTTCTGCGATCGCATTTCTGCGCGAAAGCACCTCGAATCTTGGTCCGACGCTCTGCGCAGGCTCGCTAGCCTGCGCACATGCCGTCGCACCTTCACGAGGCACACCTGCTGCTCTTCCAGAATCAGCCAACGCTTGCCGCGCAGCTGATGCGCGACGTCCTGCACGTGAGCATCCCCTCGTACACCGAGGCGCGCGTGGTCTCCGCCGATCTGACCGACATCCAGCCCGCCGAGTACCGCGCCGACATGGTCATTCAGTTGTTCGAGGGTGTTTCGGTGTTCGGGATCGTCGTAGAGGTGCAGCTCTCCATCGATGAGCGCAAGAGATTCGTCTGGCCGGCGTACGTGGCCAATCTCAGGGCACACTTGGAGTGCCCAGTGTGTCTGCTCGTCGTTACCGCCGATGAGCGGTGGCACGCTGGGTCGCGCGCAGGGTCGAGATGGGTGGACTTCATCAGTTCATGCCCTACGTGCTTGGGCCCTCGGGCGTGCCGGAAGTGACGGATGAGGCCGTTGCGTGCGCCAACCCGGAACTGGCGGTGCTCTCGGCGATGGCGCACGGACGTGACGCCAACACCGAGTACGCTGTGCGGATCGCGATGGCGGCGCAGATGGCCAACGCCGCGCTCGACGCGGATCGTTCGCGGCTATACTGTGATCTCATCCTGAGTTCATTGAGTGAGGCGGCGCAGCACGCGCTGGCGAACATGGACGCACGCAAGTACGAATATCAGAGCGATTTTGCGCGGCGGTACGTCGCGCAAGGGCGCGCCGAAGGCCGGGCAGAAGGGCGAGCCGAGGGGCGCATCGAAGGACGTGCAGATCTGCTTGTCCGACAGCTGACCGTTCGATTCGGACCCCTGAGCGCGGAGGCGCGCCGGCGAATCACGGGCGCTTCGGTGGCTGACCTCGATGCCATCGGGGAGCGTCTGCTTTCTGCGCACACACTCGAGGAAGCGCTCGGCCCCTGCTAAGTTCATCGAGCGAGGCGGCGTAGCAAGCGCTGGCGAACATGGACGCCAGCCTGCTAAGCACGACGCGTGCTCCGCCGGATTCAATGGGTGAAATTGCCGAGCGCATCCCTGCGCGGCCCCTGGCAAGATCGTCACACGCACCCCTCTGCACGGGCTTTTTTCGGAGCGCACATGATCATCCAGGGAATCCTTCACCTGCTCACGGGATTCGACCACCTCGCGTTCATGCTCGTCGCGCTGCTCGCGGTCGTTCGAAGAAGAGATGCGCAGGACCCTGCGCCGCTCCGCACGGCCGCTGTCGAATCCCTGAAGGTGGTCACGGCGTTCACGATTGCTCACTCGTTCACTCTGGCGCTGGCGGCGACCGGTGCGGTCGTGCTCGCCGCGAAGCCCGTGGAAGCGTCGATTGCGGCCACCGTGTTGCTCACGGCGCTCTCGGGATTCTGGCAACCCACGCGGTGGCATGGCTGGCCGATGGCTGCGGCATTCGGGTTGGTACACGGATTTGGATTTGCCGGCGCGCTCGGTGAGGTGATCGGTGCAGGAGCGCGCGCCATCTCGATCGGCGCGTTCACTGCAGGCATCGAGCTGGCGCAAGTGGCTGTGGTGCTGGCAACGGTGCCGTTGCTCTATGTGATCACGCGCCGACCGCGCGTCGCGCGGATCGCTGTGCCCGCCATTTCAGGCATCGTCGCGGTGGTCGCTGCGGGCTGGCTGATCGACCGGCTCGTCTGACGACCTAGCACCACAGAAGAAGAAGGCTGGCGGAGCGCGTCGTTCGCCCGCCTCCGCGTCAGCCGCAGTCGCTTCCGCGGCCCGCCTCCGCAGTCCGCCTCCGCCGTCAGCCGCGGCAATTCGCTGCCGCAGCTCGACGCCGCATCGGGCCTTCGAAGGCGGGGCGCGCAGATGTGATCGGTTCCGCGGCGCCGCCAACGCGCAACGAGCCGAGGAGTTCGGCTCCACAGCGTCGACTTCAAACCCGCGTCATGCGTGCGCGCGCTCGCCACCGCGAGCGGGTCGCTTCAGACGCGCGGCGTGAGCATCCCCTCCCTGCGGATGAAATCCACCACCTGATCCAGCCCCTGCCCCGTCTTCAAGTTCGTGAACACGAACGGCCGCTCGCCGCGCATTTTCCTCGCGTCTCGCTCCATCACTTCGAGCGATGCGCCCACGTACGGCGCGAGATCGATCTTGTTGATGATCAGCAGATCGGACCGCGTGATGCCCGGCCCGCCTTTGCGCGGAATCTTGTCGCCCGCCGCCACGTCGATGACGTAGAGGGTGAGATCGGACAGCTCCGGGCTGAACGTCGCCGCGAGATTGTCGCCACCGCTCTCCACGATGATGAGATCCAGATCCGAAAAAACGCCGCAGAGCTCCGCGATCGCCGCGAGGTTCATGGACGCGTCTTCGCGGATCGCCGTATGGGGACAGCCACCGGTTTCGACGCCGCGAATTCGATCCGGCGTCAGCGCCTGACTGCGAATCAGGAACTCCGCATCCTCGCGCGTGTAGATGTCGTTCGTCACGACCGCGATCTCATACGAGTTGCGCATGCGCTTGCACAGCGAATCTACGAGCGCCGTCTTGCCGGAACCCACGGGACCGCCGACGCCTACACGCAGCGTCTCCCTGCGCGCGACGCCAATCGACTGACTTGCCGAGGGATGATCAACGACCGTTGCCATGATGTTCTCTCCGAGGCTGATCTCGACGCGTGCCGCGCCTTCAGCTACGAAATAATCGAGTGTATTGAGTCTCGTGCGCGGCGCTCGCGATGAGATGCATCGGCGCGGCGCTACCGATGTCCTCGTCGGCCAGCGCCGCGCCGAGAGATGCAACGTGCGGGATTTCACCGATCAACGCATCGAGCATTCTCTGGCCTGCGGATTGACCGAGCGGGACGGCTTTCACCGCGGCCAGCACCTGGTTCTCCGCCCACGTCCACAGATATCCGAACACACATTCATCCGCGCCCACGCGCCAATGCACGCAGCCGAGCGCGAACAGCGTCGCGAAGCAGGCATCGGATCGCGCTTGCCATTCAGCTGCGGCCGCCACGCCCGATTCGGCGAGCACTTTGGCGAGCGAGCGGCCGAGATGACGATCCTCCGCGCGCAGCTCCGACGTTTCGCGGGAGGCGATCAGGAAGCGACTCCAGCGATTGACGGATTCGCGATCATCCGCCGACCACGCGTCGTGTAGCCGGCGAAGCAGTGGAACATCGAGCGTGCCGACGGATGCGCGCATCAGGCCACCGATCCACGCGAGGGCAGTCGATTCGTCGTGCACCCAGCGAGCCTCGATTGCGTACTCGAGACCCTGCGAGAAGTTGTAGCCGCCGATGGGCAGCGCCGGGCTCACGAGCTGCAGAAGCCGCAGAAGCGCGGACGCCGGCAGCCCAGGGCTAGTGCTTGGAGTCGTCATGGTGCCGGTCCAGCAGTAGGCCGAAGCCGCGCCCCGGCGCGAGACGAGCGTCATGCGCGTGCCCGTGCGAGTGCGCGTGCTCGTGCGAGTGCGCGTACTCGTGCGAGTGCGCGTGCTCGTGCCGGTGCGAGTGATCCTGCGAGTGCGGGTGATCGTGCGGCTGCGCGTGATCGTGCGAACGCCCGTGGCCATGCGAATGCCCGTACGCGCCCGCTTCCGGCTCGAACGGCGCCTGCTCGACGAGGACGTTGAACCCCATTCCGCGAACCATGTCGTCGAGTACGTGATCGTGCCCGTAGCGCAGCCAGCCGCTGCCAATCTCCACCGGCACGTGTCGATTTCCCAGGTGGTATCCCGCTCGCGCGAGCCGCGCCGCATCCGCTTCGCGTACGGTCGACACCGTTTCGAGCGCGGCGACGACTTCGATCACCGTTCCGTCTTCCGCCAGCAGCAGGTCCCCGCCTCGCAGCACGATGCCTCTTTCGAGAAATAGCCCCACCTCGCGACCCGACGCCAATCTCGCGCGCAATCGGCTCTTCTGCCGCAGCTCGAACGGCAACACCAACATCTCCGCAGCCGGCGATGACGCACTAGAGGCCGGCACATTCAGTCTTTGTGTCACGGTGAGCATCTGCGCCCCTAGAACAGGAAGTACCGCTGTGTCATCGGCAAGGTCTGCGCCGGCTCGCACGTGAGCAGCTGCCCGTCCGCGCGCACCTCGTACGTCTGCGGATCGACTTCGATTTGGGGCAGGTAGTCGTTCAGCAGCAGGTCCTTCTTGCTCACGGTGCGACAGCCCTTCACCGCGACGAGCCGCTTCTGCAATCCGAGCCTTTCCGCCATGCCATTCGCCAGTGCCGCTTGCGACACGAAGCTCACGGACGTCGCCGCGCGCGCCCCGCCGAGCGCGCCGAACATCGGGCGGTAATGCACAGGCTGCGGCGTTGGAATCGAGGCATTCGGATCGCCCATCGGCGCGGCGACGATCATGCCGCCCTTGATGATCATCGCCGGCTTCACGCCGAAGAATGCCGGCCGCCAGAGCACGATGTCGGCGAGCTTGCCGACCTCGATCGACCCCACTTCATGCGCAATCCCGTGCGTCACGGCCGGATTGATCGTGCACTTTGCCACGTAGCGCCGGACGCGGAAGTTGTCGTTGCGCGCAGAGTCCTGCGGAAGCGGACCGCGTTGTACTTTCATCTTGTGCGCGGTTTGCCACGTGCGCGTGAACACTTCGCCCACACGACCCATCGCCTGCGAGTCCGAGGAAATCATGGAGAACGCGCCGAGGTCGTGCATGATGTCCTCCGCCGCGATCGTCTCGCGGCGAATGCGGGACTCGGCGAACGCAACATCTTCCGCAATACCGGGATCGAGGTGATGGCACACCATGAGCATGTCGAGATGCTCATCGACGGTGTTCACCGTGTACGGCCGCGTGGGATTGGTCGACGACGGCAGCACATTCCGCTCGCCGCATGCCTTGATGATATCGGGCGCATGGCCCCCGCCCGCGCCTTCCGTGTGATAGGTATGGATCGCGCGACCCTTGAACGCAGCGATCGTATCTTCGATGAAGCCGCACTCGTTGAGCGTGTCCGTATGAATGGCCACTTGCACGTCGTGCTGCTCGGCCACGCTCAGGCACGTGTCGATGGCCGCGGGCGTCGTGCCCCAGTCTTCATGCAGCTTCAGGCCCATTGCGCCGACCACGATCTGCTCGTGCAGCGCCTCGGGCAGACTGGCATTGCCCTTGCCGAGCAGACCGAAGTTGATCGGCAGCTCCTCGACCGCTTGATACATCCGTGCGATGTGCCAGGGCCCTGGCGTGCACGTCGTCGCGTTGGTGCCGGTCGCAGGACCGGTGCCGCCGCCGATCATCGTCGTGACGCCGGACATCAACGCCTCTTCCACCTGCTGCGGGCAGATGAAGTGAATGTGCGCATCGATGCCGCCTGCGGTCGCGATCAGCCCCTCGCCCGCGATGATCTCCGTGCCCGGGCCGATCACGATGTCCACACCCGGCTGCACATCGGGATTGCCCGCTTTGCCGATGGCGGCGATCCGCCCGTTATCGAGCCCGATATCGGCTTTGACGATGCCCCAGTGATCGACGATCACCGCGTTGGTGATGACGGTGTCGACAGCCACATCCGCCGTCGCCTGACTCTGGCCCATACCATCGCGGATGACCTTCCCGCCGCCGAACTTCACTTCCTCGCCGTAGATCGTGCAATCGCGCTCGATCTCGATCCACAGCTCCGTGTCGGCGAGGCGCACGCGGTCGCCGACAGTCGGCCCGAACATCTCCGCATACGCACGGCGTTCCATGCGACTCATAGCTTGCCCATCACGAGGCCGCGAAATCCGTACACCTGCTGCGCGCCCGCATAGCGCACGAGCGCGACTTCGCGCTCCTGCCCCGGCTCGAAGCGCACGGCCGTTCCCGCGGGAATGTCGAGGCGGAAGCCGCGCGTCTTCTCGCGCTCGAAGCGCAACGCTGCGTTCGTCTCGAAGAAGTGATAGTGCGAGCCGACCTGGATCGGTCGGTCGCCGGTGTTCGCGACACGCACGGTCACGCGCTCGCGCCCGGCGTTGAGCTCGATCTCGCCGGCAACCGTTTCCATCTCCCCTGGAATCATGGCGGCGGCGCTCCTACGGAATGGGGTGATGCACGGTGACGAGCTTCGTGCCGTCGGGAAAGGTCGCTTCGACCTGCACTTCCGGGATCATCTCGGGAATCCCCTCCATCACATCGTCGCGTGTCAGGATCGTCGCGCCGTAGCTCATGAGCTCCGCGACGCTGCGCCCCTCGCGTGCGCCCTCCATCACGGCGGCCGTGATGAGGGCGATCGCCTCGGGGTAGTTGAGCTTCAAGCCGCGCGCCTTGCGGCGCTCGGCGAGCAGCGCGGCGGTGAAGATGAGGAGCTTGTCTTTCTCGCGCGGAGTCAGTTCCATGAACCGTATCGCCTCAAGTGGACCAGATGCGCGGGGCCGCGGCTGCGCGGCCCGCGATGTGAGGGCGGATGAGAGACCAGATGCGCGCGAACGCTTCGCGGAGAGCGCCGGCCTGCGAGCCGACGGCGCGACAGACGAGCACGCCGTCCACCTTCGTGCACGCGATGTGCGCGCACCGATGCGACACCGTTCGCGCCGTCTCCAATAGCGCATCGGTCGCGGGATACGCGAACATCGTGCCGAGCGCAGTGTGACCGGCGAGGGCGAAGCGTCCCTGCATGGTGTCGCTCGCGCCGTCGAGGCGCAGATGGTCCAGCACGATCGGCACATCGTTCAGCCAGAGCTCGAAATCCTGATGCGCGCGGCCGCTCGTGTAGAGCAATCCGCTCGCGGGGCGTCCGTAACACACGATCTCCCAGCCGATGAACTTCGAGCGTTCCCCCAACCGAACGCGCGTCGCAATCGACGCATGCGCGTCGGGGAACAGAATCGTTTCCTGCGGCAACCATTCGCAGATCGCTGCATCGAGGGCGAGGTCCTGAAGCTGGCGTGCGATGCGCCCTTCGCTGCGATAGAACTTCGTCGCGGCCGGCGTTGTGATGAGTGCATGCGCGCCGTCGCGCACCCGTGCATGCAGCTCGAGCGTATCGCCACCCACCACTCCCCCGGGCGGATGCACGAGATACACGTGGCAAACGCCGCCCTCGGGATAGAACGGCCGCTGCACGACGAGCGGGCCGATGTGCGCACGACGCGTCAGCACGGTGCACGTACCGCGTGTCGCAAATTCGAGGTCCAGCGAGGCAAGCCAACCTCCTCGCTCGCCCAACATGTGCTGCGTCTTCGCGGCCATCGCTCGTCATCATCAGACGGCCAAGTGATGCTGCACGAGATCATCGGTCAGGTCGCGAATCGCACCGCCCACGACGAATCGCCCCTTGTCGAGCACACGGAACTCATCGGCTACGCGGCGCGCAAACGGCAGCTTCTGCTCGACCAGCAGCACGGTGAGCCCCTGCTCCTTGTTGAGTCGCAGGATGAGATCGCCGATCTCGTGCACGATGTTCGGCTGAATGCCTTCGCACGGCTCGTCGAGAATCAGCAGCCGCGGCTCGATCACCAGCGCTCGCGCGATGGCGAGCTGCTGCTGCTGCCCGCCCGAGAGGTCCCCACCCCTACGTCGGAGCATCTTCTTCAGCACCGGAAACATGTCGTACAGGTGCTCGGGTACGCTCTTCGAAGGCTTGCGCCGCACGCCCAGGCCGATGCGCAAGTTCTCCTCGACGGAAAGCTGCGCGAAGATCTCGCGCCCCTGCGGCACATACCCGATACCCAAGCGCGCTCGCTGCTCGGCCGCGACCGATCGCAGGTCCGTGCCGTCGTACAGGATCACGCCGGACTTGGCGGCGACGAGTCCCATCACGCAGCGGAGCAGCGTCGTCTTGCCCATGCCGTTGCGGCCCATGAGGCAGGTGACCGAACCCGCCGGGATGTCCATGGTGATATCCCAGAGCGTGTGACTCCCGCCGTAGAACTGCTCGAGATTGCGGATCGATAGCATGCCCGCCGCGCTCACTCGCTCCATTTACTCGCCCAAGTACACTTCGATGACGCGCCGATCGTTCTGCACCTGATCCAGCGTTCCCTCGGCCAGCACGCGACCTTCGTGCAGCACCGTCACCTTGCGCGCGATCGATCGTACGAAGTTCATGTCGTGCTCGACCACCACCACGGAGTGCGCGCCGGCGAGCGACACGAGCAGCTCCGCGGTGCGCTCGGTCTCCTGCGGCGTCATCCCTGCGACCGGCTCGTCGACGAGCAGGAGCTGCGGCCCCTGCATCAGCAGCATGCCGATCTCGAGCCACTGCTTCTGCCCATGCGACAGCGCGCCCGCGCGCGCCCGCACGCGATCCGTCAGTCGAATGGTGTCGAGCACCGACTCGATGCGATCTCTCTGCTCCCCGCTGAGCGGCTTGAACAGCGTTGCCCAGGGCGACTTGTCACCGGCGGCGGCGAGCTGCAGGTTTTCGTAGACGGTGTGCTCGCCGAAGACAGTGGGCTTCTGGAATTTGCGCCCAATGCCGGCCCGCGCGATCTCCGGCTCGTTGAGGCTGAGCAGATCGAGCGTTTGGCCGAACCAGGCAGAGCCATGATCCGGGCGCGTCTTGCCCGTGATCACATCCATCATCGTGGTCTTCCCCGCACCGTTCGGGCCGATGATGCAGCGGAGCTCGCCGCTGTCGATGTACAGCGTGAGCTCGTTCAGCGCCTTGAAGCCGTCGAAGCTGACGGTGATGTCCTCGAGATACAGGATCACGCCGCGCGAGGCATCCGGGCCGGCAGCAGGCCCGTGCTCCTCGAGCACGGCGCCCGATCGCGGTGGTGGCGGCGGTTTCGCACTCTGCGAGCGCCCGGAGAGGCGGCGCGCCCAAACCTGCGCGGCATTCATGCTGACACCTTCCGCGCACGGAGGAGCCCGACGACGCCCTTCGGCAGAAACAAGGTGACCAGCACGAACAGCGCACCGAGGGCGTAGAGCCAGAGCTCCGGCAGCGCGCCGGTGAACACCGTCTTTGCGTAGTTCACCAACACGGCGCCCGCAACCGCTCCGTAGAGCACGCCGCGTCCGCCGACCGCAACCCAGATGACGACTTCGATCGAGTTGATCGGCGCAAACTCGCTGGGATTGATGATGCCCACCTGCGGCACGTATAGCGCACCGGCGATGCCGGCGAGCACTGCCGAAAACGCGAACAACCAGAGCTTGTACGACTCGACGGAGTAGCCGAGGAACCGCGCCCGGCTCTCCGCATCGCGCACGGCTTCGATCACGCGCCCGGCGCGCGAGGTCACGATGTATCGACACGCGAGATAACCCAGCGCCAACGCCACGGCAGACGCCACCATGAGCGTCACTCGCATCCCGTCTCGCTGCAGCGGGAAGCCCAGCAGATCCTTGAAATCCGTGAGACCGTTGTTGCCGCCGAACCCCATGTCGTTCCGGAAGAACGCGAGCAACAGTGCGTACGTGAGCGCCTGCGTGATGATCGACAGATACACGCCCGTCACGCGCGAGCGAAACGCGAACCAGCCGAACACGAAGGCAAGGACGCCAGGCACGACGATCGCCATCAGCGCTGCGAACCAGAACTGATCGAACCCGTGCCAGAACCAGGGCAGCTCCTTGTAGTTGAGGAACACCATGAAGTCCGGCAGCACCGGATTTCCGTAGACGCCTCGCGTGCCGATCTGCCGCATGAGGTACATGCCCATCGCGTAGCCGCCCAGCGCGAAGAACGCCGCGTGTCCGAGGCTCAGGATTCCGCAGAATCCCCAGACCAGGTCCACCGCCAAGGCGAGCAGCGCATACGTGAGGTACTTGCCGATGAGCGTCACGGCGTACGTGGATAGATGCAGCGGCGAGCTCGCCGGGACGGCGAGATTCAACAGCGACACCAGGGCCACGGTGAAGATCAGCACGGCGAGCATCACCTGCCCGCCTGCATCTCCCCGCAACGGGCGCGGCAGGAACCGCTCGAGAACCCGGCCGCCCGGTATGTCGATGTGAGTGACCGCCACCTAGTTCTCCGCCGCTCGGCCCTTCTGCGGGAATAGCCCGCGCGGCCGACGCTGAATGAAGAGAATGAGTGCGACGAGCACCAAGATCTTCGCCAGAACCGCACCCGAGTACGGCTCGAGCAGCTTGTTCACCACGCCGAGCGACATGCCGCCGATGAGCGTGCCCTGCAGATTCCCGACCCCGCCGAACACCACGACCATGAACGAATCGACGATGTACTGCTGCCCGAGGTTGGGACCGACATTGGTGAGCTGGCTGAGCGCGACCCCCGCAACGCCTGCAATGCCGGACCCGAGACCGAATGTCAGCGCATCGATCCATTCCGCGCGCACGCCCATCGCGCGGGCCATCGGCCTGTTCTGCGAGACCGCGCGCACCTTCAGCCCCAGCGTCGTCCGCTTCAGAACGATCTGAATCAGGATGAATACCGCGAGCGCGAAGATCACGACATAGAGTCGGTTGTACGTGATCGAGAACGCCTCATTGATCTCCAGCGAGCCGGACATCCACTGCGGAGTCTCGACTGGTCGGTTGTTCGCGGAGAAGATGTCGCGCACCACCTGCTGCAGGATCAGGCTGACGCCGAACGTCGCGAGCAGCGTTTCGAGCGGCCGGCCGTACAGCCAGCGCACGATGCCCCGCTCGATCCCGATCCCCACGAGCCCGGACACGACGAACGCCACCGGAATGGCCACCAGGATCGATGCGCCGATGTGATTTGGCATCAAAAGCTGCATCACGTAGGCGCAGTACGCGCCGAGCATCATGAGTTCCCCATGCGCCATGTTGATGACGCCCATCACGCCGAAGGTGATCGCGAGGCCAATCGCGGCGAGCACGAGCACGGACCCCAGGCTGAGCCCAAAGAACAGCGTTTCGAGCCCGGAGTAGAACGAGCGCCACCGCTCGATCTTCCTCATGGCGGCGCCGGCCGCATTGCGAACCTCGAGATCCGGCTCGGTATAGCTGCCATCGGCAGCCGGCGTGGCAATCGAAGCGAGGGCGTTGTATGCATCCGGATGCAGGCTGTTTCGCAGAATTGCGATGGCTGCGAGACGCACCTTCTTGTCGCTGCTCGTCAGATCCGCGAGCGCAAGGCCTGACTCGATCTCCCCCCGTACTTTCCCGTCCTTCTCCACTCGGAGCTGTTCGCGCAACAACGCGATCGTGTCGTCATCGAGAGAACGGAGCATCTCCTTGACGGCTGCGCGGCGCACGCCGGCATCCGCATCGCCGAGGTCGAAGCGCGCGAGCGCGCCTCGCAGCATCTTGCGAAGCTTGTTGTTGGTGGTGATCTTCGCGAAATCGTCCGCCCTGCCGGCGCCCGCGGATTTCAGTGTCACGGGCTCGGTGAGCTCGAGAGGATCCGCGTCGGCCGATGCGACGATGAACACGTGCATGTCGGACGAACGCATGAAGACTCGCCCGTCGAGCAGCGCGGCGAGCAGAGGTTTGCTGCCGGGATGGCGCTGCTCCAGGATTCTGCGTACCGCGTCTTCCTTGCTCGCGAAGTCGTCATTCGCGAGCTGCGCAGCGGCCGCGCCAAAGGCCGCATCGGCGCTCCCCTCGTCCGCTGATGCCGGTCGCGGCATCGCCCCCGCCGCCAGCGCCAGCATCAAGAGCACGATGAACGTCAGTCGCATGCCTCCACTTCCCGCTTCGTTTCGCGCGCTTCGCGCCGCCTCGAGCGCCGCCGCCGAAACAGCGGCGGACCGCGCGCTGTCACACGAGGTCCGCCGCCGCAGGCTCACCGCGAGCGCTTACTCATACTTCGTCTTCGAGCAAACCTTGGTGACCTTGTTGTAGTTGCCGCACTTCAACGTCACCCAGTCCGCCTCCACGTCCTTGCTGCCGGGCAAGTAGTCGGACCACGCGTCGCCGGGCACGAGGCCGGGCGTCTTCCACACCACATCGAACATGCCGTCGGCACGTACTTCGCCGATGAACACGGGCTTCGTGAGGTGGTGGTTCGGCAGCATCTTCGCCATGCCGCCGGTCAGGTTCGGCACCTCGGTGCCGGGAAGCGCGTCGATCACCTTGTTCACATCGGTGGTCTTCACCTTCTCGACCGCCTTCACCCACATGTTGAAGCCGATGACGCTCGCTTCCATCGGGTCATTGGTCGTGCGCTTCGGGTTCTTGGTGAACGCCTTCCACTGCTTGATGAACGCATCGTTCGCCGGGTTCTTGATGCTCTGAAAGTAGTTCCAGGCGGCCAGATGCCCGACGAGCGGTCGCGTGTCGAGGCCCGACAGCTCCTCCTCGCCGACCGAGAAGGCCACGACCGGAATGTCTTCCGCCGAGATCTTCTGATTGCCGAGCTCCTTATAGAACGGCACGTTCGCATCGCCGTTGATGGTCGAGACCACGGCGGTCTTCTTGCCGGCCGAGCCGAACTTCTTGATCTCCGCGACGATGCTCTGCCAGTCCGAATGGCCGAACGGCGTGTAGTTGATCATGATGTCCTCGGCCTTCACGCCCTTGGACTTCAGATACGCCTCGAGGATCTTGTTGGTCGTGCGCGGATAGACGTAATCCGTGCCGGCGAGCACCCAGCGCTTCACCTGCAGTTCGTTCATCAGGTAGTCCACGGCCGGGATCGCTTGCTGGTTCGGCGCCGCGCCCGTGTAGAACACGTTGCGCGAGGACTCCTCGCCCTCGTATTGCACGGGATAGAACAGCAGCCCGTTCAGCTCCTCGAACACCGGCAGCACGGACTTGCGCGACACGCTGGTCCAGCAGCCGAAGACGACGTCGACCTTGTCCTTCTGCAGCAGCTCGCGCGCCTTCTCGGCGAACAGCGGCCAGTTGGAGGCCGGATCCACGACCACCGCCTCGAGCTTCTTGCCGAGCAGACCGCCCTTCTTGTTCTGCTCGTCCACCATCATGAGGATCGTGTCCTTCAGCGTGGTCTCGCTGATCGCCATCGTTCCCGACAGCGAATGCAGCACGCCGACCTTGATCGTGTCACCTGCCGCCTGCGCGGAGATGGAGACCCCCATCATGGCCGTCGTCGCGGCCAGCGCCGGGAGCAGGCGCTTCAATGTGCTTCTCGTCATGGGATGTTGTCCTGTCGTGGTGTCAATCAGATCTGCACTTGCAGGCCGAGACCGATCTGCCGTCTGTCCGGCGTCGCGTCGTCGAACTTCTGGTCGACGTAGAACAGCGACACGCGCGCGTTGAATTGCTTGATGATGAAGTTGAGGTCGGCTTCGGTCGTCTTCTGCTTCACATCGCCGGTCACGAAGTCGTACGTCGTTTCGCCGTACTTGCCGAGCACCTGGAAGCGGCCGATGCCGACGGGTTGCGGGAACAGGTACCCGCCGAGGACGTACCAGCCGTCGCTCTTCGGCCCGGTGTAGCCGCCGAGCCCGTCGTACTTCGCATACTCGGATTCGACGCTGATCGCACCGGCGCTCGCCAGCTTCTTCTCCAGCAGGAAATCGGCGGAATACGCCTTGTCGCTGCCGACCGTCTGCCCGGCGAAGCCGAGCGCGAGCAGGTCCTTGTCGCCGTAGTACGTGCCGTTCAGGTAGTAGCCGTCTTCCTTGTCCCAGAAGTCGAATTGCGCGCGCGCGGCATAGAGCACGTCGGACGTGCCCTTCGTGAGGCCCTGCACGTCGAACACGCCGAAGGAGAGCTTGGCGAGGCCGAACTGGCCCCAGTACATGACGCCGTCGTCGCGGCCGTTGGTCTCGAACGGATAGCCGTCCTGGACGCCGTCCTGGAATACGCCCCAGTGATTGGCGTAGTACGGACCGTAGAGATTGGCGCGGTCGCTCGGCGGCAGGAAACGGCCCGCCCAGATGTTCACTTGATCGCTGAACGAGAACATCGCAGCGGCATCGATCACCTGCACCTTCTCGTCGTTGGCGGTGTACTCGGTGTTGAACATCACCTTGATGTTGTCGGTGACGGCGCCGCTGATGTAGATGCGGGCACTGTCGAGATTGAAGTCGTTGACGTCAGGCAGCGCATCGTTCTCGTAGCTGACGTCGCTGAAGCTGGTGCGCACGCCGGCACCGACGCTGACGGACGGACCCTCCGCGAACGCGCTGGAAATCGGCGCGGCCAGGAGGACCGCCATCGACGCCGCCTTCCAGACGCGGTCGCGCGAGCTTGTGGTGGACTCTGAACCCATGAAGCTACTCCCCGCAGGTGTTCTTTGTTGGTCGCGGCGAAAGCTAGAGGACGCGTGCACGCTGCGGTATGGGCCATTTCACCCACTGCCCTCGGTCGTTCGACGTATGCCGGTTGAGCGGGAGCGGCCGCGCGCTCAGCAGCGGTGCGCACTCGGGTCGCGCGCCCCATGATCGAGCACGAGATGCACGCCGCGAGGACGCAGGAACACGTGTCGCTGCGCTGAGCCCGCCATCAGGCGTTGGCATGGTCGTTGCTTTTGCCTGTGGCAGAGGACGGGGGTCGTCGTCCGCGCGGCCGCGCGCATGACGAACGAGACAGAATGCATCGACAGCAACGCATCGTTCGCGAACGACGCCAGTACAACCAGTGGGTCGCGAGCCAGACGCTCGAGGATTTCGCGCTTCGCTACACGGCGGATCGTGCCCGCAAGTCGTCGTTTCGCGTCGGGAACACCGCGCTCGGGCCCATCGCGTTCCTCGCGTGCGAAGCCATCGGCGGCGCCATCACGCTCTCCTACGGCTTCGGCAATGCGGCGTGGGCCATCGTCGCGTTCTCGTTGCTCATGTTCCTCATCGGCCTGCCGATCGCCTACTACGCGGCCAAGTACGGCGTCGACATCGACCTCCTCACGCGCGGCGCCGGCTTCGGCTACATGGGGTCGACGCTGACGTCGCTCATTTACGCGTCATTCACGTTCCTGCTGTTCGCGATCGAGGGCAGCATCATGTCGACGGCGCTGCAGATGCTGTTCGATATCCCGATCGCCATCGCGCACCTGATCACCTCGCTCGTCGTCATCCCAATCGCGATCTACGGAATCAGCTTCATCAGCCGCGTGCAGCTCTGGACCCAACCTGTCTGGCTGGTGCTGCAATTTCTCCCCCTGCTCTACATTGCCTGGAAGTCGCCATCCGCGGTGCACGCGTGGACGCAGTTCAGCGGCGCGCAGCACAGCGGGGAGAGCACGTTCGATTTCCTGCTGTTTGGGGCCGCAGCCTCGGTGCTGCTTTCGTTGCTCCCTCAGATCGGTGAGCAGGTCGACTACCTGCGATTTCTCCCGAACCGCGACACGCGGAACCGCCTGGGCTGGTGGACCGCGATGCTCGCGACCGGCCCAGGGTGGATCCTGCTCGGCGGCCTGAAGCTGCTGGCCGGCGGCTTCCTCGCGTTCTTCGCCCTGCGCCACGGGATCGCGGCCGCCGACGCGCAGCAACCCACGCAGATGTACTTCGTCGCATTCCGCGAAGCGGTGCATTCGCCGACCGTGGCGCTGGTTCTGGCGGGCGTGTTCGTCATCGTCTGTCAGATCAAGATCAACGTGACCAACGCGTATGCCGGCTCCATCGCCTGGTCCAACTTCTTCGCACGCTTGACGCACAGCCATCCGGGACGCGTGGTGTGGCTCGTATTCAACGTGCTGCTGGCGCTGCTGCTCATGGAAATCGGCATCTTCCGCGCGATCGAGAGCATCCTCGTCATCTACGCGAATTTCGCAGCGGGCTGGCTCGGGGCGCTGGCGGCGGACCTCGTGATCAGCAAGCCGCTCGGGCTCAGTCCGAAGTCCATCGAGTTCAAGCGGGCGTATCTGTACGACATCAACCCGGTGGGCGTGGGAGCGCTCGCCATCTCGGTGGTGATTTCGAGCGGTGCCTTCCTTGGCCTCTTCGGCGACGTCGCGCAGATCCTCGCACCGTTCCTCGCGCTCGTGTCCGCGTTCGTCGCAGCGCCGCTCATCGCGTGGGCGACGCAGGGGCGCTACTACCTGGCGCGAAAGCCGGACGCCCTACCCCGCACCGACGCGGAGATTCGCTGCACGATCTGCGAGAACACGTTCGAGAGCAACGACGTGGCGATCTGCCCTGCCTATTCCGGCCCGATCTGCTCGCTCTGCTGCACGCTCGAAGCGCGCTGTCGCGACGCTTGCAAGGAGAACAGCCGGCTCACCCAGCAGCTTGGGCAATTCCTGACGCGGATCCTGCCCGCGCGCGTCGCGCAGGCCGCGAACACGCGAGGCGGCCAGTTCCTCGCCCTGATGGTGCTCTTCAACCTGGCGATCGGGCTGCTGCTGTCGTTCATCTTCCACCAGTACGCCCACGTGTCGCCCGGCGAGCGCGAAACCATCCGCAGCACCTTGTGGCTCGTGTTCTTCAGTCTGTTCGTGCTCTCCGGCATCGCGTGTTGGGGCATCGTGCTCGCGCACGAAAGCCGCCGCGCGGCCGAAGCCGAGTCGGCACGCCAGACCGCGATGCTCATGGAGGAAATCGAAGCGCACAAGCGCACGGACACGGCGCTCCAGAAGGCGAAGGAGACCGCCGAGGCGGCCAACCTCGCGAAGACGCGCTACATCGTCGGCATGAGCCACGAAGTGCGCACGCCGCTCAACTCGATCTTCGGCTACGCGCAGCTGCTCGAACGCGGCATCGCGGGTCCCGCGGATACCGCGATCCGCGTGATCCGGCGCAGTGCCGAGCACATGACGAGCCTCATCGACGGCTTGCTCGACATCTCGAAGATCGAGAGCGGGCTCCTGCGGCTCAACCGCGATGTCGTCCAGCTTCCGGAGTTCCTCGACCAGATCGTCGACATGTTCCGCCCGCACGCCGGCGCGAAAGGGATCGAGTTCCGCTACTCGCGTCCCGAGCGTCTGCCGGCCTACGTGCACACGGATCAGAAGCGATTGCGCCAGATCCTGATCAACCTGCTGTCGAATGCCGTGAAGTACACGGAGCGCGGCTTCGTGAGCTTCACGGTGCGCTGTCGCAGCCAGGTTGCGGAATTCGAGATCGCCGACTCGGGCTGCGGCATCGAGCCCGCGGATCTCGAGCGCGTGTTCCTGCCCTTCGAGCGCGGCCACGCGCCGAACGTGCGCTCCATCCCAGGCACGGGGCTTGGCCTCACGATCACCAAGCTGCTCACCGAGATCATGGGCGGGGAGATTCTCGTACAGAGCACGCCCGGCAAGGGCACCACCTTCTCGGTGAAATTACTGCTCTCCGAAGCGAAGCCGGATGCGCTCCAGATCGCGCCTCGCAAGCGCATTTGCGGATACGTCGGCAAGCGCATGAGCGTGCTGCTGGTCGACGACGATGCCTCCCATCTCGATTTCGCCGCACGGTTGCTGCGCTCCCTCGGATTCGTCGTGAACGTCGCCCCGGACGCGGCGAGCGCGCTCGACATGATCCGGCAGGTGCGCCCCGACCTCGTCTTGCTCGACATCTCGATGCCAGGCATGTCGGGCTGGCAGATGGCCCGCGCGCTGCGGGCGATGCCCGATCACCAGCATCTGAAGATCATCTTCGTCTCGGCGAACGCGCACGAGAATGCGCCGAGCAGCGACGGCGCGCCGGTGCACGACGCATTCGTGATGAAGCCGGTGGATGTCCAGACGCTGCTCGACCGCATGGGCGAGCTGCTCGGTCTCGAGTGGCTGCACGAGCCCGAGCGGCCCGATCTGCCGATGCTCACTCCGGAGATGCGCGCTCCCGGCCCCGAGGCGGCGGCGCCGGCCACCGCGCGACACCATCTGGACGACCTCTATCGGCTCGGGCGCATCGGCCACGTACGCGGCATCCATGCGAAGCTCAACGAGATCGCGGCCGAGCACCCGCAGAACGAGGCCATCGCCGCGCACCTGCGCGAGCTGGTCTCGAATTTCGAGCTCAAGCGCTACATGACCGTCCTCGATGCGATGAGAGAAAATGGCTAACGAATCTGCCCGTCGCGACACGATCCTGGTCGTCGACGACACACCGGAAACCCTCGGCCTGCTCACCGACACGCTCGATCACGCCGGCTACACCGTGCTGATCGCGATGGACGGCAACAGCGCTCTGGAGCTGCTCGATCAGATCACGCCCGATCTCGTGCTGATGGACGCGGTGATGCCGGGCCTCAGCGGCTTCGAGAGCTGCCGGCGCATCAAGCAGGAGAAGATGCTGGCCAACCTGCCGGTGATCTTCCTGACCGGGCTCTCGGAATCCGCACACGTCGTCGAGGGGCTTGCCGCAGGCGGCGTCGACTATGTGACCAAGCCCATCGTCATCGATGAGCTGCTCGCTCGCATTCGGGTGCACCTCGCCAACGCGCGCGCCGCGCAGGGCGCAGGCGAGGCGCTGGATGCGTCGGGGCGATTCCTGTTCGCCACCGACCGCAAGGGCAAGCTGCTCTGGTGTACGCCGAAGGCCAAGGAGATCCTCGCGGACACGGGCCTGCAGGGAGCGCTTGCGGAGCAGGTGATGCGGCTACGCCAGCAGAGCGCGACCTCGCCGAACGCCAAGATCGCGCTGGATGTCGGGTCGCGGCGGCTGGAAATCTCGGCGGTGAGCTCCCTCGGTCCGAACGAATGGCTGTTTCGTCTCACCGAGCGCGCGGCGTTCGTCGAGGAGGAAGTGCTGCAGCGGGCGCTCGCGATCAGCTCACGCGAGTCCGAGGTGTTGCTGTGGGTGAGTCGCGGCAAGTCGAATCGCGAGATCGGCGAGATCCTGACGATCAGCCCGCGTACGGTGGACAAGCACATCGCGCAGATCTTCACGAAGCTCGGCGTCGCCAATCGCGCGTCGGCTGCGGCCCGCGCCGTGAAGGCGTTGGCCGGCTGAGTCGGGCTACGCTCGAGTAGAAGCTCGCGCGCTGCCCGACGCGCACTCCCTGAAAAAACATTCATATGTACGGCCTTCCAACGCGCTTCGGCCGGGCACGCGCGCGCGACTCGGCACGCGCGC
The DNA here is from genome assembly GCA_035760965.1 of Steroidobacteraceae bacterium. Lineage (GTDB taxonomy): Bacteria > Pseudomonadota > Gammaproteobacteria > Steroidobacterales > Steroidobacteraceae > JADGHX01. The sequence goes on along the minus strand of DASTRY010000035.1, from coordinate 229,088 downwards.
ACGATGGCTCGACGCCCCTTGAAACCCATCCGCCCGCCCCTATGTGCCGCGACCGGCTGAACAGATGCGAGGTGGACAACCATGAAACGTTGGCAAGACTGGGCGAACCTGGTGCTTGGTGCGTGGATGGTCGTCTCTCCCTGGGCTCTCGGCTTCGCGGACACCCAGAACGCAGCGGCCGTGAGCGCCTGGATACTCGGCGTGGCAATCATCGTGTTCGCCGCGATCGCAGTATCGATTCCTCAGGCGTGGGAGGAAGCCATCAACATCGTGTTGGGCGTGGCCCTGCTCGTGTCTCCTTGGGTCCTGAACTTTGCCGCCCAGGAGAGACCGACGACCAACGCGGTCATCGTCGGCGTGGTCGTGGGCGCGTTGGCGCTTTGGGCGATGCTGTCGGATCCGAGCCTGCGTCAGCGGCTGTTCCATCGCCCGCAGGCGAAGTGATCTAGCGACCACGCACGCGAGGCGCGTCCGCCGCCGGCGCCGGCGGCCCATTCGCCGCCGCCGACGCGCCGGAACAGATTCGAACCGCCAGTGAGCCGCGGCGTGTGCGGCGGGCACCGTACATGCTTCGGAATCGAGGTGGACGCGACCTCTCGCGTGTGTGGGTTCGGCCGCTCCGCTTGCCCGCGTGCCGCGATCGGGTCTCGATCCGGGGATTCACCGGGCAAGGCGGGTAGTCGCGCCTCTCACGTTCGTGCGCGGCGGCAGCGGCGAGGCGCGAACGCGTCGCGCACCGTCCGCGGGATGCCGGTCAGGGATCCGGGCGTCGTCGCACGGAGTTGAAACACAATCGGGAAAGCAATTCGAGAAAGGAGGGCCGGCGATGAAAATCGCCCAAATTGCACCGCTTGCAGAAGCCGTACCGCCGAAGCTGTACGGCGGCACGGAACGCATCGTCTCTTACCTCACGGAGGAGCTCGTCAGGCAAGGCCATGACGTCACTCTCTTCGCCTCGGGTGACTCGCGTACGAGCGCAGAGCTGGTCTCCTGCGCGCCCAAGGCGCTGCGCCTCGACGGCACGATGCGCGACCCGCTCCCGCACGTGCTCATCATGCTGGAGGAAGTGCGCGCTCGCGCGCACGAGTTCGACATCCTGCACTTCCATATGGACATGGTGCACTTCCCGATTTTCCGTCGCCTCGCGCCTCGCACGCTGACGACGCTGCACGGCCGGCTCGACCTGCGCGATCTGCAGCCCTTCTATCGCAAGTTTCCCGAATTCCCGCTGGTGTCGATTTCGAACCACCAGCGCCTGCCGATGCCGCCGGTGAACTGGGCCGGCACGGTATATCACGGTCTGCCGCTCGATTTGCTGCGCTTCAATCCCGAGCCTCGCGGCGAGTACCTCGCGTTTCTCGGTCGCATGTCGCCAGAGAAGCGTCCCGACCGGGCCATCGAGATCGCGCGACGCGCGAAGATGAAACTGCGCATCGCGGCGAAAGTCGACGACGCGGACCGGCAGTACTTCGAGCGCAACATCCGGCCGTTACTCGACGACCCGCTGGTGGAATTCATCGGTGAGATCGGCGAGCAGCAGAAGAGCGACTTTCTCGGCAACGCGGCCGCGCTGCTCTTCCCCATCGATTGGCCCGAGCCGTTCGGTCTGGTCATGATCGAGGCGATGGCCTGCGGGACTCCGGTGATCGCGTTCCCCGAAGGCTCCGTGCCGGAGGTCATCGATCAAGACGTGACGGGATACATGGTTCGCAGCATCGATGAAGCCGTCGCGACGCTTGGCAAAGCGCGCGATCTCGACCGCGCAGCGATCCGGCGGCGCTTCGAACAGCGGTTCTCGGCCGAGCGGATGGCGCGCGACTATGTCGCGCTCTATCGGCGCCTTGCACGCGCGGCCGACGCACGACCGCGCCTTGCCGTGCCTCGAATCCACGATCTCGAGGTGGCGATCGCGAACGCCTGAACCGCCGGCGCGCCGGTTCCGCGCGGGAGTCGTTCGTTCTCTGGCGAACGCCTCCTGCGCGGGTCGCGAACGACTCGACGCCTCGCGCACAGCGCCTTCCGAACGCGAGGATGTCAGGCGCGCGGCTCGCTCATTTCTGACCCGGCGCGTGTTTCATGAAATGCGCCACGCCGACGACCCTGTCGATGGGGATCACGAACGCGATGCCTTGGCCGGTATCGTTCAATTCCGCGGTCCGTACGATCTCGTCGAGGATGTCGTCGACCTGGTCGGCGTAGACCATGGTGAGCACGATCTCCTTCTCCGGCTCGATGGACATGCCGAAGATCTTCTCCTGCTCGTGAATCCCGGCGCCGCGGCCGAACATCACGGTCCCACCGTGTGCGCCGGCTTTGACGGACGCCTGCAGCACCTTGCTGCCCCACCCTTTTCGCACGATGCTGACGATAAGAGAGGCTTTCATGATGATGACTCCCGGGGGCGGCTCTTCCAGCGGATGAGAATCCCCAAAACCATTACCGAGATGACGGGCGCGAGCGCGATGAGCGCCACGAGCCCGAGCCCGTGCACCAGAGGCTCGCTTCCCGCAACGGCGGAGGACGCGCCGAGCGCGAGGGCGAGCAGGAACGTGTTCGCCAACGGGCCCGTCGCCACTCCTCCGGCGTCCACCGCCACCGATACGAACTCTTTGTCACTGACCCAGAGGGCGGCGATGGCGAGGCAGTAGCCAGGCACGAGAATCCAGAGCAGCGGGACACCGAACGCGATTCGGTACATGCCGACGCCGACGGCTACGGCGACACCGATGCAGATTGTAAGCAGCACCAGCGAGCGCCGGATCGACCCGCCGGATGCTTCCTCGACCTGGCCGGCGAGGATGCGAACGGCAGGCTCGCCCCACGTGGTGGCGAATCCGAGCGCCGCGCCGAGCAGAACGATCAGCCACTTCTCGGGCAGCGCGCCGAGCGTTCTGCCGATGGCCTCACCGAGCGGCATGAATCCGATCGCGACGCCGAGCAAGAACAGGAACAGGCCGGCCGACGCAATCAGCGTCCCCGTCACGATGCGAGTCACTTCCGCGCGCGGCAGCTTCAGAAACCATAGCTGAAACAGCACGAACAGGACCGCAAGCGGCAGCACCGCGACGGCAACACCGGTCGCAACGCGCGTGATGTTCGTGAGCAGCGGCAGGTCGGTCATCGCAGGAGTCCGAGAATCAGCAGGAAGATGATCGGCCCCAGCGAGGCCATGCCGAGGAGGCCAAACGTGTCGGCGACGGCGGACCGTCCGGCGAGCACGGAGCTCACGCCGCGCGCCAGCGCAACTACGGCTGGGCCGGTGAGCACCCCTGTGGTCACACTCCCGGCGTCGTAGGCCAATGGAACCAGCTTCTCGGAGGCGGCGAAAGACAGCAGGATCATCAGCGCGTACGTCACCGTGAACTGCCAAGCCATCGAGAAGCCGGAGATCATGCGCATCATCGCGATGGCCACGAAGAGCCCGACACCGAGGGAGATGCTGTAGATCAGAAAGCGCGCGGAATACATGCCGTCGGATGCCCGCTGCGCCTGCTCGGCGAGCACCAGCACGTCAGGCTCGGCGGCGGTGGTCGCAAATCCCATTGCAAAGGCCACCGCCAGCATCAGCGGCACGGACCGCTTTTCCGACAGGCCGGCACCGATGAACCGGCCCATCGGCAGGATGCCGAGATCGATGCCGATGAAGAGCAGCAGCAGCCCGGCGGTCACGAGGACCGCTCCGACGAGGAACTGCAGAAACGTGGCGGCGGATGCGCCCACGAACGCGATCTGCAGCAGGCAGATGAGACCAATCAGCGGTCCCACCGCCTGGAGCGTCTCGACGATCTTCGATCTCAGGAATTCGGACATACGGCTCGCTCGTTCCGGCGTCGCGCCGACTTGGCTGAAGCCCTGGAGCAGCTTGCAGCATGCCTGAGACCTTCGCTGCGCGAATTGCGCAGAATCCGCTGCGCCCGATGCGCGGGCGGGGACTCAGAGGCGGGGGTGGTCTGGAACCACGAGGACGTCGCAGCTCGCGCGGGCAACCGTGGCGCGCGTCGCGCCGCCGAGGAAGAACTCTCCGAGCGGCGTGCGCCCATGCTTTCCGATGACGATCAGGTCGGCACCCTGCTTCGCCGCTTCCGCGGCAATCAGGAGCTTGGCCTCGCCATGCTCGATCGACGTGGACACTTCCGCGTCGCCGGGCAAGCCCTTCTCGAGAAGATTCCCGAGGTTTTCGAGCGCTTGATTGCGCGCCTCGAGACGAAACTTCTCGATGACGTCCTGCTCGACGCCCGCATACCACAGCTTGCCCTCGTACGGGTTCTCGTACGCGTGAAAGACTTGCAGGTGCGCAGTGGGCGCTATTTGCCGTGCGCAGCGTAAGGTCGCCATGGAGTGCAAGGAGAAATCGACCGGAACGAGCACTTTCCGGTACCGCAGCTGCGCGTCGCCTCGCACGACCAGCATCGGTCGTCGGCCCCTGAGAAGGAGCCGTTCGGCCGTAGTGCCGACCAGAAGATCGCGCGGCCTGCGCAGTCCATGCGCGCCGAGCACGAGAAGATCCGAGTGATCCGCCGCGGCAACGAGCTCATCGAGCACGTTGCCGGTTCGAAGCACGCATTCCGGGCGACTGCCGGCGGCCGCGCCGATTTCATCGGCGAGACTATTCAGACGGCGCTGTGCGTCTTCGACGAGGTTTTCGCGCACATCGACGGGGAGGCGTAGACGGTCACGCAGCTCGTCGAGCGCATCGGCTCGCAGGACGTGCAGCAACTGCAGACGCGCGCCGTGCTCGGCGGCAAGGCTGGCGGCCCGACGCGCGGCGTTGAGCCCGTCGTCGGAGAAGTCGGTGGCAGCAAGGATCGTATTCAGGGACGCCATGGCTTCAACGCCTGTCAGTTGGAGGAGCCTTGGAACTCGAGCCCGCGATTCAGAGGGGCCACGGGACCTCGGGCCCGCGGTTCAATTCTGCCCCTGTTTCGGCAATGTTGCTCGACTCGTGTACGTCGCTGCCCAAGGCCGCGGTTTCGCCGCCTCGGTGCCGCGACGACGCGTGCAGTGATTTGCGCCTGCCAGCGTCATGCGCTTGCAGATCGCAGCCTTCTGCCTAGCTCGTCTTCGTCACTTTCGTGAAGCGGTTGGTCACGTAGGGCTTGAACCCTGCGCCGTCGACATCGAGCTCCAACGCTTCTTCGTATTCGAGCGGCGATTTGAGCGTGTAAACGTAGCGTGCCCGCCATCCTTGCGGGACGTTCTCGAGCGTCGCCGACGAGCGCGCGCAGGCGCATGCGCGCAGCGGCGGTGGCGCCTACTCACGCGGGTCGTGAATCGGGCTAGAGGCTGCGCGCGCGTTCTGAATCGCGCGAGAGGCGCGCGGGTGCACACCGTGGCAGCCAGTTACAACCGGCGGGTGGCGCACTTCGACGGTGCCCGCGCGCGCGACGCACGAATTCGCTACTCGGTGAACGGTGAGCTCATCAGCAGATCGACCGCTGAAGGACTCTTGTAGCCAGGCACGAATCGCTCGCCGAAATCGCGCGCGAAGTTGTCGTAGGTCGTCGTCGGGCGCGTTTCGACGACCCAACACACCGAGTGCGCGAAGCGTTTCTTCATGTCCAGCCGGGGAAACGCATCCAGGATCTCTGCCATGCGGCTCGCATGCAATGAGTCGTAGCCCCAACCGCCCCAGTCTAGGCCGATCCCCGCGGTGGACAGGGACACCTCCACTTCTTTGTGTAGCGCGAGCGACGGCGTCGAGTTGAGCGCCACACCATCCCAGATCAGCTGGCAGCGGCGCGCATCGACCCCTTCGCCCTGGGCAAACCGGCGCGCAGCATTTGCACCCTCCACTTCGAATCGGAGCGGTCCCGCGAAGGCCTTCTCGAGCCCCAAGTCATGCAGCAGCGTCGTCACGGCAAGCACTTCGGCGTCGTGCTCCACCTGCTTCTGTTCCGCGATCGTCACGGCGAAGAGCCATGACCTCATCGCATGGTTGAAGAGATACGGTTCCTGATGCTGGCGCGCATACTCGATCGTGCGTGAGATCAGGACGGAATCGGGCACCTGGACACCCGCGATCGTGCGCACGCCCTGTTCACTTGCACCGGTGCGCGCGCCAACGAAGGCGGCCTCGCGCTGCTCCAGCGGTTGCGACGGCTTCATCGATGTCATGGCATCCTCCGGGGCTGTCTTCAGTTGCGCTGATCCTGCGCGCATTCCTTGAGTGGCTCTTGACGCGGCCAATGGCGACTTGAAGGAAACAGCGGCGGTGCGTGGGCATGACTTATGCGAGCGTCGAGTAGAACGTGGAGGGGCCCATGCACACCCGAGAAATGATCCACCCGAAACGGGCGATGAACGCCTAGCCGCGGCCAGCTCCGCTCATCCGACAATCCAGAGCAGACCCGGCCTCGTGGGGTGTCGAAGCCTCACGTCGGACGGGCCTGGCCCTCGGCGTGGACGCTGAGCCACCCCCTCGGCTAACGTTGGCGCCAGGGGGGAACATGAAAAAGATCGGATCGCTCTGTCTCGTCCTGCTCGCGTGCGTGTCTGTAGCAAAGGCTGCGTCCAACTCAACGGCGACAGCCGCTTCGAGCTGCGACCGCGAATGCCTGCGCAGCCTGATCACTGCGTCTCTCCACGCGCTCTTGAAACACGACACGAGCCGTCTGCCGCTCAGTGACAAGGTGCGGGTCACCGAAGATGCCATCGAGAAGCCGCTCGCGAAGGTCGGCCTCGTGAAGACGGTGACCCGCCTGCGCGGCTATCGGCAGGATTTTCTCGACGAGCGCGCCGGCATGGCCGCAGCGGCCGCAATGGTCGAAGAAAGCGGTGCGCCCGTCTTGCTGGTCGTGCGCCTTCAGGTGGCCGACCAGAAGATCACGGAGATGGAGCTGGTCGCGACACGCAGCCGCGCGGACGGCCTCATCTTCAACGTCGACGGCCTCTCCGCGCCGAGCGAAGTGATGAACTATGCGCCGCGTCCGGAGCAGCTCCCCACGCGCGAAGCCGCCCTCGCGGCGGCGTTGAAATACCCGGAAGGGCTGAACGCGGCGAAGACCTTCGCGGATGTGAACGCGCCCTTCACGCCGGAGGCGTACCGATACGAAAACGGCCAGATCATGGCCGGGCCGGACTGCAAGTTCGCGCCGGGCTGCCAGAATATCTCCACCCAGTCACTCGCCATCTTCAAGCGCCTCGGGAAAGTCACGACGCGCGTCGTCGGGGTCGACGAGCGAATGGGCATTGTGCTGTTGCGCCTCAACTGGGGCGTGCGCGAGCCCACGGGCGATCAGCTCACCGCGTTCGAAGCCTTCAAGGTGTACGACGGGCATATCCACGCGGTCGAGGCGTTCATCCGCATCCTGCCGCTCGAGCTCGCCAAGGGCGGGTGGGACTAGGCGAAAGCCGCCCACCCTATCGACCGCCGGCGCGGGAGCGTCCGCCATGCTCCCGTCGCACATTCTCCGTCGGGCGAACGCCCGATCCCCGAGCGCCCGACTCACACCGGGTCGTGCGATGGATCATCCAGTCTCACATCAACTCGTTTCTCCGAAGCTCGGCGGCAGCGGGAAATTGCCTTGATACGGCGGCCAGTTCGGCACCGGATCGCTCGGCGGCGGATAGTAGATGACCGAATAGATCTTCGAGATGCGTCCGTCGTCGATGTAGAAGATCTCGTGGAAAACGCAGCGCCGGAAAGACGAGTTGGCCGTGCGCATGAAGATGGCGCTGGTTGCAACCACCTGCTGCTCTTCGTCGATGGCAAAGAAGCGCCTGTTCGCCACCAGTGACATATCGAACTGATCGTAGCGCGACGTGCAATTCGTCTTGCCCTGGTAGCCATCCGTTCCGCCCGGTTCCAAGGGGCGACCCGTGACGAGGGTGCCGTTCTCCACACGGAAGCAGTTCGGGTGCGCCAGAACGATGCTCCCGTCTTTCTGCGTGAGTCCATCGAAGTACGAATTGGCGATGCCCTCGAGCGCGGCGCGCGAGAGACGCTTCGCAACCGGGATCACCCGTGGCTCCGGCTTGTTCGCCTGCAGATAGGCCGGATCCGCAAGCACCTGGTTCTTGCCATCCGGTTGTGCGGGACCGCGCATGCTGCCGAGCCCGGGGCCGCTCATGAACCACTCCGCCTCGGCGATCTGGCGATCGATGACCTTCAGACGCACCATCGTCACTTCCGGCTGCTTGCGGAGCGTGGTGTCGATGGTGCCGAACCACAGCGCCTGGCCGTTGATCGGATCCAGATACAAGCGCGGGTTGCTGTCGACGCCGGTCACGATCTTCCAGACGCCGGTCCCTTCGCGCGTAACCTTGGTGTTCTCCGTCTGCCGGTAGCCCGGCATGAGCGACGCGGCCTGCACATCATGTGTCGCGACCGCACGCATGTAGCGCTCGGCCAGCTGCTGTAAACACGCTCTATCGCAGGATCTCTCGGCAGCCATCGACGTTGCCGGTAAGACCCCCGCGACCAGCAGCATCGATATATGCAAAAGCACTCTCATCGTTTCCCCCTCTACTCGTCTGTCCGCTCGCTCACCACGCAAGCCGGCTGCCGTCGTACTTTATGAAATGACCGCTGTCCGCCATGGAAAGGCGATCGATGGTCTTCATCATCGTGCCGGCCACCCCATCGACCATTATCCGCTCTCCGTACGCATTCGTCGCCGGTTCGGCCGCAGACTTGCGCACCGAGCCCGATGAATGGGCGTCACGACGGCCTCTGAACGCGGCGCATCCGTTCGCGGGGATGCGCTCGCGCTCAGTCAGATACCGCAGGTAGAGCGGCTTCGCGGAAAAGCGGACACCTCAGGCGCGGAGGGATTTCACATCACGCCGGCTTGATGTTCGCATTGAGCCGGAAGAGATTGCCCGGATCGTACTTGCGCTTCAGCTCCCGCAGGCGCAGATAGTTGTCGCCGTAGGTCGCACGGATGCGCGCATCGTCGGCGCCAGGCTCGGAGTTGACGTAGAAGCCTTGCGTGAACCGCTCCACACCGCTCCAGAAACCGCGCAGCGCCTTGATGTGGTCTTGATCCTGCGATCGATCCGTCCAAGTGCCCATGATCAAGAGATCGTAGTCCGCCATGCGGTTCCAGTAGGCCGTCGCATCCGGCGCGACACGACTGACGGCGCCTCCAACCTGCCCGTAAACGCAGATCGCCTCCACCGATTCCGGAAGTGCGGCGAAGTGCCGGACGAGCTCATCGCAGAACGGCGTGGAGGGCGCACCAGTGAAGCCCGTCTTCGTGTACGACGGAGCGCTGCGCGTCACCACGGGAACGGCGACGGGCGCTTCCGACGTCGCCGCACCCTGCGCTTCGAGGTACGTCTTGGCCGACACTTCGTCCGCCAGCGGCGGCCCGAGCTTGTTCAGCGGCTCGAGCAAGCGCGCACCTTCGGAGGGGTCACCCAGATAGGTCACGCCCACCAGCGCGATGCGGCCCGGTCGCGGCGAGCTGGGTGGGTTGTTCACGAGCACCGCCGCCAGCAACAGTTCATCTGGCGCTCGCCGGCCGAGATCATTCACGGCCTCGATCACGCTGACCGCCTTGTCGTAGGAATAGACGCGGACTCCGTCGAGCACCTTGTCCTGCAGCGGATGCAACTGGTACTCGAAGGACGTGACGACGCCGAAGTTGCCGCCACCGCCGCGCACCGCCCAGAACAGGTCCGCATTGTCGCTCGCGCCCGCGCGCAGAACCTTGCCGTCGGCCGTCACGATTTCCACCGATCGCAGGTTGTCGCACGCGAGCCCGTGCTTGCGCATGAGCCGGCCCATCCCGCCGCCCAAGGTCAGCCCGGCGATGCCGGTATCGGTGGCCGTGCCCAGCGTCGTGACGAGGCCCACCGCCTGCGTCTGTCGGTCGAGATCGCCGAGCAGCGCACCGCCCTGCGCGCGACCGAGCTTGCGCTGCGCGTCGATCCGGACGTCTCGCATTGGAGACAGGTCGATCATCAGCCCGTTGTCGCAGGCCGACTGTCCGGAGAGGCTGTGGCCGCCGCCACGAACTGCCGTGAGCAGATCGTGGGCTCGCGCAAACTTCACCGCCTGCACGACATCCTCCGTTCCTGCGCATCGAGCGATGAGGGCGGGATGCCGGTCGAACATCGGATTCCACAGCCGGCGCGCACTGTCGTAGCCCCGATCCTGCGCGAGCAGTAACTGGCCGCGCAGGCTGCGGCGCAGATCGTCAATGTCCGAAGCCGCGAGTGTGGTCGCCTTCCCTGCGCCCGTCACGGCGGGTACGGACGCCCCGAATCCCGCGTTGGCCCACAATTTCGCTGCCGGTAAGGCCACCGTGGCCGCTGCCAGCGAGCGCACGAATTTTCTTCTGTTCAGGAGCATGCTGACCTCGTCGAATGGATGAAAGGATTGAGGTGAACGCGCGGCACGTTGCTTACGATGCGCCACTGCTCGGCGGCGGCGGCAGATCCGCCGGCGGTGACAGATCGAAGCGCTGCGAGCCGGAGCCGGGATCGATCGCCCGATCCTCGTCCACGCAATCGCTCTGCTCGTGGAAGCGGTGACCGTGATCGCGCTGATACACGAAGGTGGTCGTGAACGGCTCGGTGAGCGCCTCGGGCGCATCGAGCCGCATGACGATCTCGAGCGTGTCGGCATCCTTCAGCGACATGCGCTCGAACACGCGGACGTGGTGACCGATGGTGGGCATGCCCGGCCAGTTCGGGCCGATGCGCGCGGTCGGATTCAGCGCGTGCGTCTCGACGACGAGGGTGCGACCTTCCCAGTGTCCCGTCGAGATTCCCGCGTTCGTTCGCTCGGCCTCGTCCGGCAGCGTGCCGTCGGTGTAGATCCGCCGCACGAGGCCGCTCTCATTGAGCAGCGTGACGCGACCGGGCGTGAACAGGAACTCGATATCCTCGGCGAACCCGCCGTTCAGACCGATGAACATCGGTGGCCGACACTGCAAAGCCTTCAACGCCGGGCCGTCGCCTTGCCGCGGGTCCGGGCCGGCGGCCGCCAACTTTGCCGCGATTTCGGCGCGAAAGGAGGCACCCGCGTAATAGCGGGCCGGAGTCTCGTCGGGCGCGAGCTGCAGATACCACCAGCCGCTGAAGTCCGGAAGCTTCTCCAGCGCGCGGTATGAAGCACCGGCACTTCCGCCGGCCGAAATGACCGGCGACGTCATGACCAGTGTGCCAATCACGGCGAGCGGAACGCGCAGTCGCAGTGAGCGTGGCATCATTGCTTCGCTCCTGCGGCTTGCGTTTTTTCGAGCGTTTCCTTGCCGATGGCCGCGGCGACACCCGGTGCGTGGGTGTCGCCGATCAGAAGCTCGCCATCGGCCCGGATCGCCTTGATGAAGTAACCGCCGGTGCGCCCATCCTGCAGCGGGAAGAACTGCACGCTCACTTTCTCGCCGGGCTTGAGCGAATCTTTCGTCCACCCTACGCGAGCCATCATCGACACCGGGCCGTTCTCGAATCCGAAGAGGTCATACCCGGTGCCCTCCTTCTTCTTCACGTACACCCACACGTAGACGTGCGGGTTGATCCACTCGAGCTTGGCGACGGTGCCTTCGACGGTTTCTGTGCGTGAGTGGTCGAACATCGCATAGGAGTGGTGAGCCTCGGCGCTTGCCACGACGCCGAGAACGGCGGCAGAGACGGACAGAACGAATGTGAAACACTTCATCGGTGATCTCTCGATGTGGGAGTGGGCCATCACGTGCCGGCACTACGGGTGCGGAACCTCGTCATGAGCGGGTTCCTGCGCCCCCGATCGGGCTATGACGTACTGCGAGACCATCGGCCGGTCGACCGTGGCGACCGCGTTGGAGATCGCGAATTTGATGCAGGCCTTTTCCTGCATCCGCTTCTCGAGGGACCGGTCCGGGTTCGCGCAGACCCGCTCCGCGGCATTCCGGATCCGGCGCAACAGGTGCGCCGCGCCCGCGCGTGTGTCCAGGTTGAGATCCGCGAACTGCACCACGATGGATCGCGCTTCCCCGGCCGGATCGGCCGCCGCGGCAGGGTGACTCGCAACGAGGGCGAGCAAGGTGGCGCTCGCGAAGGCGGTAACGAACTTCATGGCATTCTCCTGTGTAGCGGGTGCTAGACGTCGCAGGTCGGCCGCTGAAGCGGCGCGTCTGCGGGCTGCACAGTGGGCCGCGCTACCCGGAGGCTCCATGGTCCGGAGCTTGTTTATCTCTGGTTTCGGTATGATCCGTATCTGATCAGAGCCGACGGTCCAACCTTTAACAGAAGAACAGCAACGGGAGCGGCTGCGCGCCGCCCCTCGGGGGCTTTTCGCCGCGAATGCAACAGTCTCGGATTGCCCGCTTCGATGGCTGGGAGCTGCGCCTCGACATCGGCGAGCTCAGCAAAGACGGCCGCAAGCTGCGCTTGCAGGATCAGCCTTTACAAATTCTGCTCGAATTGCTCGAACACCCCGGCGAGCTCGTCACTCGTGAGCAGCTGATCGCACGACTCTGGCCCAAGGGGGTGGTGGATTTCGACACCGGGCTGAACTCGGCAGTGCGCAAGCTGCGGGTTGCGCTTCAGGATGAAGCCGAAACGCCCCGCTACATCGAGACGGTGCCGCGGAAGGGCTACCGCTTCATTGGCAATATCGAGCCGCCTGCGACCGAACCCGCGCAGCCGGTCACCAGAGCGAGCCCGCCACTGCCGGCCGCAGAAGGCCCAAAAGCCGGCGCAGCGCCCCCGCCTGAGGAACGCCCGAGGGCCGCGACAGAACCTCCAGCCGGCGCGCAGCCGACTGCAAATCCACCGAGGCTGCGCCGAACGCGACTCATTTATATGGGCGCGGCCGCCCTCGCTCTGCTGCTGGTCGGCGGGCTGTTCGTCTGGCTCTCTCGCAGTCCCTCGATGGGCGCGCTGCCTTCGCTGATCGCGCCGGAGTCCCGAACGGTCGCCGTGCTGCCCTTGCGCACCACCGGAAGTGACGAGGCGGGCGTACTGGTCGCCCAGAGCGTCACGGACATCATCCGCAATCGCCTCGCCGCCCTGAAGGGGCTCACCGTGGTAGCGGCGAGCTCGACGACCGTCCCGGAAGGTCCCTCGGGAGGCGACATTCGCGCCCTCGGTCGCAAGCTGCATGCGCGATTTCTGCTGCAAGGAGGCGCGGAACGCATCCGCGAACGCGTGCACGTGGACGTTCAGCTGATCGATGCCGAGATGCGGCGCCAGCTCTGGTCGGCAAGCCTCCAGCGCCCGTTGTCGGACATCGCTTCCCTTCGCGACGACGTCGTGCGGAGTGTCGCCTCGCGCCTCGGCGCGGAAGCCGAGCCTGCAAACAGCGACGGTGGCGCGGCGACCCAGATCAGTCTGGATGCCTATCAAGTCTATATTCGCGGCCAGCGGTTACTGGCCAGCGGCGCACCGGATGACGCGAGACACGCGGTGGAGCTCTTTCGACGCGCGACGATTCTCGATCAGGGCTTCGCGCGCGCGTACCTCGCGCTCGGCCAGGCTCTGCGCCTGCAAGGCGACCCGAGTCAGCCGCGGCCGCCCGAAATCGAGACGCAGATGGAGCAGGCGTTCGCGCGCGCCCTCGAGCTGAATCCCGCGCTGGGTGAAGCCTGGATCGAGCGCGCGCGCTCATCCCGCGATCCGGCGCAGGCCGAAGCGCTGTATCGCAAAGGGCTCGAGCTCGCGCCCAACTACGGAGCCGGCTACGCGCAGTTCGCCAATTTCCTGTGGGGCCAGTCGCGTGCGGGCGAAGCCATCGACACGATCAATCGTGCAATCCAGATCGATCCGATGACGCCCGAGTTGTATCTGCGTCAGGCCTTCTTCGTCATGATCCTGCGCAGTGACGTGGCCGAGCACGACCGCCTCGTGCGTGAGGCGCTCGCCCTCAAACCGGGCTTGCCAACCGCGCTCTTTCAGCTCGCCAGCTCGCGCTACGAGTACAGCGGGGAATTCGCCGATGCCGCCCAGCTCGTCGAACGCCTGCTCGCAGCGGATACCAAGGCGATGAACGCGCGGATACTGGCGCGAGATATCTATCTCGAGCTCGGCGAGCCCGCGGCTGCGGCAGCCGTGCTCGGCGAAGCGCCACCGCAGGCCCGGGTTCCGTTGGCGCAGTTTCGCGGCGATCGGCACGGCGCCGCCGCCCTGCTGCGAGACATCTCGACAGAGGAATGGGAGGACGGCGGCCCGGGTGCCCCCGACGCGGAAGCATTGCGCGACGAGGCCATCGCAACCGGCAACTTCGCACCCGCCCTCAAAACCCTCGAAAACGCGTACGCGCTGCGCGATAGCGGATTGCCGATGTGGCGGCGCGGCCTCGCACTGGTGTACGCGCATCTGCTGACCCTCGCCGGGGAAGTCGAACGGGGTCGCGGGCTCGCGCAATCCACGTTGGTGCTGCTCGACACCCACAGCGTCGGTCGCGTACCGGATTGGTTCAGCCGCGAGCGCGCCGCCGCGTACGCGATCCTCGGCGACGACGAGCGCGCGCTCGAGCAGCTCGCGATCAGCGTCCGTACTCATAAGCTGTACCGATGGTGGTACGTGTCGGAGCGAGACCCGTTGTACGAACATCTCAGAACCCATCCGCGCTTCAAGGCCCTGAACGAGGAAGCGCGGCGCTACCTCGATCGTCAGCGCGAGCTGTTCGCACAAATGAAGCGTGAGCGCGCGCTGCCCATCTCACCGCAGGATGCGTCGGCCCGGACCTCCCCACCGTGATTCGGGTTGCGGCGCCGGCATGGATCGCATTCGCTGTGCTCGTCGCGACAACGCACGCGGCATCCGCGCAGAACGCCGGTGAGGTAGCCGTTCCGCGCGTGACCGTGACGGGCTCACGCATTCAGACCGAGACGGAAGCGGAAGCCGCGCTCGTCGTCGTCACGCGCGAAGAGCTCAACCGCGCAGGAGCCGACTCGCTCGGCGCGATCCTTCAGACATTGCCCCACAACACCGGAGCGCCCGCGAACACGAACGTGAACAACAGTGGTGACGGTTCCGTTCGCATCGGCCTCCGCGGCCTTGGGCCGCAACGAACGCTCGTGTTGCTGAACGGGCGGAGGCTCCCGAACAGCGGCGTCGGGGCGGATTCGTCCGTCGACCTCAATTCGATACCGCTGTCGATGGTCGAGCGGGTCGAGGTGCTCACGATGGGCCGCTCCGCGGTGTATGGCGCGGAGGCCATCGGCGGGGTCGTCAATGTCATCACACGCTCCGCCTTCACCGGAATCGAAACCGGCGCGCAGCTCTCACGCAGCGATCGCGGCGACGGCGACATCGCGAGAGCGCAAGCGCTCGTTGGCGGCGAGCTGACCGCCGGCAACTGGATGCTGGGCGCCGACTACGTGCACCAGCGAGGCGTCTCGATGGCCGATCGCGCGTACTCCGCGCAGCCGATCACCTTCGCTTCGACGGATGGCGAACGAGTACCGGCAGGCTCGCCCGCAATCGCAAACGGCCGGTTCATCATCGGTCCCGAGAACGCACTCGGGCTCGATCCCGGCAGATATACGCGCGTTCCGGGAGGCTCCGGGCGGAGTGCCGAAGACTGGCGGCCCGTGCGTGCCGACGACGTTTTCAACTACGCGCCGTACAACCTGCTCCAGACGCCGAACGAGCGCGGCTCGCTCTGGCTCGCGGGCACTCTGTCGCCGCGTGAGGGCGTGGAGCTCTTCGGCGAAGGACTCCTGAGCCGGCGCGAATCGGCACAGCGACTCGCGCCGGCGCCCTACATGCTGCCGCTGAATGCGGCTCCCGAGCTGCCGGACGGCACGCGTTACATACCAGCAAGCAACTACTACAACCCGTTCGGAACAGACGTCTTCGTCGGAACGCGGCGGTTGGCGGAGCTCGATGAGCGCGGCTACAGCGAGCACGTGACTCTGTGGCGCGCTCTCGTCGGTGCGCGCGGACGCATCGGCGAGTGGAATTGGGAAGGGACCGTGTCCACTGCGCAGTCCAGCGCCGTAACGCGCGAATCAGGATTGCCGATCGCCGAGCGATTCGTCGCGGGCCTCGGGCCGTCGGGGCCGGACAGCACCGGAAAAATCGTATGCGGCACACCTGATGCCGCGACCGGAATCGTGCCGCAGGCGGCCGTGATCGCGGGCTGCGTTCCCATCAACCTCTTCGGCGGCGCAGGCACGATCACGCCCGACCAGCTGGCTTACATGACCAGCGCCCTTCGCGATCACGGCACGAATGCCCAACGAATCGCCACGCTGCAATTCGAGGGTCCCTGGGGACGGCTTCCGACCGGGCCCATCGACTGGGCTTTCGGGACGGAGCTGCGGCGCGAGTCCGGCGCGTATCGCTACGATCCGCAACGCGAAGGAGGCGCGGTGGGCGAAGGACTTGTCGCGGACATCCCCGGCGGTTCCTTCAAGGCTTGGGAAGGCTACGCCGAGATGCGTGCGCCCATGATCCGCGAGGACAGCAAGCTCGGTCAGCTCGACGCCGCGCTCGGTGCGCGGCTATCCGACTTCGACGTCTTCGGCACGCGCACGACGTGGCATGCGGGATTGCATTGGGCGTCGAGCGCTTCGTGGTCGATGCACGTCGACTACTCGAGTGTGTTCCGTGCGCCGGCAATCGACGAGCTGTATCAATCTCAAGTCGTCACCGCTTCGCTGTCGCCTCCAGATCCGTGCGGCGACTCGCCTACGCCCGAGCAGCAGCGGCATTGCGCGGCGAATGGCGTGCCGGGCGGTCGCTACACGCAAATCGAAGATGATGTGAGCCTCATGCATCAGGGCGGAAACACGGCGCTCGGTCCGGAACAGGGCTACTCGTTCGCGGCAGGCATCGCGTTCCGGTCGACTGGGCGACTCGCCTGGCACGCGAGCGCGGACTACTTTCATACCCGGCTGGACGACTTCATCGAACAAGGCGACCCGGAAGCGATCGCGAATGAGTGCGCGAACCACGGCACACCGCTCGCCTGCGCGAAGATGGAGCGATTCCCCGATGGCTCGCTGCGTCTCATCGACATTCGCAGAAGCAATCTGGGCCGCGTGACCGTGCAGGGGGCCGATTTCGCGGGCAGCGTCGATCTCCCGACGCGGGCGGGTCGATTCAGCGTGCAAGCGCTCGTGAGCGCGCTCGGAAGATACGATGCGCAGGTTTTCGAGGGCAGCGAGACGCTCCCGAAGGCGGGCCGCGGCAATGGAGGTCTGATCCTTCCGAAGTGGCGAGCGCTGGGCGGGGCGACGTGGACTCGTGACGGCTGGAGCGCACGGTACACGCTGCAGTGGATCGGCTCGTACACCGATTGCTCGACGACGCTCGACAACACGCTCTACTGCGACGCCGTGCCCTCTGTCACGTATCACGATGTCGAGGCCAGTTACAGCTGGCCCGCATTGCAAGTGCATGCAGGCATCAGCAACTTGACCGATCGCGAGCCGCCATACCTCAACGCGATCGGCAACACGAGCCCCGCCACCTACCGGCTCCTTGGCCGGCTGTACTTCTTTCGGATCGGCTACAGCCCCGGGCGCTGACGCGCGGACGCATTCACGCGCGAGGGTCCAACAGCCCCCCACGGCTGTGGTAGCACGCTCACTCGAAAGCGACGCTCGCGCTTTCGGCGTCGATGCCGCACTGCTCCGCCGGCGCCTGCGGCGCAATCCGAAGTGCCACGAGCGATGCCGCGCTCGGCCGCGAGCAACGACTCCCATATGAGGAACGCTGTCGCGGCGCACGTGCCGGAACCGTTTCGGTCTGCTCCTCATTGTGCTTCGTTGGTAATGGGTCATTTCATCTTTAACAGGTCGGACCGCGGCAGAAATGCGGCGGTAACACGGCGCAGATGGAATGCGTGAGCTCCGCCAGTGTCCGGGAGAACAGCAATGACCCTCTCTCCAGGTTCAGATGTATCGACCTATGGCGGCAACGCCGCCCAACGCGATCTGCCCGCGAACGCGCTCGAGGTCACGGTAAGCGTGCGCGTGAACGGCAAGCCGCACACGCTCCCTATCGATCCGCGCACCTCGCTCCTCGATCTCCTCCGCGAACGTCTCTCGCTCACGGGCGCGAAGAAGGGGTGCGACCATGGGCAGTGCGGCGCCTGCACGATTCATCTCGATGGTCGTCGCGTTCTCTCCTGCCTCACGCCCGCGGCACAGGTGGACGGTCACGAGGTGACGACGATCGAAGGCCTGGCGGCGGCTGACGGCGCGCTGCATCCGATGCAGCAGGCTTTCATTGACCACGATGCCTTGCAGTGCGGCTACTGCACGCCGGGGCAGATCATGTCAGCCATCGCGTGCGTCAACGAAGGCCACGCAAGCACGCCCGACGAGATTCGCGAGTACATGAGCGGCAATCTCTGCCGCTGTGGCGCGTATGTCGGCATCGTCGCCGCGATCCAGGAAGCGGCCGTCCGGATGCTGCGGAGCTGAGCCATGCAGCCCTTCACCTATACCCGAGCCGGAACGATCGACGATGCCATCCGGACGGTCGCTACCGGCGGGCCCGGCACGCGCTTCTTGGCCGGCGGCACCACGCTCTACGACTTGATGAAGCTCGATATCGAGCGGCCGAGCCGAGTCGTCGACCTGAGCGGGATCGAAGACATGCGCGGTGTCGACACGGCCGGGCCCGAGCTCGTCCTGGGCGCCCTCGCGCGGATGAGCGATGTGGCGGCGCATCCGTACATCGTGTCGGAGTATCCGGCGCTGTCCGAATCGCTGTGGCGAGCCGCCTCTCAGCAGCTGCGAAACATGGCGACACTCGGCGGCAATCTCCTGCAGCGAACGCGGTGTGCGTATTTCCGGGGCGGTGCCCCTTTTCCCTGCAACAAACGCGAGCCCGGCAGCGGCTGCGCAGCTCAGGGCGGCATCGACCGCGGTCACGCGTTGCTCGGCGGCAGCGACGCTTGCATCGCCGTGTATCCCGGGGACTTCGCGATCGCGCTCGTCGCGTTCGACGCGAAGATCGATGTGCTGGGTCCGAAAGGCCAGCGCTCGCTCGCCGTCGAAGAGTTGCATCGCGAGCCGCACACTGCGCCCGACGTGGACACCACGCTGGAGCACGGCGAGTTGATCGTCCGTATCCGCGTGCCCAAGACCGCCCTCGGCCGGGCCTCGACCTACCACAAGATTCGCGACCGCGAATCCTATGCCTTCGCGCTCGCCTCCGCGGCGGTGGCGCTCGAGACGGATGGCGCCGTCGTTCGCGCGGCGCGAATCGCGATAGGTGGGCTCGCCACGCGCCCGTGGCGTGTGCGGGCTGCCGAGCAGGTGCTCGTCGGTCAACCGCTCACGCCCGAGATCGCCAGGGAAGCCGGTGACATGGCTCTGCGCGGAGCAAAGCCCGGCCATGACAACGGATTTCGCGTGGAGCTCGGCGCGCGCACGGTTGCGGATGCTCTGATGATCGCGAAGCAGAGGGCTGGATCATGAGCGATACGCGGTTTCCCGACACGCAGCGCATCGATGCACGCGCCAAGGTTCGCGGCGAGCCGATTTTTGGCGCCGACGATGCAAGAGGCGATCTGCTGCACGCGGCCTTCGCCGCCGCGACCGTCCCGAAGGGACGCATTACCGAGATCGATACCCGCGCAGCAAGCGCGGTGCGCGGCGTTCGGCTCATCCTCACCCACGAGAACATCGGAACGGTGAAGCCTCGCGGCTTCATCATGGGTGGTGGCTACGGCTTTCAGAGCTTCCAGCCCATGTTGGCTCCGACCATCGCGTACCGAGGCCAGCCCGTTGCACTCGTCGCGGCCGAGACGCTCGAAGCGGCGATCGAAGCGGCACACCTCGTCGAGACCCGCTACTCGGAGGAACCTTTCAGTGCGACGCTCGATGCCGCAGGTGCCGAGATCGTCAATCAGGCAGACACGCCACTGAAGAACTTCATTCCGGAGATTGACCGCGGCAATGCGGAGCAGGCGTTCGCGGCGGCGCCCGTCAAGATCGAGGCGATGTTCAGCTGCGCGCCCCAGCACCAGAATCCGATCGAGCTGATCTCCACGGTGGCGGAATGGCGAGACGGCGTGCTCACGATTCACGAAGGCACGCAGAACGCCGAAGCGGTCCGCCATGGCCTGGCGACGGCGCTCGACATCGACCCGGCGCAGGTAGTCGTGATCTCCCCGTTCGTCGGCGGTGGCTTCGGCCAGAAGAACTCGTTGCAAATGCAGACGGTGCTCGCAGCCATCGCGGCGCGCGAAACTCAACGACCCGTCAAGCTGGTGGTCCCGCGCGCTGGGGTATTTCATGACGCGAGCTTTCGCCCGGCAAGCCGCCACCGCATTCGGCTCGGCGCCGACGCATCCGGCAAGATCATTGCCGCGGTTCACGAAGTCGATGCTCAGACCTCGCGGTACGACCTGTTTCCCGGCGAGTACACGGCAACGAGCTCGCGGCTCTATGGATATGCGAGCTTTCGCGGCGTGGAACGCCTCGTTCGCACGGATGTGCAGACGCCCGGCTACATGCGCGCGCCCTTCGAGCATGCCGCGTGCTTTGCCATGGAATCGTGCGTCGATGAGCTGTCATACGCGGTCGGCCGCGACCCGGTGGAGCTGCGCTTGGCGAACGATACCGAAATCGATGCGGCCACCGGACTGCCGTTTTCTTCGCGTCACGTCGCAGAGTGTCTGCGGCGCGGCGCCGCGCGATTCGGCTGGGCACGCCGCTCGCCCGCGCCGCAGTCGATGCGCGGAGAGGATGGCTCCTCCATCGGCTGGGGCGTCGCGATCGGTACGTATCCGGCCATCATGGTTCCCGCGATCGCGCATCTCAAAGTCACGGACGACGGCGAGGTCGTGCTGCGGATCGGCGGCCATGAAATGGGGCAAGGCATTCGCACGGCGCTCGCGAACTGTTTGAGCCGCAAGCTCAACGTCCCCGTGGAGCGAGTGCAGGCCGTCATCGGAGATACGCGCGCGGCGCCTCAGCACCTCACCGCCGGCTCGTGGGGAACCGCGTCCGCGATACCCGCTGCGGAAAGCGCCGCCGACGCGATGCTGAAGGCGCTCGCCGAGCTCTCCCGAGGCGAGGTGCGCGGCACGCCGGCGGAAATCCTGAAGGCCGCAGGCAAGCCGGCGCTCGAAGTGGAAGTGCGGACCAAGGCGCCGGGCCAACCCGACGCGATCTTCCAGCGACTCCAAGCCGGGCTTCCCTCGATCGGCGGCCCGGTCTACGAGGGGTACGTGAGTTTCAGCTTCATCGCGCATTTCGTGGAGGTGCGGATCGAACCCGGTACACGGCGCATCCGCGTGCCGCGTGTCGTGAGCGTTGCCGATTGCGGTCGGGTCATGAGCCCGCGCACGGCCGTGAGCCAGGTGCGCGGCGGCGTCGTGTGGGGCATCGGTGCGGCGCTACGCGAGGCAAGCGAGGTCGATCCGCGCTACGGTGGCTTCCTGAACGACGATCTCGCCGAATACGTGCTGCCGGTCAATGCGGATATCGGCGCGATCGATGTGGAGCTCATCGACGAGCCCGACGCGCGATTCAGCAGCGCGGGCGCGAAGGGTCTCGGCGAGGTTTCCCTGTGTGGAGTCGCCGCGGCGATCGCGAATGCCGTGTTTCATGCGAGCGGTCGCCGGCTGCGCAAGCTCCCGATCCGCGTCGAGGATCTGCTGTAACGCGCTCGCCCGAACGATCGCTCGGCACGGGGGCGCTCGAGATTCGCAACGGTGGGCGCCGGTCCGAGCGCGCATCGCCGCTTCGCTGGTAGTCGTGTCGCGCTCTCGGTAGAGTGCGCACGATGTTCAGCAAGGAGCGAACGACGATGACCACGCGCCTCCCGACCACGGTTCTCGCCGCCCTCGCCTTCGCGAGCTCGTCATCCGGCGCCGAGGGCGAACATCACTCGCACGCGGCGCCCGAGAAGCTCGGTTCGGTGAGCTTCCCGACATCGTGCGCACCGGCGGTCCAGCCGGGATTCGATCGTGCGGTGGCGCTGCTGCACTCGTTCTCGTACAGCGTCTCCGAGCAGGCTTTTCGGGACGTTGCCGACCGGGACCCGAATTGCGCCATGGCGTACTGGGGTCTCGCGATGACGCACTACCACCAGCTGTGGGAAGTGCCGGCCGGCGAAGAATTGCGGACGGGGGCGGAGCTCATTCGCAAAGCCGGCGAGGCGCGATCCGTCACACCGCGCGAGAGGGGCTTCATCGAGGCGGTGGCCACCTACTATCGAGATCCGGAACACGCATCACCGGCAGTGCGCGCCGAGCGATATACGAACGCGATGTCCGCCGTGGCGCGCGAGAACACCACCGACATGGAATCGCAAATCTTCTATGCGCTGGCACTCATCGCGACGGCATCGCCGACGGACCAGACGCATGCCAAGCAGAAGCAGGCGCTAACGATTCTCGAGCCGCTGTATCGCTCGCATCCTCAGCACCCGGGCCTGGCTCATTACGTGATACACGCCACTGACAGCACGGAGTTGGCATCTCGAGGACTCGCGGCCGCACGCGCGTACTCGAAGATCGCGCCGTCGGCGCCGCACGCCTTGCACATGCCTTCGCACATCTTCACGCGCCTCGGACTCTGGGACGATTCGATCGCGTCCAATCGGGCCGCACGCGTGGCAGCCCATGATCAGGGCGATATCGGAGAAGAGCTGCATGCGATGGACTATCTGACTTATGCTTATTTGCAGCGGGGTCGTGAAGGCGACGCCCGCCAGATCCTGGGCGAGCTCCGCTCGATGACGACGATCACCGCATCCCAGTTCAAGGAAGGCTATGCCGCCACGGCGATGCCCGTACGCTTCGCCGTCGAGCGCCGCGACTGGGCCGCGGCGTCATCCTTGGAACCGCTGGCGAGCTCGCCGCCCCACGTGACCGCGCTGGCGCTGTGGGCGAAAGCCCTCGGGCATGCGCGCAGCGAGCACCCGAAATCATCGGATGCGGAGATCGAGCGGCTGGAGGAATGTCGGCGCGCTCTCGAATCCAAAGGCAATACATACTGGGCGACGCAGGTGGACGTGTTACTCAAGGAGGCTCAGGCGTGGCGTTCCGCCGCCAAGGGCGGCTCGGATGCGGCGATTCGAACGCTGCGCGCGGCCGCCGATCAGGAAGACGCGCTCGAGAAGCTGCCCGTCACGCCGGGCCCGGTTGTCCCGGCTCGCGAACAGCTTGGCGAGTTGCTTCTAACCCTGAACCGCCCGCAGGACGCGCTTCAGGAATTTCGATCTGCGTTGTCGAGCGCGCCACGCCGGCGCGGAGCGCTGGTCGGCGCCATTGCCGCTGCCGAGCGCGCGGGCGACAGCCAGGCCGTCACCCAGCTTCGGGCGGAGTTGGATGGCTAGCGCAAGCGGCGGGCGCGCGAACGGCCCTGGGTATGTCGAGTTCGCAGGTCGTGTACTGATCATTGGCTGCGGCAGCATCGGGCAAGGCATCCTGCCGCTCGTCCGGCGGCACATCTCGCTCGAGGGCGAAGGCCGCCTCGTCGTGCTCTCCGCGGACGAGCAGGGACGCGGCCTCGCCGCCGCGCATGGGGCGCACTTCGTCCACGCGCATCTCACGCCGGGGAATCATCAGCGCCTCATGCGCCGGCATGTGAAGAGCGGCGACCTCATCATCAACGTCTCGGTGGACGTGTCGAGCCTCGACCTCATCCGCTTCTGCGCGGCGGAAGGCATTCTCTACGTCGACACCTCCATCGAGCCGTGGCCCGGCGTGTACGACAACCCCATGCTGGACCTGCGCCAGCGCACGAATTACGTCATCCGTCAGAAGGCGCTACAGCTCGCGGCGGAATTGGGTCCGGATTCGCCGACCGCGGTGGTCGATCACGGTGCCAATCCGGGGCTCGTTTCGCACTTCGTCAAGCGTGCACTGCTGAACCTCGATCGCATATTGCGCTCGGGCAGCGCCCGGCCTGCATCGCGCGAGGACTGGGCCATGCTCGCGCGCGACCTGAATATCTTGGTGATCCAGATCGCCGAGCGCGATACGCAGGTCAGCGACTATGCGAAACGTCCCGGCGAGTTCGTGAATACCTGGTCGATCGACGGCTTCGTGGACGAGCTCATGCAGCCGGCCGAGCTGTCGATCGGCGTGCACGAGCGGAATCTGCCGAGGCGCGCGCGGGAGCATCGCTCCGGCTCCGGAACGCTCTACCTGCCCCGGCCGGGCTGCGGCACGTTTGCACGCAGCTGGACGCCATCGGTCGGCGGTTACCAGGGCATGCTCGTCACGCACGATGAGGTGCTCTCCATCGCGGACTATCTATCGCTGCGCGAGGGGGACCGCTTCCGCTATCGCCCGACCGTGATGTTCGTCTACCACCCGTGCGACGACGCCATGCTTTCGGCGCTCGAGCTCGAAGGGCGCGGTTGGAAGATACAGCCCTCGAGCCGGCGGCTGACGCGTGAAATCGTGGACGGCATGGACGAGCTCGGCGTGCTGCTCGCGGGTCATGCGCGCAACGCCTACTGGTTCGGCTCGCAGCTGTCGATCGCAGAGGCGCGACGCCACGTGGATTTCGCAAACGCCACGACGGTGCAGGTGGTTGCAGGCGCGCTGGCCGCAAGCGTGTGGGCGATCCGCCATCCGCGCAAAGGGCTCGTCGAGCCGGACGAGATGGATCACGAAGAGTGCCTCGCCGTCGCCGAGCCCTATCTCGGCAACATCACGGGGCAGTTCACGGACTGGACGCCGCTGCAAGGACGTGGCGAGCTCTTCCCCGAGCGGCTCGACGTCGACAACCCCTGGCAGCTGCGAAATATTCGCGGACGGCGCTGGATCGAATAGCGCGCGAAGCGGCGTTCGCCGCGCGCGATCAGATGAGCCTTTGCAGGAGCCTTTGAAACGCGGCCGCCGTCGACGCGACGCTCGCGGCGGACACGCACCGCGCATCGTCCTCCGCAACATGGTGGTAGCGGTGAATGCCGAACACGCCCGCGGCCGGCGCATACCCCGCGGCGACGATCTCGGTGAGCTCGCCGGCCGAGAGCGTGTCCGTCGCGTACGGCGCTTCCAACCCGGCGTGACCGGCAAACACCTCGCGCGCGAGCGGCAGCAGCGATGAGCTGATCGACAGAAAGCGCTGCGTGTCCACGCTGGGCAACGCGCGCCATTGCCCGACGGTTTCGTGCCAATCGCGAGCGGCGACGTTCGCGCCGAGATGCAGCCAGAACTGCGTTTCGGCCGGCTTCGGCGTGAACGTCTTCAGCGCTTCCGACGCGCCGAGATACTCGTACTCGTGCCCCGAGTTGCATACAAAGGCGAGATTGCGACTGCGCACTTGCCGGCTCGCCCAGCGCGCGAGCCACAACCATGCCGCCACACCCGGCCCGCGCTCTCCCGCGCAGCCAAACCATCCTGACCGCGGCGTCGAGACGACCCACCAGCGCGGCTTGCCGCGATCGATGCGCCCGACGAAGTTGAACGCCGGGCGCCGCCCACCGCGGCCGCGAACGATCAACGTGGCCGGTGCGCGGCGCATCGCCGCGGCGAGAAAAGGCTCGGCATCTTCGGGCGCGAGCAACGCGACGGGTCCTTCGAACAGCGGCGCGCGGCCGTCGGTGTTCAGTGCGATGACCTTGCCCGTCGGCCCATTCGTGATCACGACCACGGCTTTCGCGCGCGCGGCGAACGCGGCGGCGACGGGCTCTCGAATAGGCTTCGCGAGCGCCGTCGACCAGCGCGCGAACGGCAGGTCGAGCAGCGCAAGCGCGCCCTCGAGCGGCGCCTCGGCGCGGCCGGTTCGATCGATGCGCACGAGCGGGCCCGTCGTCCCCTCGGCGTCCGTCTGGACGACAATCGGTTGCGGCCAGACAGGCACCTTGGTGTCGCCGCACAGCAGCTCACTGCGCGAGGCTTCGAAGAAGGGCGTCATGACTTCCTGTCGCTCGATCTCGAAGCCCAGGCTCTGGAGCTCCGCGGCGAGCCAGTTGCCGCAGGCGATGTCTCCCGCACCGCCCGCCTGCTTGCTGCCGAATCCGATGTATTTTTCGAGATCGGCGGCGACTCTGCCCTGCAGATCGAGAGGCGCCCGAGCCACCGCTGCGCCAACGGGCACCGCGGCGGAGCCCAGCAGAAACGCGCGCCGACTAGTGCGGGGCATAGCGTCGCTTGCCCAGCAGCAGCACGCTCACGAACGAGATCGCGCACATCGCGCACAGATAGATCGCGATCGGCAGGCTCGACTGATAGCGCGCGAACAGCGCCGTCGCGATCATCGGCGCAAACCCGCCGCCGACCACCGTTCCGACCTGATATCCGAGCGACGCGCCGGAATAGCGTACGTGCTTCGGAAAGAGCTCGGCGAAGAGCGCCGCCTGCGGGCCATACATCAGGCTGACGAAGAAGAGCGCGACCGTGATCCCCAACGTGACGGCAAACGGCGATCCGGTCTCGATCAGCGGAAAGACGGCGAACGCCCAGAAGCCCGACAACGCGGCGCCCAGGAGGAAGATGCCCCGCCGCCCGAACCGATCCGACAGCGCGCCGGCGAAGATGAGCACGGGGCTCATCGTCGCGCTCGCGAACATGACCGCGAAGAGCAGCACCTCGCGCGGAATGCCGACGGTGGCGGTGCCGTACGCAACGGCATACGTGATCAGCAGATAGAAGCAGACGTTGTTCGCGACGAACGCGCCGCCAGCAAGCAGCACGGAGCTGCCGTGCTCGCGAAGCACGGTCAACAGCGGGGATCCTTTCGCGGCCGGCTGCCGCGCCTTCGCGGCCAAGGCATCGTCCGGCTCGGCGATCTTCAAATGGATGTACATGCCGATGAACACGAGCACGACGCTGATCAGGAAGCCGATGCGCCAGCCCCAGGCCGTGAACGCGCGTGAATCCATCAGCACACTCGCGAGCAGGAAGACGGCATTCGCAAGGACGAGACCGATCGGCACGCCGATTTGCACGAAGCTGCCGTAGAAGCCCTGCCGCTGGGGCGGCGCGCTCTCGATGGCCAGCAGAACCGCCCCGCCCCATTGCCCACCGACGGCAAGTCCCTGCACGAACCGCAGCACGACGAGCAGCAGCGGCGCGAGCGCGCCGATGGCTGCATAGCTCGGAAGCAGCCCGATGAGGGTGGTCGCCCCGCCCATCATCAGCATCGCGAGCACGAAGGCGCGCTTGCGCCCGTGCACGTCGCCGAGATGGCCGAACAGCATCCCGCCGATCGGCCGTGCGATGAAGCCCACGGCGAAAGTGCTGAAGGCCGCGATCTGCGCGACGAACTGCGGCAGATCAGCCGCAAAGAAGAGCTTCGGGAAGACGAGCGCGGCGGCGGTGCCGTAGACGAAGAAGTCGTACCACTCGACCGCCGCGCCGGCCGAGGCCAGCAGGGCGACTTTGATGCTGGGTTTGCCGGCCGATGCTGCGGCAGCCGGCAGCGCGGTCTCGTGCTCGCTCACCGGCGGTACGCTGCGCTGTGGTCCGGCGTCGGGACTGCGGTCGTGCCAACGAGATCGAGCATGCGTTCCCCCTCGAGCAGCGAGCGATTTTTATGTTCGCCAATCTCGACGATATTGTACGACAATCCTTATCATACAGCGGCTCGCACCGCCGGGTAACCCATTTGACTCGCAAGTCAGTATTCCAAGCCCACCAGGCGACCGCCCTCTCCGCCGCAGATGTCGCGCAAGCGCTGCGCCAGAGGATCCAGAAGAGCGAGCTGGCGCCCGGTGAGTGGCTGCGCGAAGCCCGGCTCTGCATGGAGTTCGGCGTCGGGCGCTCGACGGTCCGCCGCGCGCTGCGCGAGCTCGCCGACGACGGCCTGATCGAGCTCGAGGAGAATCGCGGCGCGCGCGTCTCGGCGACGACCGCCGAGGAAGTGTTCGATCTCTACGAAGTGCGCGCGGCGCTCTACGGTCTCGCTGCTCGCTTCGCGTGCCTGCGCGCCCCGGACGCTGCGATCCGTCAGATGCTCGTCGACATCGACCGCTTGCTGAAGGCGGCTGCGGCGCGCGCGCCGGCCGAAGAGATCATCGACATCAGCGAGTCCATCTTCAGCCAGATGGCCGCGTTCGCGAGCCGCGATGCGCAGCGGATGATCGAGTCGATCCGTCGCAAGACGCGCTTTCACTACTCCGCCATCGCGCTCGCGCTGACCGCGAACGGCCCCGGACCGTACCAACATTGGCGCCGCGTGCGCGCGGCGCTCGTCGCGCGCGATGCCGACGAGGTGAGCCAGGCTGCGCGCGACATCCTGTACTTCATGCAGGGCGAAGTCGCCCGGATCATGCTGGCGCATGGTGCGCGCGTTCGCGAGGACGCGGCACTGCGTCCGCCGCAGACGCGCACATCCAGCGAACGGACCGTCGCTGCCAAACGGAAGTGAAGATGCGCGCCTCGCGCACGAAGCTCATGCTCATCGCCATCGCGGTGGCCTTCGTCGCGATCCGCCCCGCCGCGGCGGCTCCCGCCGATACGGTCGCCGCGCTCGGCGCGTTCGATCGACGTCTGTACGTCGTTCCGAGCCGCAAGCTAGTCGTGGTGCGCACCGGCGCCGCCGCGCGCGACGAGCATTTCGACGAGCAGCTCTGGATGCGACTGACGAAGGTGATCCGCTGAACGACGGTCCCAAGCGACGCGCGTCAAACCGACGCGATGGCGCGCGCACCGTGCCATGACGAGAACAGCATCCACACTCCCGCCGCGAGCGAGCCGACACCGGCGAGCCGCGCGACCCATTGCCCCCAAGGCGTGAGCTTCTCGAGCAGAACGACCAGCGCAAGCACCGCGATCCACAGCACGTTCATGACGCCTACGACGAAGAGGAGCGCCATGAGCACCCAGCAGCATCCGACGCAATAGATTCCGTGAATGAGCCCGAGCTGCACGCAGCCGCGCACCGTGCTGCGAAAGCCTCCGCGACTCATCAGGAATAGAAACGGCGACTGGCATTGGGTCAGGCAGGCGTTCTTGATCGGCGTCCACTGATAGAGGCCCGCGGCAATGAGGACGATGGCGCCGAGCACTCTGTTCGCGCTTGCCATGCGCGCATCCAGCAGACCTTCCCGCTCCAAGAGCCACTGCACGAGAGTTGCCGCGAGCGAGAAGCCGGCCCAGACGAGGAAATAGCCGGCCGCGAACCAACCGGTCGCGGCGAGCGGCTTGCCGGTGTCTCGAGCCTGCCGAGCTGCGCGGGCATACATGAGGATCATCGGAGCTGCCGCGGGCGCCATCATGCCGACCATCATCACGGCCCACATCACGAACACGAGAGCGAGCTCGACAGCGCTCCAGGGCGCAGTGGCGGGCAGCATGATCCCCATGCCGGCGGGGACCATGCGGAACCCGCTCATGTCCATGCCACCCATCTTCATGTCCGCGGCGAGCCAGAGCACATAGGCCCACGCGAGCGCAGCGATCACGACGAGCGCCGCACCGACGATGAGCCGATCCCGCCGCAGCAAGGCTTCCAGGGTGCTCTCGGCCATGACCGGCGATCTCATCGCGATGGCCGGTGCAGCGCCTCGCGACCTGTCTCAGGATTGATTCGACCAGCGGATCGGCGCATACAGCCCGTTCTTGCCGGAATTGTCCCAGCGCATGCCGCGATCCGTGAACGTGTTGCCGCGAGCGCCGACTGCCAGCACCATGCGGTCCGGACTCACCGGGTGTCCGATGTTCGCCCAGATCTCCCCGCTCGGGTGCATCGTCGGCAGCGGATCGACCGACATCTGCAGAATGCCGGGAATTTCCGCGGAGCGCGTCTTGCCGTCGATGCGGAACGCGATCGGCACCTTGGTGACGCCAAGGTGCTTGCCGATGAGCGGCGTGAATGCCGCCATCGGGCCTCCGGCGGCGCCGGAGAAGATGGCCGCCAACGCCGCGGTCTGCGCATCGTCCGCGCGCTCGTCGATGTAGGTGGCCGCCTGCCAATTGCCGTCCGCCATGACACCCGGCGTGTGGAGGATCACCAGCACGTTGAGCCCATCGAGCGAAACGTCGCCGTAGCGGCCGTTTTCGACGTGAAAGATCAGCGGGACGTTGCAGAAGCCCTCGGTCGGTCGGGCGGTCAGCGGCGGCGCCGTCGACATGAGACACGGACACAGGACGCTGCAGCTGCAGTTCTCGAAGTAGTCACCGGAAAGGTGCCATGGAACCGGGTCCGCCATTGCTCTCTCCCGCGGGGTCGACCGCACAGATGGACTCGGAGCGCGATGCAGCCTGATGCTACGCCGCGCGGCGAGGAACCGGAAGCGAGTCGATCGGTCGCGAGCTAGGCAGCCTGCCCGCTCTCTCTCCGTGCAAGCGCGCGGCGATACAAGCCGCAGGCCGCAGGATTCAGTGCGTCACGAGCGCACACAGCTCGAAGGGGCTCGTCACACCGAGCCGCTGATATGCGCGTTGCCGATACGTCAGCACGGCGTCTCATCCGGACCGAGGCGGGGCTGTCCTGTGGCAAGAGGACCGACGGCGGCGTCGGGGACGCTAGATTGGCGGCTTTCACTCGACAGATGGGAGGACGAATGCTCGCCGGGAACAAAGTCATCATCACGGTTGCGATCAACGGCGGCATGCAACAGGACCGCGACGGCGCGATCATTCCCAAACAGCCGGCCGAAATCGGCGCGGCGGCGGCGCGCTGTTACGAAGCGGGCGCCGCGATGATCCACGTCCACGCGCGCGACGCGCAGGGCAAGAACACCGGCGACCGCGCGGTGTACGCGGAGATCATCCGCCAGATCCGCGCCCGCTCGCCGATCCTGATCCAGACGACGAACGGCATCGGCGTGCGGCGCGACCCGGCGACCGGCCAGTTCATCTGGCCGACCGACAGCGAGCGGCTCGGCCTGCTGGACCTCGATCCGCAGCAGGACCTGTTCGGCATCGCCGCCGGCTCCGCCGACTTCTACAACCCCGAAGGCGGTTATCCCGAGGAAACGCCGTATGTAAACTCCCCCGCGCTGCTCAAGAAGACGATCAAGGCCGTCTACGACAAGGGCTCGGCGCTCGAGTACGAAGTCGTCGAGGCGAGCTCGCTCCACCGGCTGCTGCGCTATGCGAACGAAGGGCTGTTCGACCGAAACCGCGACAACATGTGGCTGCTGCACGGTGGCGGCTTCGGGTCGACGCCACCGATCGCGCGCAACGTGCTCTTCTCCATCGATGAAGGCTTGCGCCTCTTTCCGCGAGCCATCTGGGGTGTCACCGCGACCGGGCGCGATATGTTCAAGATCGTGACGCTCGGACTGTCGATGGGCTGCGACCTCGTGCGGGTGGGTTTCGAGGATGGCATTCATCTGCCCGACGGCCGAGTCGCGCGCGACAACAGCGAAATGGTCAAAGCCGCGGTCGACATCGCCGCGATCTACGGCCTGAAGCCCGCGACCGTCGCCGAGGCTCGCGCCCGGTTCGGGATCTAGCGCGCTATGGCGCGCCCCGCGCTCCTGGTGGTGAGCCGGTTCCTGCTGGACCGGCGCGACGAGTGGGACGATCACTACGACCTTCTCGGACCCGACGAGATCGCCGGCGGCGAGCTGGCGAAGTCCGCGGACCGCGTGCAAGTCATCGTCAGTGCGGGAGAGCCGCTCGACAGGGCTCTGGTCGACGCCTTACCGAACCTGAAGCTCGTTGCCTGCTTCTCCACCGGCTATGCAGGAATCGACTTGGCCCATCTGCGAGAGCGCGGCATCGCGCTCACGTCCGCAGCCGGAGTGAACGCGCACGATGTCGCCGATCATGCGATTGCCTTGTGCCTCGCCTGGTGGCACGGGCTGCGCCGCGCTGAACTGAACGTCCGCGCGCGGAAGTGGAAAGAGGGTCTCACTCCGCGCCCCTCGCTGCGAGGCAAGCGCGCCGGAATCGTCGGTCTCGGGCGTATCGGACGAGAGATCGCGCGGCGCGCGGAGGCCCTCGGGCTCATAGTGAGCTGGTGGGGGCCGCGCGAGAAGCCGCAGGCCGCGTACCCGCGCGCTGCGAGCCTCGTCGCCCTCGCACGCGACAGCGACATCCTCTTCGTCGCCGCCCGCGCGGTGGCCGCGGGCGCGGGGCAGATCGACAGCGCCGTCCTGGCCGCCCTCGGCCCTGACGGTGTGCTCGTCAACGTCTCCCGCGGCTTTCTCATCGACGAGCCCGCCCTGCTCCATGCGCTGGAAGCGCGCATCATCGCCGGCGCGGCTTTGGACGTGTTCGCGCGCGAGCCGCCGGCGCCGCACACATGGGAACGCTTCGAGAACGTCGTCCTGAGCCCGCACATTGCGGGATACACACGCGAAGCCGGCGTCGCCATGTTCGGCCAGCTCCGCGAGAACATTCGGCGTCACTTCGCCGGCGAGCCGCTGCTGAGTCCCGTCGAAGATGCGCTCTGAGCGCCGCACCCGCTATTCGTCGAATCCCGGCGAGACGGTCTTCAGCATCCGCACCAGTGCGTTCCACTCACGATCGATGACCGCGTCTCCGTTCTCGAACGCCCGCGCCATCGCCGCGCAGTGCCGTTCGTCCGGCATGACGAGCTCCTTGGCGATGTCCCGGCATTGAGACAGCGCGGCGACCTGCATGCGACAGGCGCGCTCCAAGTAATACATCCGCGAGAAACATTCGCGAATGGACTTGCCGATGACGAGTGGCCCGTGATTGCGCAACATCAGCACGTCGTTGTTGCCGAGCGCTCGCGGGAGCTCGGCGCGCTTCGCTTCAGTCTCGAAGGTGCCGCAGTAGTCGAGGTAGCTCACCTTGCCGTAGAACCGCAGCGCGTGCTGGCTGAGCGGCAGCAGTCCGTCCCGGTAGCTCGCGACGGCGAGCGTCGCCTCGGTATGGGCGTGCATCACGCACACGGCATTCGGGTTGCCCATGTGAATGGCGCTGTGAATGCAGAACCCGCCCTTGCTGATGCCGAGCCCGGTAGGATCAGAAACGATGCGCCCCTCGACGTCGCACTTCACCATGTTCGAGGCGCGCGCCTCGCGGAACAGGTGGCCGTAGGGAAGCTGCAGGAAGCGCTCCTTCTCGCCCGGCACGCAAACGGAGATGTGCGTGTGAATGAGATCCGTGATCCCGAGCCAATCGAAGAGCCGATACGCGATGGCGAGCTCGACTCGCACGCGCTGCTCGTCGGGCGACCACGGACCCGACGCCGGCGTACCGGGGGAGGACGGCATGATGTTGGTCATGTTGGCAATCCTGCCCGTCGCTCACGGCTCGAGGCCGGCTTTCTCGCGCTGGCTCGGAGAGTCGCCCATCCCCCTGTTGCTAGAAATCGAACTGTGCCCGCACGCCGTACATACGCGGCGCCTGTAGATTGATCCCCACGACGCCGTTCACGGCATAAGCGGTGTTCGGCGTCACGTTCGAGATCGTCTCCTCGTCGGTCAGATTGTCCACATAGGCCTTCACCGTGAACCGATCGCTCGGAGTGGTGTAGCTCAGCCCGATATCGACGCGCGTCGTGTCGTACGTCAGCGTTTCGGGGATGTAGGCAACGTCTCCCTGGAACTTGGCCTCGTAACGCGCGCGGGCCTCGCCGATCAGGCGGCCACCGTTCGGCAGCCGCAGCGTCTGTTCCACGTTGCCGACGAGCGTCCAGCGCGGCGAGCGCAGCGGCGTGTTGCCGGCGCAATCGACCGTGAACTGCCCGCCCCCCGCAGGGGATACGCGGCAAGTCGACGATGCCGGCGGCGGCGCCACGGTCTGATAGGAAAACGCGTCGTACTTCGCTTCGAGATGCTGGATCTGCGCGCCGAAGCGCGTATTCGGCGTGGCGAGAAAGTCCGCCTCGAGCTCGAGACCCATGGCGTGCGACTTGCCGGCGTTCTCGGTGACGAGAACCGCCGAGGGACCGATCAGCTTCACGAACGACACCTGCTGATCGCGATAGTCGAGATAGAACGCTTCCGCGTTCAGCTGCAGGCGATTGTCGAGGAAGCGGTTCTTCGAGCCGAGCGCATAGGACGTGACGGTTTCCGGTTCGTAGGACTGCGCGTCCGGTGGACCATAAAAGAAGCCGCCGGCCTTGAATCCGGTGCTCACGTTGCCATAGAGCAAGCTGCGAGGCGCGATGTCGTACTCGACGCCCGCTTTCCAGTTGACCTTGTGCCAGTTGCGGGACGCGACGACCGTGTTGGTCAACGTGCCGATGGGCTCATCGGGAATCAGGGGATCCGGCCCGACGGTGTTGTTCAGCGTGTAGCGATGGCTGTCGCTGCTCTTCTCTTCGTATGTGTAGCGCAGCCCGCCGGTCACGCGGAACGTATCGGTCAACCCGTAGCTCAGCTGCGTGAAGAGCGCCCCGGTCCACCCGTCGAGGTTCGTACGTTGATCGCTGAAGTTGCGCCGCGAGGCGTTCTCGCCGTTGGCATGCGCATGCATCGACGTATCGAGATAGTAGGAACCGAAGACGTACTGGAACGGACTCGTGCCGGAAGAAGCCAGCCGCAGCTCCGCCGAAACCTGTCGCGGATGCTGGTCCTCGATCAGCAGCCAGCTCGTGCCGCTGCCCTTGTAACCGTTGTCGGACTTGCGGTAGCCGCCGACGAAGCTCACCGTGCCGAGCGCCGTCTGCCAGTCGATGTTGAGTCCGGCGCCGTAGTAGTCGCCGTCGACGTAGGTGTCGTGCGTCTGCGGCGCGAGTCCGAACGGCACGTACTGATCCGGCAAATCCGCAACGGACGTGTACGGATCGGCAACGAAACACGCCGTGCCCGGTCGGCCGAGCGAGGCGCAGGTCTTGCGGATGGTCGCGCCCGGACCCCGGCCGCCCTGATGCGCGAAGTCGCCCGTGAAGAGAATCGAGAGGTCTTCCGTCGGCTGGTAGAGCAGCGAACCGCGCACCGCCTGGCCATCATCGTCGCTCGTGCCATCGCTCATGAACCCATCGCGACGCAGGCGCTGCCCGGCCAGTCGGAACGCCACGGAATCCGAGAGCGGCACGTTCACCATCGCCGCCATGTTGAAGCGGTCGTAGTTGCCGACGTCCACCGCGGCATTGGCATCGAAGGTGAACCTCGGCCGGTTGGGAATGACGTTGATCGCGCCGGCGGTCGCGTTGCGTCCATACAGCGTGCCTTGCGGTCCCTTCAGGATCTCGACCCGCTCGAGATCGTAGTAGAGCCCGTGAATCACGGTCGGCGTGGCCAGATAGACGCCGTTCAGGTTCGCGGCGATCGCGGGATCGGCGAAGGCGTTGCCGCTCAGCGAGCTCACCGAGCGAATGGAGAACGTCGTGTACGGCCCCGCCGAGGGGTTGATCTGCAGCCCCGCCGTGAGCGTGCTCAGCTCCTCGGTCTGGCTGACTCCGCGGCTTGCCAGGTCCCTGCCGCTCACCGCGGTGATGGCAAGCGCCGCCTTCTGCACGTCTTCGGTGCGCCGCTGGGCCGTGACGACGACAGCCGGCAGGCTCTCGACCTGGGCATCGGCGTTCGCCTCGTCTGCGCTTTGCGCTGCGACGCCCCCAGCGCGGAACGCCTGCAATGCCGCGGCCACGGCCGCTGCGATCTTCACCGTCGATTTCATCGAGCCCCCAACCGGTTTGCTGTTCGCGGCGGCAAAATAGCCGCCGGGGCCGGAGAGGTCTGTCCACGATGCAGAGGACACGCACCCCGGGCGCGATGGGTTACAAACGGCGCGATGGTGCCTACGGACACGAAGCGCATCGCTCACGCGCCGCTGCCGGCTTCGCAGTCCGCTCCCGCGGCATCGGACTTCACTGCACCGATCCTCATCCTCACGGGGATCTGCGCGCTCGTGTACTTCCTCGACGGGTTGATTCACTCGATTCTCGGCCCGCTCGCACCGGAAATGGCGCGCTCGCTGCGGCTCGGCACGACCCAGCTCGGGCCGATCTTCTCCGCCAATCTCGTCGGTCAGTGCGTCGGGCTCGTCGTGGTCCCGCTCGTGGCGAGCCGCGCAGGACACCGGCTCATCGTGCTCGCGTGCCTCACCGGTTTCGGGCTCGCGCAGGCCGCGACCGCGCTTGCGAACGGCCCGGTCGCGCTGTTCGCGTGGCGACTCGTCACCGGAGTCTTTCTGGGCGGATGCCTGCCGAGCTGCCTCGCGCTCGTGACGGCGGCAGCGCCCGAGAAAAGACGCGGGCTCGCGATCATGATGCTGTTCACCGGCTATGGGCTCGGGGCAACGGTTGCCGGGCTCGTGGCCGCCCTTTTTGCAGATCTCGGCGGCTGGCGCGCAGCCATGATCGCCGTGGGTGGCGTGTGCATCCTGACCGCGATCGTTGCATGGCGATGGCTGAGCGAGACGTCGCCCCGGCAAGAGCGCGTCGCGCGACTTCGCGAGCCGGGCGAGAAGTCGAACGCCCTTCTCATTCTGTCGCGCCGCTACATCGTCGGGACGGCGATGCTGTGGCTGCTGTTCATCTCGATGCTCACGATCAGCTATTGCCTCAACTCATGGCTGCCGACGCTGCTGGTGGAAGTGGGCCGCAGCGAGCGCTTCGCCGCCATGTCCATCTCCGTCTTCTCGTTCGGCGGGATCGTGGCGGGACTGGGCGTCGGAGTGCTGATCGATCGACTGGGCGCGATGCGCACGCTCATCACGTTCCTGTCGATCTCCACCGTGCTGCTCTTCGTGATCGGCCGGGTGCTCGCCTCTGCGTCCGCCGAGATGCTGATGAGCCTGCTCGTCGTGTGTGGATTCTTCATCCTGGGCGCCTACGGCGGTGTGAACGTCGTGCTCGCGAGCTTCTACCCCGAGTACCTGCGCGCCGTCGGCATCGGCTGGACGAAGAGCATCGGGCGAATCGGGACGCTCGTGGCGCCCATCCTGATCGGAGCCGGATTGAGCGCGGGCATCGCCGAAACGACGATCATGTCGCTGTTCGCGGCGCCGGCTCTGTTGTCGGCGCTATCGCTGCTCGTGATTGGGATGGTTTCGAGGCGCGCGCAATGAGCGCCGGCTACTTCTGCGCCACGATGTTGTGCCGCTGCTCGCCGACGCCTTCGACGACGCACACCCCGACATCGCCGGCCTTCATCCAGCGCTGCGCATTCTGCGTGTCGATGTTCGTTCCCGCCGGCGTCCCCATCGACAAGATGTCCCCGGGATTCAGCGTCAGCACGTTCGAGGCGTAGGACAGCATCTCGTAGATGTCGTACTCCATCTGGCTCGTGTTGGCGTCCTGCTTGATCTCGCCGTTCAAAGTGAAGTAGTGGCGAGTGTTCATCGGGTTCGGCAGGAACTCCTTCGGCACGATGAAGGGTCCGATGGGCGCGAAGGTGTCGTGGTTCTTCTGGACGAACCAGTCGGGTCCGCCGCCCATCTTGCGATCGTTGCGGCCACCGCGATCCGAGACGTCGAACTCGATCGAATAGCCGAAGATGTACCGCGCCGCGTCCGCAGTCGCGACGTTCTTGGCGGGCGTGCCCACGACCACGGCGAACTCGCACTCCCAGTCGATCTGGTCGCGCCCTCTGGGAATCACGACGTCATCGTTCGCTCCCACGACGAC
This sequence comes from Steroidobacteraceae bacterium, assembly GCA_035760965.1. GTDB lineage: Bacteria > Pseudomonadota > Gammaproteobacteria > Steroidobacterales > Steroidobacteraceae > JADGHX01. Next base: position 191,850 of record DASTRY010000035.1, on the reverse strand, counting down.
GCTCGGCGATTTGAGGAAAAGATAGGGGTTGTCGGGACGCTTGTCGTCGGGCGAACGCTCCCAGAGTCCGGGGGCGGAGCCCACCGGCGCAGGCGCGCGCGCTGCGTTGGCCCCGGCGCTGCCGGGGGGTGGCGCACCTGCGGCCGCGGCAGCACGCGCGCCCTGCTCGACGATGCCCCGCGCGTGCGCCGGGTAGTTCGCGCCCGCATTGAGGATCACCGCCGGACGTACCGGCGGCCGGATCTCGAGCGCTTCGAGCGCATACACATAGCTCGCAGAACCCGGCTGCGCGCTCACGTTCGCGGCCGCGAGCTCGCGCAAGCGCGGGCCGAGATCGCGTTCGTAGCGCGCGATCAGCTCTTTCATGTCGGCGGGCGCAGCGATCTTCGCCGCCTTCGGGTGGCGCCTCTCGAATGCCTTGTTTGCCGCGGCGATGTCGAGCACGCGCTTGTCCTGCAGCACGAGGCCCACCAGCTCGCGACCGTGTACCGCGAACGTTCCGAGCTTGAAGGGCGTGCCACCCTCGTCGGCTGCCGCTGCCGCGGCGGTGACGCAAATGGAGGCCGCGCAGAGCGCCAGTCCCCGAACCGATTGTGAGCGCATGAGAGGGCCTCTTCGCTGGGACGCTTTAGCCGACACCCGGCACGCGCAGCGCACCCGGGATCGCATCGCCGGTGCCGAGCTTGCGCCCATCCGGCAGGATCAGGTGGTCGATACTGCCGCCGGGGCGGCCATCCTTGTAGGGGTGACCGACGACCGTGACCACATCGCCCGCCTTGACCGAATCCCGGGTCCAGCCCACGCGCTTCAGCACGGCGATCGCCGCGCCCTCGAAGCTATACGTCACCGGCCCGTCCTTCTCCTGCACGGTGAGCTCGATCCACACGTGTGGATTCGTCCACTGCAGCTCCTTGATGGTGCCCTTGTAGGTGACGGTCTTCGTCATGTCGAACATCGCGAAGGAATGATGTGCCTGCGCGAGCGTACAGCCGGCGGCGAGCACCAGCGCCGCGAGCGCCGCGAACCAGCGGGATTTCATGGCTGAGCCTCGGATATCAAAGATCGCGATTGTTCTCACAGAGATACTCCTCGAATCGGCTGCCCGGCGGCATCGGCACGTAAGCGCGTTTGATCGTGAAGGGGGCGACGAAGGCTTCCGGATCGGTGAGCGTCATCTCGATTTCGAGACGCGTCTCGCTCACGCGCCGGATGCGCTCGACCGCCGTCAGCTTGTCGGAATACGGCACGCCGTCGCGATCGATCGTCCCCGCGCGCACGTTGTTGGTTTCGACGACGAGCGTGTCGCCTTCCCAGTGGCCCACCGAGTCGCCGTTGAAGCTCGGGTCGGCGCCGATCGTATGGCCGATGCCATCCAGGTAGATGCGGCGGATATCGTGCAGCACGCCGAGATTCATCGTGATCTGGCCCGGCGTCTGGATGATCTCGACGGGCATCGTGCCGAAGCGCGCAATGCCGAACGCGAGGCAGCGCGTCACCGTATCCGGTTCCTGCGTGCCGGTCTCGAGCTTCTTGCGCCACTCGGCGTACTTTTTCGCGTACGCGGGAGTGAGCTGCGGCATCGGCGGGCGATACGCCATCGGCGGAAACTTGGGCGGCGAGGCCCCGCCGCCCGGCGCACCTGCGCCCCCGCTCCCGGGCGGCCCGCCGGAAGGAAACGGCAACGGCTTGCCATTCTCATCGAGCGGCGGGCCGAAGTACGCGTACTCCGGGTTCCACATGCCCGAGATGTTCGGGTGCGCCGGATCGCCGTACAGCGGATTCTTCACGAGCTTCGAGCTCGAGGCCGCCAAGGCCACCGACATGGCGGCGCATGCGACGGCGCCCTTCAACACGAGGCGGATCGAGTGGTTTGCAGTGAAACGTTTCATGCGAATGCTCCCGGCAGCCGCGAATGTCCGATACACCTGCAAACGGGCGAGATGTTCATCGGCTACCCTTGATCTGGTTGTACTCCGCTATGGCCTCGCGAAGGCCGTCCCGCTCCGCCGGCGAACCCAACGTGCCGCGAAACTCCGCGTAGAGCCGCGCGACATTGGCGGCGATTCGATCGGCGTCGGTCCACGTCGCGTAGCCGCCGAGATCGATTTCCGCGGCCGCGCGGCCGGCACTGACGCCGGCATCGAATTTCTTGCGCCCCTCGCGCCACAGCAGCTCGAGATAGCCGCGCATCTCCGCGAGCTGCGCCTTGCCGCCGACGGGGCCATGTCCGGGCACGATGGTCTCCACGCCGTCGTCGGCGAGCGTGCGATCGCAGACCTTGATCCAATCCTCGATGAAGCCCGAGCCGTTCAGCGGCGTGACGCCGAAGAAGGCGATGTCGCCCATGAACAGGATCTTCTCCTTCGGCACGTGTACCAGCACATCACCCAAGGTGTGTGCGCGTCCGGGCCACACGAAGTCGACCTGTGTGTCGCCGTAGAAGACGCTCATCCGGTCGTGAAACGAGACGGTCGGCAGAACCACCCTGTTCACGTCGCCGGGCCGCCCCCACGCCGGGTTCGTCGCCCAGTACGCCGGCGTCGGCATCGCGCCCATCGCCGCCATCTGCGCGCGCGTCGCTTCCTGCGCGACGATCTCGATATCGGCCGGAAACTGCGTCAGCCCGACGATGTGATCCGGATGCGAGTGCGTGATCACGACGCGATCGAACGGCTTGCCGAAGGGCTTGGCGGCGGCGATGAAGTTGCGCGCGTGCTGCGGGCCGCCGCCGGCATCGATGGCGAGGAGGCTGCGCGGGCCCACGACGATGCCGAAATTGGACACGGAATAATTGCTCTGTCCCGGCGCTTCTCGCTGCAGGAACGCGTAGGTCGTCGCCGAGAGCTGTTTCAGCTCGCTGTGGATGATCGTCGCCGGTGGCGCGCCGAACCCGCCGCCGCGCGGCGGCGCCGGTCCGGCGCTTTGCGCCAAGACGTGACCGGCCGCGAGCGATGCTGCGCCGGAGGCGACCTGCAGCACGCGCCGGCGCGACCATCGCGGTCGCTCGCGAAGCTCGTGCGACATCACTTGCCCTCGAGGTAGACGCCCATCGAGTCTTCCCACTTGCTGTCGGTGAGCTGACGCACGTTCGTTCCGTCACGGTTCATCAGGAACACCTGCGCGTAGGGCTGCGGGGAGGTGTCGTAGAGCGCCGCTTCGTCCTTGAAGCCGGTGCGCGAGCTCTCGAACCAGATCTCCTTGCCGGTCTCCGACCAAGTCGCATGCGCGTCCGCGCCGCGCGTCGTCGTGAGTCGCTTCACGTCCGTGCCGTCCGGCTTCATCGTGAAGACCTCGAAGTCGGCGTCCGGCATGCGCCGCGTGAAGACGATGCGGTCGCCGCTCGGCGAGTAGAACGGGAAGTTGTCCCATTCCGTCGTCAACACCTTCACCGAGTGATCCGTCAGGTCGAGCGCGCGCAGGCCGCGCGCTTCCTTGCTGGTTTCATCGCCCCACACGCGATACACGATGGTCTTGCCGTCGGGACTCCATGTCGGGAAGCCGACGTTGAACTTGCCGCTGAGCACTTCCTTGTCTTCCGAGCCATCGACCTTGACCATGTGGATGTGCGCCGGGCCGAAGCCGCGACCGCCGAAGAACGTGCCGAAGCCGAACGCAATCCATTGGCAATCGGGCGACCACGTCGGCACGAGCGAGGCGCCATCGGGACGCTGGAAGAGCTTCTTGCGCTCGGTGCCGTCGGGATTCATGACGCTCACGGACGCCGTCGGATTGCCGAACGGAAAGTCGAGGTCGGTCAGCGCGAGCTTGCCGGACTTCGGGCAGATCGCGGGAAACACATCCGTGTAGCGGTACTCCCGCTTCTTGTCCCAGCTGTAGAGCGGCGTGTACTGCGCGCGATTCGTGAGATCGAGCTTGTAGTAGACGACCATGCGGCCGTCCGGGGACCACGACGGATTACGCACGACGCCGCGCGGTCCCGCGCCGCCGCCGGTGTACGCGATGCCCGCATTCGGCGCGTCCTTCGACGACGCCTTGTACAGAAACCCGACGCGGCCGTCGGGCAGATACTGCGGATTCGTCTTCAGTCCGGGGCCGCTCGTCAATGCTTGCGCCGCGCCCGTCGCCACGTCGATTTCCATGATCTGCGAGGTCGTCGCAAAGCGCACGCCGGGGAAGCCGTCCATGCGCGCGGCGAACGTCTCGCGCGTCGGCATCTGGTAGATGACGATCTTCTTCCCGTCCGCAGACCACTTCGGCGAGCCGACGGTTTCGGCCGGTGCAACGGTGGTGAGCCGTCGCAGACCGCTGCCGTCCGCGCGCATGATGTAGAGGCTCGTGGGCTGCCAGTGCCCCGCTCCGGCGCCGCCCTCCGCACCCGACCAGCTCTCGCCGCGGTCCGAGGTGAAGGCGATCCACTGCCCATCGGGAGACCACGCGGGGCGGAAATTGCCGTTCATCGTGGGCGGCGGAGCCGACTTGCCGTCGCCCGTCAGGTTCTTCGCCCGATGTGTCGTGAGGTCCATCACCCAGATGTTCGCGGTACGAGCGCCGCCCTTCGTCGACACATACGCGAGCTTCTTGCCGTCGGGAGAAAGCACCCCCGCATCTTCCATGGATGTATCGTTCGTGAGGCGCTCGAGGCCGGTGCCATCGGGATGCACGCGCCAGATATCGGCTTGCCCCGAGCCCGCGCCGTCGCGCTCCGAGGTGAACACGATCCACTGGCCGTCCGGGGAGAAGCTCGGGTCGTAATCGAGCGCGTTCGAATCCGGCAGCAGACGGCGCTCACCCGAACCGTCCGCATTCGCGATGTACAGCTCCATCTTCGATGGCCCGATCCGATTCATGAGCATGACGTCTTTGCCCAGCGCCGGAATTGCCGCCGCAGCCCCCGCTGCCAGCATCCCCAGCACGGACCATTTCATGCGCTCGCACTTGCTCGACATGACTACTTCTCCGGAAGAAAACCTTGCCGTCAGCTCAAGAGAGCCGGCAGAAACTGCTCGACGTTGCCTCGATACACGCCGTTGAGCTCGCTGCGGCTGAACACGCCGCTCGCCTGCAGCGCCGTGACGTGCTCGAGAGGCGTCCGGAACGGGTAGTCCGTGCCGAACACGATGTGATTCACGGGGACGACGCTGCGCAGCGCAGTCGTCGCTACGGAATTCGATGCCTGCGCGATGTCGTAGAAGAAGCGCGCAGCCGCCGCGCGAAAACCGTCGGGGGCCTCGCGCTTCGCGGCTTCGGATCGATCCTCACCGTCGAAGCGCTCGATGAGAAACGGCATGGTCCCGCCCGAGTGGCTCCAGATCATCCGGACGTTCGGGAAGCGGCGCGCCGCGCCTCGATAGACGTAGCTCGCGATCGCGCGGGTCGTATCGGTGCCGTACTCGATCAAGGTGTCGAACAAACCGGGGATCAGCCGGCTGCAGCAGGCGGGTCCGGTCGGATGCACATAGACGATGGCCTTGCGCCGCTCGAGCTCGGTGAACACCGGATCGAAGTGCGGATCACCGAGCCAGCGATTGCCGTAGCTGGTGAAGAGCCCCACGCCGTGCGCCTTCAGCACGTCGAATCCGTACTCGAGCTCCTGCAGCGCCGCGTCGAGGTCTTCGAGCTGGAGATACGTGAAGAACCCGAGCTTGCCGCGCTGCTCGCCGCAGGTCTTCGCGGCGTACTCGTTCGACTCCCGCGTGAGCTTTCTGCCCTCGTCTCCCGTCGCGACGATTCCGGGCGTGGTCAACGAAAGCAGCGAGCGCGTCACGCCGGCAGCATCCATCTCCTCCATGTGCCGCTGCAGGCTCCAGCCGTTCATCGGGCCGGGCAGGCCCAAGGCCTTCAGCACAGGCGGATAGTAGTGAGCATGCACGTCGACGATTCGCGCCGGCGAGCGCGCCGCGTTCGACGCGCCGGACGCGCGCACTGACCACGCGGCTGCTGTCGCGGCGAGGCTCGCGAGGAGGTGTCGTCTATTCATCCGTCGATCCCTTCTGCAGCGGCGGGGCGCAGCTCGTCCAGCGGCTTCGCGCGCGTTTCGGGAAGAAGCAGCACGGTCGCAACGATGCCGATCAGCGTGAACGCCAGCGGATACGCCAGCCCCGAATAGATGTTTCCAGTCGCCGCGACGATCGCGAACGAACTGACGGGCAAGAGCCCTCCAACCCAGCCGGTACCGATGTTGTAAGGCACGGAGAGCGCCGTGTAGCGAATGCGCGCGGGGAAAAGCTCGACGAGCGCCGCCGCCTGCGGACCGTACAGCGCCGTCGATGCAAGCATGAGCAGAACGAGGATCCCGAGGACCGCTCCGGTGTCGACGCCCGCTGGCGCCGCTGAGGGCGGATAGCCGGCAGACGCGAGCGCGTTCTGCAATTCGCTGCGGATGCGCGTGCGCTCCGCCGACGCGCCGGCCCGACTGGCACCGATGAGGGCAGCACTGGCCACGGTGACTGCGCCGACAGTCACTCGCGCAAGCGCGCCCTGCTCCGTCGCGACGCTCCGATACGGTATTCCTGCGTCCGAAAGGAGACGCCGCACGACGTCGCACGAGCTGTCGAATGTACGGCGGCCGATGACATCGAACTGCAGATGACAATCCGCGGGATCCGCGTAGACCGTGACCGGCGCCCGACTCGCCGCCGCTTCGAGCGCCGGATTGGCATGCGCGGTGAGCGCCTGGAATGCCGGCACGTATGCGACGGCCGACAGCACCATCCCCGCCAGCATCACCGGCTTGCGGCCCACGCGGTCCGAGAGCCACCCGAAGAACACGTACCCGCCGGCCGAGAGCACCACGCCCGCGACCAGCAATTCGTTCACGGTCCGGCCCTCGACCTTGAGCACGCGCTCGAGAAAGAACTGCGCGTAGAAGTGCGCCGTGTACCAGACTGCGCCCTGCGCCAGCAGGATGCAGAACAACGCAGTGAGAATCCGGCGCAGGTTGTCGCCGCGAAAGGCCTCGGATACGGGTGCACGCGCCACCTCACGCGCCCGCTTCATGCGCTCGAAGACCGGGCTCTCCGAGAGCCCGAGGCGAATCCACAGCGACACGCCGAGCAAAACTGCGGAGAGCAGGAACGGCACGCGCCAACCCCATTGCTGAAACGCGTCTTCACCCGTCAGCAGCCGCGTTGCGAGCACGACCGCCAATGCCAGCACGAGACCGAGCGCCGCGGTCGCTTGAATCCATCCGGTCAGAAAACCGCGATTGCGCGGCTCGGCATGCTCGGCGACGTAGACCGCCGCACCTCCGTATTCGCCGCCCATCGCGAACCCTTGAAGCACGCGCGTCAGCACCAGCAGCACCGGCGCCAGCAGCCCCACCTGCTGTGCCGTGGGCAGCAGTCCCATCGCGACGGTGGCTGCACCCATGATCGAGATCGTCAGCAGAAAGGCCCGCTTGCGGCCGGCGCGATCGCCGATGTGACCGAAGAAGAGCGCGCCGAACGGCCGCACGAAGAAGCCGGCCGCAAACGCACCGAGCGCGAACAGGAAGCCGGCGCTCTCGCTGCCTGCGGTGAAATTGTGCGCGATCGTCGACGCCAGCGTTCCAAAGACGAAGAAGTCGTACCACTCGAACACGGTGCCCATCGACGACGCCGCCACGACGAGCGCCCGACTTGCGCCGCGCTCACGTTGCTCACCGGTCATGTTCTTTCGGATGGAGCGTCAGCTTCTGCACTCGCCAGTTGTTCATGTCCGCAATGAAGAGCGTGTTCTCCGTCGGACACGCAATCGCGTGCGGCCAGTTGAACTGCCCCAGGCGCCTGCCCGATTCACCCAGCACGCCGAGGATCTTTCCGTCGAGCGTCATCTTGTAGAGCCGCCCCGGCTCCGCATCGACAGCGAACAGGTACTGAGGTGTGGTCGGCGAGATGCACAGCGCCCACGGTGCCGTCCGATCGGGCCGCGTCTGCGGATCGGCGGGCAGGTTGCCGAGCACGGGATGGCGCGTCTTGTCGTAGGGAACGTTCAGGAACAGGAACTTCTTGAAGTTGCCGTCCCGATCGAAGACCTGGATGCGCCGATTGCCGCGGTCCGCGACATAGACGTTGCCGTCGCGATCCGCCTGCATGTTGTGCGGATTGTCGATGTTGTACGGGTTCTCGTCGGCATTGGGACCGCCGCGGCCGTACTTGCCCCACGACTTGATCCAGTCCCCATCCTTCGTCAGCTTCGCGATGCGCGAGTTCACGTAGCCGTCGCTCACGAAGATGTTGTCGTCCGGGTCCCACGCCACGTCGGTCGGCGCACGGAACCAGCCGTCGATCGGCACCGCGTCCGCTTGCTTCAGATGCGGTTGATGGGCCGAGTCGAAGCCCTCCGGACGCCGACCGAGGTTCATCAGCACCTTGCCGGACGGATCGAACTTGATGACGGAGTCGGTGCCCTTGTCGACGACCCACAGGTTGTCGTACTTGTCGAAGCGCACGGAATGCGAATATCCGAGCGCGTACACACCGTGCCCGATCTCGCGAATGAACCTGCCGTTGCGGTCGAACTCGAGAATCTCCGTCGTCGCGTTCCCGTAGAGCGGACCCGTCGTCGCGGAACCCGGGTGGTTCAGAATCACGACGTGCCCCTTCGAATTCACGGCGACACCGAGCACCTCTCCGAGGTTCTGGCCCGGCTTCAACTTGATGAAGTCCTCCGTCTCGAAGGGAATGAGCGGCACGGTAGAGTTTTCGGCGGCGCCGCCCGTGGACTGCGCGCGCGCCGCCGGCGGCAACGCCGCCGCCACCACAAGGGCCGCCAAGGCGAGGCAAGTTGCTTCGAGCTTCATCGGTACGCGTTTCATGTCAGTACCGGAACGCCACCTGCACGCCGATCTGCCGCGGAATCGGCGCGGCCACCGAACGAACGATGTTGTAGTTGAGGAAGGTCGAGCAATCGGCGTTCGTGCAGGCGTTGCGGCCGCCGCTCAACTGGCCCTTGTCCTCGTCCGTCAGATTGTTCACGAACAGATTGACGTCGAAGCTGTTGCGCTCGATCCCGAGCCGCAGGTTGAGATTCTGCTGCTCCGGGACCGTGCTCGAGTCCGGCGTGTAGTTCGGCGAGCCCGGCGGCGCCAGATCGAACTTGTCGAGCCAGCGATAGTCGAGCCGCGCATAGAACGCGGTGTCTCCGCCGCCGAGCGGAAAATCGAGACGCGCGCCGAAGTCCGCGGACCACTTGGGTTGCGCGAAGCTCTGCCCGTCCTGCGCGGCAAACAGGTCGAGCCCGCGCGCACCCGGATACTTGAGCGTCGAGGTGTATTCGGCCTTGATGTACGACGCCGCGGCATTCAGGGTGAGCGCACGCACCGGCCGCCATTGCGCTTCGGCCTCGGCGCCGCGGCTGCGCGCCGTGGGCACGTTCGCGACGAAGCCGTCGCCGCCGATGAACACGTTGGTCTGCACGTTCTTCCAGCGCAGCTCGTAAATGGCTGCGTTCACTTGCGCACGACCCTCGAGGAAGCCGAATTTGCCACCGAGCTCGTAGTTCCAGACGGTGTCGGAGGAATACGTTTGCGGCAGAGCCGCCTTCGTCAAACCGTATTGCCCGAAGAGCTGCCCCTGCCCCGCGGACGAGAACACCTGGTTCACGCCACCCGCGCGGAAGCCCTTCGAGGCCGTCGCGTACAGGAAGTCGTCCGGATTGAAGAGATATTGCACCGACAGCTTCGGCGTGATCGGCGTCTCCGCGATGTTGCCCACGACGAGCGTGCCGTCGGCGAGAGAAGGCGCGAGATTGAAGCCGTTCGGCCCGTAGTTCGCCTGATCGAAGTCCGTCTTGATGTGCGTCACGCGCACGCCGCCGATCACGCGCCAGCGCTCGCCCAGCTTGACGGTGAGATTGCCGAAGCCCGCGATCTCCTTGTCCTTGTCGGTTTCGTGGATCTGGGCGAAGAAGCCCGGGTTCGGCACGCCGAAGCGCTGCTGGATGCTGAGCCCGGTCATCTGGATGAAGCCGAGGTCCGAAGCATCTGCGCGCTGGCTCACGACGGCATTGGTGCGCGCGAAGTACGCGCCGACCACATAGCTGAACGTCTTGTCCGCGGACGACGCAAGGCGAATCTCTTGCGAGAGGCCGTTGCGCGCGTTGCGCGTGTTGGTCTCGATGTAGGCGCCGAGACCGAGACCGTTCGGCGTGCCGGTGATGTTCGGGTTCAGCAGGACGCCGCCCGGGATGAAGACGGGCGGCGAACCCGGCACGACGTAGCTCGCGCCACCTGCGGCAGCGTAGCTGACGAACCCCTGGTGGAAGTTCTGCGGGCTCTGACCCCGCGTCAGATCAGTGATGTAAGAGGTGATCGCGGTGAGCTGCAGATTGTCATTGATGTTCCACTGCCCGTTCAGGCTCGCAACCTGCAGCGAGCTTTCGGTCGGCGTGGGTCCGAGCACCAGCGACTGGAACCGGTCGAGATCCAGCGGGCCCACGGTGTAGGGCTGCGTTATGTACACACCCGCCTCGCCGGCGCGGCCGGCGCACGCGGGACCCGCCGCAAAGGGCTGAGGTATTGCGCGGCCGGGATGCCCGACCGGCAGTGCCGTTGCGGCCGCGACGTCGAAGCAGAGACTCGGAACGATGAGGGTTCCGGGAATGTCGAGGTTGTACGCGTTGCCGAGACTTGCCGTCTCGTCGTGCGAGGCGAAGTAAGACAGCGTCAGCTTGCTGTCTTTCGACGGTGCCCACGCGAACGCGAGACGTCCCATGCGAATGCGGTCGTCGTTCGCGTTCTCCTGATACACCCGACCGTTGCGATAGTCGGTGAGATCGATGTAGCCGCCGGTCTTGCGGCTGAATACGCTTGCGCGAAAGCCGAGCTTGTCTTCGATGATCGGACCGCCGACCGCCCCGCCCGCCTCGTAGCTCGGATCGCCATCCTTCGTTTGCATCCACTGCGCGCGCGCATAGCTCGAATAGCTCGTGAGCCCCGGCTCGGGCTGGATGTAGCGGATCGTGCCGCCTTCGGAGCCGCCGCCGAACAGTGTTCCTTGCGGGCCGCGCAGCACCTCGATGCGTTCGAGGTCGAAGAGCGGCGGCACGGGAGTGCCGTTCTGCGAGGCGAAGCCGGCTGCGGCGCGCTTCTGCAGCGCGGTCTCATCGAGATAGAAACCGGTCGTCGCCGCAGTTGCGCTCGTCTGGCGGATGCCGCGTATCGAAATGGTGGCGAGCCCCGATCCTTCCTGACCGGTCAATCGCAGGCTCGGCACCGTGGCTTCGAGATCGGCGATGGTACGAATGCCTTGCTGATCGAGCGCGCGCTGGGTTTGCGCACTGATCGCAAGCGGAACGCGATTGACGGTGTCGCTCACCCGAGTCGCCGTCACTGTGATTTCTTCCAGCGTTACGCTGCCCTCCTGGGACAAGGCGTCGCTAGATCCCATCAATGCCCCGAGCGCACAGGGCGCCATCAACGCGAGACCGTTTCGCATCTTCCCCCCTCCACTCCATTTGGCTACGCGCCGCGCAAAGTCTTGTACCGACGGAGTCGCGGCGCGCGGAAGCATAAGTTCCCTCTGCCTCGAATTAGAAATCGTCTGCAGCGTTACGTGACATCGACGCGATCGATGCATCGGATCGCGAGAGGCCATTTCCCTCGCTGCCACGCGCGCGGTAGCGTGTGCGACATGACAGAAGATGCTCGCCGCGCAACGAGATCTCTCGCAGGCGCGATACTTGGCTGCGCGACAGGAATATCTGCGCTGCTTCTCTACACGAACGGGCTGTTCGTCGCGGGTCTCTCGCAGGACTATGGCCTGACGCGCACGCAATTCGGGTTCGGCGTGTTGCTCGTCACGCTGGCGCTCGCCGCGGCGAATCCTCCGGTCGGCTGGGCGGTCGATCGCTTCGGCCCGAAGCGCCCGGCGATCGTCGGACTGCTGCTGCTCGCGCTCGGGTTCGCCTCACTCGGCGCCTTCGTTCATTCCGTGCGCACTTACCTGCTGCTGCAGGCGGTTGTCGCTTTTCTGGGAGCGGCATCCGGTCCCATCGCGTACACGAAGATCATCGGCGCGACGTTCGACAGGAATCGCGGGATTGCCCTCGGTCTCACGATGACGGGCATCGGCATTTCAGCCGCGATGGTTCCGCCGCTGCTCGCGTCGGTGATCGCCGCGCGCGGCTGGCGCGCAGGATTCTTCGCGCTGGCGCTCATCTCCCTAATCGGTGCGCTCGTCGTGGCGCTTCTCGTTCCGCGCAGCGCGGCGGTCGCGGCGCCTTCCTCGAACGCCGCGCGCACCGATGCGAGCTCGGAAGCCGGCTGGGTTCGCGCGCGCGTCTTCTGGATCATGACGGCGGCCTTCGCGACGATGGCGCTGTCGTTCGCAGGCCTGCTGCCGCACTTCGTTCCGATGCTGACGGACGGCGGGCTGAGTCCCATGGCGGCAGCCGGCGTCGCCAGCGAGATCGGCTTGGCGGTGATCGCCAGCCGTCTCGTCATAGGCTTCCTCATGGATCGCGTGTTTGCCCCGCGCATCGCCATCGCGATCTGCCTGATCGCGGCAGGCGGCTTCATCGCTCTCATGGCCGGCGGGATCGGTGCGGCATCCGTCACCGCCATTGCGCTGGGTTTTGCCATGGGTGCCGAGCTCGACCTCATGGGCTTCCTGGTCACGCGCTATTTCGGCCTCGCGGAATTCGGGCGCGTTTATGGCTGGCTGTATGGCGCATTCATCTTCGCTTCGGGTCTCGGCCCGCTCTGGGTCGGCGCGCTGCGAGACGCGACGGGCACCTATGCGCTCTCGCTCGTCATCAGCGTCGCGGGACTCATCGCGGCCTGCGCGGGATTTCTCATGTTGCCGGCCTATGGCGCGAGGCTCGGCTCGCCCGCCAACGCGGAGCTCACTCTTGCTCGAGAACGCAGCGATTTCGCTGAACGCCGAGGCCCGTGATCGCACCTTCGAGCACATCGCCGTGCTGGATGAATCGCCCGTAGTGCATGCCGTTTCCGGCCGGTGAGCCGGTACAGATCACATCGCCCGGCTGCAACTCCACTCCCGCCGAGAGATATTCGATCAGGTGGGCGACGCTGAAGATCATGTCGCTCGTCTCCTCGTCCTGCATCACCTGACCGTTCAGCTTCAACGTCAGGCGCAGCTGCTGCGGATCGGGCACGAAGGCCGACGGCACGAGATACGGCCCGAGCGGCAGGAAGCCCGGCGCACCCTTGCTGATGACGAAGTCCATGCCCAGCTCCGGCGAGTCCGTCTTGCGGCGAAACACCTTCTCACGCAACGTGATGTCATTTGCGATCGTGTAGCCGGCGACATAGTCGAGCGCCGCGGCGCGCGCGACACGCCGCGCGCGTCGGCCGATGACCACCGCAAGCTCGAGCTCCCAGTCCGGCTTCTCGCGAACGTCGGGCACGGCAATGACATCGTACGGGCCCGTCACGCTGCTTTGCGGCTTGACGAAGATGAACGGCGTTCCGCTCTCCGCGCGGCGATCCATCAGCGCCATGGCCCACGCGAGCTTTTCGTCGCGCGACATGCCCCGCGTCCGCTCATCGTTCTGATGCGCCACGATGAGCTCTGCCACGTGCTTCTTGTAGTTGGCCCCGGAGCAATAGACCGTGCCGGGCTTCGGAAGCGGCGCGTGAACGCACAGCTCCGCGAGCGGGATGCGATCTCGGGCGGCCGCCGAGCGCTCGCCTTCCGACAACGCCCGCACCGCCTCCCGCAACAGCGGGAACGCGCGCGGCCAGTCATCGAGCAGACCCGCCAGAGACTCGAGAGCGGTTGCCGGAACGCCTCCGGCGCGCAGCTCTGGCGCAAGTGCGCTCAGCGGGATCACATGGTCTTCGAGCACGACCCCCGGAAACGAGCGCGTATCCGCGGCGGCGCTCGCCGGCCGCGAAAAGGTGCCGAGAGCGAAGCGCTCGGGCGTCACTTCGGCGGCGCTCCGGATGGAAACCACTTCTTGCGATTCGAGAGCAGGAACAGCTGCGAGCTATCCGCGGTGGCCGGCGCTTCGCGCGGCACCCAGCTGTCGTCGTGCAGGTCCATGTCCGCGTCGTACTCGACGTGACAGCCGAGCGGGCTGTTGAAATACCAGAACCAATTGGAGCCGAACACGTGCCGGCCTGGCCCCCAGAACGTCTCGTAGCCTTTGGCCTCGAAACGCGCGCCCGCCAGCATCAGCTCGGTGACGCTCCCCACGTGGAACGTGAAATGCTCGAGCCCCTTCAGGAAGGCCGGCGTCTGGATCATGAACAGCGTGTGATGCTCCAGCGTCCCTGCCGGGCGCATGAAGGGCCCGACTCCAGTGAAGCGATCCGTGGTGCGAAACCCGAGACGCGCGTAGAACTTCTCGGCCTTTGCGGCATCCGGAACGAACAGCACGAGATGCGACAGCGTGCGCGGCGCAACGATCATGTCCTGCTGTGCACCTATTTGATTTGGCGGCCGCTGCGGCGGATGGCCGGGCGCATTGGTCAGATCGGGCGGCGCCGTGTAGGCACGGCGACGTGTGCGCCGGAAGCGCAGCGCAAATCCCATGTCGTCGAAGCATGCGATAGAGCCATCGCGCGCGCGTGAGACTTCGCGATCCTTGCTCAGTTCGGCCGCTATCGCGTCGAGCGAGGCGTCGTCGGCCACGCCGTAGATCGTCTCGCGCAGCAAGCAGGTGGCGCTGGTGGGCGGCGGCAGCGATCGATCGGATGCGGCCCTCAGCACGACGGCCGTTCCGTCGAGCGCCTCCAGGCGCGTGGCGCCGCTCGGGTCTTCTGCCGGTGCGAGTCCGTAGTCGCGCAGATAGCGCGCGCACACATCCAGGTCTTCGACGCCGAATACGAGCTCGTCAGGTCCAACGATGTTCATGCATTCATACCCAGAATAGAGAGCGCATTCCCGCCGAGGATGGCGGCGCGTTCCTCGTCGCTCAGGCCCGCGGTGGCCGCCAGCAGCCCTCGCGGGTCGTCGTGCCCCATGTCGAACGGATAGTCGGTCCCAACGACGAGTTGCGAAGCGCCCACGACGTCCACGAGATGGCGCAGCGCTTGGGGTTCGTACACGAGCGTATCGAACCAGATACGCCGCAGATATTCGACGGGACGACGGGATGCATGCATCCGCGCCTCGGGCCGTACCTCGTAGCCGTGGTTCGAGCGGCCGCAATAGCTCGGCAGATAGCCGCCGCCGTGAGCCGCGACGATCTTCAGGCCGGGATAGCGGTCCAGCACCCCACCGAAGATCAGATGCGACAGCGCGATCGTCGTCTCGAGCGGCTGCCCGATGATGTTGTTGAGATAGTACGTGCTCACGCGCCGACCCAGAGTCGTCCCGAATGGATGGATGAAGACGATGGCGCCCAGCTCCTCGGCCGCGGACCAGAACGGCGCGAGCTCGCGCGCGGCGAGCTCCAGGTCGTTCACCGCGGTCGAGATCTCGACGCCCTTGAGGCCGAGCCGCTTCACTGCATCGCTCAGCTGCTCGGCAGCGAGGGACGGATGCTGAAGCGCCACGGTTCCAAGACCGACGAGCCGATCGGGATATTGCGCACAGGTCTGCGCGATGTCTTCGTTTTGCGTCCGGACCAGCTGCCTCGCGAGATCGGGATCGGCCCAGTAGTAATACTGCGAGGGCGAGGGACTGATCACCTGAATGTCGACGCCCATGGCGTCCATATCGGCGAGACGCTCCGCCACGCGCGTGAGCTTCGGGAACGCCTGCGGCAGCATCACGGCATTGTTGTGCGCGAGCGAGTCCGCACCGATGGCCGCGAGCATCAGCGCCGGCTCGGACCGCTTCTCGGCGCGATCGGCGACGAGCGCCTCCGCCGCGAGCGTCAGCACGTGACAGTGAAAGTCGACGACGAGGTGGCGGTCCCGCCTTCTGCCGCCGACGCGGTCGACGCGCTCCGGCGAACGGATCGGGACGCGATGAGGCGCGCAGAAATGCAGGGTCATGAGCGACTCGCGTTGATCACGATGGAATTCTATTTAGCCTGCTCGCTTCGCAGAAATCGGTTCTATCCATGCGAGCCATGTCCGCGAGCAATGCGATGACGCTACCGCAGGCATGGACGACGTCGCCAGTCGCGCGCAGACTAGCGGGCGCGCCGACATCGCGAGGAGATTGGTTCCAGTATGGTAAGAAGCGTGCTCGTCATCGGCGGCGGCATCGCCGGAATGTGCGCGGCCATCGAGCTGCGCAAGCGGGGCATCGAGGTCGATCTCATCGAGGTGGATCCCGAATGGCGCGTGTATGGCGCGGGCATCACGATCAGCGCACCGAGCCTGCGCGCCTTCCAGCGGATCGGTGTGGTGGACGCGATTCTCTCGCAAGGCGCGGCATCCGACGGCCTCGATCTGTTCCTCGCCAACGGGACGCCGCTCGCGTCGATTCCCGCGCTGCCCGCGGCGGGCTCCACGATTGCGGCGAGCGCGGGCATCGTACGCCCCGTGCTCGCGCGCATCCTGGCCGAAGCGACGCGCGCCGCGGGTGTCAACGTGCGGCTCGGCACGACCTTCTCGTCCTTGGTGTGCGCCGATGACGATGTCGCAGTGGCCATGACCGATGGCACAGCGCGACGCTACGATCTCGTGCTCGGCGCCGACGGCATCAACTCGAAGGTGCGCACGACCCTGTTCCCGGACGCGCCGCAGCCGCGCTACACCGGTCAGGTATGCTGGCGCGCAGTCGTTCCCCGCCCTGCTTCGATCCGTCGCGCGGCGATGTATATCGGCCGGCAGATCAAGGCCGGAATCGTGCCCGTATCGAAAGACGAAATGTATTTGTTCTTCCTCGAAACACGCGCAACGCCGGAGCACATCGACGCCGCGCGCTGGCCGGAGCTGCTGCGCAAGGCGCTGGCCGAATTCACGGGTCCGGTCGCCGCGATTCGTGATGGGCTCGGCGCGGATTCGAGGATCGTCTACCGGCCGCTGTTCGCGCTCATGATGCCGCGGCCCTGGCATCGCGGCCGCGCGGTGCTGCTCGGGGATGCGGCGCACGCGACGACTCCGCATCTCGCCTCGGGCGCCGGACTCGCGGTGGAAGACGCCCTCGTGCTCGCCGAAGAGCTCGAGCGCGCAAGCTCCTGCGAAGAGGCCCTTCATCGCTTCACGGAACGGCGGTACGAGCGGTGCCGCCTGGTCGTCGAGAGCTCCGTGCGTCTCGGAGAGATCGAGCAAGGGGGTGGCTCGCCCCAGGAACACGAGCAGCTGATGCGGGAATCGACCGGCGCACTGGCGGCCGCGATCTGAGCGACCGCTTCAGCGCGTCGCGCGGGCCGGCACGACTCGCTGATCGATCGCGCCGAAGATGCTGCGCCCTTGTGCATCGAGCATCTCGATGCGAACGCGATCACCGAAGCGCATGTACTCGGTCACCGCGGAGCCCTGCTCCGCCATCTCGATGGCGCGCCGCTCGGCGATACATGCCGAACCCACCTCGCGATAGGCCGCATTGGAGACGGTGCCCGAACCGATGATCGTCCCGGCGCTGAGATTGCGCGAATACGCCGCGTGCGCGATCAGCTCGTGAAACCCGAAGCCCATGGCGCCGGCGTCGGGGTGGCCGAACTCGCGATCGTTCCAGGAAACCCGGATCGGCAACGCGACCCGCCCGTTCTGCCACGCCGGCCCGAGCTCGTCGGGCGTCACCGCGACCGGGCTGAAGCTCGTGGCCGGCTTCGCATGAATCCAGCCGAAGCCGGTCTTCATCTCCACGATCGCGAGCGAGCGCAGGCTCGCATCGTTCGCGAGCATGACGAGCTTGACGTGACTCAGCGCCTCGGCCGCCGGAGTCCCCATCGGCACGCGATCCAGCACCACGGCCACTTCGGCCTCGAAGTCGATCCCGTCCGCCTCGGACGGCAACGGCATGTCCTGCGTCGGTCCGAGGAAGTCGTCCGATCCGCCCTGATACATCAGGGGCCGCGTCAGCTTGCCTTCGATGGGTGCATGCTTGAAGGCGCGCTCCATCAGATCCCCGTGACTGTGGAATGCGGACCCGTCCAGCCACTGCCAGGTGCGCGGCAACGGGGCCGCTGCATTCGCCGGCTCAAAGTGGAACATGCCCTCGACACGGCCACGCTCGAGCGCCTCCGCGAGGGCCGCGAGGCGCGGCTCGCTTTCGGACCACGTCTCCAGGGCCGCCCGCAGGCTGCTCGCAATTTCGGTCGCCGCGACGGCCCGTTGCAGATCGCGGGAGACCACCACGAGCCGGCCGTCGGGCGTGCCATCACGCAGGGTGGCAAGCTTCATGGCGCGCGATCATAGCAGCTGACTCACCCAAACCCAGCAATTCGATCGATTCGAGGTATCCAGGCGATCGATGCTGCTGTACAAGGCCGCAGCCGGATTCTAGGCTCGCGTCGAGGCGGAGCGCAGAGGCGTGCGGGTGGAGGGGGCAAGCTGGTGAAGCGAAGATTCGTCGATCTCTCGATCTATCTCGAAAACGACGTGCTGTCGGACCCCCCGATGCTCGCGCCTCGCATCGAGTACCAGAAGCACCACGACACCGTCGCCGACTTCATGAAGCTCCTGCCGGGCGTGCAGGCCGAGGACTTCCCTGACGGCGAGGCCGCAGCCGCGGAATGGGTGCGGCTCACGACGCACAACGGCACGCACCTCGATGCGCCCTGGCACTTCCACTCGACGATGAACCAGGGCGAGCGCGCGATCACGATCGATGAAGTCCCGCTCGAGTGGTGCTTTCAACCCGGAGTGAAGCTCGACTTCCGGGACCGGCCCGATGGCTATGTGTGTACGGCACAGGACGTCGAGTCCGAGTTGAAGCGCATCGGCCACGAGCTGCGGCCGCTCGAGATCGTCGTCGTCAATACACGCGCAGGCTCGCGCTACGGCCATTCGGACTACGTGAACGCCGGCTGCGGCATGGGCTACGAAGCCACGATGTACCTGCTCGAGCGCGGCATCCGGCTCACCGGCACGGACGCGTGGAGCTGGGACGCGCCCTTCTCTTACACGGCGAAAGCGATCGCGGCGACGGGCAACAAGGCGCTCATCTGGGAAGGCCACAAAGCCGGACGCGACATCGGCTACTGCCACCTCGAGAAGCTGCACAATCTCGAAGCGCTGCCGCCCGACGGCTTCTTCATTTCCTGCTTTCCGCACAAGATCCGCGGCGCTTCCGCGGGCTGGACGCGTGCGGTGGCCATCTTCGACGAGGCGCTGTTCCAAGCCGAACCTCCATGCACTTCGAACAACTCGATCTGAATCTGCTGGTGGCGCTCGATGCGCTCCTGACCGAGCGGAGCATCACCGCGGCCGGCGTGCGCGTGCATCTCACGCAATCCGCGATGAGCGGCGCGCTCTCGCGGCTGCGCGAGTTCTTCAATGACGAGCTCTTGACGCAAGTCGGCCGGAAGATGGTGCCGACGCCGCTCGGCGAGAGCCTCGCGGAGCCGGTGCGTCAGATCCTGCTGGAGATCAAAGCCACCATCAATGCCAAGCCGCGCTTCGACCCGGCCACCTCGACGCGGCACTTCTCCGTCATGATGTCCGACTACGTCGCCACGGTGCTGATGTCGGAAGTCTTGCGACGCGCCGAAGCGGCAGCGCCGCGCGTGCGTTTCAACATCGTGTCGAACGACGTCGGCAACCCGATCGAGTTCCTGGAGCGAGCCGACGTCGACCTGCTCATCATGCCGCGGGAATATCTGTCGGATAAGCACCCGCGCGAAGACCTCTACACGGATGATTACGTCTGCGTCGTGTGGAGCGAGAACCCGCTCGTCGGCGACGTGCTGACAAAAGAGCAGTACCTCGAGCTCGGACACGTGGTGCTGCAGTTCGGACGCGGGCGCATCCCGGTGCAGGACGAGTGGTTCCTGACGACGCTCGGCCTGACACGGCGCATCGACGTTCTCGCGATGAACTTCAACTCCGTGCCACAGCTCGTCGTGGGCACGAAACGCATCGCGACGATTCATCGTCGCCTCGCGGAGTACTACGCGCGGTATCTGCCGTTGCGGATCTTGGCGCCGCCCTACGAGCTGCCCTCGCTCACCGAAGCCGTGCAGTGGCACAGCTTGTTCACGGACGATGGAGGCAATCTCTGGTTGCGCACATTGTTCAGACAGGCGGCGTCCGAGGTGCGCGAGAGTCGCTGAGGGGTGCCAACGAGCGCGCAAGCGTTTTAAGGGTTTTCCTGATCACGCGCGCGGTGGGCTGCTCACGGCAAGCACCGTGCCCGCCCGCACGCAGCGGCCGCGCGGCGAGGGAGCCCAATCCTCGTCGTGCCACTCTTCGGGTACGGCGTGCACAGCCCTGGCAAGGCCGAGCCCAGTCGGCTATGGTCGCGGCCCACAACAAAGGCTCGCTCGACGAGCCTACTCCGGGGGGCCAAGACCGCTGCGACGAAGGCGGCGATGTGCCCTATCGACAGGTCTGGAAAATACGATTCACTCGATCGCGCGACTTCCTGCAGTCGCGCGAAGGCTGTCACCTGCGCGCCCCTTCGCCGTCCCAGCGTCACAACCCACATGCCTTGCAAACGCGAGCGACATGAGCGCTGACTCGATCGCCCTCTCCGAGTGGCACAGCACACCGTCTCTCCTCCGCGAGCGCGAAGAGATGATTCGGCTCGCCGGTGCCATCGTCGATTCGTCCGACGATGCGATCCTCAGCAAGACGCTGGACGGACTGATCACGTCCTGGAATCGCGGTGCCGAGCGCATTTTCGGCTTTCGGGCCGAGGAGATGATCGGCACGCACATCCAGCGGATCATTCCGCCGGAGCTGGCGCACGAGGAGCGTGAAATCCTCGCGAAGGTCACGCGCGGCGAGCCCATCGAGCGCTACGAGACGCAGCGGGTGACGCGGGATGGACGGCGTATCGACGTCTCGATCAGCATCTCACCGGTGCGCGATGCCAACGGCGTCATCGTCGGCGCATCGAAAGTCGCGCGCGACATCTCGGCGCGCAAGCGCGCCGAGCGCGCCCTGCTAGAAAAAGAGCGCGAGCTGCAGGCGCAGACTGCCGCGCTCGCGAAGCTGAACGAGCTGAGCGCGCGGCTATGGCGCGTCAAGTCGCTGTCGGAGGGGCTGGACGAGATGCTGCGCGCGCTGCTCGCCCTGCTCGGGGCCGAGACGGGCACCATCCAGCTTCTCGACGGCTCGGGGAGCCTGACGATCGCGGCCCACAGCGGCTTCGGACGGGACTTTCTCGAGCGCTTCCGGGACGTCTCGCGCGAAGACGATTCCGTGTGTGGACGGGCGCTCCGGACGGGCCAGCGAGTCATCATGGAAGACGTGGAAAAGGACGCGGCATTCGAAGCCATGCGCGCCATCGCTCGGGCGGAGGGCTTTCGCGCGGTGATCTGCACGCCGCTCGTCGGCGCCGATGGAATGCCGCTCGGAGTCGCCTCCACGCACTTCAGTGCGCCGCATGTGCCGACCGAGCAGGAATTGCGCCGTCTCGATCTGTACTTGCGCCAGGCGAGTGACTTCATCCAGCGCTGCCGGATGGAAGAGGAGCTGCGCCGCAACGCGCAGGCGATGCGGCTCGCGGACCAGCGCAAGGACGAGTTCCTCGCGCTGCTTGCGCACGAATTGCGCAACCCCCTCGCGCCCATACGCTACGCGCTCAGCGCCGCCAAGAAAGCCGGCCGCACGCCCGAGCAGGCGCGCCGCGCCGAGGAGATCATCGAGCGCCAAGTGGCGCACATGAGCCATCTCCTCGACGATCTGCTCGACGTCTCGCGCATCACCCGCGGCTCGCTCCGCCTGAAGATGAGCCGCACCGAGCTCACGGCGATCATCGGCACCGCCATCGAGGCTGCGCGCCCGACTCTCGACAGCAAACGGCACACGCTGTCCGTGGAGCTCCCGAAGGACCCCGTCCGCATCACCGCGGACCCGGTTCGCCTGGCGCAAGTGTTCTCGAACCTCCTCGTCAACGCAGGCAAATACACCGATGCGGGTGGACGCATCGAGCTCGCGGCCGCGCGCGAAGGCAGCGGGATCGTCGTGACGGTGCGCGACAATGGCATCGGCATTTCGCCGGAGATGATGCCGCGCCTCTTCACGATGTTCGCTCAGGCGGACGATGTTCTCACTCGTGCCGAAGGCGGTCTCGGCATCGGGCTCGCGCTGGCGCAAGGCCTCGTCCACCTGCATGGCGGCACGATTAGCGCTCGCAGCGACGGTGCCAATCGCGGCAGCGAGTTCATCGTGCGGCTGCCGGCCAGCGAAGCGCGAGAATCGTCGAGTGCCGCAGCTCCGCAGGAAGCGCGCGTGCGCAGCGGCTCATTGCGGATCCTCGTGTGCGACGACAATCGGGACAGCGTCGAAAGCTGCGCCACCTTCCTGCAGCTCTGCGGACACAACGTTCGTGTGGCCTACTGCGGTGCGGGCGCGCTTGCGCTGGTGCCGGAGTTTCGTCCGGACGTCGTCATCCTCGACATCGGCATGCCGGAGATGAACGGCTACGAAGTCGCCAAGCGTTTGCGCGCGACGGCTGCCGGCGCCCGCGCCTTCCTGATTGCGGTGACCGGCTGGGGACAGGAGCGTGACAAGGAGCAAGCGGCCGCCGCCGGTTTCGACCACCACCTGACGAAGCCCGTGGATCCGAGCCTCCTCGAACCGCTGCTGGCCGAGCTCGTCAATTCTTGCGAATGACGAATGCGAGATTGTTGTGTCGCCAGGCCAGCGCGCCGAGCGAGAGACAATACAAAGCTTTTGCGTAAATCTTACTTGCGAAGGTGGCCCGGTCTTTCTTTTCCAGGTAGTACGTGGTCCCGCGCTCCTCCAGGAGCGTGCAAGCGTGGTGCTCGCAGAAGTCGCGAATGCCCTGACGCGATACGACCTTCGCGTAGTACGTGGGATACGGCGCAAATCCAGGTTTGCCCGCGTTCCTGTTCCCCATCACGTATCGATAGTAGGCGACGTGCAGACTGAATGGCGTGTGGTGAGCGGTCCACCCGTACGCGGCATGCGGGTCCGGAATCCGAAGCACCAGGATACCGCCGCGCTTGAGACCGGCGATCATGTTTTCGAGGGCGATTTCGGCGTCCTCGATGTGCTCCAGTACGAACGAGCTGAAGACGACGTCGAATTTTTCGGCAGGGATCAGCCCGGGCGTGCAGAGATCACCGACGATCGCGTCGTTCAGGTCGCCGACGCCCTGCAGCCGGGCTCTGAGCGCCTCCGGATCGAGATCGATACCCGTGAGCCTGTAGTCCACTCCGTCGAGCTTGATCGGCCACTTGCGGCCGCAACCCGCTTCCAGAATCTCCAGATGCCCTTGCGCTTGCTGTCGAATGGCTGTGGCAAGGAAGTCCGCGTCGGCGGCGCGGGTGTCCAGATACTGCAGCCTCCGCTCGCGGTGCCGGATCGCAGCGCCCCGCTCTCGTGAGATATCACTCTGAGTTGCCGGATTCGCGCTCCGCTCGGGCACTGCTGTGCCACTGTTCCCGGTAAGCACTGTTTATTCTCCCTATGCTGCGCCGTTGCCGCGTCCGCCAGCACTCGCATATCGTGTTCCTCCCAGGATGAGCGGCCGCGCCGCTCGCGCGATAGATAATCTATCGTCTCGGTTCCAGTGCCAGTCCCTGCAGTGCCGCCTCGCCTGGACGCCGCCTTTGTCCGTTCAGCACGCGACCGATGAACGTAAACCGCACGAGGTAGTGATAGCTGAGCAGCGCGATGACCAGAGTCACGCCGACGATCGCGGGAAACTTGATGGCCCAGTGCAGGTGTAAGGGTCCTAACGCGTCCTCGAGCGCCAGCACCAGTGGATAGTGCGCGAGATAGATCCAATAGGAAGCGTCGGCGACGTAACGTCGTGGCGCGCTCTCCTTCGCAAGGTGTTGCAAGCCGAAGCCGGTGATGCCCAGCGTCCAGCACCAGGATCCGAACGCATACGCGAAGCCGAATACCGTGCGGCCCGCCACCATCGCTTCGTGCGACATCCGGAGCGCGATCGGCAGCGGGCAGAGCGCGGCCACCACGGTCGCGCCTGCCGCCGCGACGAGATAGCCCGCGTAGCGCTGCCGCAGCACGTCCAGCAGGTCGACGTTTCGCTGCATCAGCCAGCCGAAGGCAAATGCGATGCTGTATTCCACGAGCGGCGTGATCTGCGGAGTCAAGCCCGTGTTCGGCGTCGCGAGCCCGCCGAAGATCGTGTAGTCCTTTTCCGCGAGCAGCCCGGCGCTGAGAAGCGCCATCAAGGCGAGCGGCGCATGCCAGCGATTGCGAAACAACCCGCGCAGCGCTCGGTCGGCCGCGGCGGCCACCCTCCCCTGACGGTCGAATCGACCCAGCGCGAGATCGGCCGCCGAGATCAGCGCGTAGATGAGCAGGAGGTAGTACAGGAACCAGAGATAGCTGAGCGGAA
The DNA here is from genome assembly GCA_035760965.1 of Steroidobacteraceae bacterium. Lineage (GTDB taxonomy): Bacteria > Pseudomonadota > Gammaproteobacteria > Steroidobacterales > Steroidobacteraceae > JADGHX01. Next base: position 167,605 of record DASTRY010000035.1, on the reverse strand, counting down.
AGCTCGCAACCGAGAGCGGCTCGTCGATGAACACGTCGAGGCGGACCCGGTGCTCGCTTGGCCAGCTCCACGCCGCCGCGACCATCGGAAACAGGATCAGCCAGCCGACGACCAGCGGCACCAGAATCCGCTGCAGCCGATCGCTCCAGAACGCGCGCATTCCCTTGCGTTCGATGACCAGTCGCGCGAAGAAGCCGGCCATCAAGAAGAAGAGCGACATCCGGAACATGTGGCCCACGAAGGCGACGAGCGCGAGCAGCCGGCTCGGCGAGGGGTCGTTGATCGGCACGATCCCGGGCTGCACGAGCTCTTGCGGAATGAAGAACAGCGCCGTGTGGTGCACGACGCCCAGCAGCAGCGCGAACGCGCGGACCGCGTCCAGCGCGTGCAATCGATCGCCCGTTGTCAAACGCTTCGACCTCTTCTAGTTGTTCTTCTCGGCAGCGGTTCTAGTTCTTCTTCTCGACGGGGATTCTACCTGTTCTTTTTGGAAGACATTCGCTCTTCTCAGCCGAGGGCGCGTCCGCGCTCCACCGCCCCTTCCCGCAGGCCGCTGATGGGGGCCGCCGCTTCGAGCTTGATGACCCGATCCCCGAGATGGAAATAGCGATCGTCGTGGGTCACCACGATGACGCATTTGCCGCGAGATTTCAGCTCCGGCAGCAGCCGTTGATAGAACACTTCCTTGTACGAGGGGTCCTGATCGGCCGCCCATTCGTCGAACACGTACACCGGCCGGTCCTCGAGGAACACGGTCAGGAGCGCCAGCCGCTTGCGCTGTCCCGAAGAGAGTGCCGTGGACGAGAACCGACCGCCTTCGATGCGGACCTTGCGCTCGAGCCGCAGGAGCGCGAGATATTCGGCGATTTCCCGCTCGCGGCCGGCCGTTTCGAGGCCGAAGAGCCGCTCGAAGAGGTGATAGTCGGCGAAGACGGCCGCGAAGTGCTCGCGATACCACTCTCGGTTCGTGTCGTCGATGACGGTGCCGTTCAGCACGATCCGACCCGAATCGGGCGTGTACAGCCCGCACAGCAGCTTCACGAGCGTCGACTTGCCGCTGCCGTTGCCGCCGGTCACGAAGACGACCTCGCCGCTCGTCAGCGACAGATCGATCGGACCGACCGCGAACGGTCGCTCCTCGCCCGCCTGCGGCGGGTAGGCAAACGTCACCCGATGCAGCTCGATGTCCACACGAGCCGCGGTCGGTTGGGCCGCGGCAGCTTCGACCCCATCGGCGTCCGCGGCGCTCAGGGAATCCCCGAGCTCGCGGATCTTCTCGAGCGACACGCGACCGCGGAGAAACGTGGGCAAAGTGCCGAGCACGGCCCACGTGGGCGTCATCATGAAGAGCGCCGCGAACACATAGCCCGTCAGCGCTTCGGTGGAGAGCCTCGCGATCGCCGGCGTGACGAAGAGCAGCGAGCCGATCAGCGAGTAGAACAGGAGCTGGCTCCACGTGTCGGCCACCATGTACTTGGTGGTCACCGCGATGTTCTGCCGGCGCAAGTACTCCGTCGTCGCATCGACCTCCTGTTGCATGAAGTCGGCGCGGCGGGCGCGATGCAGCTTCAGCTCCTTGAGTCCTTCGGTCAGCGTCTTGAAGGCGCCGAACAAGCGGTCGCGACCTTCGCGAACACCGACGAACGCCGCGTGCGCGCGCGCCATGAGCACGCGATGTCCGAGCGCACCGAGTGCCGCGAGCACGACGCAGGCGGCGAAGATCTTCCAGGAGAGATACGCGAGATAGATCGAGCAACCCGCCAGCATCGCAAGGTTCGTTGCCAGCGTCGGCATGGCAAGGACTGCGCCGGACAGGACCGTCACGTCTTCGGTCAGTGTGGCGAGCACCCGCGGCGTGCCCATGGTTTCCACTTTCGAGAACGGCACCCGGAGCACCTGCTCGCACAGCCGTCGCGTCAGGGTCAGCACCGTGTCTTGCGCGAAGCGGACCAGGAGAATCGCCGAGAGGAACTGCGTCAGCACACGCGCGAACACCACCGCGAGGAACGCCAGCAGAATCGTCCCTGTCGCGACGCCGTTGGCGGCGAGAGCGCGATTCACGATCGCGATCAACGCACCGCTCAACGCGCCGCTCGCAACGCTCGCGATCATGATGGCGAGCACCATCGAGCGGGACGTACGCAGCAGGAAGCGGATCAGCTCCATCTCAGAACAACGTCATGAACGAGACCAGGCCGAACACGAGCGATTGCGCCGTCACAACCTGGATCCTCTCGACGGCCCGAGCGCCCTTCTGGCGCGCAACCCGCAGCGCTTCGCGCAGCCAATCGCTCAGCTTCTCCACGTGCGGGCTCTTCAGAATGAGCCCCGAGTCTCGTGCCGGGATGTCGTAGCGGCGGACCCCGCCGCGGGCGAGGTCCGCCCAGTACAGCCGCGGGTCCTGCGTCGAGCCGATCGGCCGCGCCGACGCGAGCACCAGGTGAATCTCGCCGTCGTACGGTTGCGGCTGGTAACGCGCGAAAGCGCGTATGTTGGCGTGGGAAACCCGGTCGACGTACATGGCGGCGCTGTCGCCGCGATAGACGTCGCGCTGCGCAATCATTTCACCGAGCACCTTGGCGTGCTGATACAGCGTCGCGACCAGCATGCGCGGCGAGAGCCGCAGTTGTGCGAGATTGCGTCGCGCCGCGTTCACCAGAAATCTGACGTGATGCGAGTAACGGAGCGCGGTGTCGATGACGGGCCGCTGCCGTGGCGGCGGCCAGGTCTCGACCAGCAGCAGGAAATCCACTTCTTCGGACTGCGCGCGCAGCTGCTGTGCCATCTCGTAGGCCACCGCACCACCAAAGCATGCGCCACCGATCGAATACGGGCCGTGCGGCTGCAGGCGCCGAATCTCGCGAATGTAGTGCGCAGCGATGTCTTCGACCTTGTCGAGCGGCGCCTCGCGGCCGTCGAGCCCGAGCGATTGCAGGCCATAGAACGGCTGATCGCGACCGAGCGCACGCGCAAGCCCCGCGTAGATGACGACGTTGCCGCCGATCCCCGGCACCATGAAGAGCGGCGCGCTCGTGCCCTCCGGCTGAATGGTCACCAGCGAGTCCCATTGCGACTCGAACCCTTCCGCGGTGAGCCGCGCGGCGAGCTGCTCGATCGTCGGCGCCTGGAACATGACGGACGCGGCGAGCTTGCGACCGAACACCCGCTCGACCTGCGCGAAGATGCGCAGCGCGAGCAGCGAGTGCCCGCCGAGATCGAAGAAATTGTCCCGGATGCCGAATCCCGAGTACCCGAGCACGTTCTCCCAGATGGCATGCAGCTGGGTCTCGATCATCGTGCGCGGCTCGACCGGCTGCTGCGCCACGACGGTCCGCGCCGGCAGCGCCGCGCGGTCGAGCTTTCCGTTCGCGGTGAGCGGTAGCGCCGCGAGCGCCACGATATCCGCCGGAATCATGTATCCGGGCAGCCGCTCCTGCAGGCGGCGGCGAATCGCGACCTTGTCGAGCGCTTCGCCCACCACCGGCACCGCGTACGCGATGATCTCGTTCGTGCCGGCCGCGTCCGGCTGGGCGATCACGGCGGCGTCGCGCACCCCATCGCACGCGCGCAGCGCCTCCTCGACCTCGCCGAGCTCGACGCGGAAACCGCGGACCTTCACCTGCCGATCGTTGCGACCGAGGAAATCGAGCGTTCCGTCGCTGCGCCAGCGCGCCCGGTCCCCCGTGCGGTAGAGCCGCGCGCCCGGTCGCGTATCGAATGGATCCGCCGTGAACTTCTGCGCTTCGGACGCGGACGCGCCGATGTAGCCGCGCGCGACGCCGTCCCCGCCGGTGACCAGCTCGCCGGCGACGCCAATCGGCACGAGCTGATCGTGCGCATCGACGATGTATACGGTCGTATTGGCGATCGGCCGACCGATCGGCACGGATTCCGCGAGCTTCGTGCCTGCAGGCATGACATGGCAGCACGTGAACGTCGTGTTCTCGGTCGGCCCGTAGCCGTTCACGACCGTGCCCTCACGCTTGGCGTCGAGCAGCGCCTGCACGTGCGGGACCGAAAGCACGTCGCCGCCCGCGAGCACGTGCCGAACCTGCGCAAGCGCCTGGGGCTCCGTGTCCATCATCACGTTGAAGAGCCCGCTCGTCAGCCAGAGCGTGGTGACGCGCTGATCGCGAAGCGTGCGCGCCAGCTCGTGAGCCGTCGGTGTACCGGGCGGGTGTACGACGAGACGCGCGCCGTTCAGCAGCGCGCCCCAGATCTCGAATGTCGAGGCATCGAAGGCGAGCGGCGCGAGCTGCAGCAGCGTGTCTTCGGCGCCGAGCGAAATATAGTTTGTCTTGCAGACCAGCCGGACGATGTTGCGATGGGTGACGCGCACACCTTTTGGCGTGCCCGTCGTTCCCGAGGTGAACATGATGTAGGCATCGTCTTCGGCGGTGACCGGCGCCTGCGGCTGGCCGCACGATGCATTCGCTGCAGCACGCCACAACGCTTCGATGGCCAGCGTTCGTACGCCGAGGCTCTCGAGCTTGCTCACGCCGGACTTCGGCACGAGCAACAGCTCCGCGTTCACGGTCCGCACCAGCTCTTTTGTGCGTGCGCGCGGGTTCGCGGGATCGAGCGGCACATAGACCGCACCTGCCTTCAATACCGCCAGGATCGTGACGATCGTTCCGACCGAGCGCTCGAGGTACAACCCGACGCGCATACCGGGCCGCACGCCTTTGTCCGTCAGCGTCGCAGCCAGCCGCGCGGCCGCATCGGCGAGCTCGCGATACGTGAGTCGCGACGTCGCAAACGGCTCTCGTGCCGGCTCTGCGGATTCGAGAGCCACCGCGCTCCCGTGCGCCTGGACGACGGCATCGAACAGCTCGGTGACGCTCGACTCGCGCGGGTACGTGCTCGGACTCGTGCCCCAGTGAAGCAACTGCCGAACCTGCGGAGCCGACAACATCGGCAACCGACTGACCGGTGTCTGCGGATTCTCGACGGCGTGCTCGGCGAGGACACGTAGCTGGTCCGCGAGCCGCTCGATCGTCGCGGCGTCGAAGAGCGCGGTGCTGTACTCGAAGCCGCCGCGGATCTCCGCCTGGTCGTCCCACAGGAACAGCGTGATGTCGTACATCGCCGCGGCACTCGTGGTCTGGAACTCCGAGGCGAGCGGCGTGTTCTGCAGCACGAACGCGACCTGGAACACGGGCGACCACGCGGCGGTACGCGCCGGGTGCAGCGCTTCGACGAGCTTCTCGAACGGCAGATCGCGATGCGCCTGCGCCTCCAGCACATTCTCGCGCAGCTCGCGGATGAAACCGCTCACGCTCGGATCGGCGCTGAGATCGCTGCGAATCGGCAGCGTGCTGACGAAGAGTCCGATGAGGCGCTCGAGCTCGGGCGAATCGCGCGTCGCCACCGGCGTCCCGACGACGATGTCGGTCTGGCCGCTCGAGCGATAGAGAAGAATTTTGAACAGCGCGAGCAGCGTCATGTACATCGTGGCGTTTTCGCCCCGTGCCAGCGCCCGCAACGCCGTCGAGAGCTCGCGCGAGAACGTGAAGCCGTACGTGCTGCCCGCAAAAGACTGCTGCGGCGGCCGCGGCCGGTCGGTCGGTAATTCGAGAAGCGCGGGTGCGCCCGCAAAGCGCCGCGTCCAGTAGTCGAGCAAGCCATCGAGGGCCGCACCGCTCAGGCGCTGTCGCTGCCGCTGCGAGTACTCGGCGTAGCTCACGGGCAGGCGATCCGCCAGCACGGTGCCGCGCGATCGCGCACTGTAATGCTGGTGAATCTCCGCGAGCAGAATGGCGAGCGACCACCCGTCGCAGACGATGTGGTGCATCGTGAACAGCAACGTGTGCCGCTGCGGGCTCTGCGTGACGAGCGTGACACGCAGCAGCGGCCCGGTCGCGAGATCGAACGGGGTACCGGCTTCTTCTTTCTTCAGCCGCTCCAGCGCGGGCTCGCGCTCCTCGGCCGGGAGCGCAGACAAATCGACCCGCTTCAGAGGCACCGCCATCTGCGGCAACACGACCTGTACCGGCTCGCCGTCGACTTCGCGGAACACGGTACGGAGCGAGCCTTGCTTGCGGACCACGTCGTTGACCGCGTCTTCGAGCATCTGCGGGTCGATGGCATCGTAGAGCTCACGCGCGCCGGCGACGATGTACGCGGCGTTGCCAGGCTCCAGACGATCGATGAACCACAGCCGGCGCTGCGCGAACGAGGTGGGAAACTCACCGACGCTGCGATCGACGAGGTCGCCGGCAGGCGTCTCGGGTGGCGCCGCCTCCTCCGCCGGAACCTCCAGCGACGCGAGATAGGCTTTGATCTCGGCCTTGCGAGCGGTGAGCTCCTGCTGCAGCTCCGGCGTCAAGCTACCGCTCGGCGCGCTGACCCGCACGCGCCCGTCTTCGAGCCAGACGCGCACGTCTCGTGCGCGCAGACCGGCGATGAGCTGGGTCACCGTCACAGCTCGATCTCCTCCCGATTCTCTTCGGGCTCACGCACGGCGCGGCTCTTCGCCTCGGCGGCCCAGAGCGCCGTGCGCACGTGCTCGGCGAGCCCGGCGACCGTCGGCGCCTCGAAAATGGCGCGCATGGGCAGCCGCACTTTGAAAATGTCCTGCACGCGTGCGAGCACGCGGGTGGCCAGCAGCGAGTGCCCGCCGAGATCGAAGAAGTTGTCCTCGACACCGATCGGCTGAATGCCGAGGAGCTCGCTCCACATCGCCGCGAGCTTCTCTTCCTCCGGATCGCGCGGCGCGACGTACGGATTGTCCAGCTCCGGACGTTCGTGGCGTGCGCTGAGCGGCTGTGCGGGCGCGGCCTCCACCGCCTGCGCGGCGTCGCCTGCATCGTTCGCTTGAATCGAACGCGTGGCGTTCGCCACTTCCGCGATGAGCTCCGGCATGGGTCGAGGCGTGATGAACACATTCGTCAGCCCGGACGCGAGCGCGCGGCGCAGCGCCTCGCTGCCCTCTTCCGGCGCGATCGCGAGCTGCATCAGAGCGCCCTCGCTGTCGCCGCGTTGGGCCGCAAGGTCCGCCGCCATGCCCACTTCGCGCCACGTTCCCCAGTTCACCGTGATCACGCGCGACGAGCAGCGCGCCACGCCCGCCTGCGCAAAGGCGTCGAGAAACGCGTTCGCGGAGGAATAGTCGGTCGTGCCGTGCCAGCCGAACGCGGTGTTGATGGTCGAGAACAGCACGAGGAAATCGAGATCGGCTCCGGCAAGCACCCGGTCGAGCACGAGCGTGCCTTCGACCTTCGGGCGCAGAACGATCTCCGCCGCTTCGGCCGTTTTCAGCGGCAGAATTCCGATGCCCGGCAGTCCAGCGGCGTGCAGCACACCGTGCAGCGTACCGAACCGCCGACGCGCTGTGGCAACGACTTCGGACATTGCGGCTTCGTCGGCGACATCCGCGGCGGCGACCAGCACTTCCGCGCCGAGCTGCTCCAGCTCTTGCACCGCGCGGATGCGAGCTTTCACGGCAGCAGAGGTCTCCGCGTCCTCCAGGAGCTCGCTCCAGCGCGCCCGATCCGGCAGCGCCGATCGGGCGGTCAGGATCAGACGCGCTTCCAGCGTCCTGGCGAGGTGGCGCGCGATGGCCAGCCCCAAGCCGCCCAGGCCGCCCGTGATCAAATAGACCCCACGCTGGCGCAGCGGCACCTCCTCTGCGGCGGGCGACTCGATCCGCACGGGAGCCATCGCCTGCTCCCAGCGATAGCCGCTGCGGTAGGCCACCTGATTGGGACTGCTCGAAAGCGCGGCTTCGCCCACCAGCGCAGCGGCCAGCAGCGGCGCTTGACGCGCATTCCAGTCCGCAGACGCAATGTCGATGCTTCGCGCGCGCAGATTGGGCACGTCCTGCGACATCACCAGTACCGGCCCGATGAGCAGGCTCCGCTCGATGCGCAGGGCTTCTGCGCCGAGCACCGGCTGCATGTCCGTCGAGACCACCAGCACCGGTAGCGGCGCAGCGAGTGCGACGTCGCCGAGGGCCTGTGCGAGATACAGCGTGCTGTAGAACCCATCTCGCCGCCCGAGCGCCGGGTCCGGCGCTCCGTCGGTCGCTCCCGTGTTCCAAAGGTGCAGTACGCCGGCGAGCGGCGCATTTTTCGGGAGAGCCGCGGCAAGCAGGCGGTCATAGTCTTCGCGCGCGTCGGGACGTATCGCGTAACGATTCGGGCCCATGGGCGCGAACGCATCGCCCCGCTGCACGTCCACGACCTCCACACCGAGGTTGTCCAGCTCTTGCAGCAGCGTCACGCAGGCGCGCGACTCATCGCCGAAAACGAGCCAGCGACCGCGAGCGGCCCGCTTTCCGGCGGCCGCGCGGGCCGCAAGCGCGGACGAGCGTTGCCACGATGGGAGCCAGAACCAGTCGCCGATGTCGCTCCTGCGCGCGGCAGGGCCGACCCCCATGGCGGAACCGGCGGCGGCGAGCGCCGCGCGCGGAAGCGGCTCGACCCAGAAGCGCTTGCTTTCGAATGGATACGTTGGAAGCGACACGCGGCGCGGCTTGCGCGCACCGTGTAGCGCAGACCAGTTCACCTGGATGCCGGCCAGCCAGACGCGCCCGAGCGCGCGGCGCGCGCAGGAGTCGGCGGGCACGCGCTCGAGAGGATGCGGCAGAGACGCAACGACCGCGTCGTCCGGCACACCGAGCGTCTGTCGCGCCAGCGTCTTCAGCGTATTCCCCGGGCCCACTTCAACGAGCAGCCGATCGCCGTCACGCGCAAGCGTCTGCACGCCATCCGCGAAACGAACAGCACCCCGCAAGTGACGGCCCCAATACTGCGGATCCGTTGCCTGCTCGGCGGTGATCCAGGTGCCCGTGACGTTCGATACGAACGGAATGCGCGGTGCGCTCAGAGAATGCCGCGCGACCTCTGCGACGAAGGGCGCGACCGCGCCATCCATCATCGACGAATGGAACGCGTGTGAGGTGCGCAGTCGCCGTGCCGAAATTCCCTGCGTCTCGAGTTTGCGCTCGAGCGCGTCGATGGCCGCGATCGGACCCGACACGACGCACATTCCCGGAGCGTTGAGCGCAGCCACGCTGAGCTGACCACCGAGATACGCACCGATGCCGGCCTCATCGAGTTGGACGGCGAGCATCGCGCCCGGCTCCATCTTCTGCATCAGTGCGCCGCGTGCGGCGACGATCGACAACGTGCTTTCGAGCGAGAACACCCCGGCGAGACACGCCGCGACGTACTCGCCGATGCTGTGCCCGATCATGGCCTGCGGCACAATGCCCCAGTGCTCCCACAGCTTGGCGAGCGAATACTCCACGGCGAAGAGCGCCGGTTGAGTGAGACGGGTCTCGTTGAGCTGTTCCGCCGAGATCGGCGCCCAGCCGTAAGCGGCCGCGAGCTCGGGATAGATCGCCGCACGAAGATCGAGCCCAAGGTCCTTCTGCAAAAGCTGCGCGCAGGAATCCAGCGCCGCCCGGAACACGGGCTCCTTCTGATACAGCGCCCAGCCCATGCCGGGATACTGGCTACCCTGCCCGCTGAACATGAATGCGATGGTGCGCGCGCCCGCTTCACCATGAGCGCGTTCGAGCTCCCTAGATGCGGGCGTCTCCAGCACCTTCTTCGCGCTCGCGACACTGTCGGCGAGAAGCATGCAGCGGTGGTCGAACACACGCCGACCGGTCTGCAACGTGTACGCGACGTCCGCAAGGTTCGCGTGCGGATTCGCCGCGAAGTACTCAGCGAGCCGTGTCCGTGCCGCATCGAGCGCCGTAGGCGTTCTCGCGCTCAGCACCAGAATCTGTTCGGACCCGGAGGCGTCGGTCGCAACGACAGGCGGCGCCTCCTCGAGCACGGCGTGCGCGTTCGTGCCGCCGATGCCGAACGAGCTGACGCCCGCGCGTCGCACGCCACCCGCAGGCTCCCACGGGCGCAGCTGCGTGTTCACGAAAAACGGGCTCGCCGCGAAATCGATCTGCGGGTTCGGGGTCTCGAAATTCAGGCTCGGCGCGATCTCCCGATGCTCGAGCGAGAGGACGGTCTTGATGAGACCGGCAACGCCCGCCGCCGCATCCAGATGCCCGATGTTGCTCTTCACCGAGCCGATCGCGCAGTACTGCTTCGAATCGGTGTGCGCGCGGAACACCTGCGTCAGCGCCGCGATCTCGATGGGATCGCCAAGCGGTGTGGAGGTGCCGTGCGCCTCGATGTAGGTGATCGTCGCGGGATCGACTTCGCCGATCGACTGCGCAGTGGCAATGGCTTCGGCCTGCCCGTCCACGCTCGGCGCGGTGTAGCCGATCTTCTGCGCGCCATCGTTGTTGATGGCGGTGCCGAGGATGACGGCGCGGATGTTGTCACCGTCGGCGAGCGCGTCTTCGAGCCGCTTCAGCACGACGAGGCCGGCGCCTTCACCCGCGCGAATGCCGCCGCCCTTCGCGTCGAACGGCCGCACCTTGCCATCGGGCGAGAGGATCATGCCCTCTTGATGCAAGTAGCCGGTTCGCTGCGGGAACGCGATGGAGACGCCCCCGGCGAGCGCCATGTCGCACTGGTGTGTGAGCAGGCTCTCGCAGGCGAGATGCACGGCGACGAGCGATGTCGAGCACGCGGTCTGCACCGTGAAGCTCGGACCCCGCAGGTTGAGCTTGTACGACACCCGGGTGGCGAGGAAATCCTTGTCGTTGCCGATCATCGCCTGGTACGCCCCGGTCGCGGCGAGCGCGTCCGGATTGGCGAGCAGATTGGAGATGAGGTAGGTGTTCATGCTCGCGCCGGCGAACACGCCCACCGGCACACCGATCCGGTCGACGTCGTAGCCCGCATCCTCGAGCGCCTCCCAGGCCGTCTCGAGAAAGATGCGGTGCTGCGGATCCATGACTTCCGCTTCGCGCGGATTGACGCCGAAGAATGCCGCGTCGAAGTCCGCGGCGCGCTCGAGCGCCGAGCCTGCCTTCACGTAGCTCGGATTGGCGAGCAACGCCGCGGGGACGCCGAGCGCAGCCAACGCCTCATCCGAATACGGCTCGAGCGATTCCACCCCCGCGCGAAGGTTGCGCCAGAACTCGCCCACGGTGCGCGCACCGGGGAAGCGCCCGGCCATTCCGATGACGGCGATCGCCGACTGCGGCATCTTGCGCACGGTCATGATGCCGATCCCTGCCGGAGCGCGGCCTTGCGCCGCCCGGCCCGCTCGCGCGCGACGGCCATGCGATCCACGCCCGCCGTGTCGCTGGACAGACGCGCGGCCAGCGCCGCAACGGTGGTGTACTGGAAGAACTCGACGATCGGCACGAGACGACCAAACTCCTTCTGCAACCGGTTCTGCACCTGGACGATGAGCAGCGAATGCCCGCCGAGGTCGAAGAAGTTGTCGTTGCGCCCGACGCGCGGCACGCGCAGCACTTCCTGCCAGATGGCCGCAATCGCGGCTTCGACCTCGTTGGCCGGCGTTACATAGGTGCTGCCGGTGGCAATACTCTGCATTTCGGGTTCCGGCAGCGCCTTGCGATCGATCTTACCGTTCGGCGTGAGCGGCAAGGTCGTGAGAGATACGAATATCGACGGCACCATGTAATCCGGAAGACCGCGGGCGAGAAACGTCCGTAGCTCAGCGGGATCGAGTGTCGCCGAGCCGTTGGGGACCAGGTAGGCGACGAGGCGTTGCGCGCCGCTCGGCTCCGGTCGTGCCACGACGACAGCCTGCGCGATGCCGGGATGCGCGGCTAGCGCGGCCTCGATTTCGCCCGGCTCGATGCGGTACCCGCGGATCTTCACCTGATGATCCGCGCGCCCGAGGCACTGGATCGTGCCGTCCGGCCGCCATCGGGCGAGATCGCCCGTGCGGTACATCCGCGCATCGGCGCGCGCGGCGAACGGATCGGGCACGAAGCGCTCGGCCGTGAGCTCGGGTCGGTTGAGATAACCGCGGGCGACGCCGTCGCCCCCAATGTACAGCTCGCCGGGGATGCCGACGGGCACGGGCTGGCGCGCGGAATCGAGAATATAGACCTGCGTGTTGGCGATGGGCCGCCCGATGTTGGGGTGATCCTTGCCGGGCAAGACGCGCGCGAGCGTCGACCAGATCGTCGTCTCCGTCGGCCCGTACATGTTCCAAAGCTCGCTCACCAGCGGCAGCAGTCGGTCGGCGAGCTCGCGCGGCAGGCCTTCGCCGCCGCACAGAATCCGCAAACCGGGCGAGCCCGTCCAGCCGCATTCCAGCAGCACGCGCCAGGTGGCCGGAGTCGCCTGCATGAGCGTTGCGCCGCTCGAATCGATGAGACGCGCGAGCGCATAGCCGTCGAGCGCCGTGGCGCGCGACGCGAGAACGACGGTGCCGCCTGCCGTGAGCGGCCCGAGAATCTCGAGGCCGGCAATGTCGAACGACAACGTCGTGACGGCGAGCAGGCGGTCCGCCGGACCGATGCCCGGCTCGCGATGCATCGAGGTGAGGAAATTCACGACCGCGCGATGCTCGATCTGCACGCCCTTCGGCTTGCCGGTCGAGCCCGACGTGTAGATCACATACGCAAGATTTTCCGCCCCCCCGAGCGGCGCCGGGTTCTCCGCCGGATGCCGTGCGATCTCGTCCCAATCGGTGTCGACGCAGATGCGCCTCACCTGACTGCCGCTGCCGATCTGCCGTTGCGAGGCTTGCGTGACGATGAGCGCGAGCTGCGCGTCGCTCACCATGAGCGCGAGCCGATCCTGCGGGAAGCCGGGATCCAGCGGCACGTACGCACCGCCCGCCTTGAGGATGGCGAGCTGCGCGACGACCATCTCGAGCGAGCGCTCCATCGCCAATCCGACGAGCGTTTCCCGCGTCACGCCGCGCGCTCGCAAATAGTGAGCGAGCTGATTCGCGCGGCGATTGAGCTCGGCATAGCCGAGCGACTGCCCCTCGAACGAGAGCGCCTCCGCGTCCGGAGTGCGAGCCGCTTGCGCCTCGAACAATCCGTGCACGGTCTGCTGCCGCTCGTAGGGCAACGCCGTGCGATTCCACTCCACCGTGATCTGCTCGCGCTCGCGCGGCGGCAGCAGCGGGAGCTCGCTGATGCGCGAGCCCAGGCCGCCGATGAAGCTGCGCAGCAGGCCCTCATAGTGGCCGAGCATGCGCTCCATGGTGCCGGCGTCGAAGAGATCGGTGTTGTACTCGAAAAAGACCATCAGCCCTTCGGGGCTGTCGAAGAGATCCACCGCGAGATCGAAGCGCGCCGTGCCCGTCTCGAACATGATCGGCTCGCATTCGAGGTTCGGCAGCTGCAGCTTCCTCATCGGCCCGTTGTTCAGCACGAACATCACCTGGAACAGGGGTGAATGCTCGAGATCGCGCCGTGTACCGAGCTCCGTTACGAGCAGATCGAACGGCATGTCCTGATGCGCGAAGGCACCGAGCGCCGTCTCGCGCACGCGCGCCAGCAGCTCGCGGACGGTGGGATCGCCGCCGACATTGCCGCGCAGAACGATGTTGTTCGCGAAGAAGCCCACGACTCGCTCGACTTCCGGACGATTGCGATTGGCGACGGCCGAGCCGATCGGCAGATCTTCCTCACCGGTGTACCGATGCAGAAGCACTTCGAACGCCGCGAGCAGCAGCATGAAGAGCGTCACATTCTCGCTGCGCGCGGCAGCTTTCAGGTCCGTCAGCAGGCTGGGGTCCAGCGTCTGAAACACGCGTGCGCCGTTGGAGGTCTGCACGCGCGGCCGCGGCCGGTCTGTCGGCAACTGCAGCACTGGCAGCGAGCCGCCGAGCTCCTTCTTCCAGAACGCGAGTCGCTGCTCGAGCGCTCCGCCCGCAAGCCAGCGCCGATCCCATTCCGCGTAGTCCGCATACTGCACGGGCAGCGGCGGCAGAGCGGGCGTGCTTCCCGTGGCATACGCCGTGTACAGTGCGTGGAAATCGAGCGCGAGAATGCCGAGCGAAAGCCCGTCCGCAATGATGTGATGCACGACGAAGCAGAAGACGTGCAGCTCCGGCGCGAGACGAATCAGCGCGACTCGCATGAGCGGGCACCGGCCCAGGTCGAACGGTCGTCCCGCGAATTCCGTGACCACGCGGCGCGCCTCCTCTTCGCGCCGCTCGGGCGGCACGTCGGGCAGATCGATGCGCTCGATCTGCAGCCGGCTCACCGCCTCGATCACCGTGTGCGGGCTGCCATCCACCTCCACGAAGCGCGTGCGCAGGCTCTCGTGCCGTGCGATGAGATCGTTCAGCGTGCGCTCGAGCGCGGGGATGTCGATGCGACCGCGCATCCACATCGACGCCGGAATGTTGTACGCGCTGTTCTGCGGGTCCATCTGCTTGAGGAACCACAGGCGCTGCTGCGTATGGGAGACCGGCATCAGCGGTGTCCGCGGCACCGGCGTAATGGGCGAACTGCCGCTCTCCTCCAGCGAGGCGCCGATGGCGCTGCGCAAATGCGCCTTGATCTCCTCCTTGTGCACGCTGAGCTCGGCACGCAGCTCGGGCGTCAGCGCGCCTTTCGGCGCATTCACGTTCAACCGCTCGCCGTCGAGCGCGAGGCGGATATCCAGTGATTTCAGGCGCGCCAGGATGGCCTGCACGCCGCTCGTCGAAGCGTCTTTGTTCACGGTGTTGGCTCGAGCCGCCGCGCGGCCGCGCAGCCGGGAATCGATCTCGGCTGCGAGCTCGGAGACGGTCTGGTTCTCGAATAGCATGCGCACGGGAATGTCCAGCTCGAACGCCGAGCGCAGTCGCGCCGCAGCGCGAGCCGCAAGCAACGAGTGCCCGCCCAGCTCGAAGAAGTTGTCGTGCGCGCCCACGCGCTCGGCGCCCAGCAGATCCCGCCAGATCGCGGCGACCTGTTCTTCCACGGCTGTGCGCGGCGCGACGAAATCGCTGTGCGCGGTGAGCTGCGGCGCCGGCAACGCGCGGCGGTTCACCTTGCCGTTGGCGTTGAGCGGAAAGGCGTCGAGCAGCACGAACGCGCTCGGAATCATGTACACCGGCAGCACGGCACGCAGATGCTCGCGGAGCGCATCGGCCGTCGGCGCCGCGCCCGGGTCGTTGGGAACGACGTACGCGACCAGCTGATCGCCCGATGACGAAGGCCATGCGGTCACGAGATTCTGGCGCACACCGGCGTGCCGCCCGAGCACCGCCTCGATCTCCCCGAGCTCGATGCGATGGCCGCGAACCTTGACCTGATGATCGAGCCGGCCGAGGAACTCGAGCACGCCATCGCCGCGCATGCGCGCGCGATCTCCGGTGCGGTACAGAAGCGCGCCGGGCGGACCGAACGGGTCCGGAACGAACGCGGCGGCGGTGCGCTGCGGATCGTTCAGATAGCCGCAGCCCACGCCGATCCCGCCGATGCACAGCTCACCGGGCACGCCGGTCGGCAGCAGCCCGGAGAAGCGATCGAGAATGTGCACGCGCAGGTTGTGAATCGGGCGCCCGATCGGTACGGTGCGCACCTCTTCCGACGGCGGCTCGAAGATGTAGTGACGCGCCACGTCGTCGGCGCACTCGCTGGGACCGTAACCGTTGATCATCGCCGTGCGCGGCCAGCGCACGAACCACCGCCGGCACAGGTCGGGAGTCAGCGCCTCGCCGCCCAGCACGAGCCAGCGAAGCTTGCCGAAGGCACCTTGCCCCCGCTCGTCGGCGGGCCTCTCGTCGAGATAGCTCCGCAGCACCGAAGGCACGATCTCCATGACGGTGGCGCCTTCGTCCTGCGCGAACGCAAAGAGCTGCGCTGGGTCGTGTGTCACCGCATCGCTCGCAAAGCGCACGCGGCCGCCCGCGAGCAGCATGGCCAGCATCTGCCAGATGGAGATGTCGAAGCCCATCGGCGCGCTCTGCACGATCGTGTCCGTCGGTGCGAGCGCGAGGCCCTGCACTTTCGAACAGAAGTGGTTGAGCATCGCTCGGTGCGGCACGGTCGCCCCTTTCGGCGAGCCGGTCGAACCCGAGGTGAAGATGATGTACGCGAGATTCGCGGGGGTTACGCGCACCGGCGGATTCCGCTCATCCGCCGCCGCTGCGCTGAGCTCACTCGCTCGAAGCACACGAATCTGCTGGTCAGGGACTTCACGCAACGCGCGCTGCACGGTTTCGACGAGCGCGTCGGCGACGATCACGACGCGTGCGCGACTCTGGCGCAGCACATCGGCTTGCCGCGCCGGCGGATGACGCGGATCGAGAGGTAGATACGCTCCGCCTGCCTTGAATGTCCCGAGGATCCACGTGAGCAGCGTGGTACCGCGTTCGGCCGAGAGCGCGACCGGCTGGTCGGGCCCGACGCCCGCATCGATGAGCGCCGCGGCGACTCGGTTCGCGCGCGCGTTGAGCTCCGCGTAGCTGAGGCGGCTCTCGTCGTCCACGGCAGCGATCGCATCCGGCGTCTTGCGGACCTGCTCCTCGAACAGCCGCTGATAACCGGTCTCGATGGGGAACGATTCCGCGTCGCCGGCGCTCGCCTGCAACAGCTGCTCGCGTTCGCCGGGTGCCAGCATCGACAGCTGCGACAAGCGCTGCTGCGGATCGCGAGCGATGCTCGCGAGCAGCGCCTGAAAATGCCCGATCATGCGTTCGATGGATTGGGCCTCGAAGAGCTCGGGGCTGTAGACGAAGCACAGATCGAGCTGGCTCTGGCCGTCGAAGGCGTAGAGCGTGAGTCCGTCGGTGACCGTGAGAACGTCGAGCGACGGAAGCGTCCGCATCGACAGCCCTCCCGGCAGCTCGATCGCCTTGTCGAACGCGAAGCTCATCATGTTGATGAGCACCTGGAAGAGCGGGCTGCGCGTGAGATCGCGCTGGGGCTGCAGCTCCTCGATCAGCTTCTCGAACGGAAATTCCGCATTGGCCTGCGCGCCCGTGACGACGTTGCGCTCGCGCTCCAGCGCGACGACGAAGCGCGGATCGCCGCTCAGGTCCGTGCGCAGCGCAAGCGTGTTCACGTAGAAGCCGACGAGCGATTCCACCTCGGGGCGCACACGTCCCGCGACCAGCGTCCCGATGATGACGTCTTCCTGGCCCGAGTACCGCATCAGCAGCGTCTTGAATGCGGTGAGCAGCGTCGTGTAGAGCGTGACGCCTTGACGGCGACTCAGGTCGCGCAGCGCCTGTGCGACCTCGCTATCCACGCGCACGCTGCGCGTAGCGCCTTCGAACGTACGCTTCTTCGGCGGCAAGCGATCGGTGGGTAACTCGAGCGTGGGCAGCGTTCCACCGAGCTGTTCGAGCCAGTAGGCGCGCTGCTTCTCGAGCGGCTTGCCGCTCAACCAGCGGCGCTGCCACGCGGCGAAGTCCGCGTATTGCACCGGCAGATTGGGAACAGCGGGCTCCGTGTTGGCAACGTAGGCTCGATAGTGAGCGGCGATCTCCTGAAAGATCAGGTTGAGCGACCAGCCATCGCACACGATGTGGTGCACGATCAGCACGAGGACATGGTCCTGCGCGTCGAGCCGCAGCAGCGTCGAACGCAGCAGCGGCCCGTTGGCGAGATCGAACGGCGCTCGCGCCTCCAGCTCGGCGGCGCGGCGGGCGCGCGATGCACGCTCCTCCTGCGGCAGCATCGAGAGATCGGTGAGCGGAATGTCCCATCGCCCGGGCGGCGTGATGCGCTGAGACGGACGGCCCTCGACGGCGGGGAAGCTCGTGCGCAGCGCCTCATGGCGCGCGATCACGGATTCGACGGCGCGCCGGAGTGCCTCGAAATCGAGAGGTCCGGTCAAGCCGATCTGGAACACGAGGTTGTACACCGGGCTCCCTGGATCGAGCTGATCGAGGAACCACATGCGCTCCTGACCGAACGACAGCGGTCGATCGCTGCCGGGCGGCAAGGGCGTGACGGTGTCGTTGGCGGCCTGGCGCGCGGCCGCCTCGCGCGCCGCACGCTCGCGCAGCATGCGCGCCAGCAGCTCCCGCTTGGCTTCCGCGGAAAGGTCCGTCATGACTTCGCCTCGTCAGCCATCATTTCCTGCAGCAGCGCATCCATTTCCGCTTCGGACATGTCGGGCAGCCGCGCGAGCAGCTCCTCATCCGCCGCGGCAGCGGGAGTGGCGGCGTGCGGCTCGAGCAGCACTTCGGCGAGCCGCGCGATGCCGGAGCCATCGAGGTAGTGCACCAGCGCCGCGGAGAGTCCGAGGTCCCGATCGACGCGATTCCTGAACTCGACCGCCATCAGCGAATCGATGCCGAGTGCCGTGAGGGGCTCGTTGACATCGATCGTTGCGGGATCGAGCCGCAGCACTGCGCCGGCATGCTTGCGCAGGCGCTGCATCACCTCCTGCGTGCGCTCCGCCGGCGCGAGCGCCAACAGCTCCTGTAGCGAGGACGCGCTGGTGCGCGCCGCTTCGCCGGTGTCGGCAGTCGTCTCGAGGATTTCCGCGAGGAACGGCGAGCCGCTGAACATCGGATACCGCTCGCGCCACGATTTCCAGTGCACGGGAATCACGCCCGCCTGCGATACGCCGGATGCGAGCAGAACACCGAGCGCTTCGAGAGCCTGCTCGGGTGTGAGGCTCCCCATGCCGCGCGCCGTGAGCGTCGCGAGCGCGTCCGCATCCGCGGTTTCGGCCATGCCGGCACCCGACCACAATCCCCAATCGATGCTGAGCGCGGGCAGCCCGAGAGCCGCCCGATGCTGCGCGAGCGAATCGAGCGCGGCGTTGCCGGCAGCGTAGGCGCCCACCATCGGCGAGCTCAAAACGCCCGAGGCGGACGAGAACAGCACGAAGAAGTCGAGCGGCTCAGCCGCAAACAAGCGGTGCAGAAACCAGCCTGCATCGAGCTTCGGACGCAGTAGGTCTTCGATCTGCGCAGGCGTTGTCTGCGCGATCGCGCCGTACTGCAGCGTGCCCGCCGCGTGCAGCACACCGCGGATGGGCGGCCAGCCTTCCGCGCGGAACGTGCGCAGGAACTCGGTGAGCGCGGACTCGTCGGCGACATCGACTCGAGCGACGTGCACGGCCGCGCCCATCGCTTCGAGCTCTCGAATCGCTGCGACACGGCGTCCATCACGGCTCGCCGGATCGAGCGCTTGCCACTGGCTGCGCGGCGGCAGCGCCGAACGTCCCAGCAGCACGAGCCGACGTGCGCCCTGCTCCACCATCCATCGCGCCACGCGCAGACCGAGACCGCCGAGGCCACCCGTGATGAGATAACTCGCGTCCACTCGCCAGCGCGCCGGCGTCGCCGCGCGCGGCATCGACATGCGCACGAGCCGCGCCGCAAATCGCTCGTTGCCGCGGAACGCGACCTGATCTTCGCGATCTCCGCGAACCATCTGCACGACCAGACTGCGCGCGTTCGCTGCGGCGTCCGCTGCGGGATCTAGATCGATGAGCCCGCCCCACAAGTCCGCATGCTCGAACGCGAGCGACCTGCCGAGACCCCAGACGGCGCCGGCGGCGACGGCAACGGGCCGCCCTTGCGAACCGACCGCTTGCGCGCCCTGCGTCACGAGCCAGAGTCGCGTGCGCCCGCGGCGGCTGCCGTGCGCGAGCCCTTGGACCAAAGAAAATACGCTCGCGCACCCGAGCTCGCGTGTGTGGCCGAGGTCCGCAGCCGTGATCGTCTCATCGGTGCGGCCGTCGAGATTCCACAGATGCGCGATGCCGGTGGCTTGATCGGCGTCGAGCGTCTCCTCGATGAGGCGCCGCATATCCTCAGCATTTGCCGGCCGCACTGTGTAGCGGCCGCCGCCGAGGCGCGCGTACTGCTCGCCGGGCTCGACCATCACACAGCGCGCCCCTTCGTTCTTCAGTTGATCCCGCGCGGCGGCCCCCACGCCGGCGCGGTCCGCAAAAATCAGCCACTGCGAGGGAACGCTCGCTGGCGCAGCAGCGGCTTCGAGCGGTCGCGAACGCCATTCGATGGTGTAGAGCCGCCGTCCGAGCATCTCCTCTGCGCGCCGCTCCGCATCCGCATCGAGATACCACAGATGCACGCCCTGTACTTCGGTGACGACAGTACCATCCTCGTCGACGAGCCTGATGTCGCCCGAGAGCACGTTCGGCGCGGGTGCGTCATGCCGGCGCCGCGCATGCGACCAGAGTCGGCCGCGCGGCGAGCGGCGGAACACGAAGCGATCGATACCGCCGCCGACGAACGCCCCGCCGAGCTGGCCCGCCGACGCTTCGAGCGGAATGGTGGCGGCCAGCACATGGCCGGAGGAATCAGCGAGCGCTGGGTGCAGATGGTAGCGACGCAAATCGCTCAGCTGTGCGGGCGGCTGCACCTCGGCGATCGCTTCGTCGGTACCGCGCCATACGCGCGCGAGGCCGCGGAAGCATGGACCCCAATCGTTGCCGCGCACCGCGAGCAGTCGATAGAACTCCGCACCCTCGACACTTTCCCGGCAGCGCTCGCGGATCGCGGTGGCGTCCGCCGGACCCGGCGGGTCCGATTCGCCGAGCGCGAGACGGCCGCTCGCGAGCAAGGTCCACGACGAGGCGCCCTGCGCGCAGCTTTGCACGGCGAAGTCGTGCGTTCCGTCACCGTTCGCGGTGAGCAGGGTTTGGGTGCGGACGCGCGAGTCCTCATCCAGCGCGATCGGTGCGTGAATCTTGATGGCATTCACCGTGATGGTCTGCGCTCCGAATGCCTCCGTCGCCGCCGCGACGACCATTTCGAGATAGGCCGTCGCCGGAACGATGATGCGCCCCTGTACGCGGTGATCGACCAGATACGGGAACGACGCGAGATCGACGGCCCCTTCCCAGACGCGCACGCCGGCTTCGCCGCCATCGACGACCGGACTACCGAGCAGCGGATGGCGACCCGGATCTCGCGATACCGGCTGCTGAGTCACTTCGACCCAGTGACGCTCGCGCTGAAACGGATAGGTCGGCAGCGGGATGCGCCGGGCGTTCTCCGGCCAGTCCAGATTCGTCCACGCGATGCGCGCGCCGCGCACGTACAGCGCGCCGAGCGCGCGCGCCATCTCGCCCGCTTCGTCCGGCACCCGCCGCAACGACGGTACGAACGCGATGTCGCCCTCGGGGCGCAGCCGTTCGACCATCTGGATCAGCGTCGGCGCCGGCCCGATCTCGACGAACACGTCGCAGCCGAGGGCGAGCGCGGCGCGCGCCGAATCCGCGAAACGCACCGGCTCGCGCGCATGGCGGCGCCAGTAGCGCGCGTTGAAGGTGTCGGCCGTCGCCGCCGCGCCAGTCAAATTCGAAATGAGCGTGATCTGCGGAGCGCGGAAGGCGATGCGGCGCGCGGCGTTCTCGAGATCGTCGAGCATCGGATCGAGCAGCGCCGAATGAAACGCGTGCGACACCACGAGTGACTGGCTCTGGATTCCGGCCGCAGCCAGCCGGCCCAGCACGGCGTCGAGCTCGGCACGGCGGCCGGAGAGCACGACCTGCTCGGGCGAATTCATCGCGGCGATGGAGACCCAACCGCCGGCGGCGGCCAGCTCCGGCGCGACGCGCTCGTGAGGAGCGAAAACGGCGGCCATCGCACCGCCCGAAGGCAGTGCCTGCATCAGCTTGCCGCGTACGGCGATGAGAGACGCGGCCTCTTCCAGCGACATGACGCCGGCGACGCAGGCCGCGGCGTACTCACCGACGCTGTGTCCGAGCACGACGTGGGGCGTGACGCCCCAGCTCTTCCACAGCTCGGCAAGCGCGTACTCGAGTGCAAACAGCGCCGGCTGCGTGAAACCGGTGAGGTGGATATCCGTCGACTCCTCCTGAGTGGCGAACATCACATCGAGCAACGGCCGCGGAAGATGCGCGGACATCGCCGCCGCGCAGCGATCGAGCGCGTCGCGGACCACACGCTCGCTGCGATAGAGCGCGCGTCCCATCCCTGCATACTGCGAGCCTTGCCCGGTGAACAGGAAGGCGATGCGTGGACCGGCACCGCTGCGATGTCCGCCCGCGATCACATCCTCCGCCTGACCTTTGTCGAGCCATTCGGTCAGCGCGGTGCGCGCCGCCTGCACGGAGCTCGCTCTCACCGCCAGCCGAACCGGATAGTGTGAGCGACCCACTGCCGCCGTGTAGCACACATCCGCAAATGCCGGCTGCGGCGAGTCGGCCAGTCGTGCCGCCCAATTCGTTGCGAGTGCGCGCAAGGCGGCATCGGTGCGGGCAGATAACGGCAACACCAGCGGGCGTCCAGGTGCGCCCGCGGTAGCCGGCTCACCCACAGGAAGTGGGACCGGAGACTCCTCGAGGATGGCGTGCGCGTTCGTGCCGCTGAACCCAAATGCGCTCACGCCTGCACGGCGCGGCTTCGCGCCGCGCGGCCAGGAGGTGAGTGTCGTCGGCACTTTGATGGGCAACGTCGCCCACGGAATCGCCGGGCTCGGCCGCGAGAAATGCAGATTCGGTGGAATCGCCTCGTGCCGCAACGACAGGACCACCTTCAGCAGCCCGGCGACGCCCGAAGCGGCTTCCGCGTGTCCGAGGTTCGTCTTCGCGGCCCCGATCAGGAGCGGCCTGTCGGCGGGTCTGCCCTCGGCCATCACGGCGCCGAGTGCCTCGACCTCGATGGGATCGCCCAGCGAGGTCCCCGTGCCATGCGCTTCCACGTAGTCGATATCGGCGGGAGTGAGCCGCGCGTTCCTCAGCGCGGTGCGGATCACCGCCTCCTGCGCGGGTCCGTTCGGCACGGTGAGCCCGCTGCTGCGGCCGTCGGAATTGACCGCGGAGCCGCGGATCACGGCCAGCACGGGGTCCTTGTCCGCGAGCGCATTCGAGAGGCGCTTCAGCGCGATGATGGCGCAACCCTCGCTGCGTACGAAGCCGTCCGCCCGCGCATCGAAGGTCTTGCAGCGACCATCCGGCGCCATCATGCCCCACTTCGAGAACAAGACCATGAGGTCCGGCGCGAGCACGAGATTCACGCCCCCTGCCAGCGCCAGGTCGCTGTCTCCCGTGCGCAAGCTCTGACACGCGAGATGTATCGCTACGAGCGACGAGGAGCACGCCGTATCGACTGCGACACAGGGTCCCTGAAAGCCGAACACGAACGAGATGCGACCCGCCGCCGCGTTGAGCGCGGTTCCCGTCGCGGAATACACGTCCGAGCTCTCGCTGCCGCCGAGGCGCATGCGCTGGCCGTAGTCGCTCGTCGTGATGCCGACGAAGACGCCCGTGCGGCTGCCGACGAGACGATCCGGCGCGCAACCGGCGCTTTCGAGCGCCTCGTGAGCCGCCTCGAGCAGCAGGCGCTGCTGCGGGTCCATGGTTGCGGCTTCACGCGGCGAGATGCCGAAGAAGCGTGCATCGAAGAGATCGACGTGAGGCAGAAAGCCGCCCCACTTCGTGATCATCTTGCCCGGCGCCTTCGGGTCCGGATCGTAGTACGCATCGGCGTCCCACCTTTCGGCGGGCACTTCGGTCACTGCATCGACGCCTTCCCGGAACACGCGCCAGAGCGCCTCGGGCGAATCGACGCCGCCCGGATAGCGGCACCCGGCACCGATGATCGCGATCGGCTCGTGCCGCGCGCTTTCGCTCGCCGCGAGCCGCGCTTCGAGCCGCTCGATGGCAGCAAGCGATTCCTGCAGCAGATCACGTCGCTGGTTCATGGGAGCGTCTCGACATAGGCATTCATAGTGTTTTCAGTTTCTCCGCCAGCAGGCGCTCGAGGTGCTCCTCGGAGAGATCCTCACGCGAGGTATCCGCTGTCACCGGCGGGGGCGCCGCCGCAGGTGCCGCCTGCGCCGAAGCCGCCGCAGGCACCGCGGGCGCTGCAGGTGCTGCGAACAGCACCTTTTCGAAGTAACCGGCCAGCGCGGTCACGTTCGGATAGTTGAACGTCAACGTCGAGGGCAGCGGCCGCCCGGCGCGCTTCTCGAGATTGGCACGCAGCTCGACGGCCATCAGCGAATCCATTCCCATCTCGAAGAGCCCGCGCAGCAAATCGACTTCCGACGGGTCGGAGAGCCCGATGACCCGAGCCACTTCGATGCGGACGAGCTCTGCGAGCTTGTCCGAGCGCTCGGAAGCCGGGATGTCCTCCAGCCGCCAGGTCTTGCTGGTCTTGGCGGGTGTCGCGGTGCGCGCGGCCGGCATTGCGGCTCGCCACGCGGACACCTCGCGCTGGAAAGGCCGCGGCCGGCGGGCTTCGTAGACCGGCTTGAGAACGTCCCAGTCGATGGCGGCCACCGCGAGCTGCGAGCGAGCCGCGCCCAGTGCAATCTCGAGCAGATCCAGCGCGTCGCCCGCCGGCATCGGCTTCAGGCCCGCGCTTTCGTAGAACGCCTGCTCTTGTGCGGAGGCGCGGCGCATCCGCTCCCACGTGCCCCAGTTCACCGACAACGCGGGCAGGCCCGCCGCCGTGCGCAGATGGGCGAGGGAATCCAATGCCGTATTGGCTGCCGCGTAGTGAGCGAGCCCTTGCGCGCCGAGCAGCGCCGTCGTGGACGAGAACAGCACGAAGCAATCGAGCGCCAGCTTCTCGGTGAGCCGATGCAACAGCCACGCGCCGCCGACTTTCGGTGCCACCGTGGCCCGATATGCCGCCTCGTCGAGCGCGTCGAGCGTGTGCGAGCTCAGATTCGCTGCCACATGGAAGACGCCGGCGAGCGGGGCCACGTCCTGCCCGAAGCGCGCGAACAGAGCGGTCATCGCCGCCTCGTCGGCAACGTCCGCCTGCACGATGGTCGTGTTCACGCCGTGCTCTTGGAGAGCGACGATCACGTCCGTCGCCTCGGAGACCTGCGGCAACGCGCGACGTCCCACGAGCACGAGATGGCGCACACCGCGGTCTGCGAGCCATTGCACCAGCAGGAGACCGAGTCCGCCCATCCATCCGGTCACGAGATAGCTGCGATCGGGGCGCCACTCGAAGCCCTGCGTTTTCCCAATCGAAGCACGCGCGAGACGCGCGACGAAGCGCCGCCCGTCGCGCCATCCGATTTGATCCTCCGCACCCTCGCCCTCGATGGCATCGAGCAGCGCAGCCGCGCGGTCCGTCTCGCGAGCCGCATCGAAGTCGATCACGCCGCCGAACACATCCGGATGCTCGAGCGCGGCGACCCGGGCCCAACCCCAAAGCGCGGCCTGCTCGATGTTCATCGGTGCAGTGCCGTTAACCGGCTGCGCGCCGCAGGTGGCGATCCAAAGTGCGGGCGCCCGCTCGGTCCGCGCCAGTTGGCGGAGCCAAGCGGTCGCGGCCATGCCGTCTCGCAGGACGACGGATGCCGGGTCTTCGCTCGCACGCACGGTGGCGGCGACGAAGATCACGGCCGACACGCGCGGCGTGCGGGCGCCCATGACCCGATCCCATATCTCGCTCAAATCCGCAGCGTCCGTGCCGCGCAAGACGTACTCGTCTACGTTGGCCGGCACCTCACGGGCCGTGCGTGAGACGACGACGCACTGAATGCTCCGCGCGGCACATTCGGCCGCGAGAGCGCGTCCTTGGGCGAGTGTCTCGGCGCAGACGATCCAGCGGCCTTTTCCTTCGACGGACGCATCGGACTTCGTCAGATCGGGCACGCGCGCCACGATGAGCGCTTGCCCTGCGGCTTCGACTCCGGTCGGGATGCTCTCGACCTCCGCGAATCCGCACTTGCCGAGCAGCGACGCCCACTGCGCCGGCTGCAGCAACGCGTGATTCGGTCGCAGGTCGTGATCGGCGAAGCGCCACCAGCCTTCCGTCATGCCGAACGTCAGGTCGACCCAGCGCAGCTTGCGCGTGCCTTCGAGCAGTACGAGCGTGCCGCCCGGCTTCAGCAACTCCACGACTCGGCCGACGGTGCGTGCGAGGTACCGTGTGGCGTGCAGGACATTGGCCGCAACCACGATGTCGAACGTCTGCGGTACGAAGCCTTGCTCCAGCGGCGATTTGTCGTCGACATCGAAGACCTTGCAGACGACGTTCGGACGATTCGCGAAGGCGCGCTGCGCACGCGAGACGAGATGCGGCGACAGGTCCGTGAACACATACTCCGTCTCGGGTGGCAGCACCTGCAGCACGTACTGAGTGGTCGCACCCGTGCCTGCCCCGATTTCGAGAACACGCAGCGGTGCCCCGCCCGACCGGGCGACAAGATCTGCCACAGCGTCCCGCGCCAGCGAGTTGAAGACGTGCGCGCTCGGTGAGTCTCGGTAGAGCCCTTCGAGGACGGCGGTATCACCGCCGGGGAAGAGAAGCTGCAGCGGGTCCTGATTGCCTTGCAGGACCTGCGCGAGATGCTCACCGCACCGTGCCAGCAACGTCAGCTCGGCATCATAGGAGCGATGCGCCTCGAGGAGCCGTCGGCACCGCGCGGCCGGATCGCCTGCGGGCAAACGCGACAGCACTGTCCACGAGCCCGCGCCTTGCACTCGCAAGACACCTTCTTCCGCGAGAATCTGCAGCATGCGATCGAACAAACGGCCGAATGCCGGTAACACGCGTGCCTTGGCACGCATGCTTTCCGCCGTGACGGTCGCGCCGGGCTCGAGCGTGACGCCAAGTTGCTCGAGCGCACGTGCGACGAATAGCGCGCCGACGGAGTCGATCTGCGGCGACAGCGTGTCGTAGTCGACAAGACCGTAGCGGGTTGACAGCGGCGCCAGCGATGCACGCAGCTTCTCCGCGAGCGTTGGCAGATCTGCGGCGGCCGCGGTCGAAGCCTCACGCCACACGACTTCGTACAGCCAGTCGGGATGCGGCACATTACCCGCGTTACCGAGAAGCGCCGCCGGTACGACCTTGAGAACGACGCCATCCAACGTGCCCAGCGACGTACCGGCGCTGTCGTACAGCTGAATGTCGCCGCTCAGCTCATCGCTCGTCGGGTCGTCTCGAAGATGTGCGACCACCCACAACTCCGTGGGTGCGGTCTTCGTAAGGTTGAGCGCACCGAGCCCCACCTGCATGAACGTCTCGCGCCGGCCACTGCGAACGACAGCTGCGCCCATCACCTGAAATGCCGCATCGAGCAGCGCCGGATGAATGTGATACGGCGCGCACGTGGAGCCTTGGTGTCCGCTCGCCTGCGGCAGCGTTGCCCGCGCCACCACGACGCCCGGTCCGGCGAGGAGCTCGCTGATGCCGCGGAACGCCGGCCCGAACTCGATGCCCTTCGCCGGAAGCTGGGCGTAGAACTCATCGACGTTCAGCGCGTCAGTGCAGCGGCGACGCGTTTCCGCAAACGTCGATTCCGCGGCGGACGAGCCGGTCATCGGCGCGACGCGACCCTCGACGTGGTGCGTCCACTCCGCCTTCGGCGAGTCGGTGGGCCGCGAATGAATCTGGAAGTGGACCGTGCCGTCAGTGCCGCGCACGAAGGAGATATGCACGCGGCACTGACCGGACTCCGGTACGACGAGCATCTCTCTGAAGCGCACGTCCTCGACGCGCGCGTCTTCGCTCTCGAAGAACCGGGCCGCGGTGGTCCGCGTCGCTTCGAGCAGCAACGCGCCCGGCGCCACGATCCGCCCGCCGATGCGATGGTCGGCGAGATATGGCAGGCGCTCGAGATCCAGGCCGATCTCGAACGTCGCCACAGCGGTATCCAATCGCGCGCCGCCCAGCGGGTGCACGCTATCCGAATCCAGAACGGCGGGACGCGACGCTCGCGTCGCGCTGGACGAGCTCGTCCAGAATCGTCGCGGCTGGAACGGATAGGTGGGCAACACTACACGGCGACGCTTGTCCGAAGCGTACACGCCCTGCCAATCGATGCGCACGCCCACGCTGTACAGTCGCGCAAGCGTGTCGATGATCTGCTCACGCTCGCCTCGATCGTGCTTGAGAGACGGCAGCCACTGCGCGTCTTCGGCAGCGATGCACTGACGACCCATACCTAGCAGAACCGGATTCGGGCCGATCTCGATGAAGACGCGGCAGCCGTGCGCCGCAACCGTGCTCATGCCGCGTGCGAACTCGACGGTCGCGCGCACGTGGCGCCGCCAGTAGGCGGCGGGGTCCGCGATCTCCGTCGCGCCCCACAGATTCCCCGTGACGTTCGAGACGATGTCGATCCGCGGCTCGCGATAGGTGAAGCGGCGCGCTTCCGTCTCGAACTCTGCGAGCATCGCGTCCATCTGCGGCGAGTGGAACGCGTGCGAGACATCGAGCATCCGCACGCGCACGCCGGCCGCATCCAGCTCACGAGCGACTTCGCCGATCGCGGCGGCGTAACCGGAGATCACGAGCTGCGTAGGCCCGTTGATCGCCGCAATCGCCACCTCGCGCGCGCGCGAGGCGATGGCACGACGCACCGTTGCCTCGTCTGCCATCACGGCCGCCATGCGGCCCTGCCCGCGCACGGCCTGCATCAGGCGGCCGCGCATCGCGACGAGCTTCGCGCCCGTCGCCACGTCGAACACACCGGCTACGCAGGCCGCGCTGAGCTCACCCAAGCTGTGGCCCGTGACGATCGACGGTGTGATGCCCCAAGACTTCCAGAGCGCGGCGAGCGCCACTTCGAGCGCGAACAGCGCCGGCTGCAGATGCGCGGTCTGTTCGAGCTCTGCACGATCGCTTTCGAACAGGAGCGCGGTCAGCGGCTTCGGTAGCAACCCCGTGAGCGCCTGCTCGCACTCGAGGATGACGCGGCGGAACACGGGTTCGGTGGCATACAGCTCGCGCCCCATTCCTACGTACTGCGATCCCTGCCCCGTGAACAGAAACGCGACATCTGGAGCCGCCGCCGCGTGTCCGCGTACGACGCCGGCGGAGTCTTCATCGCTGGCGACTCGATTGAGCCGCTCGACGAGCGCCGCACGATCGGCACCGACAACCGCGAGGCGATGGTCGAAATGCGCACGGCCTACCGCCGCCGTGTAGCACACATCGGCGAGATTTTCGTTCGGATGTTCTTGCAGGTGCGCGGCATACCGCTGCGCCAGCTGCTTGAGCGCAGTTTCGTTCTTCGCGGAAAGCGGCAGCACGAACGGACCGGGCGCGCTCTTGTCCGACTCGGGCTGCGCCGGCGCCTCTTCGAGGATGACATGTGCATTCGTCCCGCTGAATCCGAACGAGCTGACGCCGGCGAGCGTGCGGGCGTATGTCGGCCAGGGCGTCACGCTCGTTGGAATCGCGACGTTCAATCGCGACCAATCCACGTGCGGGTTGCGCTCGCGGAGGTGCAAGTGAGGCGGAATCGTCCGATTCCGCAGCGACAGCACCACCTTCATGAGGCCCGCAACACCGGCCGCCGACTCGAGATGGCCGATATTGGTCTTCACGGAGCCGACGAGCAGCGGCGCATCGGCCGCGCGGCCCTCACCGAGTGCCGCGCCGAGCGCCTGGATCTCGATCGGATCGCCGAGAGACGTCCCCGTGCCGTGCGCTTCGACATAGCCGATGTCCGCAGGCTTGAGTCCGGCCATCGCGAGCGCATCGCGAATGACGGCTTCCTGCGACGGGCCATTCGGCGCGGTGATGCCGCTGGAGCGCCCGTCCTGATTCGCAGCGCTGCCGCGAATCACTGCGAGAATCGTGTCGCCTGCCGCCTGCGCATCGGCAAGCGGCTTCAGAACGAGCAACCCGCATCCTTCAGCGCGCACGAAGCCATCGGCGCGGGAGTCGAATGCCTTGCAGCGCCCGTCCGGCGCCATCATGTGCGCGCGCGACAGCGCCATGGACACTTCGGGTCGCAAGATCACGTTCACGCCGCCCGCCACCGCCATCGTGCACTCACCTGCGCGCAGGCTCTGGCACGCGAGGTGGATTGCGATCAGCGACGACGAGCACGCTGTGTCGATGGAGATACTCGGCCCCTGTAGACCCAGCAGATACGAGAGCCGTCCCGAAGCAACACTCCCCGCCGCACCCGAGGCGAGATACGCAGTGATGCTGTTCGGATCGTTGCCGTTGACCTGGAAGTAGTCGGTGTTGCAGAGGCCGAGGAACACGCCGGTGCGCGTGCGCTCGAGTCCATCCGGCGCGTAGCCTGCGCGCTCGAGCGCTTCCCATGCCACTTCCAGCACGAGACGCTGCTGCGGGTCCATGTTCATCGCTTCGCGCGGCGTGATGCCGAAGAAGTCCGCGTCGAAGCCGGTGACATCGGCCAGGAAGCCGCCCCAGCGCGTGGCGATCTTGCCCTGCGCATCCGGGTTGGGGTCGTACAGCGCATCGACGTCCCACCGATCCGCAGGTGTCTCGCGGATGGCGTCGATGCCTGCGGCCAGCAGCTGCCAGTACGCCTCCGGCGAGCTCGCGTCGCCGGGAAAGCGACAGGACATGCCGACGATCGCGATGGGCGGCGCCGCCGGCTTGCCGAGCCGGTCCACTTTCTCCTGCAGCTCGAGAGCGAGCAGCGCGAGCTGCTTCGGCGAGAGCTTGTTCAGGCGGTCGAGGAATTCACGCGATGCCATGATCAACCTGCCTGCATCCGCTCGGCGAGCAAGCGATCGAGCTCGTCCTCGGACAAGCCCTCCACCCGCTCGAGCAACCCTTCACTGACGATCGCGCCCGGTGCCGGCGTCACGGCGACTTCCGTGACGAGATCGAGGAGCTTCGCCAGATGCTCCGTGATCGCCGCGATGCTGGGGTAGTCGAACAGCAATGTGGCCGGCAATGGCCGTGCGATGGCCCGCCCGAGCAGGTTGCGCAGCTCCACCGCCATCAGCGAATCGAGACCGAGCGAGGCGAGTGGCGCACGCAGATCGATCGCCTGTGTGGCGGGCAGACCGAGAACCTTCATGGCACTGCTGCGCACCTCTGCCTGCAACAAGCTCAGGCGCTTGCTGTCGGGCGCCGCCGCCAGGCGATCCACGAGATTCTGCTCCGGCGCAGCCGCCGACACTTGCGCGCTCGCGCGATTCGCTACAGGTGAGACAGCTGTAACGAGTCGTGAGAAATAGGGGCGGGCGTTCGGCGGAACGCCTTCGACGTAGCGCGACCAGTCCGCCGCGATCACACCGATGACCGCAGGCGCACTACGCAGCACGTGCTCGAACGCTTGCAATCCGCGTGCGGGCGACATCCGCTCGATACCCTTCGAGCGCAACACACTCGCGACCTGCTCGCCGGCAGCCGCGCCGACTTCCGACCAACCTCCCCACTGAATGCTGATTGCCGGCTTGCCCTCGGCGCGGCGCGCATGCGCGAGCGCGTCGAGAAACGCATTGCCGGCCGCGTGGTTCGATTGGCCCGCCGAACCGAGCAACGACGCCGCTGACGAAAACAGCACGAAGAAATCGAGCGGCTCGCGCGCGGTGACACGATCGAGCAGCCAGGCGCCATCGATCTTGCTCGCGAAGACATTGGCATAGCGCTCGACGGACTGGCTCTGTATGCCGGCGTTGTCGAGAGCACCGGCGGCGTGCAGTACTCCGGCGAACGGAGGCAATCCCGCTTCCCGCGCCCGTGCGTAGGTGGCCGCCACCGCAGATTCGTCGGAGACGTCCGCTTGCGCCACCATGACACGCGCACCTTGCGCCTCGAGCTCGTCGAGGACTTTCCGCGTGGCCTCGTCCGGCGGGCGGCGGCCCATCAGCAGCAAGTGTCGCGCGCCTCGCTCGACTAGCCAGCGCGCCACCGCGAGGCCGAGACCCGAGAGACCACCGGTGATCCAATACGTCCGGTCGGCGCGCACGGGGGTGCCGGCTTCGGCAACCCACGGCTGGCTCACGACGAGCTTGCCGATGTGTCGTGCCTGCGCCATGAAGCGGAACGCGGCGTCCGTCTCGCTCACATCGAATGTGCGGATCGGCAGCACGCGCAGCTCGCCGCTCGTCATCGCGCTCAGCAGCTCGAGCAGCATCGTGCGCACGACATCCGGCCGCGCGGCATAGTCCTGACTGAGATCGATCGTGTGATAGGAAATGCCTGGATAGGCCGCCTTCACGCGCTCGGCAGTCCAAATCCCGGTGCGTCCGATCTCGAGGAAGCGTCCGCCCGGTGCGACCAGTGCGAGGCTCGCCTCGATGAATTCGCCGGCAAGGCAGTTGAGCACCAGATCGACGCCGCGACCGCCTGTTCGCTCGCGCACGGCCTGCGCGAACTCGGTGGTCCGCGAGTTGAAGACGTGGCGCACGCCGAGCGACTGTAGGTATGCGCGCTTCTCTGCGCTTCCCGCGGTGGCGAAGATCTCTGCGCCCGCGCGCTGCGCGAGCTGGATGGCCGCAAGACCGACACCACCGGCACCGGCGTGGATCAACACTCGCTCGCCCGCCTTCATGCGACCGAGGTGATTCAATGCCCAGTGCGCCGTCAGGAACACGTTCGGGATCGACGCCGCCTGCACCGCTGTCAACGTCGACGGCTTCGGTACGACGAGCTTCGCCGTAGTGATGACGTGCGTCGCGAACGCGCCCGGGGCGATCGCAATGACCTCGTCACCGACCTTCACATCGTGGACGTCCGGGCCCACCGCGGTGACGACGCCCGCGCACTCGCTGCCGAGCGGTCCCTGATCGCCCGGATACATGTTCAGCGCCGCCAGTACATCGCGGAAATTAAGGCCCGTCGCGCAGACGCGAATCTCGACCTCCCCGGCACCCGGAACGCGTCGCGTGATCGGCTCGAGATACAGCGCGTCGAGGACGCCGCGCGCACGCGTCGCCAGTTTGTGCGGTCCGGTCGGCACTGCAAGCCGTGCGTTCGCGGGACGCGCGACACGGTTCGCGCGCGCCAGACGAGCGACGTGCGAGATGCCGTTGCGCCAAGCAATCTGCAACTCGTCGTCCCGCCGCAGCAGGCTCGCGCGGAGATTCTCCGCGAGTGCGCGCACGCTGCCCGGATCGAGGTCCACCGACGCGCAGCGAAGCTCCGGATGCTCGAGCCGCACCGATCGTGCCCAACCCCACAGCGTTGCTGGCAGCGGCGAGACCGGTTGATCGCCCACTGCAACGGCGCCACGCGAAACGACGACCAGTGCGGGCGGCGTCGACTGCGAGGCCTTGAGCATCGCCTGCGTAAGGTGCAGCGCGCTGCCCGTCATTGCCATCGTGCGGGCTCGCAGCGCCGTGAGACTCTGCGGCGCAGAGATGCTCTCGTCCAAACTCCACAGATGAACGACACGATCGATCGGACCCGCCATGTCGGCTGCGACATCGGGCAGGAGTCGCTCGAAATCCGCACTGCGAAGCGGATCGAGCTCATAGGCGCCATCCGCCCTGCGCCCGTACGATTCGCCCGCATAGGCGAGACAGAGCGAAGCGCCCTGTGCTCGAAGCAGGCGTGCGAGCTCTTCGGCGACACCGCCACGATCTGCCAGCAGGAGCCATCTGCTGCTCGCACTCCCTTGCGCGAGACTCTGCGCACCTGCGCGGGCGAGCAACACCGTATTGAGATCCGTCGCGCCGCTTTCCGATGAGGTCTCCGGTAGCAGAGCGACCTCGTCGAAGCCGGTGCTCGAAAGTGTCTTCTTCCACTGCTCTGACGTGATCAGCGGATAGTCGGGCCGCAGCGCGCTGTCGGTGAAGCGCCACCAGCCGTCGGTGAGACCGAAGGTGATGTCGATCCAGTCCTGCGGTCGTGTGACCTCGATGCCGATCAGCAGGCCGCCCGGCGCGAGCAGCTCGCGGACGTGCCGCAGGGTTTCACCGAGGTCACGCGTAGCGTGCAGCACATTTGCCGCGATGATCAGATCGAAATGCCCTTCGATGCCCTGACTGCGCGGGTCGCGTTCGATGTCGAGCGGCTGGGCTCGCAGGAAGCCGCGCTGCGCGAAACGCTCCGCCGCGCGTGCCGCAAAGAGCGGCGACAGATCCGTGAAGAGGTAGGACGTGCGCTCAGCCGGCAGCACATCGATGACGTGCGCCGTCGTGGACCCAGTGCCGCCACCGATCTCCAAAGCACGCAGCGGTCGCCCGGCAGGCAGCTCGGATACGGCCGCCTTCACCGCCTCACGCACAATGCCGTTGAACAAGCGAGCGGACGGAGAGTCGCGGTATAGCTGTTCGAGAGTGGTCGAGTCGTTGTCCGGGAAGAGCAGATGCAGCGGATCGCGACGTCCCGTAAGAACATCTGCGAGCTGCGGTCCACAGCGCTTCACGAGAGTGAGCTCTGCGGCGAATGCCGGGAAGCGCTTCATCAGCGTGTCCAGCTGCTCGTTGGGCTGCGCCGTCAAAGGCCCACGACCGCGAAGCGTGACGAACCGGTCGAGGCAACGCGTGAGGCTCGGCTTGATACCCAAGCGTGCGGCAAGTGCCGCGCTGTCCGCGCCGTTGTGAGGCGCTGCTCGCCAACCGATTTTGTCGAGCGCGGCGCCAATGTACGCGCGGCACACATTGTCGAGCTCTGAAGCGAGCTCGGTCCACTGCTCCCAGCCGCTTTCCGCGGTTAGTCGCGCGATTCCCGGGAGCACGCGGCTTGCGAGCGCGGTGGGCGTAGCCCACGCTCCTGCAGTGTCCGCCTCTTCGGCTTCCCAGCGGAGCTCCACGAGGCTGTCCGCGAGATCCACCGAGCGCAGGCGATCGAGCGTTTCGCAACCGGCGCGCTGCAAGCGCACGCCTTCCAGCGTCGCGACGACGTTGCCTGCCGAATCCTGTACGCGAACGTCGGCCGCCAGAACTTGCGCATCGCGTTCGCCACCTGCGCGAAGCGTCGCGTGTGCGCGGCAGTCGAGCAGCGGCGTCGACGGTCGCTCGATGCGACACGATCCGATCTGCACGGGGAGGAACATCCCCTCCGGATCGTCCCGCCGTGATACTGCCGCGAGCACCTGAACGCACGCGTCGAGCAGCACTGGATGAATACGATAGTGCGCGGCTTCCGCCTGCAGAGCCTGCGGGAGCGCCGCTTCTCCGACGGCATCGCGTGCTCCGCAGCGAAGCGCACTCACGCACCGGAATAGCGGACCGAATTCGAGGCCGGTCGCCGCCAGCTCCGAGTAAAACATCGCGATGTCGAGGCGATCCGGGCAACGATCATCCGGCTCTGCGGCTGTCGCCGACGGCTGCGGGACAGCACCCTCGACCAGCGCGCGGGCCACGAAATGCAATATCCAAGGGCTCGACCCGTCGCTGCGGCTGTAGATTTCGAGACGCAGCTCGCGATTTCCAGCGTTGCGCGCAAGGACCTGCACCTCGCGTTTGCCGCTCTCGGGCACCGCGAGCGCTTCGCGAATCTCGACGTCGCGTAGCGCGACGCTGTCTGATTCGAGCACGCGCGACGCGGCCTCGACCGCGAGTGTCAGATACGCCGTGCCCGGCAATATGGGCAGACCGAACACGCGATGATCGAGCGCAAATTCCGCGGCGGTGCCGGGGCCGATCTCGGTCGCGAAGACCGCTCCATCGAATGCCGGTGAGTCGATGCGCCGACCGAGCAGCGAGGTCTCGCTCGCCGCACCCGCCGCAGTGGGACGCGCGCGTTGCGGCGTAACGTCCACCATGTACCGCTCACGCTGGAACGGATACGTCGGCAGCGACACTTTGCGATATCTGTAAGGAGCAGCGAAACGCTCCCAGTCGAGCGGAGCACCGCGCACGTAGACCTGCGCGACGCTCTCCAGCAGCTGCTCCAATGCGCCGCGGCCACGTCGCAGGCTGACCGCCCACCCGAGCGGCTCCCCTCCCACGGTCGCCTGACCGAGCGCCGTCAGAACACCGTGCGGTCCTACCTCCAAGAACAACTGCGCACCGGCGCGCACTGCCGTCCGGACGCAGGCTTCGAACTTCACGGCTTCACGCGCGTGCATGCGCCAATAGCGGCCGATGTTTCCGCTCCAGCGCTCCCAGTCCATCACCTCGCCGGTCAGGTTCGACAGCCACCTCGTCTGCGGCGCGCTATGGCGCACCTCACCAGCCAAACGCTCGTACTCGCCGAGCATCGGCTCGAGCAAGTGCGAATGAAATGCGTGCGAAACCTGCAACCGCTGCACCCGCAGACCGGCCGACTGCAGGCGCTCGCCGATTCTGTCGAGCGCTTCGAGCGCACCGGACAACACGATGCTGCCCGGAGCGTTGTACGCGGCGACCCCGACATCGCGCACTCCCGCGAGCGCTCGCTCGATTTCCGGCTGAGCGCGCTCGCCTTGCACCGCGAGCATTCCCCCGCCCGCGGGCAAGGCCTGCATCAGTCTGCCGCGCGCTGCGACCAGACGCGCACCCTCTTCCACGGTGAACGCTCCGGCAACGCATGCAGCCGCGTACTCTCCCACGCTGTGCCCCAGCACGGCCGCGGGCTCCACGCCCCAGCTGCGCCACAGCGAGGCGAGCGCAACTTCGAGCGCGTACAGCGCCGGCTGCGTGTAGCGCGTTTGGTCGAGTTGCGCTGAATCTGCTCCCCACATCACGTCGAGCAGCGGCCGATCCAGCTCTCCCGCCATTGCTTGCGCGCAGCGGTCGAGCACATCGCGAAACACCGGCTCGCTCTCATACAGCTCGCGCCCCATGCCGGGGTATTGCGCTCCC
The DNA here is from genome assembly GCA_035760965.1 of Steroidobacteraceae bacterium. Lineage (GTDB taxonomy): Bacteria > Pseudomonadota > Gammaproteobacteria > Steroidobacterales > Steroidobacteraceae > JADGHX01. The sequence continues at coordinate 131,438 of DASTRY010000035.1, read as the reverse complement.
TGACCGGTGAACAAGAAGGCGATCTTCGGCAGCGCCGCTCCGCTCACCTGTCCGCGAACGCCCGCCGGCGTGCCGCTCTCGATGGATCTCAGTGCATGAATGAGCTCGTCGCGACTCTTCACCGGTACGGCGAGCCTGTGCGCGAAATGTGCACGCCCCGCTGACGCGGTATGGCACACATCGGCCAGAGCCAGCTCTCTGCCGGGACCTTCGAGATACTCGCTCAGGCGACGCACGGAGTGATCCAGTGCCGCCTCACTCTTCGCGGATAGCGTGAGGAGTTGTATCGCGCGCGGTGGATGCGCGGGCTGCGACTGGCTGTACGTCTCGCTGGCGGATTCCAGAACGACGTGCACGTTCGTGCCGCTGAAGCCAAACGAGCTCACGCCGGCGATGCGCCGCCCGTCGTACTCTGGGAACGGCTGCAGACGCGCGGCGACCTCCACCGACATGTCCTCCCAGGCAATGTGAGGATTAGGCGTCTGGAAGTGCAGGCTCGGCGGGATCTCCCCATGCATGAGGCAGAGCACCGCTTTGATGAAGCCCGCGATGCCGGCCGCGGACTCGAGGTGGCCGAAATTCGTCTTGGCCGAGCCGATGCGCAGCGCTGCGCTGCGCGCACGGCTGCCGAAGATGTTGCCGAGCGCACGGACTTCAATCGGGTCGCCGAGCGACGTGCCGGTGCCGTGTGCTTCCACATAGCCCACCGCATCCGGATGCAGCTCTCCGTCGGCGAGCGCCGCGCGAATGAGCGCCTCCTGCGCCGCGCCGTTCGGTGCGGTGAGGCCGCTCGACGCACCATCCTGGTTGGACGCCGTGCCACGAATGATCGCCAGTATCGGGTCGCCATCACGCTGCGCATCCGCGAGGCGCTTGAGTATCACGACGCCGCAGCCTTCGCCGCGTACGAATCCGTTGGCGCGCGCATCGAATGCTTTGCAGCGGCCATCCGGCGCCATCATGCGCGCCTTCGAGTACGTGATGGCGAGCTCCGGCCGCAGGATCAGGTTTACCCCGGCTGCGATCGCGAGCTGCGACTCGCCGGTGCGCAGACTCGCGCAGGCCTGGTGAATGGAAAGAAGCGAGCCCGAACAGCCCGTATCGATGGAAAGACAGACGCCCTGCAGTCCGAGACAGTAGGAAATGCGTCCGGAGGCGATGCTGTGCGAGATGCCGGTGGCGAAGTGCGCGTCGATGCGCGATGGGTCCACGTCGTGCAGCAGCGTGTGCCAGTAGTCACTGGTCGCGATGGCGACGAAGACGCCCGTGCGCGTGCCTTTCAGCCGCTCGGGATTCTGTCCAGCGCGCTCGAGCGCCTCCCACGTCACTTCGAGCAGCAGCCGCTGCTGCGGGTCCATCGTGAGCGCTTCGCGCGGGGAGATGCCGAAGAGCTGCGGATCGAACCGGTCCACCTCATCGATGAAGCCGCCCCAGCGCGTCGACATCTTGCCGGGCGCATCCGGGTTCGGGTCGTAGTAGGCATCGACGTCCCAGCGATCCGGCGGCACCTCGACGATCGCATCGCGGCCCGACCGCAGCAGCGACCAGTAGCTGTCCGGGTCGTTTGCACCACCCGGGAAACGACAGCCGATGCCGATGACGGCAACGGGCTCCCGCAGCCGCCGCTCGCTCGCGTGCAGGCGACTCTGCATCTCCTCGAGCGCGAGCAGCGCGCGCTTGACGGGTGAGAGGGTGGCTGGGTCGGATGGCTGCGTCATAGTCGGCTCAATTTCTCCAGCAGCATGGCTTCGGCTTCTTCCTCGGCCATCTGCTCGATCTGTGCAGCGGTGGTTGCGCGCACGGCTGCAGGCGCGGGGGCGGAACGCGAGTCCTCCTCGCGCGCGTGCGGTGCGTAGCGCAGCACATCTGTGGCGAGGTGCTTCGCGATGGCACTCACCGTTGGGTAATCGAAGATCAGTGTCGCCGTCAGCTTGCGGGTAAGCGCCAAACGCCGGGCCAGCCGGTTGCGCAGCTCCACCGCCATCAGCGAATCGACACCGAAATCCATGAGGCGCTGCTCGGGCGCGGGGTGATGAGCCGCATCGAGTCCGAGCACGGCGGCGACCTCACCGCTCACCAGCGCGATCAGCATCTCCATCTGCACGTGCGGTGGTGCGGCGTCGAGTTGCGAGCGCAGCGGAGTGGTGTCCGAAGCGCGGTCCTCGGCGGCGAGCGCAAGCTCTGCGTCCACGAGTCTCCCGCTTGCACGGGCCGAGGACGTTGCCGCACTACCCTGCGGCTTCGCGATGATGACGTGATGGCCGAGCTGCGCCGTGCGCGCATTCGCAGATGGGAACGCTTCGACGGCATCGAACCCGCACTCCAGCAGCAGCGACGACCACTGCTCCGGCTTCAGCAGCGGCTGCTTCTCGCGCATCGGGTCCGCGAACTTCTGCCATCCGCGAACGAGGCCGATGCTCACGTCCAGCCAGATGGGATCGTCGGTGGCTTCCAGCATCACCAGCACGCCGCCCGGAGCCAGTAGCGAGCGCACATGCTGGAGTGTCTTAGCGAGGTCGCTCGTGGCGTGCAGCACGTCCGCTGCCACCACGACATCGAACGCGTGCTCCGCAAACCCCTGCTCGGCCGGTGACTGTTCGATGTTGAGTACCGCGTACTCCAGAAACTTGTGCTCGGAGAATTTCTTGCGCGCCTGAACGAGGAACAGCTTGCCGACGTCCGTGAAGACGTAGCGGCAGCGCGCTGGATCGAGCGTTGGCAGCAAGAGCGACGTGGTGCCGCCCGTGCCTGCACCGATCTCCAGGATCGAGAGCGATTGCGCATCGCCGGCAATCGCCTGCACGACCGAGCGCACTATCTCGTTGTAGTAGCGCGCCACGACGGAGTGCTGATAAATGCCATCTGCAATGTGCGATGAGCCGGACGGGAACAGCGTTTCGAGCGCACTCTCGCGACCGCAGAGAACATCCGCGAGCTTCGACCCGCAGAGGTCCACGAAGTCGAACATCTCGGAGTAGCCGCGCAGCGCGTCGCGCGCGGCCGACCGCACCTGCTCGAGGTCGCCGTGCGGCAGCGGCGAAGTCGCCACGTACTCTTCCCCGCGGCTTTCGAGCAGGCCGGCTGCGGCGAGGTGCGCGAGCCAGCGCTCGATCAGACGCAGGTATACGGGCTGAATGCCCGCACGCTCGATGATGCCACTTGCGGTATGCACCTCTCCTGCGCGGACGAAGAGCTGCAACTGCCGCAGCGTCTCCCGCATGTAGGCGAGCGACAGCTTCTCCAGCGCTGCAAACTTGGCGGGGAACGAGTCGATGTCCATGTCGACGGGCATGAACTCGGCGTGCCGCCGCCCTGCGGCAAGCGCGCGTTTCCACCGAGGCGTGTGTTCCTTCAGCGACTCACGCTTCTGCGTGAGGGTCACCCAATAGCGTTCGCGCTGGAACGGATAGGTCGGCAGAGCCACCTTGCGATGGCGGTTCGAGCCGGCGAAACGCTGCCAATCCAGCGCGACGCCACGCACGTACACCTGCGCGACGCTCTCCAAGAGTTGTTCGCGCTCGCCGCGCCCGCGGCGCAGGCTCGCTACCCATCCCAGTGTGTCCGCGCCCAGTGTCGTCTGACCAAGTGTCGCCAGCACGCCATGAGGCCCGACCTCGATGAACAACTGCGCGCCCGCGCGCGCCGCCGCGCGCACGGACGACTCGAATTTCACCGCTTGGCGCGCATGCTCGCGCCAGTAGCGCCCCATGCTGCCGCTCCAGCGATCCCAGTCGAGCTCGTCGCCACTCAGATTCGAGATCCACCGCATTTGCGGAGCGCTGTGCTGCACGGCGCCCGCTACGCGCTCGTACTCGTCGAGCATCGGGTCCAGCAACTCTGAGTGAAACGCGTGCGAGACCTGCAGCGGCGTCACACGCAAGCCGGCATCAGCCAAATCCTGCGCGACGGATTTCAGCGCGGACTGCGCACCCGAAAGCACGATGCTGCCGGGCGCGTTGAGTGCCGCGATCCCCACTCCGCCCTTGCGACCCGAGAGCGTGTGCTCCACGAGCTCCTGCACGCGATCACTCGCCCCCTGCACGGCCAGCATCCCGCCGCCTGCGGGCAACTGCTGCATCAGGCGGGCGCGCGCCGCCACGAGACGCGCACCTTCTTCAACGGTGAAGGCACCGGCGACGCACGCTGCCGCATACTCACCAACGCTGTGGCCCAGTACGACCGAAGGCTCCACGCCCCAGCTGCGCCACAGTGTGGCGACCGCCACTTCCAGCGCATACAGCGCCGGCTGCGTGTAGCGCGTCTGATCGAGGTGCGCCGACTCCGCACCCCACATCACTTCCAGCAGCGGCCGATCCAGCTCGCCCGCCAGCGCTTGCGCGCAGCGGTCCAGCACTTCGCGGAACACCGGCTCGCTCTCGTACAGCTCACGGCCCATCCCCGCGTACTGCGCGCCTTGCCCGGTGAACAGGAACGCAATCTGCGGTGCGACCGGCGCGCTGCCCGAATGCAGTCGTGCAGACGGGAAGCCGCGCAGGAAATTGCCGAGCTCCGTGCGGGCCGCCGCAATATCTGCTGCGACGATCGCCGCACGCTCATTGAAGTGGGCTCGGCCAGTGGCGGCGGTGTAGCAGACGTCCGCAAGGTTCGCGTCTGGATTCGACGCGAGATGCGCTTCGTAGCGCGTTGCGAGTGCCTTCAGCGCGCGCCCGTCCTTGGCGGACAAGGGGAGCACGCAGAGCGCGCCCGGCGCATTCGCGCTGGGCAGTGCACTCACGCTGGACATCGCATTCGCGCTGGGCACCGCAGTGGCTGGGGGCGCCTCCTCGAGAATGACGTGGGCATTCGTGCCGCTGAACCCGAAGGAGCTGACGCCCGCGATCTTGCGGCCCTCGGGCCACGGGCGCCGCGTCGTCGTCACTGCGACCGGCAACCGCGCCCAGTCGATGTGCGGATTCGGCGTCGTCAGATGAAGGTGCGCAGGAATTTCCCCGTGCTGCATCGACAGCACGACCTTCAACAGTCCTGCGATACCGGCCGCCGACTCGAGGTGACCGATATTCGTTTTGATCGAGCCGATCAGCAGCGGCGAGTCGCTACTGCGGCCCGCGCCTAGCGAAGCCGCGAGCGCCTGCACCTCGATCGGATCACCCAGCGGCGTCCCGGTGCCATGCGCTTCCACGTACTTCACGTCCCGCGGCTCGAGTTGCGCATCCGCGAGTGCGCTCTGAATAACTGCACTCTGCGCAGGGCCATTGGGAACGGTGAGCCCGGTGCTCCGGCCGTCTTGATTCACGGCACTGCCGCGAATGACTGCGAGAACGCGATCGCCTGCCGCTTGGGCGTCCGTCAGACGCTTGAGCGCGATGAGCGCGACGCCTTCACCGCGCACATAGCCATTCGCACCCGCGTCGAACGTGCGGCACTTGCCGTCGGGCGACAGCATGCGCGCGCGACAGAAGTTCACGGTGTAATCCGGCGTCAGCATCAAACTCGCGCCGCCAGCCAGTGCGAGCCGGCACTCGCGCCTGCGCAGGCTCACGCACGCCTGATGAATCGCGACGAGCGACGACGAGCACGCCGTATCGACGGCGACGCAGGGTCCGTGGAATCCGAGGAAGTACGCGAGCCTTCCCGCTGCGACGCTGTGCGTCGTGCCGGATGCGAAATACGCATCGATGTCCGCCAGGGCGTTGGCACGGGCCTGCAGGAGCGCGTAGTCGTGCGAGCCAATGCCGACGAAGATGCCGCTGTCGCTGCCCGCAAGGCGCGACGGATCGCACCCCGCATCCTCGAGCGCTTCCCAGGCGACTTCGAGCAGCAAGCGCTGCTGCGGGTCCATGCACGCAGCTTCCCGCGGCGGAATACCGAAAAAGTACGGGTCAAATCGATCGACATCCGCAACGAACGCGCCGGCGCGCGTGTACATCTTCCCTGCGGCGTCCGGGTCCGCATCGAACAGCCGATCCGCGTCCCAGCGGCTCGATGGCACTTCCGTGACGGCATCGACCGCCCCGCTCAGCAGTTGCCAGAGTCCGTTCGCATCGACGATGCCGCCCGGCAGGCGACAACCGATACCGACGATCGCGATCGGCTCGTGCCGTTCGGCTTCGTATGCCGCGAGGCGCCGCCGCAGTTCGCGGACTTCGATGAGCGCACGCTTCACCGGCGAGAGCGCGTCGCCCGCGACGTCGGCGTTCGGCCAGTTCTCTTTCGCGCTCACTGTCTCGCGACCTCGTCCAGCTCTTGCAGCAACAGCTCGGCGGCCTCGTCATCCGAGAGCGCCGCGACGTCTGCGTCGGTAACCCGCCCGACACTCTGCACGTGCTTGCGCACTGCCGGCGCCGCAGGCGTGGAATGTTCGGGCATCAATACGGAAAGGAGGTGTCGGCTGATCGCCTCCGTCGTCGGGTAGTCGAAGGCTAGAGTCGCCGGCAATGTTCTCGCGGTCATGGCCGCCAACGCATTACGCAATTCCACTGCCATCAGTGAATCCAACCCCAGCTCCTGGAGCGGCTGGCGCTCGTCGACGGCCTGGTCGGGGGCAAGCCCGATGGTGCTGCGAACCTGCGCGAGCACTAGATCGGCAAGCATGCGATAGCGAGCTGGTGCGGGCGCCTGCGCGAGTCGCGTAGCGAGATCCGCCGAAGGCTGTGGCTGGCGCGAAGTCGTGGTTTTCGGCGCGGCTGGCGCACTCGCGGCGCGGCGTCCCTCTTCGGCGAAGCACTCCGACAGCAATGGCATCGGTGCATCGCCAGCCCGCTCGCGGAATCGCTGCCAGTCGATCGGCAGCACGATGCGCTGAGCGGCATCGTCCGCGATCGCTTGCCACAGCGCCTCGATGCCTCGCGTGACGGACATGAACCGCAACCCGCGCGCCGCGAGTGAGCGAACAGCGTCCAGCGACTGCGCCATGCCGCGTTGGTCCCACGCTCCCCAGTCGATGCTGGTCGCGGGCAACCCCATGCGGCGGCGGAACACCGCGAGCGAGTCGAGGAATACATTGGCCGCCGCGTACGTGCCTTGCCCCGGAATGCCGAGCAGACCGGCGGCAGCGGAAAACAGCACGAAGAAATCCAGCGAATCCTGTTGTGTGAGCTGATGCAGATTCCACGCACCGCGCACTTTTGGCGCGAGCACCTGCGCGCAGCGCACCCAGGTCTGCTGAGCGATCACGCCATCGTCCAGCACGCCCGCCGCGTGCACGATGCCGCGGATCGGCGGCATCTCCTTGCGCAGATCATCAAGCGCAGCCGCGAGCGCGTCGTAGTCGGCGACGTCTGCAGCGACCACGCGAACGTCGCTCGCTTGCTGCCGAAGCTGCGCGATGACGGCTGCAACGTCGTCCGCAGGCGGGCGGCGTCCGACGAGCACGATGTGACGCGCGCCACGACCCACGAGCGACCGGGCCACCTCGAGACCGAGCGCGCCCAATCCACCCGTCACGATGTACGTACCATCGGAGCGCACGACGTCTCGCGTGCGCGCCGGCGATGCCGTCGTCACGATTTTGCCCGTGTGACGCGCGCGAGCCATGTGCTGGAAGGCTTCGGTGGCGCGGTCCATCGCGAACGAGGTGACCGGCGGCGGCGCGTACATGCCCTGCTCCAGACGCTCGACGATTCGCGTGAGCATCTCGTGGACCAACGCCGGCTGTTGCGGCGAGACTTCCCCGAGATCCACGATTACGTAACGCGCGCGAGGCCGCAGCTGCCTGGCGTGCTCCGCCGTCAGGATGCCGCGCTTGCCCAGCTCGACGAAGCAGCCTTCCGCCGCGAGCACCGCGAAGCTGCGCTCGATGAACTCGTCGGCCAGCGAATTCAGAACGACGTCGACGCCGCGGCCGCCCGTTGCGCGCAGGATCTCGTCGGCAAACTCCGTCGAGCGCGAATCGTACGCGTGATGCACACCGATCGACGATAGAAACGCGCGCTTCGCCGGACTGCCTGCGGTGGCGAATACCTCAGCGCCCGCATGCAGCGCCACCTGAATCGCCGCGTTGCCGACTCCACCGGCGCCTGCATGAATGAGCACACGCTGTCCGCGCGTGAGCTTCGCGACGGCGAGCAACGAATACTCGGCCGTCAGGAATGACGACGGAATCGCGGCCGCCTGCTCGAAGCTGAGCGTCGGCGGCTTGCGCACGACCCATGCGCCTGGAACCGTCACGTGCGTCGCGAAGCTGCCATAGGCCACGCTGAACACAGCGTCGCCGACCGCGACATGACTCACCGCCGATCCGACGGCGGTAATCACACCGGCGCATTCGCAGCCGAGCGGCACCGGCCCGCCCGGATACATCCCGAGACTGTTGAGCACATCGCGGAACCCGAGCCCCGTCGCGCGAATCTCGATTTCCACCTCGTGCGGAGCCGGCGCGCGCCGCACGTGAGAGACCCACTTCAGCTCGTCGAGAACACCCGCGCGGGACGCCTCCAAACGCGCAACACCCGTGGGGACTTCAGTCCTCGTAGCGCGGGCTTCGTGTGTGCTCAGCCGGCCAACGTAACGCAAGCCACCAGCACGGAGGGCCACTTCTTCACCGCTCTCCGCCGTGAGCACTTCGGCCGCGAGCGCGGGCGCGTGAGCTTCCGGCGCGCCATGCGGGTCGAGATCGACCCGCACGCAACCCGTGTGAGGGTGCTCACTCGCGATGACGCGCGCGAGACCCCACGCAGTCGCTCCCGCTATGCCCAGCGGGTGCAGCGGTTCCGTCGAGACTGAATGCACGCCGCGTGTCACGACCACGAGGCGCGCGTTTGCACTTGCCTCGGTTGCGATCATTGCCTGCACGAGCGCGAGCAGCGAGGCGCACCCGAGTGTCTGAGAGCGTTCGAGCTGCTCGACGGTCATCGCGTCCGCGACGCTGTCGCCGCAAACGGCACCGCAGTGAACGATGCCTTGCCATTGCGCGTCGCCGAGCTGCAGAAGTTGCTCGAGCTGCGCGCGATCAGAGAGGTCCAGCTCGCAATGCGCCTGATCGAGCCGCCGGAATGCGGTGCCGGCGCGTGCCAGCAGCGTGCGCGCACCCAGTTCCTGCAGCGCTTTCGCGAGAGCGTCGGCATAGCCCAGCTCGTCCGCGACGATCAGCCAGTGACCGGAAGCGCGCGGCGGCTCCTTCAAGACTCGCGGCGCGAGTCGCCACACGAGATCGTATTCCGCGACGTCCGATGCACGTCCGACGCTCGCCAGCGGCCGGCAAGCGAAGCCTTCGATCTGCGCGACCGGCTGGCCAGCCGCATCGAAGATGGCGACATCCGCGGCGAGCGCACCGGACTCGGACACCGCGCCGCGCAGCGTCGCGCGGCTGAACAGATGCGTGCTTGGCTTGCGGAACACGATGATGCGCGAGATGCCGAGAGGCACGACGAGCTCGCGCCCGGCGGGCACGAAGCTGGCGACGACCTGCAGACAGGCATCGAGGAGCGCCGGGTGAAACGCGCTCGCACCGTCCTGCCGTCCGAGCGACTCGGGCAGCATGATTTCGCCGAGCGCTACCTGCTCGCCTGCCCACAGTTGCTGCAGCCCGCGGAACGCGGGACCGAACTCGAAACCCGCAGACCGCGCGCGCTCATAGTAGTCGCGACTCTCGAACACGCGCGCAGCAGCCGCTCGCGCCGCGCCGATGTCCAGCGGCTCCGGCGCTTGCTCTGTCGAGACGCTCGCGAGCCGACCGCTCACGTGCAGCGTCCAGCTCTCATCGGCCTGCGCGCGGCTCGAGATACGAAACGCGTTCGGCGCCCCCGGAGCGATCACGAACTGGACCTCAGTGGGCGTGCGCTCATGCAGGACCAGCGGCGCTGCGATCACCACGTCCTCGACTGCAATCGGCCCCTCACCGGCAGACGTCGTGATACGCGCCGCCGTGAGCGCCATTTCGAGGAACGCGGTAGCCGGCATCAGCGTGCGCCCGCCGACCACGTGGTCCGCGAGATAGGCCGGGCGTTCTGCGCTCACGCGACTGCTATAGACGGTCTCGCTCGTCGCGAGCGAGAGCCGCGATCCCAGCAGACCGACGGTATCGCCCTGGGCAGTCGCGGCCGCTTGCGAGCGAACAGTTGCATCGATCCAGTAGCGCCGGCGCTCGAACGGATAGTTCGGCAGCGACACACGCTTGCGCGTGTAGTCACGATCGAACCCGATCCAATCGATCGGCACGCCCTGTACATAGAGGGTCCCCACGCTGGAGAGCAGGACGCTCCAGTCGTCAGTGTCGGGGCGCAGGCTCGGAAGCCAGGCGCCGCCCTCCGGCACGCACTGCCGCCCCATCCCCAGCAGGACCGGCCGCGGACCCACCTCTATAAAGGAGTTGCAGCCCCGCGCGTGCAGCGCCTGCATGCCGGCGGCGAACCGGACCGGCGCGCGCACGTGACGGCACCAGTAGTCGGCGCTCGCAATCTCCGCTCCGGCGACGGCGCCAGTCACGTTTGAGATCACTTCGCGCCGTGGCTTCGAGTACGTGATGCGCTCGGCGACGCGCCGGAACTCGTCGAGCATCGGCTCCACGAGGGGCGAGTGAAAAGCGTGCGAGACGACAAGTGGAACGGTCCGGATTCCGCGTGCGGTGAACTGCGTGCAGAGCCGCTCCACGACGGCTCGGTCGCCGGAAATCACGACGTTGGTCGGTCCGTTCACGGCCGCGATGGCCGCCTCGCGCGCGTGCGGCGCCAACGCTGCGGCGACGGCGGCTTCGTCCGTCAGGACGGCGGCCATCGCGCCATTGCTCGGCAACGCGCCCATCAAGCGCCCGCGCGCGGCAATCAACATCAGCCCCTCTTCGAGGCTGAAGACTCCAGCGACGCACGCCGCGACATACTCCCCGACGCTGTGCCCCATCAGATGCGTCGGCTCCACGCCCCACGACATCCAGAGCCGGCTCAGCGCGTATTCGATCGCGAAGAGCGCGGGCTGCGTGATCTGCGTGGCGTTCAAATCCGCTCCGCCGCGATAGAGCGAGTCGAGCAGCGCTACGCCATGTCGCTCGGACAGGATGCGGTCGCATTCGTCGAGCGCCGCTTTGAACGTCGGCTGAGTCTCGTACAGCGCGCGGCCCATGCCGACGTACTGCGATCCCTGACCGGTGAACAGGAACGCAATGCGCGGCCGACCTCCGCGCTCGACGCGTCCGCGAACGACGGCCGGCGATGCTTCGCCGCGCGCAGCCGCGTTGAGCGCGGCCGCCGCTTCGGCTGCGGACTTCGCGCACACTGCGAGGCGATGCAGGAACTGCGCGCGGCCGGTGTTCGCGGTGAACGCTGCGTCGGCGAGCTCGATCTGACCGTCGTCGCTCAGCCGCTGTGCATATCGCGCGGCAAGCGTCCGAAGGGCATTTTCACTGCGAGCGCTGAGTGTGAGAACGTGCACGGGTCGCTCAGCCGAGCTTGGCGCGCGCACAGGCTGCGGCGCCTCAGCGACAATGACGTGCGCGTTCGTACCGCTGAACCCGAACGAGCTCACGCCGGCCACCCGCGCGCGTTCCGAGCGCGGCCAAGCGTGCTCGCGCACCGGCACCGCGAACGGAAGTCGCTGCCAATCGATGTGCGGATTCGGATTGCTGAAATGCAGGTTGGCCGGGATGGACTCGTGTCGCAGCGCCAGCACGACTTTCAGCAGACCCGCAAGTCCCGCAGCCGCTTCGAGATGTCCGATGTTCGACTTCACCGCGCCGAGCACCAGCGGCGCGCGGCGCGCCGCGCGACCGAACACCGCGCCGAGCGCGCCCACTTCGATCGGGTCACCGAGCGCCGTTCCGGTCCCGTGCGCTTCGATGTAGTCGATCTCGTCCGGTGACAGATCCGCGGCGCGCAGCGCTTTGCGGATGACATCCTGCTGCGCCGGGCCGTTCGGCACCGTGAGCCCGCTCGTGTGGCCATCGTGATTGATCGCCGAGCCGCGGATCACCGCAAGCACTTCATCGTTGGCAGCGAGCGCGTCCGACAAGCGCTTTAGCACGACGACGACGCAACCCTCGCTGCGAACGAAGCCGTTCGCGCCGGCATCGAACGTCTTGCACCGGTTGTCCGGCGAGAGCATGTGCGCCTTGGTGAAATTGACGTAGAGCTCGGGGTGCAGCAGCTGGCTCGCACCGCCGACGATCGCCGCGGCACACTCGCCGTTGCGCAGGCTCTGGCACGCGAGATGGACGGCGACCAGCGAGGAAGAGCATGCCGTATCGATCGTGATGCTCGGGCCATGCAGCCCAAGGATGTACGAGAGGCGCCCCGCGGCCATGCTGTTCGCGATACCCGAGGCCATGTACGCGTCGATCTCGCGAGCATCGCGACCGAGCAGGCGCTGCCCGTAGTCGTTCCAGCAGATCGCAGTGAAGACGCCGATCTCTTGCCCGTTCAGACGGTCCGCGGCCATCCCGGCGTTTTCCAGCGCTTCCCAGCTCACTTCGAGCAGCAGTCGCTGCTGCGGATCGAGGCTCAGCGCCTCGCGCGGCGCCATGCCGAAGAATTCCGGATCGAAGTCCTGCGGCAGCTCGATGAAGCCGCCGCCGCTCACGTTGAGCGTTCCGGGCGCGTCGGGATCGGCGCTGAAATAGTCGGCGTTCTGCCAGCGATTCGCCGGCACCGGCGTGATCGCATCGCGCCGCGCGGCGAGCAGATTCCAGAACGCCTCGGGAGTATCCGACGCACCCGGCAAGCGGCACGCCGCACCGACGATCGCGATCGGCTCCCGCCGCGAGCGCTCCAGGCTCTCGATGCGCGAGCGCGCTTCACGCAACGCCGCGAGCACTTGCGCGCTCTGCGGCGCTCCGCGCACCGACGATGGAGAGTTCTGGCTGGACTCGTCCGTCATGACCGATCCCGTTAGCGGTGAGGTCTCAACAGCGCGTCCAGTTGCGCAAGCTCGTCGGCGATCGCCGCGTCCATTTCCTCGAGAATCGGTGCCGGCGCGAGCGGTGCGTCTGCGCTCTGCACCGGCGCGCTCGGAATGTCTCGTGCGACCTCGAAATAGGCGTCTCCATAGATCTCGCGGCGCAGATACGCGAGCAATGCCGTGACGTTCGGGTAGTCGAACGCGAGAGTCGCGGGAAGACTTCGCTCGAGCCCGCGCTGCAGCCGGTTACGCAGCTCGATGGACGACAGCGAATCCATGCCTTGCTCGAAGAAGCCCCGGTCCACGGCCACGAGCTCCGGATCGTCGATCCCTGTCGCCTTCGCAACCTCTGCGCGCACGTAGCTGCTCAGCATCTCGAGCCGCGAATCCGGGGTCGCCGCATCGAGCCGGCTGCTGAACGAGGTCTGCGCGTCCGTTTGCGCCGGCCGCAGGGCACGCATCGCCTCGATGAGCGGCGAGGGTCCGCGCAGCTTCTCGAACTCGCGCCAATCGACGCCCGCCACGACCACTTCGGCTTCGCCGGCGGCGAGTGCGCGCTCGAAAGCGGCTGCGCCCTGCTCGGGCGCGAGCGACTGGATGCCCTGCCGCGCGAGCCGTTCGAGGATCACTTCGCTCGAAGCCGCGCCGATCCGGGCCCACGAACCCCAGTTGATGCTGAGAGCCGGCAAGCCCGCGGCACGTCGGGCGTGCGCGAGCGTATCGAGAAACGCGTTGGCCGCAGCGTGATTCGCCTGTCCCGCGTGACCCAGCACCGCCGCAGTCGACGAGAACAGCACGAAGAACGCGAGCGGTATGTCGCGTGTCGCGACGTGCAGATTCCAGGCACCGGCCACTTTCGGCGCGAGCACCGGCGCGAATCGCTCCCAGTGCTGATCGCGCAAGATACCGTCGTCGAGCACACCGGCGGCGTGGATGACGCCTTCGAGAGGCGGCGCCTCACGTGCGAGACGCTCGAAGAGTCGCGCAACCTCGTCGGCTCGGGCGACATCCGCCTGCGCCACGTGCAAGGTCGCTCCCAGCGCGCGCAGCCGATCGAGCGCCGCCGAAGCCGCCGCGCTCGGAGCGCGGCGTCCGACGAGAGCGAGATGGCGTGCACCGTGTTCGACCAGCCACTGCGCAAAGAAGAGACCGAGCGGCCCCAGTCCGCCCGTGATGAGATACGTGCCCTGCGACGAGAACCGCGGCGGCGCACGGTTGACGTCGTGATGCCAAGGCACCAGTCGTTGCACCGCGCGCGCGCCGTCGCGAATCGCAACGCGATCTTCGGCAGAATCCGCGAGCAGCTCATCGCAAAGCGCCTGCACGGTCGCTGTGCTGGGTGCGCGCTCGATATCGATGTGGGTGCAGCGCAGATCCGGATGCTCCTGCGCCACCGCGAGTGCGAAGCCGCGCAGCGGCGCTTGGCCGATGCCGGTGAGCCGCGACGCGCCGACCGGCGCGCAGTCTCGTGTGACGACCCAAAGACGCGGAGGCTGCGCGAGATCGAGGTTCAGCAGCTCGTGCAAAACGTCGAGCGTGCTCGTGCAAGACTTCTGCGCGACGCGCATCAAGGAGTCCGAAGACGCATCGCCGGCGAGCGCGACCTCGGAGTCGAAGAGGCAGACCACTCCGTCGAGGCTGCCCTCTTCCCGAGCTCGCAGAAGGGTCTCGCGAATCGCTCGACGGTCGCAATCCAAACCCTGCGTGACACATCGCTGTCCGCGCGCTCGCAGGCTCGCAGCAAGCGGCTCGGCGGCGCCATGGCGCTCCGCGAGCAGCACGAAGGTTCGCTGCGCCGTGACGCGCGCTGTCTCATCGGCACGCGCGACGATGATGGCCTGCGCCATGATCATTCCGCCGGGCGGCGCCGCAGAAGTCGCCGACGAGAATCCCGCCGCGCGCAACGGTGCGCGCCACTGCTCCGGCGTGAGCAGCGGATAGCTCGGCCGCAAATGTTCGTCGCTGAAGCGCCACCAGCCGTCCGTCAAACCGAACGTGATGTCGAGCCACAGCCGCGGCTCGCTTCCCTCGAGCAGCACGAGTGCGCCGCCGGGTTTCAGCAACTCGCGCACGTTGCGCAAGGTCCGCTCGAGATCGACCGTCGCGTGCAGCACATTCGCCGCAATCACGATGTCGAACTGCCCGCCGCGCCACTCCTGCGCCTGCGGCGACTTCTCGACGTCGAACACGGCGCACTGAACGAACGGATATCGGCCGAAGGCCTCGCGGGCGTGATTCAGGAAGTATGCGCCGACGTCCGTGATGACATACTCGGTGCGCGCGGGATCGAGCTGCGGAAGAACGTGAGCAGTGGTTCCGCCGGTGCCCGCGCCGAGCTCCAAAATCCGTACGGTGCGGTTTGGCGGCAGCGCGGCGATGAGCGACTCGACGGCCGTCGGCATCAGCGCGTTCAGTGAGCCGAAGGTCAGCGAATCGCGATACAGGGCCGCCATTTCCGCCGCGGCGCCTTGGGCGAACAGCAGCGAGAGAGGGTCGCGGGTGCCGGTGAGAACATCCACCAGCGCCGAGCCGCAGCGAGAGATCAGCGCCAGCTCATGATGCAGCTGCGGAGCAAGGCGCTGGATCTGCGCAACCTGCTCCGCGGCGGAAAGCGCGCTCGCGGTTTTCTGCTCGGCGAGCACGGCGCGCAGCCGCGCGGCCGCGCGCCGGTGCTGAGGCGCGACCGGCGCGCCCGACGCGTCCAGCGCGGCGAAAGCCTCTCGCACGTACGCCAACGCAAGGCTCTCCAGTTGCGCCACGTGGCTCGCCTGGTCGGCCACACGGCTTGCGACCCGCTGCACTCGCTCGCGCACCGCTTCGAGCGGCGCCAAGAAATCGACAGGCAGTGCCGAGCCGGACACACCGCGCGCAACCCATGCGAGCCCGTGCATGGGAGGTTCGGAAGCGGGGTCCGCGACGCTCGCCACGGATTCGGTGCTCTCGTCGTCCTGATTCAACTCCGGCCGATTGCGGAACTGCTCGAGCGCCTCGGGATTGGCGAGCGCCTCGACATTCTTCACCGGCCGGCCGTGCACCACGTTGCGCACGGCCAGCTCGACGATCTTGTTCGACTTCGTGCGCGGAATGTCGGTGACCTGCACCACTTTCGCGGGCACGTGCGCAGGCGAGGCATTGCGCCGGATGTGCTCGCGAATGCGCTGGATCAGCGCGCGGTCGAGCATCAGCCCCGCGCGCAGCTTCACGAAGAGCACGATGCGCGTGTCGTTCTGCCATTCCTGACCGATGACGAGCGACTCGCTGACCTCGGGAAGCTGCTCGACCTGACGGTAGATCTCCGCCGTGCCGATGCGCACGCCGCCCGGCTTCAGCGTCGCATCCGAGCGGCCGTAGATGATCATGCCGCGTACGCCGTCGTGCTCCGTGAGCTCGACGTAGTCGCCGTGGCACCAGACGCCCGGGAATTTCGCGAAGTACGCATTGTGATACTTCGAGCCGTCCGGGTCGTTCCAGAATCGCACCGGCATCGAGGGAAACGCGCGCGTGCATACGAGCTCGCCCTTCTCGCCGGTGACCGAGCGCCCGGCCTCGTCGAACACCTCGACCGCGAGCCCGAGCCCGAGGCACTGGATCTCGCCGCGCCACACGGGCAGCGTCGGCGCGCCGAGCACGAAGCACGAGACGATGTCGGTGCCGCCGGAAATCGACGAGAGGCACACGTCCGCTTTGATCTCGCGGTAGACGTAGTCGAAGCTCTCCGGCGCGAGCGGCGAGCCGGTGGACAGCACGGCGCGCAGGTGCTGCAGGCGATGCGTGCGCATCGGGCTCAAGCCGAGCTTCGCGGCGGTGTCGATGAACTTCGCCGACGTGCCGAAGTGCGTGATCTCCGCCTCGTCGGCGAGATCGAAGAGAATCGCGCCGTGCCCGACGAGCGGCGAGCCGTCGTAGAGCACGAGCGTCGCTTCGGAGGCGAGCCCCGTCATCAGCCAGTTCCACATCATCCAGCCGCAGGTGGTGGCGTAGAACAGGCGATCGCCCGGCTTCACGTCCGAGTGCAGACGATGCTCCTTCAGATGCTGAAGCAGCGTGCCGCCGGCGCCGTGAACGATGCACTTCGGGACACCGGTCGTTCCCGAGGAATACAAAATGAAGAGCGGATGATCGAAGGGCAGCCGCGCGAACTCGAGCTCGGCCGATCCTGCGGGGTCCGCAAGGAATGCTGCGTAGTCCACTGCATTCGGGATGGATGCCGTCGGCGCCGAGCCGCCCGCATACGGCACGATCACCGTCCGCACGAGCGAAGGCAGCCCGCGCACGACCTCGGCGAGGCGCTCCATCGAATCGACGTGCTTGCCGTTGAACCAGTACCCATCGCACGCGAAGAGCACCTTCGGATCGATCTGGCCGAAGCGCTCGAGCACACCGCGCGCGCCGAAATCCGGCGAGCAGGAGGACCACACGGCGCCGATGCTGGCGGCCGCGAGCATCGCAATCGCCGCTTCCGGCATGTTGGGTAGGTAGCCTGCGACGCGATCACCCGGGCCCACGCCGAGCGCGCGCAGCCCGGCCGCGACGGCCGCCACCTCGCGATACAGCTCTTCCCAGGAAACGGAGCGCCGCACCTTGTCTTCGCCCCAGAAGAGGAGCGCCGGCGCAGCGTCACGGCGGCGCAGCAGATTCTCGGCGTAGTTCAGTCGCGCCTGCGGGAACCACCGCACTTCGGTCATCGCGGCGGCGTCGACGCGCGCAGGCCCAACGAGGTCGCCCCGAACCTCGCAAAATTCCCAGATCAGCCGCCAGAAATCCCCGGCGTGATCGATCGACCATCGATGCAGTGACGGATACGCGCGCAAATCCGCGTCGGTCCGCCGAGTTGCCCATTCCGCGAATCGAGTGAGATTGGCCCCTGCGAGCATTGACTCAGGCGGTTGCCAGAGTGGTGCTCGCGGGCTCATGTTTGCCCACTCCGCATCACGTTCTCCCTGTTAATCGTATCTCCCGAACTTTGCACGACGCGCCGGCGACGCCCCGCTCCGTTCGGGAAACCGACTCGTCGCTGCCCCGAGCTCGAGCTGATCAATATGTTATCTGGCGTTCCGGCGTGTTCTGTGGAAAGCCGCCTTGGAAGCCGCTCGGTGCCAGGCGAGCATAGCAGGCAGACCCTACCCATGACGCGTAACTTGCGTCACAAAGCGAAGACTCGAAACGGAATTGCACCGCGTGCGACACGCTCATCTTATTCTCCACCTGTATGAATGTCCTTGAGCCTGCGCATGGCGCACCCGGCGACGACGGCTCGGAAGTGCGACCGGCGGTCCCAGTTCGAAGCGCCGGCTCGCTGCTCGAGATCGAGGCCGTCCCCGCGATCGAGCACGACGAGGTCCATGTCTGGGCATTCGAGCTCGCGGCAAGCACTGAGCAGTACGCGCGCTGTGTCGAAGTCCTCTCCTCCGAGGAGCAAGAGAAGGCGAGCCGCTTCGTGTTCGAGCGGCACCGCAACGCGTATGTCGTTTCGCATGGCGTCTTGCGCGCACTCATCGGCGCGTACGCGAAGTGTCCTCCGCAGTCGCTCCGCTGGATTTGCGGCCCGAACGGAAAACCGGCACTCGCCGGCGATCAGGCCGGCCGCCTCTCGTTCAATCTGAGCCACTCCGGCTCGCGAGCCCTGCTCGCGGTCGCGGGAGGCGCGGAAATCGGGGCCGATCTCGAGCAGCATCGCGCGATCGAGGCGGCCAGCATCGCCGATCGTTTCTTTTTCGGTGCCGAACGCGACGCCATCCGGACTGCACTGGAACCAGACGCAATTTTTTATCGTTACTGGACAGCGAAGGAAGCGGTCATGAAGGGATGCGGCGCCGGACTGTCGCTACCGCTGGATCAATTCGGAGTAATGTTCCAGGCTGCGAGCCGCGCGACGGTTCAGACCCGCAATCCGGCGCTGCTGGCCCCCGACTGGACCGTGCAGACGCTCGCGATGGACGAGGGCTGGTCGGCGGCCGTGGCGGCGCGTGGAAGCGCCTGGCGGGTCGCGCCGCAAGGCGGCAGCCACCGATCCGCCGACTGAGCAGCATCGTCGGGAAGACTGTCGGCATTCTTTACGGCGGCACGGGTCGCGCAACGCCGGGGTCGAGCACAGGCGGACACTTAGAACACATGGCGCGCCCTTTGCAGTCACGCATCTCGAATGAACGCGATCGCCTTGAGCTTCGTCGGCACTGCATTGCTCGTTGCGGCCCTGTGGATCAATCGACGGACACGAAAATCCCGGCTGAATCGAAAAGAGTCCGCCGACAGCTGAACGCGCGGGGCCCGGTCGGGGCGCTCGCGTGTGTCGTGCTGGCCTTGACGGCGGCGTGCGGTGGGGGCGGTGGTGGCGGCGGCAGTATCGCGGTCGATACGCCCGGCAGCGGCACCCCACCGCCCGCGAATGCCCCTCCCCCGACGACTGGCGACTTCTTCCCCGCGGGAACCCAGGTCCCGGTGACCGGACCGGATGTTCCGGGCGTCGCCGGCTTCGATTCGGCCGTCGAGGCCATGATGCGGCAGTGGAACGTGCCCGGCGTCGGTCTCGCCATCGCGAAGGACGGCCGCTTGATCCTAGCGCGAGGCTACGGCTACCAGGACTTCGAGGCGCGCACGCCGATGCAGCCGGACACGATGGTGCTGGTCGGCAGCGTGTCCAAAGTGATCACGTCCATCGCGGTGCTCCAGCTGCGCGATCAAGGGCGCCTCGATCTCGACGCGAAGGTCTTCGACATGCTCACGCAGTACACCGTGCAGCCCGGCGGCGATGCGCGCCTGCGCGACATCACGGTGCGTGAGCTCCTCGAGCACGCGGGGGGTTGGGACAAGTCGCTGCGCGACGACTTCACGAACCAGCCGATCGTCGTCGCGCAGACGCTTGGCATCCCGACGCCGGTCACGTGCGCGGATGTGGTGCGCTATGCGATGACCCAGCCGCTCGACTTCGCGCCCGGCACGCGCCAGACGTACTCCAACGTCGGTTTCTGCATTCTCGGCCGGCTCGTCGAGAAGATTTCGGGCCAGACCTACGAGAGCTACGTGCGCGATCACGTGCTCGCCCCGGCAAGCATCAACGCCATGTCCATCGGCAGACCGCACGTCTCCGGTCGACTTCCGGGCGAGGCGAAGTACTACGCCTATACGGGAGCGCCGCTCGTCGACTCGCTGTATGCGGGCGAAGGCAAAGTCACGATTCCGTATTGCTGCGATCCGCTCGCCTACGAGGGCGCGGGCGGCTGGGTCGGGTCCGCGGTCGACATGACGCGGCTCATGACGGCGCTCGATGGCTCGCGGGTGCAGGGACTCCTCTCGGCGGATTCGAAAGCGCAGATGCTGGCCAATCCCCACCTGCCTCATGTTCCTGACGCGGACGAGCCGGCGGGCTCCTGGTGGGGACTCGGCGTCAATGTGGGCCCGGACCCGAATCGATACGGACACGGCGGGATCATGGGCGGCTCGCGCTCACTGCTCGTCCACGATGAACGCGGCTACGTGATGGCGATCGTCGCGAACACCTCGCCGCTCGACACCACCGGCTTCTCCGCGGCGCTGGCCGACGCGGTCGTCAAGCCACTGGTGAACGGCCTGCAGGGCTCAGCGCAGGACCTGTATCCGCAATACCCCTCGCCCAGCGTGCCGGCGCGCAATCCTTGACCGGCTCCCGTCAACGCCTGCCCGGCGGAAGGGGTGCCGGGATGCCGCCCGGACGTATCGATGTCGGCGCCATCGCCGCTTTCATGCGCATCTCTTGGAGCAACGCGAGAGCGCGTTCGTGCTCGGCTTCTCTCTCGGCGACCGTGACACAGACCTCGCGCTGGATGCGCGAGCCGGTCACCGCTTCCCGCCGGCACTCGACGCGGTTGCTCACGTTATCGATGATCTCTCGATACGCCGACGCCGTATCGCCGGCCCGACTCGCAGCGAGCGCCATCTTGTCCGCTTCGCTCAGGGAACTTTGCGAGGCGCAGCCGAGGAGCGTCACTGCAGCGGCCATGCCGACGATGCTCACACTGATGTGCGCCTTCATGGTGACCTCCGCTGCGGAGAAATGTCCAAGCGAATGAGCTTCGAAGTCTCGAACCCCCGCGAGGGCCCCTCCATAAGACCATGGGCCTACGCGCGAGCGGCACCTCGACTGGCTCTGGAAACCGCAACCGTGCAGGATCGTTCAACAATACATTCCCGAGGAGTCGCAGCATGAGTTCCCGAGGCGTGGCCTACATCGTCGCCGGTGTAGTGCTCGTTGTTTTGTTCGTGGCGAATTGGAACCTGTTCGTCACGCCCGTGGCGGTGAATCTCTTGTTCACCGAGATTCAAGTACCGCTCATCGCGCTCGTGCTGTTCGTTGCCGGTGTCGTCGCGCTCGTCGGGGTGGTGGTGCACGCTCTGCGCATGCGCGAATGGGCACGCGAGCGTCGCGCGTTGCGCAAGGATCTCGAAGCGGAACGCGTGCGCGCCGAACATGAGGAGCACTCTCGCATCAACACACTGCGGGTCACGATGGAACGCGAGCTCGGTGCGGTTCGCGCGCAGCTCGATCGCGTGCTCGACGGACAGTCGGCGCTGCTCGGACGCGAACCGAATGGACCCTCGGTCGCGCCGCGAACGACCGCGACGGATTCCGTGCAGGATGCCTCGCGGCCCATCGAGCCCGAGCTCATCCCGCCGCGCACGGCGCACCGTTGACCGAGCTGCCCGCTCGATCGTCAGGTTGGGTGATTGCGCAGGACCTCTTCGAGGGCCGCGAGCACCTTCTTGAAGCCGGCCACGTCGCGCGCCGATACCTGCGCGAGCACACGCGCCTCGATCTCGCGGAGCGGCTTCTGCAGTCGCATCGCAAGCGCCTTTCCGGCGGGCGTCAGGCGAACGACGAACGTGCGCCGGTCCGCTTCGCTCGCCTCGCGAGCGACCAGCTTCTTGTCGGACAGTCGATCGAGCACGCTCGTCAATGTGGACCGGCGATGCGCGAAGGCGGCGTGCAGTTCGCCGACGGTCGCGTCCCCATGACACACGAGATGATCGAGGATGTGCGCTTCGGGCTGCGTCACACCGAGGTGCGACATCTGCGCGATGTACAGGCCGATTCGATGCGTCGCGCGATGGATCGACGCGATGAGCTGCAGGGGTTGGGGACGCGTGGCGGCCATGAGCGCGGCATTATGCCGCAGGCAACGCTCTGAGATCAGGCTCCAGCCACCCCGCGCGCGCTTGCGGGCTCTGCAGTCGCTCCGTGCTGTAGAAGCGCCCCGGCGTGAGTTTGTCCAGCAAGGCCGGATGCACCCGCAGGAGGCCGTCGAAGTCCTCGTCCGGATGGGCGGCCATCGCGGCTGCGACCAACTTCATCCATATCAACGTCATCGTGTGGTTGTATTTCTCCGCGGCGCCGTGATGCGTGGCGTACCGCCGAATTCCTTTCGCCATCGCCTCCGCGGCCGCCTCCGGGGGCAAGCGCCGCAGGTACAACCACGCGACGCGTAGATGCTCTCGGTGCCGGAACGCTGTACCGGTCAGCTCGCAGGATTCGAAGGCGCGTAGCAGCTCGTCGTCCGTCAAGTCCTCGACAGCCATGCTCGATCCTCCGCTCACCAGTCGCGTTCGCAAGTCGCAAATCAAAAAGTCGCGGCGGATGCGCCGGCAATGTGGGCAACCGGTGCACCGCCGCGAGCCGATCCGCAATATATTACGATTTCGTACTATCCGCAATCGCACGTCTGGCGCCGGAGGCGCCGGGCTCGCGCCGCTCTCTCGCGCGCGTCAGAAAGCCCAGATCGAGGCGACTGTGCGGCTTCCTGGCCAGCCGCTCGTGCGCGAGCGCCGCGGCGAGCTCGGCCTGCCCACCGCGCAACACGCTCTCGGTGAGCGTCCAATCGATCACGTCGCGTTGCGCATGACTGCCGCCGAAAGCGTTCGCGATATGACGCACGCCGTAGAGCCGCTCTATCGCCCGGGCGTAATCGGCGTGCCAGAACGCGACGAAGCCCTCGATCAGCGGCAGACCGATCTCGCGCGCCCGGAGCGCGTTCTCGTCGGCGCCGCTCGCGCCCGCTCGATACATGGCGAGCATCCCCTGGACATCGCGATCGCGGCCGGCACCGAGCCATGCCATGACCGCGTGCCAATCGTTGAACGAGTACGTCCTGCCGTCTGCATGACGGTCCCACGCCTCCGCCAGCTCGCGCCAGCGATGACCCGCATCGTGACCGAGCAAGTGAAAGCGCCAGAGAAACGCCGAGGCATCGACCAGATCGAGCGCCACGACGCTGCGCGCCTCGCGAATCGGCCCGTCATAGAGGGCGAGCGCTTCGTCGGATTCCTGCAGCGCCAAGTGATACAGGGCGCGATGCCACCAGTTGTGCACCTTGAAGAAGTTGTCGTCGCCGGACCAGTACGGCTCGCGCGCGATCATCCAGCCGATACCGTCTTCGGCACGCCCCTGCATCTCCATGACGTGCGCGACCGCGTGATGCGCCCAGCAATCGAGCGGCTCACCGTCGAGCGCGCTGCGGCCCTCCTCTTCTGCGCGCGCATAGTCGCCGCACTCCTCCAGGCCGAACGCATACATGCCGCGCAGGATCGGGTAGCCCGGTATCGCAGGCGACCACTCGGGCAGCGCGCGGGCGAGGCGATCGCGCAGCTCGCGTTGGTTGCCGCGATAGAAGTCCATGAGGTGACCCGACTGCAGCGCCAGCAGGTCGCGCGGATAGCGCGCGCTGAGTTGCGTGAGCACGTTCGCCGCAGCGCTCCAGTTGCCGTTGACGAGATGATCGAGCGCCGCAAGGTGCGCAGCTTCGCGCTCGTCCAGCCGCAAGCCGCGCAGCTCGGCGAGGATCTTACGGGCCTCGGCAGTCGCCGCCGGCTCGGTGGCCAGCGCGAACACGTGCGCCTTGAAGAGCCGTGCCATTGGGAACTGCGGCGCAGCCTCCAGGGCCGCATCCAGCAGGCGCACCGGGTCACCCCGGTAGATATTGAAGGCGTGGAGGGCCTCATCGAACCGCGCCGCCGCCGCGGGCGTCGCCCCATTGAGCGGATTGCCCTGTCGATCGGTGATCATGAAATGCC
The DNA here is from genome assembly GCA_035760965.1 of Steroidobacteraceae bacterium. Classification (GTDB taxonomy): domain Bacteria; phylum Pseudomonadota; class Gammaproteobacteria; order Steroidobacterales; family Steroidobacteraceae; genus JADGHX01. The sequence continues at coordinate 107,615 of DASTRY010000035.1, read as the reverse complement.
TCCTCCGCTGCCGTCTCGAGCAGGAGTGCTACTCTACGAAGCGAGGTGTGCCACAAAATGATCGCGGTGCCGGATGTTTTGACCGATGCGCCGCCAACCCACTCACCGAGCGGACGCATTCCTCGATAACCGATGGACGCATTCCTCGATATTTTCCGCACGACGCGGCTCACCGGCGGCATCGTGCTCGAAGCCGAGCTCACGGCGCCGTGGTGCGTGGCCTCGCAGATCGGGCCGGAGGACTGCAAACCGTTCGCGCCCGAACCGGCCAACATCATCGCGTACCACTACGTCGGTGCCGGGCGCATGCTCGTCGGGATCGACGGACAGCCGCCGGTCGAGGCCTCGGCCGGTGAGCTCGTCGTCCTGCCCCGCAACGATCCGCACCGGATCGGTAGCACGCTCGATCGGCCCGCCGTGAACGCCAACGACCTGATTCGGCCCGGCGTGGACGGCGGACCGGCGCGCATCGTCTACGGCGGCGGCGGTGAGCGCGCGTACGTCCTGTGCGGATTTCTCGGCAACGACACGCCGAACGATCCGGTGCTGCGCATTCTGCCGGCGGTCATGAAGGTGTCTTTCGCGGAGAGCGTCGCGGCGGCCTGGATCGAAAGCTCGCTCACCTTCGCCGCGCGCGAGCTTGCGGCGGGACGCGTCGGCTCGCCCGCGACGCTCGCGCGACTGGCGGAGCTGCTGTTCATGGAGGCCGTGCATCGCTATCTCGCCTCTCTCCCCCAAGCGAGCAGCGGCTGGTCCGCCGGCCTGCGCGACCCGATCGTCGGCCGGGCGCTGGGCCTGCTGCACGGAAGTATTAGTCGGCGCTGGACGGCGGAAGAGCTCGCGTGCCAAGTGGGCTTGTCGCGCTCCGCGCTGGCCGAGCGCTTCACGCGGGTGATGGGAGAGTCGCCGATGCGCTACCTCGCTCAGCAGCGTCTGCAGGCGGCGGCGCAGCGGCTCAAGTCATCCAGCGACTCCATCGCGCGCATCGCCTTTCAAGTCGGGTATGAGTCCGAGGCGGCGTTCAATCGCGCGTTCAAGCGAGCTTTCGGCGTGCCTCCGGCCGCATGGCGGAAGCAGGCAGAGGCGCGCACGCGATGATCTTTCGCAGTCCGCATCCGGAGATCAGCATTCCCCGGCGCGCTCTGTACGAATTCGTGCTCGGCCAGCACGGCGGTCGCGCCGGCGACGTTGCACTCGCAGATGCGGTCACCGGGCGACTCGTGACGTATGGCGATTTGCGCGAGCGGATAAGACGAGTCGCCGCAGGGCTTGCAGCTCTCGGCATTTCCAAGGGCGACATCGTTGCGCTGTGGTCGCCGAACTCGCCGGAGTTCGCGATCGCGTTTCATGCGGTCGCGCGACTCGGCGCCATCGTGACGACGGCCAATCCCGGCAGCACGCCGCACGAGCTGGCCGTGCAGCTCCGCGATGCCGGGGCAAAGATGCTCATCACGTCAGCGGCGCTCGCCGACAAGGCGCGCACCGCGATTGCCGAGTGCGGGTGGGCCGTCGAGTTGATCACGACGGACGGCGCACCCGGTGTGGCGTCGCTGGCCTCGATCGCGCGCGATGCCGATCCGCCGTCGATCGACATCGATCCGGACAACGATGTCGTGGTGCTGCCCTATTCGTCCGGCACCACCGGATTGCCGAAGGGAGTGATGCTGACCCATCGCAATCTCGTCGCGAATCTCCTGCAGATCGATGCCCTCGAACGAGGCGACCTGCGCGCACTCATCGGCGTCCTGCCGTTCTTCCATATCTACGGCATGGTCGTCATCCTCAACTTTGGCCTCATGCGCGGCGCCTCCATCGTCACGCTGCCGCGCTTCGAGCTCGAGCCGTTCCTCAAAGCGCTGCAGGACTGGCCAATCTCGGTCGCGCACATCGTGCCGCCGATCGCGGTCGCCCTCGCGAAACATCCCTCCGTCGAGAGCTATCGATTGCGGCACCTCGAAGCGCTGTTCAGCGGCGCGGCGCCGCTCAGCGCCGCGGTAACCGAGGCCGTGCAGCGCCGCTTGAACGTGACGCTGAAGCAGGGATATGGCATGACGGAGGCGAGCCCCGTCACACACTACACCGCGCACACGAGTGACGTTCGCCTCGGCACCGTCGGTCAGCTCGCGCCGTCGACCGAATGCCGCATCGTGGATACGGAGTCCGGACGTGACGTGGGAATCGGGCGCACCGGCGAGGTGTGGATCCGCGGCCCGCAGGTCATGAAGGGCTATCTGAACAATCCCGAAGCGACCGCGCGAACGGTCGACAGCGAGGGCTGGCTGCACACCGGCGACATCGGCATGGTGGATGCGGACGGCTATCTCACCATCGTCGATCGGCTCAAGGAGCTGATCAAAGTGAAGGGCTACCAGGTCGCGCCCGCGGAGCTCGAAGCGCTGCTCCTGACGCACCCGGGCGTCGCCGACGCGGCCGTGATTCCCGTAGAGGACGAGGAATGCGGGCAAGTGCCCAAGGCACTCGTCGTTCCGCGCGCCGGCCTCGTGCCCGACGAGGTCATCGCATTCGTGCAGGAGCGCGTCGCGCACTACAAGCGCGTTCGCCATGTCGGCTTCGTCGAGTCGATCCCGAAATCCGCGTCCGGCAAGATCCTGCGGCGCGTCTTGATGGAGCGCGAACGCGCGAACGGTGGCGCGCGCTGAAGCTGTCGCCGCCGATCAATCCGCGATGCGCGCTTCGATCTCCACACGCCGGCGCGAGGCCTCGCGCACGCCGTCCGCATCGGGCACGTCGACCGGCTGCGCGTTCGCACGCCACCTCACCTCGATGCGGTCCGCCGGTATGCCGAGCCGGCGGAGCGACTCCGCGATGGATCCCGCGCGAGCGCGCGCGATCTCCGGACGCTCTGCAATCCGACGACCGCTCACCTCGGCGGCTTGCGTCGCGGCGTACCCCGTGACGACAACTTTCCTCGGTTGCGCTGCGCGCAGGTAGGTCACTGCCTGGTCGAGCAGATAGTCGTCGAGCTGGTACACGAGAAACGAGCGGTCGAAATCGTAGAACAGGTAGAACGTGCGGTTCGTGTACGGCGGCGGCGGCACGACGCGCGGCTCCGCGAGCGGTTGAATATTGCGCGCGGGCAGCACGAACTTGCGACCGGGAAAGCCTTCGGCAGGCAGCATGTGTCGCGTGCACGAACCGGGAAGCACCGAGACACGAATCGGATTCAGCACGATGCCGCCGCAGGCATTGTCCTGAACGGCCGCGACTGTTCCTTCGACGAGAATCTCGTGATTCCAGTCCGGCTTCGTGGGCGCCAAACTCACGTCGAAGCGGCGGCCCGAGGCGCCTTCGTCTGCAAGCCAGCAGCCTGACTTTCGGCCTGCGTCGGTATCCCGGTACACGGGGCACGCAATGAAGCGCAGCTCTTCGCTCCATGCGACAGTGCTCGCAAGCGCGAGAGCCGCAACCAGCACGCATGTTCGCACGCGCGGCCGGCTCATAGGACACTCATCAGGTTCACGAGATCCTGCTTTTCCTGCTCCGAATACCCGATGTTGTAGCGCCGATCGTAGAAGTCGACGACCGCGCGCAAGTCACGAGCAGAACCGTTCGAGAAATACGGTGCGCGCGCAGCGAGCCCGCGCATCGACTGCAGCGTGATCTTGCCCACGTCGGCACAGCGCCCGGTGGTCAGCGCAAAGCCCGGATCGTGCGTGTAGATCACCCTGCCATAGTGCGGGTGCGGCTCGCCCGTACACGTCACGCGAAAGAGCGGCAAGTGCGGCAGCGGATCGGCGAACGGCTCATTGGTCGTGCCGAGATCCACTTGCCCCGGCGCGACGTCGTTCCCCATCTGGCTCATGTTGTGACAGAACACGCAGCTGTTGCGAACGGGATTGCCGAAGCCCATGGGCGAGTTGATGCCGGCGCTGTCGCTGATCAGGAAGGTACGATCGCGAAAGATGCGCGCGCCGCGCGCGACGGATTCGCGGAACGCGCGCTGCTCCGGCGTCAGATCCGCATCCGTGCTCTTCTCCCACGCGGCGTATTCGCTCCACACGGCCCGGCCGATGCTCCCGAGCTGACCGGGCTCGGAGCGCTCGAGGTTCAGCGGACCGCCGTACGCGCCGTCCGCGTCGAGCGCGCCCGCGCGGTTGTCACGCACCTGCGCCGTGTAGAGACGCGATTCGAAATCGACGATGCGCGCCAGCGTGTTCGCATCGAGCGGGCGAGACATTCCGAGATGCGTCGCGGCTGCGTCCTGCGCTTGCGCCTCCAGCGTCGAAGCGCGATTGTCGGCGAGGAGATTGCCCGACAACGGCCGATGCGTGACCGGGTCGAGCGGCAGCGCCATGCCTTGCTTCGGGTCGTACGCGAAGCCGACGGCCAGCAGATATTTCAGATTGCTCACGGGGCGCGGGCGGCGATACACCGAGATGTTCGGATTGCGCGCCTGCGGCCCGTACTGCGGGCCGGTATTGCAGCCGTAGGGATCGCGGACGACCTCGATGCGAAAGTCCGGCGTGATCGGGTGACCCGCGGCATCGCGCGGCGGCCAGGGTCGCTGGATGCGGATGAGTCCGTAGTCGAGCAGCAGCGAATGCGAAGCGCGCTCGGCCTGCGGCAACGTCGGGCAATTCGAGCCGTCGATCGCGGCGAAGAGAGGGTCCTTCGCGCCGGCCGCGTCCCAGCGCGCTCGCGCGCTCGCCGCCGCAAGGCTCATGCCGTCCGCGGGCTGATGACAGGTGACGCACGCGCGACCCGTCGAGCCGAGTGGCTCGAAAAAGGGATGGCCCGCCGTATCCACCGCGCCGCCGCTGACCAGCGTGCGCAGCGTGCCGCTCGCATTGTCGTAATCGAGTACTGCCGGGAAAGTGCGTCCCTCTCCCGGCGACCACCAGCGACCGGGAGCTCCCGCCGCGAGTGTTATCGCGGCGGACACTCCGATGATCAACGACACTACGAGCGCAGCTAAACCTGTACGACCTCGCACGATGACGCAGGAGCCCCGATGTCGCTCAGTCCCCGAAGCGCGCCATGACGCGCACGCCGTACTGCCGCGGCGGGCCGTAGATGATGCCGCCGTCCGCGCTGGACGAGTTCTGCACCTGCGAGGCGATGTACACCTTGTCCGTGAAATTCGTGACGAACGCCTCGATGCGCCACACGGCGCCCGGCTCGAAGCTGACGCGCGCATCGAAGATGTCCCGCGACGGCACGATCGATGCCACGCTCGGGAACGGCGTCGCGAGTTGCTCGCCGACGTGCGCCCACTGCAGCCGCGGCGTGAGTCGCGACGTGCCGAGATGGAACGTGTAGTCGACTCCGACGTTCGCGGTGAAGCTCGGCGAGAACGGCAGGTCGTCGCCCTTGTGGACGAGCTGCGGGAGATTGGTCACCGTGTTGACGATGGTCGTGTCGCGCGCGAACTCCGCATTGAGGTAGCTCGCACCCAGGTTGATGCCGAAGTCGCCGAACTGGCCGGTGATCTCGAGCTCAGCGCCGTACGCCTCGCCGGAGGCGGCGTTCTGCGTGAGCGGCAGGCCGTTGAAGAGGCTCGAGAGCTGGATGTCCGTGTAGTCCGAGTAGAACACGTCGCCGTTCACGCGCAGGCGGCGGTTCGCAAGCAGCGTCTTCGCGCCCAGCTCGTACACCTTGTTCCTCTCCGGCTCGAAGTTCGGCGTGTTGAGCGTGAGATTCACGCCGCCGGCCTTGTAGCCCTTCGACGCCGTGCCGTAGAACATCGTGTCCTTGTCGAGGTGATAGTTCAGGCCGATCTTGCCCGTCACCTCGTCGGACTTCGCCGGCGGACCGACCGTGTCCGTGCCCGGAGGCGGCGGCGGTCCCGGCAGCGCGATGCGGTTGTACACCTGCTTGTCTTCGCTATACCGCGCGCCGGCGAGCACCTCGACGGCATCCGTGAAGAAGTAGTTCACCTGCCCGAAGCCGGAATACGAGGTGTTGCGCGCCTTCGTGATGATGGTCGAAGTCGACGAGACGAAGTCGGTGACGTGGTTGTTGTCGCGCAGGAGCGTGACCGGTACGTCCTCGTCGAGCGCGAACGCGCCGAGCACCCACTGCAACGGGCCCTCGCCCTTGGACAGCAGGTTCAGCTCGTACACGTTCGTCTCGAAATCGGTGCGCGCGTAGCTCACGCGCCCGACGTTCGTCGCCGGCGGCCGCGGCGGCGCGGTGGCGGTGCGGTCGCCGTCCGTCTGGTCCTTCGTGTAGCCGTCCTGGAACGATGCGAGGGCGCGCAGCTCCATCGTGTCGGTCAGATCGAAGCGCAGCTCGCCGCTTGCCCGGTGACCGGATTGCAGCAGAAACGAGCGTGCGTCCTCCTCGATCGTGAACGGATCGCTGGTGACCGCATCGTTGCGATTCTTCACCGCATTGTTGTCGGTGTCGTAGTCGAAGTACTCGTAGCGCAGATTCGCGCGCGCACGCTCGCCGAAGCGCATGGCGAGATTGAGGCGCGCGGCGTCGAGCTGGCTCTTGCCGGGCGAGCTGCTGCTCGGCCCGATGTTGCGCGTGAAGCTGTCGCGATCGTCGTGCACGGCCGCGACACGCAGCGCGACATTGTCGGAAAAGCCCAGGTTCGCGGCTCCGACCGTGCGCGACCAGCCGTCGCTCGCGAACGTCTGGTCGATGGTGCCGCCATAGCTGCCGAACACGGGTTCCGGCGTGCGCACGTAGATCGCACCACCCGTCGAGTTCTGCCCGGTGAGCGTGCCCTGCGGGCCGCGCAGCACTTCGATGCTGCCGATATCGAAGAAGGATTGCCCGATGAATTGCTCGTGCGGCACGAGCTGACCGTCGATGTAGTACGCGACACCCGGATTGGAGGTCGGCGCCGACTGCGCGATGCCGACGCCGCGGATGTTCACGAACGTCGAGCGGTTGTAGGTGTTGATTGCGATGGAAGGCGCGACCTGCTGCACGTCGTTCAGATCGTCGACGCCCCGCTTCACGAGATCGTCGCCGGTCAGCACGGTCACCGAGATCGGCACGCTCTGCTGGTTCTGCTCACGGCGCTCCGCCGTAACGACGACTTCCTCGAGCCCTGCAACTTCGGGCGAGGTCGTCGCGCTTTGCGCGTGCGCCACAGGAGTGAGCAGCACCGAAGCCACCGACGCCCGACACAACGCCCGACGAACGCTCAGGCGGACTGAGACGACCATGCTCGCACCCCCTCTGTGAACCGTGGTTTATGCAAGCGTTTTCATCGATTCCGCGGCGGCTGTCAAGTCCCCGAGACCACTTCGAGCGCTCGGCCGGCATCGGTAAATGCCGCCAACTGCCCGATCCGCTGCGCAAAATCCTCGGCCTGAAATCGTGTGCAGGGTTGTTGCGCGCGCGCCGCGCAGGCGACGAACTTGGCGCGCAGGCGCACATCGTCGAGCGGCGCGTCGGGATGCCCTACGGCCTGCGAAACTTCGTGCGCGAAGACCGTGCCGTCTCGCATTTCGATACGTACGGCGCCGGCGGCGGCGTGCTCGCGGCCCCAGTCGCTTCGGAGCTCGCAGCGCATCGCCTGCGCGAGCGCCAACGTGTCGGGATCGCGTAGCGCGCCCGGTGTGAACGAGTCGAGGGTGACATCGGGCTGGATGAGCGCGCTCGCGACCGTGAACGGCAGGCTGAACTTCGCGTCGATGGGCTCCGTGGGCGATTGCTTTGCGGCGAGCGGCTCGCACAGCATGCGCTGCACGGCGCCGATGGTGAGCGTCACGCGCGCAATATCCTGCCATCGCAGCGCATGACGCTCGCGCAGCTCGCGTGCCGCCTGGATGTACGCGTGCGTGCCGCGGCAGCACGGCCAGGGCTTGAAGCTCAACCGCTCGCCCCAGAAGCGCGTGCCGAGGTCGGCGAGCAGCGCGTCTACGTCGTAGCGGCCGGCGGCGAACAGCCGAAAGAAGCCGCTGCGGCCTTCGAAGGGTTGCGAAAACCCCTGAATTCCCCGCTTCGCGAGCAGTACGGCCTGAACCGCAGCCTGCGCGGGAAACGCCTCGCGCACCGCGCGGATCGGGCTCGCAGCGGTGTACTTGATCTCCCCGGGGCATGTCGCCTGACACAAGAGCAACGAGAACGCATCGCTCACCTGAGTGGGCGTGAGCGCGAGCAGCCGCGCACAGGCCGCGGTGGCGCCAAACGCGCCGAGGATCGGCGGCGGATACCAGCCGCCCTCCTCGAGCCCGTCACCCGCGCTCAACCCGAGACGGCACGTGAGATCGCAGCCGATCGCCATGGCCGCGAGAAACGTCGCGCCATCGACGCGCGCTACGTCCTGCGCGATGGCGAGCGCCGCAGGAATCAGCGACGCATTCGGATGCGTCGGCGCGGCATCGAACGCGTCCTCGTAGTCGAGCGCATGCGCCATGGCGCCGTTCGCGAACGCAGCGGCCGGCGCGCTCACGCGCACACCGTGACCCAGAATCGGAGCATGGCCGCCCACGCCGATCGTGCGCGCCAAGTCGACGAACGGTTGCACCTCGGGACTTGCGCCGCTCGCGGCGAGCATGACACCGATGCCGTCCAGCAGCGAGCGCTTGGTGGCCTCGACCGTCGCGTCCGGCAGCTGTGAAAACGGAGTGAGAGCGACGTGACGGGCGATGGCCGCCGTCACCTCCAGCGTCGTCATTGGCCGCTCCTGAAGGGCTCTGCTAGGCTCTGCAAGCGCTTTCGTCCCGAGAAATTCATGAGCAGCCCGGCAGAGTCCGTCGATAATCGTCTGCAAATCGTCCGCTCGCTGGCTGTGCAGGTGCGCTGGCGGCTCGTCGCTCCGTGTCTGCTGTTCATGTTGATGAGCTCACTGGATCGCGCGAATGTCAGCTTCGCCGCGGTCCGCATGAATGCCGAGCTCGGCTTCACGCCCAGCCAGTACGGCCTCGGCGCAGGCATCCTCTTCGTGGGATTCCTCGCCGGTCAGTACCCGAGCGTGCTGCTCTTCATGCGCATCGGCATGCGCCGGTGGCTCTGCGCCGTCGCGCTGCTGTGGGGAATTTCGGCGGGTGCGATGGCCTTCATCGGCTCGCCGCTGCAGCTCTACGTCTTGCGCATCCTGCTCGGCGTCGCCGAAGGCGGTCTCGCGCCCGGCATCGTGCTGTATCTCAGCCAGTTCGCCACCGAACGCGAGCGCGCGACGACGTTCGCGCTGCCGATGCTCGCCATCCCGTTCTCGGTGGTCATCGGCGGGCCGCTCTCCGGCTGGCTGCTCGAAATGCCGATGGTGGGAAGCTTGCGCGGTTGGCGCTGGATGTTCATTGCCGAAGCCGTTCCGACGATCGTGCTCGGGCTGCTGGCGCTGCGCTATTTTCCCGACCGACCGCGCGATGCGCGCTGGCTCACGGCGGATCAGCAACGCTGGCTGCACGAGCACGCCGCTCATCGCGTGGACCCCGACCGCTCACACGATTGGAGCGTGCTCCGCCTTCCGATCGTCTGGCTCGCAGCGCTTTTGTGGTTCTGTCTGCTCTCCGGCGCGTACGGGATCATCTTCTGGCTTCCGCAAATTCTCGGAACCCTCACGACGCTCGATGCGGTCATGCTCGGCGTGGTCAGCGCCCTCCCGTGGCTCGCCGCCGCGGCCGGCATGTATCTCAACGCCACCCACTCGGATCGGACGGGCGAGCGCTTCTGGCACGTCGCGTTGCCGGCTGCGCTGTCGGGTGTCGCCATTTACGCCGCCAGTAGCGTCGGCGCCGGGATGGCCGGGATCGCGCTGCTAATGATCGGTGGGCTCGGGCTCGGCGCCGCGCAGGGCGCTTTCTGGGCGCTGCCGACGCGCTTGCTTTCGAAGCGCGAGCTCTCGTTGGGCGTCGTCACGATCAACATCGCCGGCAGCGCCGGCGGTCTCGTGATGCCGCACGCGATGGGATGGGCGCGCGAGTCCAGCGGCTCGTTCGCCCTGCCGACGCTGCTCGTAACGGGTGTGCTGCTCGCGGCCGCATTGCTCGTGCCGGCCATCTCGAAGCTCAGGCAAACGCCAGCGGCACGCTGATGGCACCAATCTCCGGGAAGCGCGTCGGCACGATCTCGCCTGCGAGCCGAAACTGCTTCGTGTGGGCGAGCAGCTCTTCGAGCGCGACGATCAGCTCGAGCCGCGCGAGCGCGGCCCCCATGCACATGTGCGGACCGCGACCGAATGCGAGCGAATCCTTCATGTTCGGACGGTCGAGACGAAAGCTGTCCGGGTCGGGAAACACATCCGCATCGCGATTCGCCGACGCATAGACGAGCGCCACCGGCTCGTCGCGCGGAATGGTCCGGCCGTGCAGCGTCACGTCGCGCGTCGGCGTGCGCGCGAAGCCGCGGTAAGGTGTGTACAGCCGCAGGAATTCATCGATTGCCGCCGGCACGAGCTCGGGTGCTGCGCGCAAACGGTCTTGCAGTTGGGGATCGCGCGACAGATGCACGCCGATCGAGCCGATGACCACGGTCGGCGCGATGATTCCGACCACGAGCACCTGCCGGATCGTGCCGACGATCATGTCCTCCGGCAGCGGCTCGCCATCCACGCGCGCGGCGAGCAATGCGCTCGTGGCGTCCTCGGAAGGGGACAGCGGGTTGCGCTTGCGGTCTTCGACGGTCGCGCGCGCCATCTCATAGAGCTTCAAGCTCGTTTCGCGCGTGGTCTCCATGTCGTTCAGCTGCACGGCGATGTTGTAGCGGCGGCCGACTTCCGCGAGCGCCGCGGCCTGCTCCGGCGCGAGATTCATCCAGTGCGCGAAGACCTCGATCGGCATGCGCGAGGAGAAGTCCTTGCAGAGATCGCCGCCGCCGCGCGCCACCAGCGGCGCAAGCAGCTTGCGGCAGATCTCGCGAACCACGGGCTCCAGACGCCGCACGCGCTTTTCCGTCAGCAGCGGCGCCAGCGCACGGCGATAAGGTGCGTGCGCCGGCGGATCGAGATGCAGCGGCGGCCGGCGGCCGGTGAAAGCCACCTTCGGCACGACGTTCTGCTTGGAGGTGATGTACGTGTCGCTATCCGCGGCGGCGGCCGCCACGTCGGCGTATTTCATGAGCGCCCAGAATCCACCCCAGGCGTCGCTGTGGGCGACCGGGCACTGCTCGCGCAGGCGCTTGTATTCCGCGTGCGGGCTATCGAAGGTCTCGGGCAGCAGGGGATCGAAATCGGCGTCCATGGCGAAAAAGCATACCGAAGGATGAAAACGCTTGCATGACTTCCGCGTCCGGACGTGTAATGCTTGGCCGCAGGCATGAACGATCGCAGCTCCGTACCGAAGATCGAAGACGTCGCGGAACGCGCGGGCGTCTCCGCCTCGACCGTCTCCCGCTTCTACAACAACCCGTCGGTGGTTGCGCCCAGCACGGCGAAGCGCATCCGCGAGGCCATCGCGGCCACCGGATACGTGCCGGACCTGCTGGCCGGCGGCCTGGCTTCGCGGCGCAGCCGCCTCGTGGCCGTGCTGGTGCCCGAAATCTCGCACTCGATCTTCAACGACACTATCGAAGCCATGGCGAACCAGCTCTCGCTCGATGGCTACATCGTCATGCTCGGTCTCACGGGCGCGGACAACAGCGGCATGAAGCGGCTCATCGAAGCGGCGCTCGCGCGCCGTGCCGAGGCCGTGATCCTGAGCGGCATCGTCTCGGACAACCCGACGCGAGAGCTGCTCCGTTCCCGCAGTGCCACCGTCATCGAGACCTGGGGTCTGCCGGAGAAGCCGATCGACGTCGCCGTCGGCTTCTCTCACGCGGCGATCGGTGAAGGGCTGGCGCGCTTTCTGGCCGGGCGCGGCTACCGGCGGCCGCATCTCATCGTCGGCGACGGCGAGCGCGCGCGCATGCGCCGCGACTCGTTCGTGCGCGCCTGGAAGGGGCTCGGTCGCGGCAAGCCCACCGAGATGAAGATCGCAATTCCCACGCATTTTGGCCACGCGCGGCTCGTATGGCGTCACTTGGTCGAGCTCGATCCGCCGCCCGACGTCGCGGTGTGCGGCTCGGACCTGCTCGCGCAGGGCCTCATCATCGAAGCGCAGGCGGCCGGCAAGCGCATCCCGGAAGACCTCGCCGTGGTCGGCTTCGGCAATCATTCGCTCGCGGGCGAGATGCGTCCGACGATCACGTCCATCGACGTGGATGGCGCGCGCATCGGTCGTGAGGCGGTCGCCGTCCTGAAGCGGCGCGCCGCGGGCGAAACCATCAGCGAGCGCGTGATCGATGTGGGGTTCCGCATCATCGCGCGCGAGAGCGCGTGAGCAGCGTCATTCTCGCAACCGGCGATCTCGCACCCGATCGCCCGGATCCCGATTCGCTCTTCGAGCGCACTCGCGCCCTGCTCAACGAGGCCGATCTGGTCTTCGGGCAGCTCGAAACGACGTTCGCGAGACGCGGTCTGCGATTGCCTCAGGCTCGGCATGCGGTGCTGGCTCAACCCGAGTGCGCCGGCGCGCTGCGCCGTGCGGGTTTCGATGTGATTTCGTGCGCCGGGAACCATTGCCTCGACTGGGGGAGCGAAGCGCTCCTCGAGAGCATCGGTCACTTGCGGGCGGCGGGGCTGACCGTTGTCGGCGCGGGCAGCAACATCGCTGAGGCCCGAGCGCCTGCCGTGCATCGCCTGCCGGACGGAACGCGGGTCGCCACTCTCGCGTATTCCTCGATCCTTCCGATGGCGTACTGGGCCGAGAAGTCGCGCCCGGGCTGCGCGCCGATGCGCGCGCATACGTTGTACGAGCAAATCGAGCACGATCAGCCCGGCACGCCGCCGCGCATTCGCACGTTCGCTCACGCGGATGACCTCGCCGCGATGTGCGCGGATATTCGCGCAGCGAAGGCGCAGGCAGACGTCGTGCTCGTCTCGCATCACTGGGGCATTCATTTCGTCCGAGCCGTGATCGCGGACTATCAACGCGAGGTCGCGCGAGCGGCGATCGAGGCCGGTGCGGACGCCATCATCGGTCACCATGCGCACATCCTGAAGGGCGCGGAGATCGTCGCGGGCAAGCCGGTGTTCTACAGCTTGTGCAACTTCGCGACGGACCTGCGCATGGACCCCGAGCACGCCGCGCGCCCGAGCTTCCGCGAAATCCAGAAGCTCGCCCCGGATTGGGAGCCGGACTTCACGAGTCTCTACAACTTCCCGCCGGACGCGAGGATGTCCGCGATCGCCCGCTTCGCGATCGAGCAAGGTCGCATCGTCGAAACGAGCCTCGTTCCGCTGTGGATCGACCGGGACGCCGTACCCACGCCGTTGACCGCGGCCGACGCGCGCTTCACCCGGGTGCTGAGCTATCTACGCGAAGTGACGCGCGAGGCCGAGCTCGACGCCGCCTTCACGCCGGCGGAGGACCGGCTGATCGTGACGCGTGCGGTATGAGCCGCGGCCGCTTGATGAGTCTCGAGCTGATCGTCGTTCTCTACTTCGTCAGCTACGTGCCGAACATTCTGCTGACGAAGCTCACGACCAGCACGGTTCATCCTGATCTCGGACGGGCGCTCACTGGCCTGGAGACCTTGCCTGCGTCGTTGATCATCAATCTCGTCCTGACGTATCTGTTCATCTGGCTGTCCGGCTGGCATCGCGACGCGCACAGCGTTGCTATCGGCTCGCATCGCGTGCCGGTGCCGACGCGCTACACGTTCGTCTCGGGCATCGGCACGGCCTTGATTCTATTCACGGTGCCGCTCTCTTTTACGTTCACCAATGTCAGCATCCCGTTCGTCCAGCTGCTGATGCGGGGAGACATTCTCGTCATCGCGCCGCTGGTCGACCTTCTGTTCGGCAGGCGCGTGCGCTGGTGGAGCTGGACGGCATTGTTCATCGTTGCGGCAGCGCTGCTGCTCGTTCTTCGCCAGCGCGGTGGTCTGCATCTGCCGCCGCTCGCGATCGTGACGATCGTTCTCTACACACTCGGCTACTTCATCCGACTGGCCGTGATGACACGCGTGTCGAAGAGCGGCGATCCCGCCTCCGTGCGGCGCTACTTCGTCGAAGAAAAGATCATCGCGCTGCCGCTTTCGGTCGCCGCGCTCGCGGCGCTCTCCGCCGCGGGCTTCGGATCGCAGGCCGACGAGCTGTACTGGGGCTTCGTGCACGTATGGGGCGACCCTGCGATCTGGCCGCTCATCGGGGTCGCCATCACGCTCACCATCGTGTCGGTCTTTGCCGCCCTGATCCTGCTCGACGCGCGCGAGAACACCTACTGCGTGCCGCTCGAGCGCTCCGCCAGCCTGCTCGCGGGGATCGTCGCGGCCTACCTATTGAGCTGGGGCTGGGGGCTTGCGGCTCCCACGGGCGCGGAGTTGATCGGCGCGACGCTGCTCATTGCGGCCATCGTGTTGCTGTACGCCGCTCCGCGCGCTGCCGCCGCGCGCGCACGAGATGCGGTTCAAACGACGGTCGAACCTCGTCGCTCGCTATAACTCCGGCCGCTCGCGAGTTGGCCCAGTCTCGTCGAGCTCGCCGCGCCGGCACGACCGCGCTCCGTTCGATCCGACTAGCTCGATCCAGCCAGCTCGATCCAACCAGGGACGTCGCGTGCTGCGCCTACTTGCGCCATGGAATCTCGCTCGGATGACCTTCCTTGTTCTGGTCCCAGATGTCCTGCTGACACAGGTATTCACCGACCTGCACATCGGGCGCCCACTTGTAGCGCATCGTTACGGTGATCGGCTGCGTATAGACGGTCGGGTCGTGGACAGTGATTTCGTCCACCAACTCTTTCCCATACTGCGCATCCGGCACGACGCTGAATCGCTCGACGATTCGCTGCGCGGCGCTTCCCGGTCGCGCGCTGCCTTCGTTCTCGGGCGTGAGATGAGTCGTTTCGACGACCAGCGTCGCCCCTTCCCAGTGGCCGGTGGAGAAGCCCATCCGGCTCGGTAACAGCTCGGGCGGTGGGCGCCGACCATCCAGATAGATTCGGCGGACCGAGCCGAAGATCTCGGTGAGCAGCGTGAGCTGGGTCGGCGTGCTCAAGATCTCGAACGGATACTGCGCGATGCCGAGCATCGTCGTGAGCATGCCGTAGGGAATGCAGGACGTGTTCTCGTCGTCGACTTCCTTGTCTTGCGGCAAGTATTTCGCCGCGTATGCCGCGCGCGAAGCCTTCATCGCAGGCGTGAAGGGCGGCTGCTTCGGCCACTGCCCCGCGTTCTTTCGGCCGTCGGGCAGCCAGACGCCCGAGAAGTCCGGACGGGATGCCTGGGCTGTCGCAGCAGAGGTGGACGTCTTGCCGGTCGACACGCCAGCTGCCGCGAGCGTCCTCGCGTCGCGAGGCATCGGTGGAACGCCTTCAGCTCGTGCGTTCGAGGTCAGCGCAAGCGCGACCGCGATGATTGCGAGCCGTGCGCCAGTGTTCGCGTTCATCGCCCTTCGCCCTCCGGCGCGCTCTTCGGTACGGTCGAGCTGCGCGCCCGCGCATGCTCGGCCAATCGATCGCGCCACAGCTTGTCGATCCAGAGCCGCTCGGCACAGTGACTCTCGCGCAGCGGCGCGTTGGGCGCCCATGTGAAGTACCGCCGCGTCACGATGGGCGCCGTGTACGCTTTGCTGTCGTGGAGCGTCATCTCGTCGATGAGGACTTTGCCGGCCCCGGGCTCGTTTTCGATACGCAGTCGTTCCACGATGCGCAGCGCATCGCTGTGCGGCAGCCCATTGCCGCTCACGAGCGCATCCGTTTCGATACCGACGGTCTCGATCACGAGCGTGTCACCGTCCCATGTGCCGATAGAAGTCCCGAACCAGCTCGGATCGGGCTCGGCGGGCAACGTGCGGCCGTCGAGATAGACGCGCCGCGTCTCGACGTTCGAGAGATCCGGCTGGAAGATGAGCGTGAGGCGGCCCGGCGTCTGAATGATCTCGATAGCAGAGTCCGTCGCCAGCGTGTTCCGCGGCGTGCCGAATGGCATGCAGAACGAGATCGGATCGCGCGTTGCCGGATCGAAGGCTTGCATCTGCGCGCGCGCCGCGGGAGTGAGCGGCAGCTCGGTCGGCCAAGGTTCGGCGCGCGCCGGATCCGGCAGCCAGATCCCGGAGAAATCCGGCGTTGCCGCAGCGACGGCGCTGCTCGTCAGAAGAATGGCGATTGCCAACGCTCTCATGGTCAATCCGGAATCGCGCCGCGCGACCACGTCTTGCCGCTCGCGAACACGATGTGCGTGAGATAGAGGTACTGCGGGTTGTGCCGGTCCGGATTTCCCGACACCGTAACCTTGTCGCCCGGTGTGACATCCTTGTCCGTCCACCCGTAGCGCTTCATGAGCACCTTGCCCACCGTGAAGACCTTGTAGGTTTCCCACTCACCGGCCTCGTTCTGCACCTCGAGGTCCATGAACGAGTGCGGATTCGTGAACGCGAAATACTTGACGACGCCGTGCACGGTGACCGTCTTCGAGTGATCGAAATTGGCGGTCGAGTGGTGCGCGCCAACGCCCAAGGGTGCGGCCAACACGAACACCGCCAGCGCAATCAGCAGACCCCGCTTCATGTCCACTCCTCTTCCTCAGCCCAGCAGCCAAGACGTGAGAGCGCCCGGGCGCGCGCGCACGGCGTCCGCCGGCCGCGGCGCGCAGGACCGGCGATGAAACACGCGCAGCCCGTGAGCCGCCGCGAGTCCCCGCGCGATCTCGAAATCGGAGTGCAGCGTGAGACCTGCGATCCAGAGCCGCTCGATATCGGGACGAGTTGCCAGCTCCTCGCGCCACAACGTCACGATTTCCCCCGCCGTCGCAAAAGTTCGCGCGCCGTCGCGCGCCAACGCGCTCGCAAAGCGCTCCGCATCCGGATAGCGAGCGTCGTAGATCACGACGTCGATACGGTTCGCGCGCGCCGATTCTTCCGATGCAGCAGGCACGGCACCCGCGCGCCGATCGAGCGAGCCGGCCCACGATGCGGCGGACACCGCCGCGCACGATGCCATGATCTCCATGAATTGCCGTCGTTTCACGAGCCCCCCGAATTCCGCGCCAAATACTCCGCCACCGCTTGCAGCTCTCGATCCGGCAGCTCGGCACGCGAGAAGCGCGGCATGCTCTGAATACCGCTGCGCACGACGCGCGCGATGAACGCCGCGTTCAGGTCGCGTCGTTCTTCGAGCAACGCCTGCGATTTGCCGAGCCGCCGTTCCAACATGAACGTTCCCGTACCACCGGCCATATGGCACACGCCGCACTTGGTGCGGAAGATCGCCTTGCCGCCGATCTCCACTGCGGAGGGTTCCGCCCCGTACGCGTGAGTCGCCATCGCGACCTGCAATGCGAACGCAAAGAACCCCGCGATCAGGCGCGCCGCGCTCATGTCCTCCGCCCTCGCAGGTGGCGCGGCCAGATTCCGGACTTTCCGGGCGCCAGGATCCCGTTCGGATCGAGCACGTCCTTGACCGTCTCGTTCAATCGCAGGAGCGCGTGATCGTTGAAGTCGAAGGTGCGCGCAACGTCGTCCATGTACGTGAGATGCGTGCGGTATTCGCAGTAGCCCGCTGCCGCCGCATCGGTCACGAGAGTCCGGAACAAGCGCCGCGTGCGGTCGGTAAGATCGGCGTCGTCGCGGTTGTAGAGCATCAGATTCACGTTGATGACGTGGCGTCCGCAGATGTAGAACGTGCCCGAGTAGTCGATGCCGAATTCGGCGTAGCGTTGGCGCGTACGGGCGAGTTGCTCCAGCACCCGCGCGCCGTCGGCCGGCAGTACGGGCGAGAACGCGATGTGACCGCCGCGCCCGCCATGCCAGTTCACGATCTGAAGCGGGAACACGCTCGGTCGCGGGGCGGCGGCCGCATTGTGCGGCTCGCCCCGTCGCCAACGCGTCACCGCGAGCCGCACATCCGGGTGTGGCGCGATCGCTTTCTCGATGAGCGCGCGATGCGCCTCGTTGACCTCCGGCAATCCATAGAGCCGCAGCGACAGGTTCCACCAGCCCGCGCCCGTCTTCTCCATGATGGCTTTCACGGCGGAATCCGGCAGCGCGCCCTTTCCTTCGTGCCACTCGACGCGCTGGCTCGACAGGGTCGCCGAGCCCATGTAGCTCGTGATGCCGACGTTGTGCTCGATCACTCTCTGCAAACGCAGCGGCGTGAGCGTATCGACGAGCCACGCGATGTCCTCCGGCCGCGGCACGCGCAGATTCATGCTCAGCGTCGCCTCCGGCTCCGGCATCAGCCACATTCCCGCCTTCGTCACGATCCCGAAATTCGACTGGACGAACAGCGTGTCCCAGGACGGACCGAAGCCATACTTGAACAGCGGCCATGTCGCGCTGTTGCTCATCGCGCCCGTGCCGGTGCGCACCAGCTCGCCGGTCGGGAGCACCACTTCCAGTCCGCAAAGGCTCGAGCAGTGCTCGCCGTACGGACTCGAGCTGAAACCGCGCTCGAGCGCATTGCCGATGACGCTGCCCCACGCGTTGCCGGGAATCCCCATCCAGAGCGGGATGCCGTTACGCGCGAGATGGTCGTGAAGATCGAAGAACCCGACGCCCGGCTCGATGATGCAGTAGCCGAGCTTCGCGTCGACCTCCAGGATGCGATTCATGCGCGTCATGTCGAGCACGACGGTGCCCGGCATGGCTGGCGCCGCGCCGCCGTACCCGAAATTCTTGCCGCGAGCGATCGGCCAGAGCGGCACGCGATACTCATTCGCCAAGCGCACGATCGCCTGTACTTCCTCGGTCGAGGACGGACAGACCGCGGCGGCCGGCGCATGCGCGCGCTCATCACCCGGCGCGTAGATGTCGAGATACGTCTCGCGATCCTCATCCGTCGCGAGCACCCACTCGCGCCCGACGACCCCCTCGAACGCCGCCAGCGCGCGAGTGAATCGCCGGGTCGAAAGGCCTGGAGGCAGTACGAGCTGCACGATGCACGCGCCCTAGAACTGCGCTTTCAAACGCAGCCAGAAGTGACGCCCGCTGTAGTCGTACATGCTAGAGAGCGTGTGATTGCCGTCCGGCACGTACGGCGGAACTTTGTCCATCACGTTGTTCACGCCGAACGCGACGTCGCTCCCTTTCAAGCCGAAGCGTTCGCCGAAGCTGTACGCATACGACACATCCCAGCTCACATACGGCTCGACGTACGGCTTCACCGGCGTGCCGGCGTTTGGAATCTGATCGTTCAGATACCCGTCCGTGTAGCGCAGCAGCGATTGCACGGAGCTGTTTCCGATGAGCCACATGTTCTGCAGCGTCGCACGCCATGGAACCGCGAACGAGCCGCCCGCGACGCGCGCGTTGCGACTGCGCGTGAAGTCCCGACCGTTGATCTTGTACGTCGATTGATACGTGCTCGACAGCGATGAACGCAGCGCTCCGGCACGACCGAGATCCAGGGTATTGCTGATCCCAACGTCGATGCCGGCGGTTTCGACCGTTCGGGTGTTCACATATGTCGTGTTGAACCCGACGATCGGCCCGACGTTCACGCCGTTGTAGATCACCGTGCCGGCGTTCGGATCGCGCAGCACCTTGGTGGGATCGAGCGTCGTCGTCAGCGATTGCGCGAGCTCCAGCGGATTTTCGAGCGCGATCTGATCCGAGAACGTGAAGTGCCAGTAGTCGACATCCACGTTGAGCGTACGAATCGGGGCGAGCGTGAACCCGAAGTTGTAGTTCCTCGAGCTCTGCGGCTTCAGCACCGGGCTGCCGCTCACGAGCGTGGTCACGCGCGCGATGTTGTCGATGGCGGGCGTGAGCACGTCGTCGACCGAGTTCGTGAACACGACGTTCTGGCGATAGCGCTGATACAGCGACGGCGCGAGGAACGAGGTGCTCCACGTCCCGCGCAGTCGCAGCCAATCTCCGGGAATCGTGTACAGCAGTCCGAGCTTCGGATCGGTCGTCTTGAGACCCGGACCTTCCGTGTTCTCCGTGCGCACCGCGCCGGCGAAATCGAGCTTACCGAAGCCGCCCGAGTCGACGAGCGGAACGTTCAGCTCCGCAAACACCGCGTTCGCGGTCTGATGCACGTTCTTGTCGAAGAACGCCGCCTGCAGATCGCTCTGCCCGGCGTTCTGCAGCTGCGGATAGTCGGCGGACCAGCCTTCGCGGCGCTGCTGCGCCCCGATTGCAAGCCCGACTTCGCCCGCGGGCAACTTGAAGACATTGCCCGACAGAACGACGTCGGCGACCTGCAGCTTGGATTTGAAGCGCTGCCAGTCCTGCGCGGTGACGTACAGCACCATGTCCGGCGTGTTCGCGAGCAGCGAACCCGGGGACGTGGTGACCGAAGAGCCGAAGATGTTGAAGAACTGGCAGTTGCCGCTGCCCGGCCGTACAGAGCCCGATTGCAGTGGATCGTTCGAGGGCGACAGACAACCGGACCCGCCGAAGCCGGCGAGCGCCGCTCGCAGCGCAGGCATCGAGAACGAGCTGCCGAAGGTCGTGTCGTTCTCGTTGTTCTCCGCGTAGAGATAGCTCACGGTGTAGTGCCAGTTGTCGCCACCGAAGAGATCGCCCTCGAAGCCGCCGAGAAACCGGTTCGCGTTCACCTCGTAGCGCGTCGTGTTGTAGGTCTCGCGGCAGTTCCGCGTGGTCGTCGGATCGCCGGGCAGATTGCAGTTCAGGCCGAAGATGCGGCTGCCATTCGCGACGGTCACGTCTTCCCAGAAGGGGACGACGGGCAAGCCGTTCGAGCCGACCGCATTCGGATCGGTGCCCGCCACGATGACGCGCCCCGACGCGTCGCGCGCCGGCAGGAAATCGTTGCCGCCGACGCCGTCTTTGTCATAGCCGAGGCGCACGCCACTGCTCTCGGCATACAGCGGTACGCCCGCGGAATCCATTGCTCGAAAAGTATTCGAGGGCGCGTAACCCGGAATGATGACCGGCGGCTGCCCCGGCCCGGGATTCACCGCCGCCCCGGGCGTATCGACGATGGCGTCGCGCGTGCGCAGCAGTCCCGCCTCGCCGAAGAAGCGTAGCGAAGGACTGAAATCCTTGTGCAGCTCGATGAAGCCCTGATACCGCGTTTCGTCCGCGTTGGCGTTCGTGCCCCACGGGAGATTCTGCTGGCAGCCGCTCGGGTAGGTCACGCCGAGTCGCGTGACGGGCGCGCCTGTGACGAAGGTCTGCGCGGTGAACTTCGAGCAATCCGGATCGGCAATCGTCGTCGCCGGTCCCGCGATCGCGCCCGCAGCGTTGCGGTTCGGAATCGTGAAGCGCGCCGGCCAGCCGGACGCGCGGAAATCGCCGTCGATCGCACCGTTGAATTGCGTGTGCAGCTCGTAGGATTCCCACGGGAACGGCGAGCGCTTGAAGTACTCCGCGGCGACCACGATGCCGCCGCTGTCGCTCTGCTGTCCCCAGATCGCGCCGAAGCGGCCGTCGATCGTGCTGCCGATCTCACGCATGTCCCCGAGCGCCTGCACCTCGAAGCCATCGAACTTGTGCCGCGTGATGAAGTTCGCGACGCCGCCCACCGCGTCCGAGCCGTACAGCGAGGACGCACCGTCCTTCAGGATCTCGATGCGCTCTATCGCGATCTGCGGGACCAGCGAGTTCACGTCGACGTTGTTCATCGTCACCGCATCGCGCGGTGCGCGGCGTGAGTTCAGTAGCACGAGCGTCGCATCGGGGCCGAGATTGCGCAGGTTGAGACTGCCCGAGCCGTTCGATGAGCCGAGCGCGCGTCCGACCGTGAACTGCGTGTTGAAGCTGTAGGGCAGCTGCGTGAGGAAATCCGCCACCGTCTTGGGCGCGTGCGCTTCGAACTGCTCCCGGCTGAGCTCCGCGACCGGCGACGCCGGCGTGAAGCCTTCCGAGCGGCGGATGTACGTGCCCGTAATCGTGACTTGCTGAACCGGCTCCGCCGCAATGTCCGCGTTCTGCGCGCTGGCTGCGTGCGGAAGTAGCAGAGCTGCCGGTAACAAAGCGCCGCCGAGAACCGACAGCCGCGTGTTCGTCTTCATTCGCTCCCCCTTGTTCTGTCGCAAAACCGAGCGCCGAGCGGGAGCGCGTTTGTTCTGTCGAATCCTCCCGCCGGCTTTCGATGGCGGAACCTAACAGCATTGGGCGCAGAATGAAATCGCTTGCACGCACGACGTCCACGCGACCGCTGCGATCAGAGCAGCTCACATTCCAATCAAAGTGCTTAATTTCGCGGCGCTTTCGTTTACTTCAGCGTAGCCGGTAGACCAACCCGCATATTGGATGCCATGAAATCGCCCGTCACGATTGTTGACAATCTCGTTCTCAATTCCTAAAGTCGCCACGCATCCGCGAGGGGGAACTCAAAATGCGCCGAACAACTCCCTGGTGTGCGTGGGCACTCGCCTCCGCCGCCAGCCCGCTCATCGCCGATGCTCAGCAGTCCAGTGCCGTAGACGCCGCCAGTGCGGCCGCGGACACGAACGCACCGCTGCAGCAGGTCGTCGTCACCGGCACCAGTATTCGCGGCGTCGCGAGCGCCGGATCGCCCGTCATCGCGCTCGGACGCGACGAGCTCGCCGCGAGCGGCGTCGCAACCAGCAGCGATTTCGCCCGCGCCCTCCCGCAGGTGTTGAGCCTCGGCGCGGACGAGAGCCGCCTCGGCGGCGCGCAGGACGGCGCGGCCAATACGACACGCATCTCGGGCATCAATCTGCGCGGGATCGGTAACGAGGCGACGCTGCTGCTCGTCAATGGCCGCCGCATCGCGCCGGCCGGCGTGATCAAGTCGCTGTACGACCCGAACGTCATCCCCTCGAGCGCCATCGAGCGCCTCGAAGTGGTCGTGGACGGCGCGTCGGCGATTTACGGCTCGGACGCCGTGGCCGGTGTCGTCAACATCATCACGCGCCGCAATTTCACCGGCGCGGAGACCTCGGTTCGCTACGGTCTCGCAGATGGCACCAACCAGAAGATCGCGAGCCAGAACTTCGGTTACAGCTGGGGCACCGGCAGCGTCTTCGGCGCCTACGAGCACAACGAGCGCGACAACCTTCCCGGCCGGGACCGGGATTTCGCGTCCACCGATCGCCGCGCGCGCGGCGGATCGGATGCACGCTCGACGCTCGCCTCGCCCGGCAACATCGTCTCCGGCACGACTCGCTACCCGTTACCGTCGGGCAACGGCACGGGACTGAGCGGTGCGCAGCTCGCAGTTGGTAGCGCGAACCGCTTCGATGACGGCACGTTCCCGGACCTGCTGCCGGATCAGCGCCGCGATGCCTTCTTTCTCGACGCCAACCAGACTTTCGGCCGCTTCGATGCGTGGTATCAGGGTTGGTACTCGCGCAGAAAGTTCGATGAGCGGGTGGCGCCCGCCTCGGGCCAGCTCCGCGTGCCGAACACGAACGCGTTTTTCGTCGCGCCGGCCGAGCTCGGCAATCCCGCGTTCGTGAACGTCGAATACCGCTTCGTCGCGGAGGACTCCGACCCGCGCCTGACGGGCTACGAGAATGCGCAGCAGAACGCGGTCGGCCTCGGCTTCGATGCGGGCCACGACTGGCGCATCGAGAGCTCCGCGAACTTCAGCGCCAATCATGGTTTCCAGCGGCGCGGCGCCATCACCAACGGTGCTGCGCTCACCGCCGCCTTGGCGAGCAGCGATCCCGCGACGGCGTTCAATCCGTTCGGCGACGGCACGTTCAACGTGACGAACAATCCGGCGCTCGTGGATCTCATCATCGCCAACCGCGATACATTCGGCACGAGCACGGCGCGCGACTACACGTTGAAGGCGGACGGCCCACTGTTCACGCTGCCCGGCGGCGACGTCCGTTTCGCGATGGGCGTCGAGCGGCACGACAACCAGTTCCGTCAGACGCTGAACGCGACCAACGTGCTTGCCTCCGGCGCGGTCGTCACGAAGAACGTGCTGAACCGGCGTCACAACACATCGCTGTATGCGGAGATGTTCGTGCCGCTCGTCGGCTCGCAGAACGCCGTGCCGGGAGTCCATGCGCTCGAGCTGTCTCTCGCCGGCAGGCGTGAGAAGTACTCCGACTTCGGATCGACGACGGATCCGAAGGTGGGCTTGAGCTGGAAGCCCATCGAGTCGCTGACGGCGCGCGCAACGTACGGAACCTCGTTCCGTGCGCCCTCCCTCGTCGATACGAGCGAGCAGATCCACAACATCTTCATTCAGAACCTGACCGATCCGACGGGCGCAGGCGGCGTCACGCGCGGCATCTTCCATAATGGCGGCCGCGCATCGCTGCAACCCGAGGAAGCGACAACCTGGTCGTTCGGTCTCGATTGGCAGCCGCTGGGCGCCCTCCAAGGCCTCGCCGCGTCGATCACGTACTACCGCGTCGATTACACGAACCGCATCGACGTCGTGCCGGCGACCGCGCTCACGAGCCCGAGCGTCTACGCGCCGTACATCGTGCGTCGGCCGCCGGCGAGTGATGCCGCCGCGACGGCCGCCTTCAATGCGCTCGTGCAGAGCTTCCTCTCGAACCCCGACCTGCAGAGCCCGGTCGAGCCCATCGCCAACATCAACGCGATCGTCGACGGTCGCCGCGCAAATCTCGGGCGGCTGAAGCAGAACGGCATCGACCTGAATGTCCGGTACGCGTTCGACACGAGCTTCGGCGCGTGGAACGTCGGCTTCACCGGCGCGAAGATTCTCGACTTGAACCGCTCGACGGCGCCGGGCTTGCCGTTCGTCGACGTGCTCGACACGTTCGGCAATCCGGTCGACCTGCGTGCGCGGCTCTCGGCAGGCTGGAGCTTGCGCGGCTGGCGCGCAAACGCTTTCCTGAACTACACCAGCGGCTACACGAACACGGCCATAACGCCGAACGTTGGAGTGGACAGCTATCGCACGGTCGATGCGACGCTGGCGTACGACTTCAGCGATACGCCGGGGCTGCTGAACGGCGTGACGCTCTCCCTGAACGGTCAGGACATCTTCGACGAGGAGCCGCCGGTCGTGCTGAACGGCACGGTCTCGTGGGATAACCAGAACGTCTCGCCGCTCGGGCGTCTCGTATCGTTCGTCGTGACGAAGCGTTGGTAGCTGATGTCGAAGATCCGTGCGCTTGCTCTACTCGTTGCTCTCGTTGCGCCGCTGACGATCTCCGCAGCGGAGAAGGAATCTCGACCGGGCGTGTATCGCGGCTACTCCGAGCCGCGATACAGCGGATGGGTCAGCTCCTCCCGATATGTCGCCGTCCGCGATGGAACGCGGCTCGCCGTCGACATTTACCGTCCGGCCGAAAACGGTACAGCCGCCGCGGGGCGCTTTCCCGTCATCTGGATTCACACGCCCTATCGGCGCGCGTGGACCCGTCCGGATGGCAAGAAGGCGACCGTGCTCGAGAGCTGGGGAATGCTGGAGCTCATCAAGCACGGCTACGTGCTCGCGGCAGTCGATACGCGCGGTCGCGGCGCATCGTTCGGCGCCCGTCGCGGGTTCCAGGATCGCACGGAGGCGCAGGACGCGTACGACATGACCGAGTGGTTCGCCGCTCAGCCATGGAGCGACGGCAACATCGGCGTGATGGGCTGCTCGTACATGGGCGGCAGCACGTTTCATGCGGCGACCGTCGCGCCGCCTCATCTGCGAGCCATCGCGCCGGGCTGTACCGATTTCGACAAGTACGGGTTCGTCAGCCGCGGCGGCATCACGGCGCAATTCAACACGCGCCCCGAGAATCCTGAGCAGGACTACGGCCAAGGCGTGCTTCCGGTCGATGAAGACAAGGATGGCACGCTCGCCGCACAGGCCATTGCCGGGCATGCGGCCGGCACCCCGATGGCCGAGCTCTGGCGCGGCATGCCCTTTCGCGACGATGTCTCCCCGCTGCTGCACGTTCCCTTCTGGCGCGAAGTCAGCCCGGCGACGTACAAAGACGTCATCGAGCGCTCCGGCGTCGGGATCTTCATCTGGGGCAACTGGCTCGATGAAGGCAGCTTCGAAGCGACGCTCGCATTCAACAACCTGAAGAATCCGCGCAAGCTCTGGATGGGCGGCTGGGGGCACTGCCAGGTCGGCGACTTTCCGATGGCCACCGAGCTGCTGCGGTTCTTCGACCACTTTCTCAAGAAGGTCGACAACGGCTGGGAGCGCGAGCCGCCGATCTACTACTACACGCTCGGTGCGCCCAAAGGCAGCGAGTGGTCGAGCGCGCGCCAGTGGCCGTTGCCGGAGGCGCGAAGCAAGTCGCTCGCCTTGGGCGGGACTGCCGTGCCGGGTCGAGCGGGCACGCTCGGGCTCAGCGGCGCGGCTCGTTCACCGGCGGACGCAGCCGCACGCCTACACCAGACGGGAAACGTCTCCGGGCCTCGCGGACTCGGTTCCTCGTCCGACGGCGTCGATTACTTCGTCGTGAACTACGCGCCGGTGTGCGAGGGCAAGGTCGACCTGTACTTCATCATGTGGCCCTGTGTCGTGCGCGATCACGGTCTCTCATACGAGACACCGCCGCTCACCGCAGACGTTCACGTCGCCGGCCATCCGCTCGCGGACCTGTGGATCTCCTCCTCGGCCACCGATGCGGACGTGTTCGTGTACCTCGAAAAGATCACGCCTTCCGGCGACGTCTCGATCGTGACCCACGGCCGTCTGCGCGCCTCGTTGCGTTCCGAACAGCGACCGGCGCTCAACTACATGGGCCTGCCCTATCACCGCGGTAACCGCGCCGACGCGAAGCCCTTGGTGCCGAACACGCCGGCCCGCATGCGGCTCGACCTGCTGCCCACATCCATCATCGTGAAGAGCGGTGAGCGACTGCGATTGACCATCGCCGGTGCGGACCCGCGGCAGCGATCGCGCAGCGTGCAGTTCGATCCGCCGCCGACGATCGGGATCTATCACGACGCGAAGCACCGCTCGCAGCTCTTCCTGCCGGTGCTGTCCGAGCCGCAATTCGCGCCCGTATCGACCGAGTGACGATGCGCTCTCTAGTCCAGATCGATCGTCGCGATCGCCTCGAGCCCTTCCTCGATGTGCTCGCGCATGAGCCGCTCCGCGTCCTTCGGACGGCCGGCGACGATGGCGTCGCTGATGCGGCGGTGGCCCGCATTCGCCCGATCGATGCGCTGCGCGTTGTAGAAGGTGCTGAACAGCAGGCGGTAGATGGGCACGCGCAGCCGCTCGACGAACATGCGGATGTATTCGTTCTTCGATCCTTCGATGATCAGCCGGTGCCACTCGTCGTTCAGCCGGGCGAAGCGCTCGTGATCGCCCGTGTGCTCGAGCGCATTGAGCTCGGCCTGCACCCGCGCGAGGCGCGCTTTCAGCTCCGGCGCGTCGGCGGCGGCGAACTCGCGCGCCGCCATGCCTTCGAGCGCCATGCGTGCGCGATAGATCTGCCGGATTTCGTCGCGCGAGAAGTGCTTGACTGACGCCCCGCGGAATTCCTCGATGGTCACGAGACCTTCGGTCGCCAGCCGCTGCAATGCCTCGCGCACCCGACTGCGGGTCGCGCCGACTTCGCGCATGATGTCCGCCTCGACGAGGCGCTGCCCGGGCGCGAAGCGGCCGCGGCGAATGCGCTCGCGAATCCATTCGACGACCTCGCGCACGGAGACCGTATCGCGCGCGGCCGTGGCGGGGGCTTTCGTTCTGGCGGCAGCTTTCGCAGGCATGGAGCAGTAGGTGAACGCAACGAGCGACAATGATAGTGGCAATATCATCAATTCTTTCGTCAACAATCAACGGCCGCTGTTGCGCTCGCGGCTGCGGACGGCGGACTGATAGTGGCAC
Organism: Steroidobacteraceae bacterium; assembly: GCA_035760965.1. Classification (GTDB taxonomy): domain Bacteria; phylum Pseudomonadota; class Gammaproteobacteria; order Steroidobacterales; family Steroidobacteraceae; genus JADGHX01. Next base: position 80,067 of record DASTRY010000035.1, on the reverse strand, counting down.
TCGACCTCATCCTGGCAGGCGATCTCGTGCTCGATGAGCCGAACCCCGACTATTGGCTCGGCGGCATCGCGCCGTGCCTGCGCTCCGCCGACGTGGCGATCGGCCATCTCGAGGTGCCGCACAGCCGGCGCGGGACCGAGCTCGGCGATGATGTGCCCGCGCCGGGCGCCGATCCGGCGCACTTGCCTGCCATCGCGCGTGCCGGCTTTCACGCCGTCTCGCTCGCGGGAAATCACATCGCGGACCTTGGCGCCGAGGGCATCGCGGACACGGTTGCAAGCCTCGACAAGGCCGGCCTCGCGCATGCGGGCGCCGGCGCCACGCTCGATGCCGCTCGCGCACCCGCTTTCCTGCGGAGCACGCGTTCCAGCGGCCACTCTCACGCGCCGCACCTGACCGGTGGCGATCTGCGTGGCAGCGGACCGGCACTTCCGCGCAAGGACCGCGTGATCGCCTTGCTCAGCTACAACTGCGTGGGTCCGCAAGGGGCGTGGGCCGAGGCGCACCGTGCAGGTTGCGCCTATGTGCGCGTCGAGGCCACGAACGGCGCACCCATCGCGCCCTCCTCGCCCCTCGAGCGCATCGATCCGGGCTCGGTCGCCGACATGACACGCGACATCGCATCGGCGAAAGAGCGTGCGGACGTCGTCGTCGTGGCTCTCCACAAGGGCATCGTGCATACCCGTGCCAAGCTCGCGCCGTACGAGCGGCCGCTGGCGCACGCCGCAATCGATGCCGGTTGCGACATCGTGTGCGGGCATCATGCGCACATCGTCCGCGGCATCGAGATCTATCGCGGGAAGCCGATCTTTCACGGGCTCGGCAACGGCTGCGTCGTGACGCGCGCGTTGAGCCCGGGCCAGTCTCATCCCGCGCGCGCCGCGTGGGCGCGCAAACGGCGCGAGCTATTCGGATTCGAGCCGGACCCTGCGTACTACCTCGCGCCATTCCATCCGGAAGCGGTAAACGCGATGCTCGGCCGCGTGCGTGTCCACGCCGATGGACGTCTACAAATCGGCTTCGTACCCGTGTTCGTCGAGCCACCCGGACGACCGACGATTGCGCCGCCGGGACGCGCCGAGGAAGTCGCCGGGTATATCTCGCGCATCACCGAGGAAGCCGGTCTGACACCGCTTTCACTGGAAATCACGGCGGATGGCGCATGGCTGAGATGAGTGACAGCTCCTCGCGAGATCACAACCGCGCCGCCGTCGGGACATCCGCGCGACCCGCGACAAGCGACGCCACCGCGCGGCCCCCGCGCCTGAGCCCCCTCTTTTATATAGGCGCGGCGGGTCTACTCATCGCCATGGCGGTGGAAGCGGTCGCCGTCGCCGGCCGGCAGCTCGGGATCCCTCTGCACGGAGCCATCGAGATCATCCAGGCGGCGATCCTGCTCACCGCCTCCGTGTCGATGGTGTCCGCCACGCTCGCCAAGTCACACGCCGTCGTGCGGCTCGTGATCACCCGCTTGCCCACGACGCCCAAGCGGCGCTTGCAGCGTTTCGCCGATTTGCTCGCCGCCGTCTTCTTCGCCGCGCTCGCGGTCGCGGCCATCTGGCTCGCCATCGAGCACTGGGGTGCGCACGAAGAAAGCGAGCTGCTGCACCTCCCGTTCCGGCCGTTACGCGCGGTAGTGTGCCTCGCGCTCATCGTCATTGCCGCTGTCTTTGCCTATCGGGCATTCGCGCAGCGTACGGAGGAGCAATGAGCGGCGTCATCGGAGTCCTCGCCCTCATCGCGCTCCTGACGCTCGGCATTCCGATTGGCGTCGCGATGGGGCTCGTGGGACTCGTCGGGCTCACCGCCTCGCTCGGCCTCGAGCCGGCGCTGATCAAATCCGGCGTGATCCTTTTCGATACGGTCTCGCGCTACGAGCTCGGCGTGCTGCCGCTGTTCCTGCTCATGGCGCATCTGTGCTTCGCGGCCGGCGCGAGCCGGGACTTCTTCGACGCGGCGGCGCGCGTGATCGGCCATCGCCGCGGCGGACTCGCGCTCGCCTCCATCGCGGGATGCGCCGGCTTCGGCGCCATCAGCGGCTCGAGCCTCGCGACCGCGGCCACGATCGGGCTCGTGGGATTGCCGGAGATGCGCCGCCGCGGCTACTCCGACGCGCTGGCGACCGGCGCCATCGCCGCGGGCGGAACGCTCGGGTCGCTCACTCCGCCGTCGGGCGCGCTCATCGTGTTCGGAATTCTTGCGGAACAGTCCATCGGCAGACTCTTCACCGCGGCCATCGTGCCCGTGATCACGCAATCGCTCTTCTACATGGCGACCATCGTGCTCTTGTGCCGCGTGCGGCCATCGATCGCGCCGGCAATGGAGCGCGCGAGCTGGAACGAACGGCGCGCGGCCATCGCGCGCGTGACCGATCTCGTGTTCCTCATCGTCGTCGTCCTGGGCGGCATCGGGCTCGGCTGGTTCACGCCGACCGAGGCGGCGTCGGTCGGCGCACTCGGCGCGCTCGCGCTGTGTGCGTGGCGTCGCAAGCTCAGCTGGCCTGCACTGCGCGGCGCGCTCGCCGATACGCTGCGTACGACGGGCATGCTGTACGTCGTGATCATCGGGTCTCTCATCTTCTCGGTGTACATGAGCGTCACGGGCCTCGCCGAGCATGTCGCCGCGCTCGTCGGTGCGCTGGAGGGCGGCAGAGTCGTCGCGCTGGTCGCCATCACGGTTGTGCTGCTCTTGCTCGGCTCCATTCTGGATGGGCTCGCGCTCATGCTGCTGACGACGCCGATTCTCCTGCCCATCATCTCGAATCTCGGGCTCTCGCCGATTTGGTTCGGCATCTTCCTCGTGCGCACCATGGAGATCGGTTTCGTGCATCCGCCGATCGGCATCAACCTGTACGTGATTCAAGGCATGGCACGCGATGTGCCCCTGTCGCGCATCTTCAAAGGCGTGTTGCCGTTTCTCGCGGCGGACTTCGTGCACCTCGCATTGTTGATCGCGGTGCCGGCGCTCGCGCTGGCGCTGCCGGAGTGGCTTGCGACATGACGGCAATCGATCTCGCAAGCAATGGACGAACCGTCGGCTATGTCGGTAGCGACGTGCCGGTCGAGCTGATCCTTGCCGCCGGCGCTCGTCCGCTGCGCTTGAGCGGCCGGGCCGGGCACGTGACGCCTCGCGCGGACGAATTCGTCGAACGCGCGTTCATGCCCGACGTTCGCTCGATTGCCGAGCAGTGGCTCGACGGGTCGCTGGCGTTCGTCGACGCCGTCGTTCTACCGCGCTCGGATGATAGTGCGCAGAGGTTGTACTACTACATCTGCGAGTTGCAGCGGCGCGGGCTCTGCGATGGTCCGCGGCCGATCATGTACGACGTGGCGAACATCGGGCGGCAGACGAGCAGCGCATATACCCTGGCGGCCACCGTGAGACTGGCGCAGGAGCTGGGCTCCGACTCGACGAAGCTGACAGCGGCTGCGGAGGTGGTTACACGGCGTAGCGCATTCCTTGCGGAGCTGAGCGCACTGCGGCTCGAGCCGAATCCGCCGCACGGTAGCGCGATCCACGCCATGGCACGCGCCGCAGCCGGCGATTGGAGCTCCGATTTCGAGGCGAGTGCAAGGGAGACGCTGCGCGGACTACCGAGGGCGACGCCCGCCGCGCGCGTTCTGCTCGCGGGCAGCACACCGCCCGACGAGCGGCTGCATCTCGCGCTCGAAGCGCAGGGCGTGGCGGTCGTCCGCGAACTAAACGACGCGCGCTTCCTGGAGACGCCGAGTGTCATTGGGCCGAGCTGCACGTTCGAGGACATCGCCGTCCGCCATCATCTGCGAAGGAACACGGCGCAGTTGCTGATGCAAGCGCCGGAAGCGCTCGTGGATGAGGCCCGAGCAGTGCGCGCGGACGGCGTGCTCGTTTGGATGATCGAAGAGGACGAGACGCTCGTGTGGGAAATGCCCGCGCAGGTGCGCGCGCTCGAGCGCGCTGGGATTCCAACGCTGCTGCTGACGCGTCAGGCGTGGGATGCAGGACCCGACACACTGGAGCGCATCAAGCGCTTTGCCGACGAACTGAAGGGAGCACGCCGTGAACGTCCTTGAGGGAACGACGTGCGCGTCGAACGCAGGCGCCGCTGCGCTGGAGCGCGTCGGGTGCTCCGCGGACGAGCTGAAGGGAGCGCAATGTGAACGTCCTTGAGGGTACGACGGTCGTCGCGTTGGACGCTGCGCCCGATGCCACGGCTTCCCGTGGTGCGCTCGTCCGCCTGCTGCAATCGTTCGGCGCGCGAGTGCTCGCTGTCACGTTGGATTCGCTCGAGCAACGGCTGTCCGGCGCGGACTTCCTCATCGACCGCGTCGGCACGCACGCCTTGGAGCGCGCCGGTTTCTCCCGCGCGCGGCTCGAAGCGCAATACCCCTCGCTCATTCACGTTTCCGTCACACCCTTCGGCAGCGACGGGCCGCGCGCGCATTGGCGCGGATCGGAGCTCGTCGCATCCGCTATGGGCGGCACGCTCCGGGTCACGGGCGATCCGGATCGGGCGCCGGTCAAGGAAGCGCTCGACGCCTGCGGGTTCCACGCCGATATGGCCGCAGCCGCGGGAGCGATGGCGGCGTTTTACGAACGCAGCTCGAGCGGGCTCGGCCAACACGTCGATGTCTCCATTCAAGAGGTCGCGTTCTCGCGCAACGTGAACGGCGTGCTCGTGTGGCAGTTCGATCGGCGCAAGCTGCATCGTGTCGGCGGCGCGCTCAACTACGGTCGCGCGACGGTGCGGTGTATCTGGCCGCTCGCGGACGGGTTCTGCTTTCACTCGCTGATGACAGGCCGTTTCGGCGCGCCGGCGAATCAGGCGTTGAGCGACTGGATCGACGAGTCGGGACTCGCGAACCCGCTACGCGGGACGGATTGGACGACGTACAACCGCTCGACGCTCGATCCCGCGACGCGCGCGTCGTGGGAAGCGGCGATCGAGGCCTTCTTCCGCACGCGGACCCGTGCCGAAATCGCGAGCGAAGGACGCCGGCGCGGGATCAACGCGACGGTCGTCGCGGAGCCGGCGGATGTGCTGGCCGATCCGCACCTCGCGGCGCGAGAGTTCTGGGTCGGGCACGGCGCGCAGCGTCGGCCCGGCCGTTTCGTCCGGTTTCACCACGTCGACGCGGCAGACCAAGACGCGCACGTCGCGAAGACGCAGCCCAGTGGCACCGAGCGCGGCGCCGCGCACAACAGCGCCCACGCAATCAGCGCCATCGGCGTGCAGGGCAGCGCGTCCGCGCGGTCGATCGCCGGCGCCGACACGCCCAGCACCTCGCCCGAGCACCCGATCAGCACCCTTCGCGCCTCCAGCAGCGCGCACACGGGCGACGCGTCTCACACCTCCGCCGCCGCGCTTGCAGCCCAGCGCCGCCCCGGTCCGCTTGCCGGCGTTCGCGTGCTCGACTTCTCATGGGCGCTCGTCGGCTCGATCACGACCAAGATCCTTGGCGACCTCGGCTGCGACGTCATCAAAATCGAGTCACGCACGCGCCCGTGCCTCTCGCGCCTCGACGTTCAGGTCACGGGCTCGCGGGCCGATCGGCTCGACGACAAGCCCTGGTTTGCGCATCTCAATACGTCCAAGCGCAGCCTCGCGCTCGATCTCAAGCAGCCCGCGAGCCGCGAGGTGTTGAACCCGCTGCTCGATTGGGCCGACGTCATCGTCGAGAACTTCTCGCCCGGCACCATGGCGAAGCTTGGCCTCGATTACGAGCGCCTCGCGCAGCGCCGTCCCGAGCTGATCATGGTGTCCGGCAGTGTCTTCGGTCAGACCGGCCCGCTCGCGCAGGAGTGGGGTGTGGATGGCACCGGCGCGGCACTCTCCGGTCGCACGTTCCTCACCGGCTGGCCCGATCGCGACCCCGTGATTCCCGGCGCCGTGCCCTACGGCGACGTCATCGTGCCTTACGTGATGGCCGCCGCCGCGGCAGCCGCGCTCACCCATCGCCGCGCAACCGGCCGCGGCTGCCACATCGACGCCGCCATGTACGAAATCTGCGTTCAGCAGATGTACGACGCGATCGCCGCTGCAGCTGCCGGCGCACGACCCGCGCGCACGGGCAACGACGACCCTTCGGTCTTCCACCAAGGCGTATACCCCACTGCCGGCGATGACCGTTGGATCGCGATCACCCTGCACACGGAAGCGGATTGGCGTGCGCTCTGCCAAATCGCACAAATGAATCCCAGCATGAAACGCGCCGACCGTGACACGGTGCTCGCCGACTGGACGCGCACGCAATCCGACGTCGCGCTCGCCGAAACACTGCAGACGCGCGGCATCGCCGCTGGCGTCGTCCAGGACATCGAGGACCTCATCGAGCGCGACCCACAGATCGCGCATCGCGGCGCCCTGACGGCGCTGGATCATCCGCATTTCGGCTCTTTCGGACACGTCCGCACCCCGTTCACGTTCTCGCGCAGCCCCGTTCGGCCGTACCGCGCGCCCAAGATAGGCGAGCACAACGAGCCCATTGCACGCGAGCTGTGCGCGCTGACTGAAGAGCGCTTGGCGGAGCTCGCCGCGCTCGGAGTATTTCGATGACCGCCCGTTCTTCTGCAACCACCGACCGCCGCAGCCGCAAGCAGCTCGAGTCCACCACTGCCGCGACGGCGTATCAAAGAGCGTACGTCGCGGAGCTAAAGCGTCGTGTCATCGATGCCGGCGAGCCCTTCGCCATCGCGCAGGCCGACACGCCGCACGAGATCTTTCACGCGATGGACATTCCCCTCATCACGAATCAGTGGTGGGCCGCGTACATCTCGGCAAAGCAGCTCTCGCCCCGCTACTTCCAGACGCTGGAGCGCCTCGGCTATCCCGCGAACAGCTGCCGCTATTGCTCGCTCGGCCTCGCCTGCACGCTCGACAACGACCCGCAGACCGCACCATGGGGCGGTCTGCCTCGCCCGACGGTTCTGGTCGCGCGCCTCACGTGCGACTGCATCGAGCACGTGTTCAGCCAATGGGCGCGCGCGCTCGGCAGCGAGTTCTTCCCGCTCGAAGCCCCCGCGTGGACGCACAAGGACCCGCGCTGGTTCGAAAAATCAACCTTCGACTGGGAAACCGTGTACGAGCCCGAGCGCATCGAGCTGCTCGTCAACGAGATGCGCGAACTGATCGCGTTGCTCGAAGCGCGCACCGGCAAGCGCTTCGACATGGATCGCTTCGTTCGCCTCATGGAGGCGATCAACGAACAGGAGCGCTACATCGACGAAGCCGCACGCATGATCGGCGCCGCGCGCCCGTGCCCCGTCTCGATTACGGATCAGATGCCCAACACGATGATCCCGCAATGGCATCGCGGCTCGGACTGGGCGGTCGCGCACGCCAAGCGGTTCCGCGACGAGGTGGCCGCGCGCATCGCGGAGGGCGCCGCCGTCAGCCACAACGAGCGCAGCCGCCTCATGTGGATCGGCGCAGGCCTCTGGCACGACACGTCCTTCTACTCGGCCCTCGAAGAACGCTACGGCGCGGTATTCGTCTGGTCGATGTACATGCCGTTCGCCGGCCCGCAATACATTCGCGAGCTGCACGGGCGACCGTTGCACGCGCTCGCGAGCCGCATCTGCTCCATGAACGAAGTGCTACATCTACCGCCCTGGATGAGCGGCTGGATGGTCAGCGAGGCGCGCCGCTGCGGGATCGATGCGGCCGTGATGCTCGTGCCGCCCGACAATCGGTTGTCACAGTCGGGCACTCTGCTCACACGTCACGCGCTGGAGGAAGCCGGCGTACCCACGCTCATGCTGTCTGCGGACATGGTCGATGCACAGGGATGGAGTCACGAACGAATGGTCCAGCACGTCGGGGACTTCCTCGCGGCGGAGGGACTGGCATGAGAGTGCTCGCCCTGCTCGGCGCGCTCGCGCTCGTCGCCTGCAGCACGCAGCCGCTCCCGGAAGGCGTCACCGTGCTGACCTACGCCAGCCCGTACAGCCCGAATCATCCCTTCAGCCGCGCCGATATTCGCTGGATGAAGTGGGTCGAAGCAGAGTCGCACGGAAAGCTGCGCATTCGCGCGTACTGGTCCGGCTCGTTGCTGTCCTCCGAGCAATCGCTCACCGAGCTGCGGCACGAGGTGGCCGACATCGGACTCATCACGCCCATCTACTCGCGTGGCGGCACGCAGTTGATCCGCGCGCAATCGGGCTTCTACGGCGGTGCGCGCACCTTCGAGCAGCAAATCGCGCTGTACCGGTGCCTCACCGCGGCGGAGCCGGAGTTCGCGCGCGAGCTGCACGGCTTGAAAATCCTGGCCGTGCAGGGTGGCAACCTGCCCGGCATCGTCACGCGGGAGCGTCCGGTGCGCAGCTTGGAGGATCTGCGCGGACTGCGCCTGCGCGCACCCTCCGAGCTGCTCAAGGTGCTCGAAGACCTCGGCGCGGACCCTGTCGACATGCCGATGGGTGAAGTCTATTCGGCGCTCGCGAAGGGCGTGATCGATGGCGTCGTCGCGCCGGCGGACACGCTGAAGTCGCTGCACTTCGCGGAAGTCGCGCACTACTTCAACACCATCGCGATTCCGCGCGGCGCGTACGCGGCGCGAGCGATGAGCTCGCGTCGCTGGGCTGCGCTCGACCCGGCCGAGCAGCGCATCCTCGAAGCGGGCATCGCCGTCTGGGAGCAGGCGCTGTCCGACGAGGTGGGCGCCGCCAACCGTGCCGGCGAGCGCACCGGACATGAGAAAGGCGTCGTGTTCACGGAGATGCCGGCCGCCGATCAGCAGCGTTTCGAGGCCGTATACGAGCGCGATGCGCGCAAGCGCGCGCAGGCGCTCGATCGCTTCGGCATCGACGGCATGCCGACATTCCACCGCGCGCGCGCGATCGCCGCCGGAATCGCGACGGATGGACGTGTGACTTGCGAACGAGGTGCGCATGAGCCTGCCGCTTGAAGGGATTCGCGTCGCGGACTTCAGCCATGTCATGGCGGGACCGTACGCCTCGCACCTGTTGCGACTGCTCGGCGCCGAGGTGATCAAAATCGAGGCGCCCGGTCGCGGGGACGCGATGCGTTACTACGGCAACGACCGTCGCTACGACGGCATGGCGCCGGCGTTCATCGCCGCCAACGCAGGCAAGAAGTCCATCGCGCTCGATTTGAAGCGTCCGGCCGCACGCGAGGCGGCGCGCCGGCTGATCGCCACGGCGGACGTGCTGCTCGAGAACTTCCGTCCCGGCGTGATGGCGCGACTTGGCTTCGGGTACGACGTCGTGCGCGCGATCCAGCCGCGCATCGTGTACTGCTCGGTGTCCGGCTATGGCCAGGATGGACCGCGGCGCGACTGGCCCGCCATCGACAACATCGTGCAGGCGACCAGCGGCATGATGACGCTCGGCGGTCTCGCGGGAGATGCGCCGATGCGCGTGGGATTTCCGGTGGTCGATACGCTCACCGGTCAGACCGCGGCGTTCGCGATCCTCGCTGCCCTCTTCCGCCGCGAACGCACGGGTGCCGGCGAATACATCGATGTCGCGATGTTCGATGCGAGCCTCGCGTTCATGGCCTCGGCCGCCGTGCCGTACCTCGTCACCGGGAAGCCGCCGGCGCGCACCGGCAACACCGGTTTCAGCGGACAGCCCACCGCGGCGCTCTTCACGACGCGCGACGGGCGACAGATCTCGCTCGGCGTCGTCCAGCAGAATCAGTTCGAGGCACTGGCGCGCGCGCTCGGGTGCGAGCGCTGGCTCACCGACCCCCGATTTCGGGACATCGAGCTGCGCAAGCAGCACGCGGCAGAAATGCAGGCGGAACTGCAAGCCGTGTTCAAGGAAGACGCGGCGGCTGCCTGGGAGGCGAAGCTCAGTGCCGCCGGCATTCCTTGCGGAATGGTGCGGGAGGTGGCCGAGGCGGTCGCGCTGCCGGGCCTCGAGGCGCGTTCGGTGAAGCTGCCCCTGCGCGTGCCGAATCTGCCCGAACGCGAGGACGTCGCGGTCATCAACGCGGGGTTCCTCTTCGGCAGCGACCGGCCGGACGTGGACGAGCCGCCGCCGCGCCTCGGCGAACACGGCGACGAGATTCTCGCCAGCCTGGGATTCTCGCCCGAAGAACGCCGCGAGATTCTGGCGCACGACGGTTCCAGCGAAGAGCGGCCCTGACAGACACAGGGCCGCGGGTCTCGCTCGCTTTCGATGCTCGGGCGCCGAGCGGCGCAGGATCTGGCGCAGGACGCGCGCGGGTGACGACCGGCCCTGACGACGAGCCAGCGAGATTTTCGCTAGCCTGGAATTCTCGCGCGACGCGCGGGGCGACTGGCGCGGGACGATGTCGAGCGACGACCGACCCTGACGAACACGCCTGCACCGATCCGCGCCAATTTGGCGCGCCCGATTAACCCACGCCCTCGGCTCCCGCGTTGAACCCCCGGCGCTCCGCCGCCCTGCGGCGGGACGCCGTGTCTTGCCCATTGGCGCCATCTGCAGTCCACTAGACTGTGGCGGCGAGCGGCAAGCTCGAAGCACGCACCACTCGCGGCCACACGCGAGGCGTCCAAGGGGGAACTGGCGACATGAAGTATCTGCCACTGGTCTGGGCCGGTATCTGGCGCAAGAAGAGCCGCGCCGTGCTGATGCTCCTGCAGATCGTGAGTGCCTTTCTGCTGTTCGGCCTCTTGCAGGGGCTCAATTCGGGCATCAAGCAAGCCATCGCCAAGACGCACAGCGATCGGCTGTACGTCGCCAGCAACGTCTCCCTCGGCGATCCGCTGCCGATCAGCCTCTTGGCGGACGTGAAGGCGGTGCGGGGCGTCGACGAAGTGTCACCCTTCGTGCAATTCCCGGGCATCTACCAGCGACCCGGCCAGGCCATTCCGATCACGGCGGTCGACGTGCGCGCGTTCTTCCGCATGTTCCCGGACTACGTCGCCTCGAAGGCGCAGCTCGAAGCGCTCGAGAATCGGCGTACGGGCGCCATCATCGGTGCGAACGCGGCCCGCCGCTACGGGATCAACGTCGGCGATCGCCTCACGCTGCAATCGCCGATGATGCGCAAAGACGGCGGCTCGTGGGTGTTCGACGTCGTCGGTACGTATGATGTGCCCTCGCAGGGAATCGCCGCGAACAACGTCATCGTCCACTACGACTACGTGAACGAGGCGCGGCTCGTCGATCGCGACACCGTCATCCTGTTCGTCGCGCACGCGGCCAATCCGGCGAATGCGGCGGCAGTCGGTCTCGCCATCGACAACAAGTTCGCCAACTCCTCGCACGAGACGCGCACGCAATCCGAAGGCGATCTCGTCGCCTCGCAGATCCAGCGCATTGCGGATCTGGATTTCATCGTCGGCGGCATCATCGGCGCGGTGTTCTTCGCGCTGCTGCTCGCCACCGGGACGCTCATGATGCAGTCCATTCGCGAGCGCACGCCCGAGCTCGGCGTGCTGAAGACGCTCGGATACTCGGATCGGCTCGTCATGACGTTGATCCTCGTCGAGGCGGTCACATTCTGCATCATGGCCGCCGTCATCGGTCTCGTGCTGGCCTCGTTCCTGCTGCGCATGGCAAGCCCCCAGATCGGCCTTGCCGGCATGCCCAACGTCGTCATCGCCGCAGGCCTCGCGTTTGCGATTGCGCTCGCGCTGCTTGGCGGGTCCGTGCCGGCATGGCGCGGCCTGAAGCTGCAGGTCGCCGACGCGCTGGCGGATCGATAAGGAGTCACCCCGCATGAGCTTCCTCAAGCAAACTCTCGCACTCACCGCCTCGGGCTTGCGCGGCATTCCGCAGCGACGCGGCTCGTCGTTCGTCACGGTGATCGGCGTGACGACGGTGGTCGGCGTACTGACCTCCCTTCTGTCGATTCGCGACGGCGCGACGATTTTCACCGGCGGGAACAGCCCCAAGGATCAAGCCGTCGTGCTGAGTCGCGGCGCGAACGGCGCTCCACAAAGCGCGCTGCCCCGCGAAGCGGTGTCCATCATCGAGAGCGCACCCGGCGTGAAGCACACCCCGGACGGACGCCCCTACTCCGTCTTCACCACGATGGTACCGGTGGACGCCATCAGGAGGGATGGCAAGCGCGGCAACGTGTACCTCGTCGGATTCACGCCGGGCACGGAGATCGTGCAGACGCCGGTGAAGCTCATCGCCGGGCGCATGTACAAGCCGGCGGTCCACGAAGTCATCGTGTCGGAGCCTATCCGCAAGATGTACAAGAACATGGAGATCGGCAGTCACATCGTTCTGCGCGGGACCGAGTGGACGGTCGTAGGCGTGTTCGCGGGCAGCGATTCGCTCGGCGACAGCGTGCTGCGCGCGGATTGCGAGACCGTGATGTCCGCGTTCGGCCGGAACACGTTCCAGCAGGGTCTCGTCGCCCTCGAATCGCCCGCGGCGTATCAGGCGTTCAAGGACGCCATCACGAGCAATCCGGCGGTCACCATGGACGTGAAGACGGTCGAGCAGAGTATGAAAGACAACTTCGGTCAGCTCACCGCGCTGCTGAGCTTCGTCTCGTACTTCGTCGGAACGGTGATGGCGAGTGGCGCGATCTTCGGCGCGCTCAATAGCCTCTATGCCTCGGTCGATGCGCGCCGGCGGGAGATCGCGACGCTGCGCGCGATCGGGTTCAGCAGCGGGCCGATCATCCTGTCCGTGCTGATCGAAGGAATGCTGCTCGCGCTGCCGGGTGCCTTCCTCGGCGCGCTGATCGCGTGGGCGCTCTTCAACGGCAACGTCGTGGATGTGCAGGGGCTCATCTTCAAGCTCACCGTCACACCGCATCTGCTGGTCGTGAGTATCTTCTGGGCGCTCTTCATCGGACTGATCGGCGGCTCGTTGCCGGCGTTGCGCGCGGCGCGGCTACCGGTGGCGACGGCGCTGCGCGCAACGTGACGGACAGAGTGCACGCTCCGCGGCAGACTCAGGCCGCGACGGCGTTCGCGACGCTCGCGAATGCGCCCGGCTCGCGGCTGGATAGATGACCGGCGCCCCATCTCGGGTGACAGCTCCACTGCTGAGCCGCGCAGGCTCCAGCCGTCCTTCCCCCATGATGTGAAACACCGTTTCCCCGCGAGCAATGAGGTGATCCGCCACGATGCGTCGATGGCAGCGCCACCACACCGCTTCCGAGCACATCATCGCGCAGCGGCGCTGGCGCCCCTGCTCGATCAGGTGCTCGAGGGCTGCCTCGAAATCGCTCGACAACGCGTAGTCGGCATAGCGATGGAAGCTTTCGTTCTCCCAGAAGCCGTTCACGTCGCGAGGAACATTGCGAGTCTTACCGCGCAGTCCCCCGAGCGCCGCGATGTGTTCGTACGCGATCCCGTGGCGCGCGAGCGCGTCGGGCAGCGTGTCGGCGTTGAACTGCGGGTTCGCTCTCGATCGCGGGATTTTGCGGATGTCTGCGACGAGCGCGATCTCCGCTCCGCGTAACAGCTCGATGAATTCCTCGAGGCTGCGGTTGGAATGGCCGATGGTGAAGAAAGGATTCACGTCACCTGCACGCACCTGGTCACGCTGTCCACGCTGCCGGGTACTTTCCGTTCGTCGACGCGGCGAAACACGCCTACTCGGATGCACGAGCTTCGCCGCTAACTCATCGCACGCAGCACACTCATCACCTGCGCAGTGCTCTCGTCACCGACGTAGGTCTCTTACTGCCGGCGCATGCCATCCCAGCAGCTCGCGGATCGCGGATTTCATCGCGACTTCCCCGCTCCCGCGGCAAGCGCCGCGCCTGCGGCCAGCTTGTGTATCGCCTGCCACGGCGGCCCCACCGCTTTTCCCATCGCGCGCAGAAAGCTCTCGACATCCTGGCCAGCTAGCGCCGCCGCCGCATCCTCGAACACCCGCTCGCGATCGTACCAATGCACCGCCCAGCCGCGCGCTTCGGCTGCGCGGGCGAGAGCCTCGCGATACATCACCGAGTCGGCAACATTTGCCGCGCGCGTGTCGCGAATTCGCTCTTCCGTTGTCGGTGGAAGTGGCGGGCACACGCGAATGCCGATGGCGTTGATCGGAGCAGTCACGGCTGAGGCCAACGTCTTGAGCGCTTCGCGTGCGCCGCGCGCGGCCGCCTCGCGCACGCGCTCGACTAGCGCGATCGCGTCGGGCAGCGAAATCTTCCGCGCCCAGGGACTGTCGGCATAGCGACCGATCGCCCAGGAACCTTCGTGGTGATACGGGTGCGTCGGCAATCCCTCGGTGAGATCGATGCGCCGCCGATCCAGAAGCTGCCCGTCCGGCCCGAGAGTCACGAGCACGGCCGAGTTACCGTGCTCGGCGACCCCGACGGACGCCGTTTGCTTGCTTCGCGCTTTCGCCATGTATCCCTCCCGTTGACGGCCGATTCTTCGAAGTTCGTTGTGACGCCCGATGGCCGGCGTTTTCGGCTACCGTACCACGCGTACCGGGTCGGATCGTGACCGCATTCCAGGACGGCGGATTGTCGGTTCTCGTGCCGCCCTTTCGTCTTCACCAGGACGGTCCCGCCAACTCACGAATCAGGAGACCCACACGATGGTCCAGAGCAAGATTTGCCTGTGGTACAACGGCACGGCAGAAGAAGCCGCCAAGTTCTACGCCAAGACGTTCCCGAACAGCGCCGTGACCGGCGTTCACTACGCCCCTTCCGACTACCCGGACGGCAAAGAGGGACAGGTGCTGACGGTCGAGTTCACGGTGCTGGGGATCCCCTGCATCGGCCTGAATGGCGGGCCGGCCTTCAAGCACAGCGAGGCGTTCTCGTTTCAGGTGCTCACGGAGGATCAGGCCGAAACGGATCGGTACTGGAATGCCATTGTCGGGAACGGCGGCGCCGAGAGCATGTGCGGCTGGTGCAAGGACCGGTGGGGCATCTCGTGGCAGATCACCCCGAAGGCGCTCGCGGACGCGGTGGGCGGCACCGACAAGGCGGCTGCCCGGCGCGCGTTCGAGGCGATGATGGGGATGAAGAAGATCGACGTCGCCGCGATCGAGGCGGCCGTGCGGGGAACCGGTCGCTCGTAGCGGGCGGTGCGTGGCGCACGGGCGTCCATCGCCATTGGCATGCGAGTGAGGCAGGCGTCGCGTATTGCGCATGATGACATGCCGGGAGCAGGAGAGCGGCCCGAACGCGCCTGTTCTCGGCCGCGGGGCGACTGACGGGCATTTCTCGGTGAGACGGATGAAGAGCTCCTTCAGCAAGCGGGCGGTGCTCGCATTTCATTTCCTGCTCATCGCCGCTTGCGCGCGTGAGCCGCAACCATCCCCCGCTCCATCGAGCGCACCGGCCTCAGAAGCAGCACCCACTGCACCGGCTGCGGACCGAGACGACGCGCCGATCCCGGTGAACCCGCCCGCGCCCGGGACACCGGGCGGCTTACCCGACGACCGCACACCACTCTCCGAAGCACCTTTCACCGCGACGAGCGCGCAGGGCGCGGCCAACGTGCTGCAAACGTACTACGCGTTGATCGGCGCCGGACGCTACGACGAAGCATGGCGCTTGTGGACTCAAGCCGGCGAAGGAAGCGGGATGAGCGCGGAGGCGTTCGCGGCAAGCTTCGCGCCCTATGAGAGCTACAACGCGAACATCGGCGCGCCAGGGCGTATCGAGGGTGCGGCGGGTTCGCTCTATGTGAGCGTGCCCGTGCAGATTTATGGGCGGCGTAAGTCGGGCGAACCAGTGCACATGCTCGGTTCCGCGACGCTCCGGCGCTCGAACGATGTGCCCGGCTCGACGGCGGAACAGCGGGCGTGGCACATCTACCGGATCGATCTGCAGCCGAGCGCGGATGAGGCGACGCGGCCTACTTCGCAAGAACCTGCGTCGCCACAGCCTTCTTCGCCAGACCCTTCTTCGAAGTAACCCCGGATCCGCTCCACTACGTAGCGCCTGCGCGTTCATGCGTAATGCGAAGCGGGCCCGTGCTCCGTAGGCTGCGAATGCCGCGTTGCGTCGCGATGCGCACGCGTGGTCGGCAATGCCGATCTCCGCACGCTGCATGCGTCCGGCAGGCCCGACCGATCTGCCGATGTTCGCGACCGGCCGTCTCACCTCGAGGAGCACGCTCATGAACGAGGCCATCCGCAAGCAGATCCTGACGCTGCTCGACCAACACCGGATCATGACCCTCGCCACCTTGCGACCGGACGGCTGGCCGCAGGCCACCACCGTCGGCTACGTGAACGAGGGATTGACGCTCTATTTCCTATGCGGCCTGGATAGCCAGAAAGCCGCCAACCTGGCGCGCGACGATCGCGTCTCGCTCACCATCGATCACGACACACCGGACCTGATGGCGATTACCGGGCTCTCCATGGCGGCGCATGCGCAGGAGGTGCGCGACGAGGCTGAGGCGAAGCGAGTGCTCGGGATGCTGCCGCAGAAGTATCCGGAACAGAAGTCGCTGCCCTTCCCGATGCCGACGCCGAAAGATGTCCGCATCTTCCGCGTGACGCCGACCGTGATCTCCGTGCTCGACTACTCGAAGGGCTTCGGACACACGGAGCTCGTGACCTGCTGAGCGCGCCTCGCGTCGCAGCCGGATTGCTGGCGACGCGGAGGCTAGCGACTCGCCCCTGCGCGGCACGACGCCGGCAGGTGCGCGGGCTTCAGCCCTTCTCCATTCACGCAGGTCCACACGATGCGTCCGTGGTCGTCGGACGGCACGAACACGAGCTCGCCCCGCGCGGTCTGCACAGTGAGCGCCATTCGTTGCGTGTCCAGCGTGAGCGCCGAGCCGTCCGCGAGTTGCTCGTCGACACCCGCGGCCTCGAGCGATTCCGGAATCTTGTGGTTGGTGAGGTAGTAGTCGGCCAGCTTTTCCCGAGCCGCCCCCGACTCACTTACCACGCCCACGAGTGCAGCTCTCGCCACGTAATCCTGATACGCGGGGATCGCGATCGCCGCGAGCACCACGACGATGTACACCATGATGAGAAACGCGAACCCGCCGCCCAGCCGTCCGCCGTAAGGCACGAACAGCGCCAGCAGATACGCGAAAGGATTGCGCGACGGCGCCTGCACGCCATCGCCCATCACCCGAGCGGCGCGCTTCGTCAACCACGGATATCCGGAGATCAGCTCATGGAATGACATCCAGAATCCGCGTGACGCTTCGGTCTGCCGCACATAGCCCGGGAGATTGAGACTCCGCGCCCGCAGCCCGCCGGCGGACAACACGCCGAGCGCGCGGACCGCGGCCTCACCGGAATCGCAGCACGCCAACCCGTGCCGGTCGCAGGTGCTCTCTCGCGCCCGCGAGTACGCGGCGCCGAGCAGCGGCAGCCAGAGCACCGGCCAGCGCAACACCTGCTTGCTGATGTGCTTCATGCGCAGGTGCCCGAGCTCGTGACCCATGTAGAAGCGCAAGCCTTCGCCGTTCCCATGCATCGCATCCACGACGTCCGACGTCAGCACGACGTATTGCGTGCGCAGAAACTTCGTCGCAAACGCATTGACGAGACCGTTGCCGTTCAGGATGTAGGCCTTCGGCGGCTGATCCATGCCGAGGCGGCGGCAGCATTCGACGAGCTGCGCGTGCAGATCGGGGAACTGCGCCTCCGAGATCTCCACACCGTTTCCCTTGAGGTGCGCGATGAGCGCGGAATGAGCGAAGAGATAAAGGAGCGCGCCAAACCCGAGCATCAACAGCGCGACACCGAAGGTGCCGACGATCAGAACGATCCAGAGCAAAACGCCGAGCACCAGGGTGATGGCGCCCAATACGCGCTCACGCGGATAGACCAAGTCTTCGGGCGCGAACACCGGAGCCGTTACCGCATTCATGAAAGACTCCCTCTGCTGTGCGACGAGCTTCAGAAGCGAACGTGACGGCAGCCCAGACCCCGACCTGGGCCGTGGGCGGGCATTTGACAAGAGAATGGTGGAGAAGCGCAACGTCCGCGGATCGGGAGTGTGACCACGGGCGGCCGGATGACTTATTCGAGTGTCCGATTAACGAGCGAACTCGCGCAAACCGCCCGCGCGGGCTGCCACATCCCCTCTCTGCTCCAACACTCGCTGCAGGCACACGCGCAGCTGATCGCGATCCAGTGGCTTGGAAAGATAGGCGTCCATGCCGGCTCGAAAGCACTCCTCGTCGGCACCCTTCATCGCATGGGCAGTGAGCGCCACGATGGGAATGTGCCGTTGTGAGCCTTCGAGCTCACGAATCCGACGGGTCGCCTCGTAGCCATCCATCACCGGCATCTGACAGTCCATCAGGATGACGTCGTACGCGTGCTCCGACCAGGCTTTGATCGCCATCTCGCCGTCGGCGACCACGTCGACTTCGTAGTCCAGCTTCTCGAGGACGTGTCGCGCCAGGCGCTGGTTCACCGCGTTGTCCTCGGCAAGCAGCACGCGCTTCTTCGGTGTTCCCGCGCGCCGTACACGCAACGCCTCCTGCGTGATGATCGGATGCGTCTGCGCGTGCCACTCTTCCGCCTCGACCTCCAAGGCCAGCGTGAGCGTCTCGATCAGATCGTTCAGCGCAACGGGCTTCAGCAGGTAGCCGGCGAACCCGAGCTTCGCAAACTTGCCGCTGTCGCCGTGTTGGCCCGAGGACGTCAGCATGATCAAACGCGTGGCGCTGAAGCTCGGTTCGCCAGTGATGCGCGTCCCGAGCTCGGCGCCATTACAACCGGGCATGTCGTGGTCGAGAAGCGCGACATCGAAGGGTCGGCTTGCCGCAGCGGCCCGGCGCAAGTGTTCCAACGCCTCCTCCGCTGTCGCAGCGAGCACGGCCTCGATCCCACAGCTCCGCAGCTGTGCTTCGAGGATCCTGCGATTCGTCGCATTGTCATCCACGACCAGCGCTCGCTTGCCCGCGAGCGGCGCCGGATGCACCTGGACGAGCGGCACGTTGGTCGCGGTGCCTGGCTCGAGCGGCAGCGTGAACCAGAAATGCGAGCCCTTGCCTTCCTCGCTCTCGACGCCGCACGTGCCGTTCATCAATTCCACCAGGCGCCGCACGATCGAAAGCCCGAGACCGGTGCCGCCGAAGCGGCGCGTCGTCGACGCGTCCACCTGGCTGAAGGGCTGAAAAAGGCTGCTCAACCGATCCTTCGGGATGCCGATTCCGGAGTCGCGGATGTCGAAGCGGACGTGCACTGCGTTCGCATCCTGCGCGGTGCGGGTGATCTCGAGCCCGACCTCGCCTCGCGCGGTGAACTTGACGGCATTGCCGCCGAGGTTCAACAGGATCTGGCGCAGCCGATGAGGGTCTCCGCGGAGACATTGCGGCAGACTCGGATCGACCGAGACGGTGAGCTCCAGCCCTTTGTTGTGGGCGTGAACCGCGAGCAAGCGAGACACGTCCCGCGCCAGCGCGTGCAGATCGAAATCCAGTGACTCGATTTCGAGCTTGCCGGCCTCGATCTTGGAGAAGTCGAGGATGTCGTTGATGACGGTCAGCAACGACTTGCCGCTGTCGCGAATGGTCTCCGCGAATTCCCGCTGCTCGCGATCGAGGCGCGTGTCGAGCAGCAGATCCGCCATGCCGAGGACGCCGTTGAGCGGCGTGCGGATCTCGTGGCTCATGTTCGCCAGGAACTCGCTCTTCGCGCGGTTCGCTGCTTCGGCGGCATCGCGCGCGGCTCGTACCTCGCTTTCGCTCTTCACGCGTGCCGTGATATCGCGGCCGATCCCGAGAATGCCGGTGCAGCCGCCGTTGCTGTCGAACAGAGGGACCTTCGTGGTCAGGATGGTGATGGCATTGCCTTGCGCATCGACTCCCGCTTCCTGGCGATTGAGCAGCGGCTGGCGGCTGCTCATCACCGCGCGCTCATCGTCGCTGTAGGCGCGCGCGAGGTCATGCGAAAAGAAGTCGAAGTCGCTCTTGCCGAGGAGCTGCTCGGGCGTCGTGCCCATGTGACGCGCGACCGCGAGGTTCGCAAGCAGGAATCGGCACTCGGTGTCCTTCACGTAGATGAAGTCGGGAAGGTTGTCGATGAGCGTGCGAAGCATGACGGCGTCGCGGGAGGCTGCCCAGTGCGTGGCGGCGGAACCGGAACGCCTCGTGCATAGGAAAATCCCTGAGGCCAACGCGAGCGCCGCCGCCAGCAACTCGACGCCATATACGGCCGAGGCGCCGACCCACGCGGACGCAAACCCATGCAGCGACGCAGCGACGGCAAGAGTCGCTGCGATGGCGAAGAGAGCGGGCGCGCCGGTTCGCTGCATAATCTGGATTGCAGCACAGGTTCGGAACCGCTACCCCGGACGTGAGTCACGCACCTCGACCGGAGGCTGGTCGGTATCGCGAAAGAGTCGGCGCGGGTGAGAAGCAGAGCACATCGGCCGAGGGCGGGATTCGGATCGCCCGCGACCGTCTCGATCCGGATCCACACCTCCCCTTCGGCTCGACGAACCCGCAGGGGACTGCGGACGATCACTTCGGTAGCGGGCGACTCGAAATGGGCGACGAGGTTCTCCCGAACCTCGGCGGTCTCAACGCTTGACGATGACGACTTCCAGGTACTCGCTGGGTACGACGAGCGAATCCTTGCCGGCGATGTTGGACCGTTCGAGAAGCTCGGTGAGCTCCCGCTCCAGCGTGGCACTTGCACCGCCGTCGAGCGCGGCGAAGGCCTTCACCGTGGGCCCGTAGAAGTCCCGGAACACCTGGATCCAGTGCGCGCTCGACCGATAGCGGAAGTTGAACATCTTGCGCACGCGGCGAATTTCGGTGGCCTGCGAGCCGAACAGCGACACGATGTGTGTTTCCGTTCCCCACAGCAGCGGCGACTGGACACCCGCGGGCGGTGGCACGTGCTTCCCGACAATCTTGAAGACCTTCCCGATGAATCCCTCGGGCGTCCAGTTGGCGAGCCCGATACGCCCGCCGTCGCGAATCACGCGCAGCATCTCGCGGGCGGCGCGCGCGTGATCCGGCGTGAACATCACACCGAACGTGGAGAGCACGAGATCGAAGCTCGAATCGCCGAATGGCAGCGCCTCGGCATCCGCAACTTGGAACGCAACCTCAAGTCCTTCAGCCGTTGCGCGCGCCCTTCCCTTCTCCAGCAGCGCAGGAACGTAGTCGGTGGATGTGACCTGCGCGAAGCGACGCGCAGCGGCGAGCGTTGCGTTGCCGTTGCCTGCCGCGACGTCGAGGACGCGGTCGCCCGCGCGCACATCGATCGCTTCGGCGAGCGACTCGCCGACGATCTGCAAGGTTGTGCCGAGGACTGCGTAATCGCCGCTCGACCACGTGGCTTGCTGCTTCGCTTTGATGCCGGACAAGCTCGGTCCGCCTGTGGGTGCTGCGTGGGACTCTGCGGCGTCTGGAATGGCACTCATGTGAGTTCTCCGGGATGAGTAGGTTGGCGAATGGAAATATGAGTTCCGCGCGCCGGCGCCACCCTGCCGAAACTCCTGAAGACTTGACCGCGAGTCCCGGATTACCTCACTGGCCTTGCAGAGCGAGCCGCAAGTCCACGAAACTTCACCGGCAGTCCGCCATGAGTCACGACATCCTCTCCGATGTGCTGCGTAACGTCCGCCTGCGAGGGGCGATCTACTACTACGTGAGTGGCAAGCGGAGCTGGGCCGCCGAAGCTCCTCCGGCGCGCGAGATCGCCGCGGCCGTGATGCCGGAATCGGAGCACGTGATGGAGTACCACGTCGTGACACACGGCGCGTGTTGGAGCGCGGTCGTGGGCGAGGCGCCGGTACGCCTAGAGGCCGGCGACGTCGTGCTCTTCCCGCAGGGCGATCCGCACGTCATGTCGAGCGCGCCGGGCATGCGGGCGCCGGTCGATGCCGCAAGCTATGTCGAGCGCAAGCAGGACCAGCTGCCGTTCACCTTGCACCTCGATGCCACCGAGATGCGCGTGGAGGTCGTTCCCGATGAGCTCTGCGATACGATTTTGGTGTGCGGCTTTCTGGGTTGCGACCTGCGCCCGTTCAACCCGCTCATCGCAACGCTCCCACGACTCATGCACGTGCGCGCCCACGACGGGCACGACTGGGTGGCGCAATTCATGCGCCAGGCGGTGACCGAATCGAAGAACAAGCGAGCGGGTGGTGAAGCCATGCTCGAGCGCATGAGCGAGCTGATGTTCATCGACGCGGTCCGTCGCTACGTCGAGGCACTGCCTGAAGACAGCAGTGGCTGGCTCGCGGGCTTGCGCGATCGGTTCGTGGGTCGGGCGCTTGCGCTCATGCACGAGTCTCCGGCCACCGCGTGGACCGTCGACGAGCTCGGCCGGCAGGTCGGGCTATCACGCTCGGCGTTGCACGAGCGGTTTGCCGAGATGATTGGACAGGGGCCGATGCAGTATCTCGCGAACTGGCGCATCCAGGTGGGCGCCGCGCTGCTGCGGAATACGAGCGCGACGGTGGCGGCGGTCGCTCAGGAAGTGGGGTACGAGTCGGAGGCGACGTTCACGAGGGCGTTCAAGAGACTGGTGGGGAAGCCGCCTGGGGTGTGGCGGCGCGGCGGGGGTGTGGGGAGTCGGGGGTGAGGCGGGGGAAGGTTGGACGCAGTGGCGCGGCCTTCGCGACCCGGACGCCGATATCGGCAGCCGTTCTTCGGGCGCTGATCGCTCACTTCAGGGCGAGTGGGATTGAGCGGTGGCGGCGTCAGAACCAGTGCAGCGCGCGGCCGACGGTGACGACGACCGTGATGAGAGTGCCTAGTCCGCCCATCACCCACAGCAACGCGGTCAGCTTCGTTCCGATGTCCATGACCTTGCGATCGAGCGCAACGAATCTTTCGTTGTGCTCCTTGTAGTTCCCGTCGATAAGGTCACGCAGCTTCTTGTCGTTGGTGTCGATGACCTCGCGCAGGTTCTTGTAGTTGCTGTCGATGACCTCGCGCAGCTTCTTGTCGTTGCTGTCGATGGCCTCGCGCCGCTTCTTGTCGTTGCTCTCGACGACCTCACGCAGCTTCATGTCGCCCGCGCGCATCTCGCGCATTTCCTGACGAATCTCCGCAAGCTGCCCGTCCACTCGCGTCGAGAGCTGCTTCATGTCGCTCTCGAGCTTATCGGCCCTGGCGCGAATGTCCGCCTCGCACCGCGAGCCCATAGCACGGATTTCGGCTTCCAGCCTCGTGACAGCCGCCTTGAGGTCGTTGTCCAGCCTCGCCATGACAGCGCGCAAATCCGTGACGTCGGCGCGAATGGCGATGACATTCGCCTCGAGAACTTCGTTTGAGATCACAGGCACCTCTTCGTATTCATCAGTCAGTACAAGAGCCGTGCTGCGCATGGGTGAGGCTCGCGCTCATCGGTGCGAAGAATTATCTACGCGCCGATGGACATCGTCTACACGTACGAAAATACGAACGAGCGCGAATTCGAATGCCTCGCGCCATTCGACACGCGACTTGATCCGTGCGCTCGATGTGGACGCGCACGATTTCTTCATCGAAGAACGCGGGCTCCTGAGCGCCCCGATTGCTTGCTGAGCGCCGCTACGGCACGCACGTCGTCTGAGTCGTTAGTACCCCGCGTCCGCGCGTGCCGCCATACGCTGCGCGAGCGCCTGCGGTGATCTACAGCGACTGCACACACGCCATTCATGCAGCGAGAAACGCCAGCCTAGGACTCGTGCGGGCCTACATTTTTCGTACTTTCATACGCATAGACGAAAGCAAAGCGACGCGCTAATTTCGCGCCCCGAGCAACGAACGCACAGCGAGGTTCCGCTGTGAAAGGCGTGGCGTTGTGCGATCCGTCATCTTTAAACCCCGAATGAACGCCGTCATTGAAGCCTTCGAGGTCCCGGTGTCAAACGACGAAATCAAAGCAGAGATCCGTGAGCTGCGCGCGGACAACAAGAAGCTGAACGAAAAGATCGATGTGGTCGCTGGAACGCTCATCGCTGCGCAGATCGCTCTGCACGACAAGGTGGATGAAGGCTTCCGCGCCGCGGATGCGAAAATCGACGGGCTGCGCAACAGGATGGATGAAGGCTTCCGTGCAGCGGATACGAAAATCGACGCGCTGCGCAACAGGATGGATGAAGGCTTCCGTGTAGCGGATACGAAAATCGACGCGCTGCGCAACAGGATGGATGAAGGCTTCCGTGCAGCAGACACGAAGCTCGAGCAGAAGTGCACGGGGTTGAGCGCCGCTCAAGCCGCATTGCGCGACAAGATGGATGAAGGCTTTCGCGCCGCGAACGCGAAAATCGATGCGGTCGACACGAAGCTCGGCGAGAAGCTCACCACATTGAGCAATGACGTCGCGGACATGCGCGGCCTGCAGAAGGCGATGCTCTGGGTGATCGGTGGCCTGGGATCGCTAGCGATGCTGCTGATTACAGCGGGCAAGGCGCTCCACTGGTTCTGAGACCGAGACGACGCGTGCGGACGAGCGCGACCTTCGAGGTATCAGGCGCGCACATTACACGCGCACGGAGGCGTGATGGACGATGCTCCAAGGCGACAAGGCCAGAGCTCGCGGCAGCTGTGTATCGAGGTTGACGAGATCCAGCTCAGCGCACGCTCACAGTCCACGACGGAGACGACCTTGGCGGCAGAACAGATGAGCCTCCCTTTCCACCTGTACACTTCACCCTGGAACTAGACGCCGCGGCGGCTTCACAGAGCGGCGCTCGGCATCAGAAAAAGACGTCTCGTCTATCAGGGAGGCTGGCTTTCGGTTTCGTGACCGAACTGACGTTGCGCTCCTAGTGAACTGCGACGCACGCCTAGGCGCCACCGGAGTGATCTGACGAGCATTCGCCACGTACTCGAAGGTGGCGTTCGCCAAGCTCTATGATCGCAAGACGCCGCTCACGGCGGCCGACCTGCTCAACGATCGCGTGGTGCCGTTTTTCGCCGAGCACGAGATCGGACTGCTCCGGGTGCTGACGGATCGCGGCACCGAGTATTGCGGACAGCCTGAGCGGCACGAGTATCAGCTGTATCTGGCCGTTGAGGACATCGACCACACGAAGACGAAGGCCCGCAGTCCGCAGACCAACGGCATCTGCGAGCGCTTCCACAAAACGCTGCTGGATGAGTTCTACCGCGTAGCGTTCCGCAAGAAGCTCTATCGCACGCTCGAGGAACTGCAGGCAGATCTGGATGTCTGGGTGAGCAGTTACAACCGGGAGCGCACGCATCAGGGCCGCTGGTGCTACGGCAAGACGCCGATGCAGACCTTCATCGACACCCTGCCGATCGCAAAGGAGAAACAGGTTCCAACCGAGAGCGTGCACTGACCGTGCGAACAATCTGACACCGGCGGAGAGAAACGCAGATCTGTCAGATCAGATACCGATTTCTACACATGAACACCTATACGGCTCCGCGGCAACGGTCCGTCGAGTGGGTGGAACCGGCAGCCCCAGTACCACCAACGCCCCGGCCATCCGCGCCCTCTGTTACTCGCGATCTTGAGTAATGACGTGACCGACAGTCCAGTGTCGCGCCGCGCGGCCGGCACGAAATGCGGTGCTCGGGATGCATGCGATTGAGCAATGGAGGCGTCCACGTTGTCGTCCAAGGAGAGATGAACTACGAGACGGATGCGCATTCGGAATCCGTTGTCCTTTCACCATCCTTCCGCGCTCTTTAAGCGTTTGCTTCCGCTACCACAGTGAGCTGTCGGACGGATCTGTGCGCGTCGGCAGTGAGATCGCGCAGCCGATCGCGCCTGCCGACTCTCACAGCACCACGCGCTACCTAGAATACTGCTCCGCCGCCCGCCTCAACTCCTCCCCCACCTGCTCCCGCAACTCCGCCGGCGCAACAACTTCAACATTCCTCCCATGCCGCATCACATCCATCACCAGCTCCCGCGGCTCGCGATACGGAATGCGCAACTCATACCGCCCATCCGGCAACCACTCCGCCTCCTGCCGCGGATGCCACTTCTCGTCGGCAACCCACCGCGCTCCCTCGCGCGTGAATCTCAGCACGGCCACCTTGTCCGCCTTCCCACCGAAGATCCCATACGCACTCGCGTAATGCTCGTCGAGCTCCGCTTCCGGCACATCAAACGCCACCGCATCCAACACTGTCGCGCGGGTAATCCGATCCACCGAGAAACTCCGCAGCGCATTCCGCTCCTCGTCCCACGCATCGAGGTACCACGTCTCGCGATAGTGCGTGATCCTCTGCGGGGACACCGTGCGCTCCGTCCGCTGATCCGTGCTCCGCGCGTGATACTCGATCCACAGCTTCCGTCGCTGAAGCGTCGCCGATGCCACCGTGTCGAACGCCTTCCCTGCCGGCCGCGCGCCGATCGACGGGAACCGTAGCCGACTCGCCGCTTCGCCGAGATTCAAGCGTTGATGCTTGGTGAGCTCGTTGAGCCGTCTCGCCAACGGCGCGAGATGCTCCTCGAGCAATCCGCCGCCCGCATCTTTCAAGAGACGCTGCAACACCGCCAACGCCTGCAGCTCGCGCGGCGTGAACCACAATCCGGGCAGCTCGTATGTCTCGCCCGCTGTTTCCTTCGCGTACTTGTAGCCGCCCGCTTCCGCATCGAAGACGACGGGCGCGTTGAGGTAGTCCTTCAACGCGTTGATCGTTCGGTGGAGCGTGGACTTCGAGCACTCCAGCTTCGCCATGAGGTCTTCGAGCGGGATTGCGGTTCGGCGCGAGGAGAGGATCGCGTGGAGATGGAAGATGCGGTCGAATTTGTCCACTGACTTGGCTGTGCGTGCGTGCTCACTCTGGCCTTGCCCGAGGCTACACATCCCGTCAAGGTGTGACAAATCGCGTGTGCGCCGGCACGCCCCTTCGCGCGCTTCACGCTGAGCGTTCGGTACGTGCACAGCACCTCGTGAGCCCGGAAATGCAGAGAGCGAAGCATCGCAAAGCGCGTTTATTCGCACGAACGTACGAATGCACATTGCACGCCCGCTCAGTAGAATTCGTCACTTCTCGAGGAGAGCTTGGACGCTCAATTCGAACCCTCTAACACGGAGAGCACTCATGACCGAAACCTCGTCCGAAGAACCCGTCGATCTTACGAAGGTCGACGATCCTTATCGGGTCTCACGGCCCCGCCGCGGGTCTCCTTTCCGCGTGAACCCGATCAGCGGCGGCATCGAGTTTCTTTCGCCACCGGGTACGCCATCCGTCACCTCCGAGGACGTGCGCCGCTATCTGGAGGATTTCCCGTGATCTACTTGCTGGATGTCAACGTGTTGCTCGCCTTGGGCTACACCGCACACGTGCATCACATGTGTGTCGTGCATTGGCTGGCCGAGCGACGCGAGTGCTACGCGCCGAGTGGGGTGAAGCTTGCGACCTGCCCGACGACTGAACTGGGTTTTGTTCGCGTCGCAAGCGGCCCAGCGCGGTTGGCGTCGAGCGTTATGGAAGCGCGCAAAGATTTGGAGCGGCTGAAGATCCGTGAGCACATGCTGTTCATCAGTGATCGTCTGCTCGGTCACGAGCTCCCAGAGTGGGTGACGAGGTCCGCGCACACGACCGACGGTCATCTGCTAATGCTCGCCAAATCGAATGGGGCTCGGCTCGTCACCTTGGATCAATTCATTCCCGATGCCGAGATCATCCGCGACTCTACCGAGATGCATCGCCCGCCATTGGACCTGGCGATGCGCTGCAGGTGCAGTTGCTAGCTGGCTACGAGGGCGCTGTTTCCGGCGTCGGAGCGGTGCGCTGGCTCGTGGCGCCTCGGACGCCGAATGTCTGGATTGTTCAAATCGCTCTAGCCCGAATCGCCGCAGGCAGGTACGATGCCCCCGTTTTTATGGTAGCGATACCATACACCACCGCTCGAATCGCAGAGGCAAGGGGGACGAGCCAGTGAACACGCACGCGGCAAGACTTGTGAGCCTGTCGGTCTGTATGGCGTTGGGCATCGCCATCAGCACGCAGGCGATGGCAGCAGACTCGGCATCGGGCGCCTCTTCCGCGCTCCGCAACCCTTCCCTCCCCACGGACCAACGCGTCCGCGACCTGATCTCTCGCATGACGCTCGAGGAGAAGGCGAAGCAGGTCGGTCACACCGCGCCCGCCATCCCGCGCCTCGGCGTCCCCGAGTACAACTGGTGGAACGAAGGCTTGCACGGCGTTGCGCGCGCCGGCGTCGCGACGGTGTTCCCGCAAGCCATCGGCATGGCGGCGAGCTGGGACGTCCCGCTGATGCAGCAGACCGCGGACATCATCAGCACCGAATTCCGCGCGAAATACGCTGCGACCGTGCACCCCGACGGCGGCAGCGATTGGTATCGCGGGCTCACGGCCTGGTCGCCGAACATCAACATCTTCCGCGATCCCCGCTGGGGCCGCGGGCAGGAGACCTACGGCGAGGACCCGTACCTCACCTCGCGCATGGGCGTCGCGTTCGTGACGGGTCTGCAGGGCAACGATCCGAAGTATCTGAAGGTCGTCGCCACACCCAAGCACTTCGCGGTGCACAGCGGCCCCGAAGCGACGCGGCACAGCGCGGATATCAAGGTGTCGCGCCACGATCTCGAGGACACGTACCTCCCCGCCTTCCGCGCCACCGTGATGGAAGCCAAAGCGCAATCCGTCATGTGCGCCTACAACGGCGTGAATGGTCAGCCGGCGTGCGCGAACGACACGCTGCTCGGCGAACACTTGCGCAAGGACTGGGGATTTCAGGGCTACGTCGTCTCGGATTGCGGGGCGGCCGCCGACATCTTCATCAAGGAAGGTCTGCATTACGCGCCGAACGCCGAAGCCGGCCTCACCTCCGCGTTCAAAGCGGGGATGGACCTTATCTGCGGCGACTATCGGCGCAATATGACCATCGACCCCGACGCCATCGTGAATGCGGTCCGCCGCGGGCTGCTGCCGGAACCGGTGCTCGATCAGGCGCTCACTCGGCTCTTCACGACGCGCATCAAGCTCGGCATGTTCGATCCGCCGAGCGCCAATCCGTACGCACGCATTCCAGTCTCCGCGAACGACACACCGGACCATCGCGAAGTCGCCTTGCGCATGGCCGAGGCGTCCCTCGTGTTGCTCAAGAATCAAGACAACTTGCTGCCGCTGAAAAAAGCGCCGGCGAGCATCGCCGTGATCGGCCCGAATGCAGACAACCTGGACGCGCTCGTCGGCAACTACAACGGCACGCCCTCGCATCCCGTCACGGTTCTGGAGGGCATTCGCAAGCGCTTTCCGCAATCGAAGGTGACGTACGTGCAGGGCACGGGCCTCGTCGGCCCCGTGACGACGACGGTTCCCGAGTCGGCGCTGTGCGTCGATGCGGCGTGCACGAGCCACGGCTTGAAAGCGGAGTACTTTCCGAACATCACGCTGACGGGCGCCGCTGCGAAGTCACGCGTGGATCGCACGATCGATTTCGTCGTGAGCGCGAGTCACAACAATCCGCCGCTGCCGCCGGGCTACTCGGCGCGGTGGACCGGCGTGCTCAAGGCGCCCGAGTCCGGCGAGTATCGCATTGGGTTCACGGGCGACGACGGCTATCGCGTGTGGGTCGATGGCAAGCTCGTCACCGAGGACTGGACCGATCACGAACCGGCGACCACGCAGACGCCGAAAGTCCAGCTGCAGGCGGGCCACACGTATCCGGTGCGCATCGAGTACTTCCAGAAGAGCCCGATCGGCGAAGCGCGATTCGTGTGGAGCTTGCCGAGCGCGCGTGGCGACGACGCGGTGGAAGCCGCGCGCCACGCGGATCTCGTCGTGATGGTCGCAGGTCTGTCGCCACGCATCGAAGGCGAAGAGATGAAAGTCGATGCGGCGGGATTCGCGGGCGGCGATCGCACGAGTCTCGATCTGCCGGCTCCGCAGCAGAGCCTGCTCGAGCGCGTGCACGCGGTCGGCAAGCCGGTGGTCCTCGTGCTCATGAACGGCAGCGCGATGGGCGTGAACTGGGCGGATCAGAACATCCCGGCGATCGTCGAGGCGTGGTATCCGGGTGGCGAGGGCGGCACGGCCGTCGCTGCGCTGCTCGCGGGCGATTTCAGTCCTGCGGGACGGTTGCCGGTGACCTTCTACAAGTCCGTCGATCAGCTGCCGCCGTTCGATGACTATTCGATGAGCAAGCGCACGTATCGCTACTTCACGGGCGAGCCGCTTTACCCGTTTGGGTACGGTTTGAGCTTCACGAAGTTCGACTATGCGAACGTGCGCACGAGCAAGGCGAGCGTCGGACCGAGCGATGCGGTGACGGTGTCGGTCGAAGTGACCAACTCCGGCGCGATGGATGGCGACGAGGTGGTGCAGCTCTACGTCACGCATCGCGGGGTTGCGGGCGCGCCGATTCGGGCGCTGCAGGGGTTCCAGCGCATTCACCTCCGCAAAGGCGAGAAGAAGACGGTGGAATTCACGCTGCGGGATCGGGCGCTCAGCATCGTCGACGCCGAGGGTAAGCGTCGGATCGTGCCGGGCGACGTGGACGTATGGGTCGGCGGCGGTCAGCCGGTGCGGCGAGCCGGGCTAGCCACGCCGGCCGGTCTGCAGACGCACTTTGCGCTGACCGGTGCGATGACGTTGCCGGATTGACGGCGACGCGGGGCGCCCCCGGACAGCTGGGGCGCCCGCATGAACGCTCGACGCTCTCCTCGAACACCGGCGCACTGCCCGAACACCGCGCACTGCCCGAACGACCGTGCGCTCGCCGAACGCCGGGGACGCTTCCCCGGAACGCTTCGGCGCTCTCCACGACATCGGAGCGGGAGGGTGCGGATGCTGATGGCGCGATGTGCGGTCGACGGGTTCGCGAGCGCCGGCGTCGTCGGCGTGCACCCCCGCAGCGATCAGTGCGGCGGGAACGATAGGAAATTCTGCCGGGTCGCGGGCGGACGGAACCGCGTCAAAGCGATGGCGCGGGTGCTCTCGGCGCGGGCTCTCTGCCCGTGTGCTCTCTGCCCGTGTGCTCGCGGACCGGTCTGCTCGCCGGCAGGCGTGATCGAAGCGCGGTCGCGCCTCCCGCCCGGTCGCCTCCCTTCGAGCCGCGTGGCACAGTAGCGCCCCAAAGGGGGCCCGTCACATGAAAACCGTTCCATCCCGTCTCGCGCTGATCTCGCTGGGTGTGCTCATGGGCGTCATGAGCACGTCGTTCGCAGCCGAGGACGCAACGCCCGCAGCACCCGCCTATCACGTCCCGGCGAACACGCCGGCCTACATCCGCAAGGCCGTCGAGTCCTCTGCCCGCACTCCCGAGCACAAAGCGCGCGATGCGAACCGCAAGCCCGCCGAGGTGCTCACTCTTTCGGGCGTGAAGCCGGGCGATCGCGTCGTCGAGTTCGCGTCCTTCGGCCAGTATTTCACCACGCTCCTCTCCGACATCGTCGGCGACAAGGGCGTCGTCTACATGTACGACCTGCCCTACACCGAGGCGCGCGCCGGCGCCGCGAGCCGCGCCTTCGTCGCCGCGCATCCCAACTCCAAGTACGAGCTCGTCGACTACAACACGCTGAAGCTGCCTTCGAACATCGACATCGTGTTCAACGTGCTCTACTACCACGACCTGCCGCTGAACAACATCGACACCGCGAGCCTCAACAAGCGCATCTTCGACGCGCTGAAGCCGGGCGGCATCTTCTTCATCGTCGATCACAACGCCGAGCCCGGCTCCGGCACGCGCGACACGAAGAAGCTGCACCGGATCGATCCGGCCATCATCAAGCAGGAAGTCACCGCGGCCGGATTCGAGCTGGTCGAAGAAAGTAAGCTGCTCGCGCACCCCGAAGACGATCACACCCAGATGGTCTTCACGCCCGGGCTGCGCGGGCTCACCGATCAGTCGATCTTCAAGTTCCGCAAGCCGGCTCGTCCGCAGGCCCCTCAATCATTGTCAGTCCAGTGAGGCCCTCGATTTCCTCGAGGCTGCGGCCGGCGATGCCCTGAAGGTCCCCGTACATCCCGACGGTGGAATTCATCAGCCGCTCGAGCTGCGTCTCGCGCTTGGCCCACTGCTTCTGCAGCGCCTTCTTCTCGGCGACGAGATCGTCCTGCATGGACGTGAACGCTTCGACGATCGCCTGCACGCGCTGCCGGAACCGCGGGCCGGTGAGGTACTGGTAGAGCAGTCCCGCCTTGGTCTCGAGGCCCTGCGACGACTGACGCGCGATGGCGAGCTCGAGCAGCGCCTTGCGTAGGAGCGTCGCCACCGGCACGACGCACTGGGGGCTCACGACGTACACGCCCTCGACGAGATCGAATTGCGTGACGCCCTTCGGAAGCGTGTGGCTCACGATCACCGCGATTTCCGCCTTCGCCGCGCGCTGATCCTGCCGCAGCTTCGCAAGCCATCCTTCGCTCCAGTGCTTGGTTCGCTTGGACTCCCAGAGGATGGTGCCGCACACGAGGCCCGACTGGCTCACGACTGTGTGCAGCACGTCGCCGCCGAACTCGCCTTTCTGCACGCGCGTGATCGTGTCGTCATCGAAGCGCGTCGTCAGAAGCTGGAATAGCTCGGCTTCCATCGCCTCGCCCTGCAGCTGCTGCGAGCCTTGCTCGGACTTGCGGCGCAGCTCCTCGATCTGTCGCTGCATCGAGCCGATGAGCTGGTCCTTCTCGGCGACTTTGAGCTTCAGCAGATCTTCGGCCTCCTGCCGCGCCTTCTGCTGGATCTGGCTGACGTTCGCGGAGACGCGCCGCTCGATGGTCAGATCGAGCTCGCGCTCCTTCTCTTCGAGCTCGCGCTGCTTGCGGACCATCTCCGCCTGCGCCTGCTGCGCCTCGGCGAGCTTCGCCTCGCGAGACTTGAGCAGCTCGCTCAAGTCCGCCAGCTCGCGCTGCTTCGTTTCGAGCTCGATGCCGAGCGCAAGGCGCGCTTTGCGCTGCTCCTCCTCGGCGACCTTCTTGCGCTCGGCCGCGAGGCGGCCGGCCACCTCCTGTTCGAGCGCGTGCCGCTGGCGGGCGAGCGAGGCCTCGCGCTCGCGCAGCTCGCTTTCCATGCGTTTGAACTCGAGCTCCTTCGCCTCGAGAAGCGGCGCGGCGAGTGATTCCGTGAGCTTGATTTCCGCCTGGCAGTGCGGGCAGTGGATGGTGGGCTCGTGGGGTCGCAGGTCGCGGGGGACGACGGGACGGGGGCTGGTGTTCATTGGGGGCCTCCTCTGATCACTCGCTGCCGAGTTGTTGGGAGGGATTCCAGCAGGCGCCGGTCGCAAA
Organism: Steroidobacteraceae bacterium; assembly: GCA_035760965.1. Classification (GTDB taxonomy): domain Bacteria; phylum Pseudomonadota; class Gammaproteobacteria; order Steroidobacterales; family Steroidobacteraceae; genus JADGHX01. The sequence continues at coordinate 47,113 of DASTRY010000035.1, read as the reverse complement.
ACGTGACACCGGCGAGGCGGGGAAGAAATAGAAGGGTTATGTCGCGTAGGGCGCGCGGCCGAGGTCCGATCTGTCGCGCGTGCTACCTCTGCCCTACTCCGAGCGTTGCGACTGCCTTCGCGCGCCACCAACTCAGCCGCGCACCGCGCCAGTACGGCCCCAACGCCCAGTGTCCCTGTGACCCGAGTGAGCTCAGCGCGCCGGACGAGCTCAGCGCACCGAGCGAGCTCAGCGCACCGAGCGAGCTCAGCGCACCAGCGAGCTCAGCGCACCAGCGAGCTCCGCGCACCAGCGAGCTCCGCGCACCAGCGAGCTCCGCGCACCAGCGAGCTCAGCGCACCAGCGAGCTCCGCGCACCGAGCGCATCGCAGGCACCTGCCACCGCACGGCCTGCGACGCGCTCCCGCGTCCTCCGCGATTACAAGTGCCCGAAGTCCAGCCGGGCTCCGATCATCCAAGTCGTCCCACCCTCGTTGAACGATGCATCCGCGCCCAGCGCGAACATCTTCGTCAGGTAGATGCGCGCGCCCACCGTACCCGAGGTGTCATCGCCGGAGTCGTTGAGGTTGACGTACGAGACACCGCCATGCAGCTCCAGCGCGTCGTTCACGCGGCCGCGCAGCTCGGCCCCGAGCTCGACGCCGCTGTCGTCGACGCTCGGCAGGCCCGGCGCGTCGAGCTTCACGCCGACGTAGGCGAGCGTGCCGACCACGTCCAGACGATCGCTCAGCGAGAAGTTCAGGCCGGCGCCGAAGCCCCACTGATCGCCCGAGATGTCGAAGTCGAAGTCCTGTTTCGAGTACGTCGCAAATCCGTGCGCGTTCTTCGTGAACGCATACGAGCCGCGGATGCCGAGGCCGTCGCCATTGACATCGAAGTCGTCGAGCTCGGTGCGGATGTAGCCGCCCTCGAGATAGCTGTAGCTGATGCCATCGTCCGCCAGCGCCGGGCCGATGTAGCCGAGCGCGACGAGGGTCGCGGCAGTGATCGCAGTTCTCATTGACACACCTCCAGATTGTGAACGAACGTCCGTCGCGAGCCCGACTTCGGCGCACCTGTATCGTTTTCACGACGTGCCGGACCACGCCGGCGGCGCGCATTCTAGGGAAAACGTTGCGGATGTGCTGCGTGTGCAGTGCACTCAATGCAGGGAATGTGAACCAAGCCCCGCCAACATGTATCGGCGAGCAGCCAAGTGCTTCGGAGCGCTAAATGTCGCGCGGGTGCTACTGATACGTGCGACCGCGATGCCGGATCCAGCCGGCGACGTGCCGGCCTTGGGGATCGTGGTGCGTCCAGTGCACGACGCCGCCCTTGTCGTTGTTCTCGAACTCACCGGAGAACTCGACCGTGTCGCCGACCTCGAGCCCCGCGACGCGCGGCGCGAGATCGATGTTGTGCGCGATGAGCACCGTGCGACCCGACGCGAGCCGCACGATGAAGCGCTGATGGCGCGAGCCGTCATTGTCGTCCGCGAGCACGCGAATCACCGTCCCGCCGCTTTCGAACTGCGATCCGGCGTGCGGCGTGCTTTCGAATTGCGGAGATCCGACGCGCGAAGTGCCTTCGGATTGCGGGCGCTCCGGTGTGGATGAGACTTCCGTCGAATCGGTCGCCGGCGGCGTTGTCAGGTCGGCTGACGTCCAGCGCTCGACGCCCCACGCAACGGCGATCAGCACCGCGACGAAAAGGATTCTCTTCATGGGGACCTACCTGTTGAGAGCGCCCTTACCCGACCCGCCCCGTGAATCCGTCCGGGGCGCGCCACCGTACAGAGTATGCCCCAGAGGAAACGGGCCCATTCAGCCCGCTGGGAGGACGCACATGGCACTCGACATCGTTTCGTTCTTCTTGATGCTCGGCTCGGCCAGCACGCTCGGCTTTGCGCTGGCGATCCGCGATAGCCGGCGCGGCAGGACGCGGATGCGGCTGCTGAAGCCATAAGCGACGCGGCCGGGCGGGGCTCGTCCCCTCGCGACGAGCGTCGCGGCACATTCACCCGCCGGCCGAACCAGCATCCGCTCCCGCGAGACATCGCTGGCGATGAGCGCGGCGGCCGCACCTACCCGCCCCACGAGACCAGCGCCACGTATCGCTTGCGATGTGTATCGAAGCGCGCTCACCCACCCGTCGAACCCGCAACGCGCCAGACCCGTCGGCTCACCGACGAGCGCCGCGGCACACGCGCCGCTCTACCGAACCAGCGCCACGATCAGCGCGGCGACGGCGACCACGCCCGTCGCGATCAATATCCACGTCTGCCGCCGATTCTGCGCATGAAGGGCCGTTACCGCCCGCGTGATGTGATTGAGCTGCTCCGCCATCTGCGCATCCAGCTCCGCTGCGCGCCGCTCGGTGTCCTCCAGCGCCGCCACGCGGCTCTCGAGATTCGGGACCACCGTGCCATTCGCCGCCACCTCCTTCGACGGGGACCGTCGCGTGCGCTTCAAGAGCTCCGACGACACTTCGATGATCGTCGGCATGAAACGAACGATTTGCGCCCAAGGTACGGCCATGAACATGCTCCGCGGATCAGCTTGCGAAGAATGCGGCCCCGGGCAAGGCTGTGCAACCGAGACGAAGAACGAGCTCGCAGGGGGAGCACTATGGGGATCATCAAGCGTGGCAGCGGCACGATCGTCGCGATCGGAGTGGGGCTCGCGATGAGCGTGGGCGCTGCGCGGGTGGGATATGCCGCGGAACCCATCACCTCGGCGAGAACGCCGGCCGCAGCGAGGCCGGCGCCCGCAGTGTCTGCGCGCTCAGCGCATTCGCCAGCCACAACGCCCTCGGCGACCCAAACGCCCGCGACAGCCGCATCGCCCGCGACAGCCGCAGCGGCCTCGACAGCCGCAGCCAGCCCGCCTTCATCCGCCTCCACGCGCGAACCTTCTGCCGCCGCGAAGGACCTGATCGGTCGCCCCGTCGACCTCGATCTCAAACGAGGCGTCCAAGCCCCGCCGCGCGACGCGTCGAAGCTCCCCACCACGTTCGCCGGCGCCGCGAAAACTCAGCCCGTCGACCCCAACTGGGGCACGAAGCCGTACCGCCCGAAGAATCGCCGCGACTTCAGCGGCATCTGGATCAACCAGGGCGGCATCGGCTGGACGCCCGGCGTGCCTCCCGGTGCCGCGCAGAATCCGCCGCTCACACCGGCGTACGCGAAGATCTTCCAGCAGCACCTCGCCAACGCCGCCGCAGGTCATCCGACGGGCGACACCGTCGCTGCGTCCTGCCTGCCGCCCGGCATGCCGCGCATCATGACGATGACGTACCCGATGGAGATCACCATGGGCCCCGATCGCGTGATGATCTACGGCGAATGGCTCGAGCAAGTGCGCCGCATCTTCACGGACGGCCGCCCGCTGCCCGAAGACCCCGAGCCGTCGTTCAACGGGGAAGCGGCGGGGCACTGGGAAGGCGACATTCTCGTCTCCACAGCGTACGGCTTCCGCGCGGACACGAACCTCGAGTCCTCCGGCCTGCCGAAGAGCGACAAGATGATCGCGTACGAGCGCATCTGGCTCGCCGATGACGACACGCTGCGCGATGAGATCACGCTCGTCGATCCCGTGGCGTTCACGAAGCCGTGGACCGTCACCAAGACGTTCAAACGCGCGCCACCGGACTTCAAGCTGCTGCCGTACGTGTGCGAGAACAATCGCAACCCGGTCGGGCCGGACGGAAAGATCCAGGCGATCCTCGAGACGGGGCAGAAGCCCGCGCAGTGATTCGATCCCCCACAGTGATTCGACCCACGCACTGATTCGAGCCCGCGCTCTGATTCGAGCCCGCGCTCTGATTCGAGCGGCCGGGCGCCGACATCGTCGCGCGCCAACCGCGCAACGCACGCCTCACGCGTTCTTCGCCACCCAATCGCGCAGATCGGTGCGCTGAATCGCCGCGGCCATCAGCTCCGGAAATCGATCGGGCGTGCAGGCGAAGGCCGGCACCCCAAGCGTCGCGAGTTGCGCGGCGAGCGGCGCGTTGAAGCTCGGCGCGCCCTCGTCGCTCAGCGCGAGCAGCGTGATGAACTGAACGCCCGAGGCAACGAGCGACGTGGCACGCTTCATGAATTCCGCCTCGACGCCGCCTTCGTACAGATCGCTGATGAGCACGAAGATCGTCTCGTACGGGGCGCGCACGAGCTGCTGACAATACGCGACGGCGCGGTTGATGTCGGTGCCGCCGCCGAGCTGCGTCGAGAACAGCAGATCGATCGGATCGTCGAGCTCGTCCGTGAGATCGACGACGGACGTATCGAAAACGACGAGCGACGTATCCACTGCCGGCATCGTCGCCAGCACGGCACCGAAAATCGCCGAGTACACGACGCTCGCGGCCATCGACCCGCTCTGATCGATGCATAGGATGATGTGCCGCATCGACTGGCGCCGCCGGCCGTAACCGATGCGCACCTCGGGAATGATCGTGTTGTAGCTCGGCTGGAAGTTCTTGAGATTGGCGCGAATGGTGCGAGGCCAGTCGATGTCGTTGTGGCGCGGTCGACGATTGCGCACGGCGCGATTGAGCGCGCCGTTCACTGCTTGCCGCATGGGCTCAGCAAGCCGCCTCATCAGCTCGTCCACCACGCGACGCACGACCTGCCGCGCCGTCTCGCGCGTCTTGGCGGGAATGCTGCCGGCCATGGCGATGAGATCGGCGACGAGATGCACGTCAGGCTGCAGTGCTTCGAGCATCTCCGGTTCCATGAGCATGCGGCGCATGTCGAGCCGTTCGAAGGCGTCCCGCTGCATCACTTGCACGACGCTCGACGGGAAATATTCGCGGATGTCTCCGAGCCAGCGCGCCACGCTCGGCTGCGAGCTATCGAGCCCGCCGCGCCGATCCGAGTCGTAGAGTGCGCGCAGCGCGCGATCCATCGCGAGATCTTTGCCGCTGAGTGAGAAGCCGATGCCGTCGGCTTGCTCGCCGCCGAGCACCAGGCGCCAGCGCCGCGCGGCTTCGTCGTCGGGGATCATGGTGAGAAACCCGCGATGGATGCGTCGCCGAACGCAAACGTGCACGCGGCGCGGCCTCTGTCGGTAGCGGCGGATGAGGAATGGTCAAGCCGCCACGCTGCCAGCTTCCTCGTCTCGCGTGCCCCGGCGGTGCATGCGTCTGATAAGCGGCAGCTCGCGTCCGTGCGCGAGGTCGCGCCCGCTCGCGGGTTTCCGGATATGCACGTCACGACTTGGACTCCTCACTCCAGATCAGCGCCAGCACCGGCATCAGCGCTCCCGCTGCGGCTTCATCGAACTCCCCGACCGCTGCGGCGACCGGAGCGGAACCCGTGTGCTTGCTTCGCAACCGCTCGCCGAGCACGCGTCGCTCGCCGTGCGAGAACTGCGCAAACGTCCGCCGCAAGAGCGGCAAGACGCGAACGAAATGCTCCTCCGAAACGTCGCGAATCCACGCGTCGAGCACTTCGCGCAGGCGATCGTCGTGGATCAACAGCGTGCCGCTGCCGCTCAGCAACCCTTCCACCCAACTCGCCCCCACTTCCGGCGCGTTGCCGATCGAGAGCGCTTGCGAGAGCGCCCGCGCCAGCGTCTCGAAATCGATCACCTGTGCATCGTAGAGGAGCCTCGACGCATAGCCGGCGAGCAGCGGATGCGTCGATTCGCTCGATGTGAGGCGCGCAAGGCAGTCTCGCCAGCCTTGAATGAACTCCGCATTCCCGAGCGCGGTGAACGCTTGATCCGCGGAGATCATGCGATTCCACACCTCGCGCGCCGCATCCGCATCGATGTGCGCCGCTGCCGGAGGCAATCCGATCAGCACGCGCGGCACCATCGTGCTGAGAATCTCGCCGACGAGCGCGACATCGGTCTGCCTCACGTTTCCGTAGCGGTAGACGCTCACGAGCCGCGGCACCGCCTCGAGAAGCTGCAGCACATCCGCCTGCGCCGCGGCCCGCCGCTCGATGGCGCCGACCAGCGGCTGGATCGCGTCGGCGAGATCGGCGAACAGCGCATCGTCGAGCAGCTCGACGAGCTCAGAAAGTCGCTCCGCACTCGCCGACTTCTCGGCCAGCACCGCGGCCGCCGCTTGCTCCAAGGTGTGTCCGTGCCGGCTCGCTTCGATCAGCGTGACGGAGAACTCCGGCTCCCAGCGCACCTGCCAGAGCTCATGGAACGTCCCCTTCCCCATCGCCGCATGCGGCGCGAGCTTGCCCCACTCCACGCCGAGAATGCGCAGCCGCCGCAGCATGTGACTGCGTTCGCGCGCCATCGGCTCGCGCAGGTCGAGATCGAGCGTCTTCTCCTCGGCGGCGGGCGGCATGCGTAGGCGCTTCTGCAAGGCCATCAGGTCCTTCTGCAGCGGTGCCGCCGGAAAGTCTTCGGGCACCTTGCCGAGACGCGCATCGAAGTGCCAACGCCGCTCGATCAGCTTGAGATTGACCGCGTCGCCGGCGCCGAGCACTGCCACCGTCGCGTCGTTGTATTCGGCGAGCCCGGGCACGGGCCGCCCGCGCACAGCCGCGAGCGCATCGGCGAGGCGGCACGCTTCGATGACGTGCGCGGATGATGCGGGCACGTCCTCTTTTCGAAGCAGCCGCGCCGCGCGCGTCACCCACTCCGAGCCGAGCGCCGCGCGCTTGTCCCACAGCAGCTCGTACCACGCGGGCGATTCGATACCGGCCCCGTAGCCGGACGCGTATGACAACCGCTCGTAGGACCACGGCACCCACGCCGCGCTCGTCTTCACTTTCGGCAAGCCGCGCAGCAACTCGTTGTCGTGCTTGATCGGCGGCATGTCGGCCAGCGCCGGGGTGTGGTACGCGCCGCAAACCACCGCGATTCGCTCGAAGCCCTCGTCCTTCGCGGCGCGGATGCTCTTGCGCATGAAGGCCTCGCGGCGTTCCTCCGTCTTGGACGGTGGCAACGCGAGCTCTGCGCGCAGCGCGCTCATCATCTCGTGAATAGCGTCGAACACCTCGAGATCGTTGCCCTGGCGCGATTCGACGAGGTGATCCCACCAGCGCTCGGTGTCGCCGTAGCCCGCGGCCATCGCCATCGGCGCGAGTGGATCGGCGCGCGCCGGCGTCTGTGCCGCTGACGAGTCGTCGCTTTGTTCCTGTGTGTCTGCGAGCCGGAATGTGTGCGGCAGATCGATGAAGCGCACGTCGAGGCCGCGTGCGAGCGCGAACTGGATGGCCTGCCACTCCGGCGAGAAGCGCGCGAACGGATAGAGCACGGCCTTGCTCGGCGCCTCCGGTGCGAACACCAACAGTGCGACCGGCGGCTCGAGCCCCGCGTGGGATGCGAGGGGCAGCAGTTCGTTCGCGTCCGGCGGACCTTCGATCAGCACGGCTTGCGGCGCGTAGGATTCGAGCGCGTGCACGAGGCTGCGGGCCGAGCCCGGACCGTGATGCCGCACGCCGAACAGTCGTACGCCTTCCAGTGCCATCGCGTTAGTGCCTGCCTACCTCGAGCTCAGCGCGCCGGTGCGCCGCTGCAGCGACGAACTTGTTGCCCGGATCCGCCAACTGATTGTCGACGGCGCGCATCCCAGTGCGGGCTGCGCAGTTGCGTAGCTCGCGGACAGCGCCGGCCGAAAGCGCGTCCGCGAAACGCCGTCGCCACCCGCACGCGGGTTGGACACCCTGCTTGGCATCGCCCGAGCTCGCGTGACGTCGATACGCTCCATCACAGCAACTCGCGGCACGCGCGATACAGGTCCTTCCAGCCATCGCGCTCTTTCACGACCGTTTCCAGATACTCGCGCCAGACGATGCCGTCCTGAACAGGGTCCTTCACGACCGCGCCGACGAGTCCGGATGCCACGTCGTGCGCCGTCAGCGCGCCGTCGCCGAAGTGCCCGGCGAGCGCCATGCCGTTGCTCACCACGCTGATCGCCTCGGCCGTCGAGAGCGTGCCGCTCGGCGATTTCAGCTTCGCCTTCCCGTCCTCCGTCTTGCCCTCGCGCAGCTCGCGAAAGACCGTCACGATGCGGCGAATCTCAGCGAGCGCCGGCGCTTCCGCCGGCAGCTCGAGCGCCTTGCCGATCGCATCCACACGCATCTGCACGATCGACACTTCTTCTTCCAGCGTCTCCGGCGTCGGCAAGACCACGGTGTTGAAGCGGCGCTTGAGCGCGCTCGACATCTCGTTCACGCCGCGGTCCTTGTTGTTCGCGGTAGCGATGACATTGAAGCCGCGCTGCGCACGCACCTCGGTGCGCAGCTCCGGTATGGGCAGCGTTCGCTCGGAGAGGATCGTGATGAGCGTGTCCTGCACGTCCGCCGGCACGCGCGTCAGCTCTTCGAGCCGCGCGAGCGCGCCGGATTCCATTGCACGCATGATGGGGCTCGGCACGAGCGCCTCGCGCGTCGGGCCCTTCGCAAGCAGGAGCGCGTAATTCCAGCTGTATCGAATGGATTCCTCGGCGGTACCCGCGGTGCCCTGAACCAGCAGCGTCGAATCGCCGCTGATCGCGGCAGCGAGATGCTCGCTCACCCAGCTCTTCGCGGTGCCCGGCAGCCCGAGCAGCAGCAGTGCGCGATCGGTCGCGAGCGTCGCAACCGCGATCTCGATGAGTCGGCGCTGCCCGACGTACTTCGGCGTGATCGTCACGCCGCTCTCCGTCTTGCCGCCGACGATGTAGGTCACGACGGCCCAGGGCGAGAGCTTCCAGTGCGGCGGCCGCTGCCGCGTGTCTTCTTTCGCCAGCGCTTCGAGCTCGTCTGCAAACTGCTGCTCGGCCGGTTGTCGTTGGATGGCGGGTCTGGCTTCGTTCACGTCGAGAGCTCCTGCCTCATGGCGGTGCGAAATTCGATGATGTCGCGCAGTGTTTCGAGCGCGTTGCGCCAGGGTGATTTGTTCCCGGCGCGCTCGATGATTTCTTCGAGTGCGCGGCTCGCCGTCACGACTTCGACGCGCGAGCCCCAGTGCGCGAGCGAGTCGCGCGGGCGCGTGTACTCGGCATCTCCCATCTGGATGCGTTGGCGGAGGCGTTCGCAGGCGACGCGCGTCGTCTCCGCGCTCCACTCCGAATCGGCTGCCGCCACTGCGCCCTGCAGGAAGGTGAACTGCGGAGCGTTACTCGCCGCGAGGAGCTTGCGCAGGATCATATCGCGCTCGCCCGGCGGCGCGGCTGCGACGAGCGCGGCCGTCGTTTGCGCAGCTGCGACTTGGTGTTCGGCATGGTCGTAGAACGCGAGCAACTGCACGCTCAGTGCCGAAATCCAAGCGATATCGCGATGCCTGATCGCCGCGTTCGAAAACGCGAGCAGCAGATCGACCGCGTAGTCGGTGGACAGTGCGGCGGCGATCAGCGTCTCGACATCGCTTGCGAAGCGTTCGCACCAGTGGGACGGCGGTGCCAGCGCGATCATCTGCATGAGCCAGTACGCGCGCTCGCCGATCTTCTGCTGTGCGGGCGGCTTGACGTTGATGCCGTCGCGAATGGTCGCCTTGTCGAGCGCTTCGGGAAGCGTGATTTCCAGGCGCCGCTTCCTCAGTCGACTCAGTAGGCCGGAGCCCTGTTCCGTCAATGTGACGAGCGGCTCGAGCCGCGCGAGGTTGCGCTTCGCGTGCGCCGAGTTGGGCAGGCGGCAGAGGCACTCGACTGCCGCGAGACGCACGTCTTTGCGCTTGTCGTCGAGAGCCGATTCGAGGAAGGGCTCGTCGGCCTCGGAGAGTCCGGGGGCGTCGAGCAGTGTTTGGAGGAAGGCCGCGCGCGCCTCCGGCGGTTCGGTTTGCCAGCTGCGTTCGAGCAGGATGCGCGCGCCTGCGGGGTCTTGCTCACTCAGGATCGCGAGCGCGGCGCGCCTTTCGGGCAGTGTGCCGTTGTTCCAGCGATCGAGCGGAAGCGCGCTCGTCGGCGCCACGGCGGACCATGCAGGATTGCGCTTCGCGAGCCATTCGGCGCGCGGGCCGAGCGCCGGGGCCGCGACGTCGCGCTCGTGCGGTGTCAGCTCGTCGAGCACGACCGGCAACCAGTGCGGAGGCAGCACCCGGCCTGCGCGCGCGGCCAGCGAGAACCACTCGGGCACGAGCTCGCGATGGTCGCCCGCGAGCATGCGAGCCAATCGCCACGCTGCGTTTTCGCTCACCGTGGGCGCTTGTAATGCCGGGGCTGGATCGGCAGCAGGCAAGTCGACTGCGGGAATACGCCCGCCAGAGAGTTGCGCGAGATAGCTCATCGCCGCGACACGCAGCAGACTGCGCTCGGGCACTGCCGAGTCGACCGCCGCCGCGCGCAAGGGAGCCTGTGCGGATTCGGCCGCGCCGGCACTCGTGCCGGGCGTCGCGCCGGGTGTCGCGCCGGGTGTCGCGCCGGCCGGCCACAGCTTCTCCAGCGGCGGCGCGCCGCGATTCGTGCCGAGCGTCGCGACCGAGGCGATCGTGTCCCAGTTGCGTGCGATTTCGAATGCGGACATCGGCGTCAGGCCACTTTAGAGAGCGCGGGCAACTCGCCCACGTGAGCGAGCGAATACAGCCGCCCCTCATGCTCGACGGAAATCGGATCGAACGCGCGACCGTCCCACTGCCCGAACACGCGCAACGATCCGCCGCCCGCGAGCGCATCGAACAGCCATCCATGCCGAAACCAGCGCACGGCCGGCACTCGCCGACCCGCTGAATCCACGAACACCATCTGCGCCGCGCTGCTCGTGCCCCGACCCGCGCCGCTGATCAAGGTCGTCACCGGCCCGAGCACCGCAGGCCATCGCTCGAGCAGCGGATTCTCCGCAAGCCGCGCGGCGAACTCGCGCTGCAGCCCGGCGACATCTAGCGCCGCCGGCAGCGAATGCCGCGGCGGCGCTCCTTCGAACCTCTGCTTCACCAATGCGCGCAGCAAGGGCGCACCATCGAAGTACACGAGCTCTGCATCGACGACCTGCCCGATCCGTAGCGTCGCGGGCAACGGCTGATTGCCGATCGCAAACTCCAGCAGCATCGCGAACCGTCCGGACTCGAGCCCGGCGAGCCACGTGTACTGCGTGCGCAGCTGATCGTCCTGGCTCTGCCGATGGCCGAGCACGTGCCAGTGCTCCCGCACTCCCGCGCGCTCGAGCAGACTCTCCCTCGATTGCGTCCACCCCACTTGCGTCCGCACTTCAGCGGCGAGCGGCGCCGGCAACTTGTCGAGCCGTCGATACGCATCGATCAGGAGTTGCAGTCGCGCCATGCCGGCCAAGAGGTCCGACTGCCAGTTCTCTCCAGAGACGGCGAGCTCACTGAGCGCGTAGACACGACGCGCCAACCCCGGCGCCTGAGCGTCCACGAGCCGCGCCGCCATCTCCGACCAGAACTTCGACGGCCGAGCGCGCGTCGCGGCCAGTCCCTGCGCGACACAATCCGCGAGCCACGATTCGAGCTGCGCGAGCCCGCCCTCGATGCGCGACTCTCGCTTGTCCGCGCGTCGTGCCTGAGCCTCCGGATCGGGCGGCTTGTCGGGCGCCACCGCGCGAGTCGCCTTCGCCTCCGCGCGTTTTGCGCGTCCCGCAATCCACTCCTCGACAAATGCCGGCGGCGCTGCCGACGGAATGCTCGTGCCGCCCGCCAACATCAACAGCAGTCCAAGCGTGTGCTTGCAGGGCTGCTTGCGACTTGGACAGCTGCACTTGTACGCCGCGACCTCGAGGTCCACGCGCACTTGATACGGATTGGCGCCGCTGCCCTGACACTCGCCCCAGAGATGTCGCTCATCGCGACCGAGGCTCTGCCACTTGGCCGGCTTCGCGAGTCCCTGCGCGGCCTTCACGGCCGCGCCATCCGGCGCAAGCTGCTCGACGCGCGAAACGGACCACTCCGACAAGCAGACCTCCTTCAGAACCGGCGGCCGCCGGCGAGGCGTCGGAATTTACCGCAGTTCGCGCGTCGCATGCCCCCGTGCCGTCAGATGCTGAAACCTTCTTTGGACAACGGGAGCGATCGCACCCGGTGCCCCGTGGCCGCATAGATGGCGTTGCATATTGCCGGCGCGACGGGCGGTAACGCGGGCTCGCCGACTCCGGTGGGCGCGAACTCGCTCTGGATGAAATACACGTCCACCTCGGGCGCGTTCGGGATGCGGAGCAGCGGGTAGCGATCGAAATTCGTCTCCGCGACGCGGCCATTTTCCAGCGTGAGCGCAAGATTCATGGCCGTGCTGAATCCGTCCAGCACCGCACCTTGCACCTGATTCTCTGCGCCACTCATGTTCACGATCGGTCCGATGTCGCCCGCCACCGTGATGCGCTCGACGTGCAACTTGCGATTGCGCTCGACCCGCACCTGCGCCACTTCCGCGAAGTGCCCCGCATGGCTGAAATGAAACGCGAGCCCGAGCCCCGTGCCCTGCGGCAAGTTACGTCCCCAGCCGGCCTTCGCCGCAGCCATCTTGATGACGTTCGCGGCACGCTCGGTGTTGAGGGACGCCGGATTCCCCGGCTGCAACCAGCGCGGCTCGCCCATCACTTCGAGCAGAAATGCCAGATGATCGCGCTTGGCGGCGACCGCGCACTCGTGCAAGAACGATTGCACGGCGAAGGCGATTCCATTCGAGCGCGGCGCGCGCCACGGCCCCGTCGGCACCTGCAACGGCAGCATCGTCTGCGCAATGTGCAGATTCGGCAGCAGCGGCACGGGGAATTCCGGCATGCGCATCTCCGCGGCGCTTGCCGGCGACTCCCCATTTGCGGTGAAGGTGATGAAATGATCGCGCCAGGCAATCAGCTTGCCATTGGCGTCCAGTCCCGCCTTGAACGCGTGAAAGCCGCCGGGACGGTAGAAGTCGTGCATCATGTCGTCTTCGCGCGTCCATTGCAGCTTCACGGGCACTCCGGCGTGCTTCGAAATGAAGGCGGCCTCGCACATGTAGTCGTTCATCAGTCGACGCCCGAAACCGCCGCCGACGCGCGTCTGATGCACTGTCACTTTCTCGGGCGCGATACCGAGCACGTTGGCGACGAGCGCGCGCCCGGCCGTGGGCGTCTGCGTCGGGGCCCAAATCTCCACGGTTCCGTCGCGATACCACGCCGTGCAGTTCTGCGGCTCGAGCGGCGCGTGCGCCACGAAGGGATATGAATAGAAGGCTTCCACCGAGCTCTTGGCGGAGGCCAGCGCCGTTTCGACATTGCCGGAGCTGTGCAGAACCTGCGCGCCGGGCTTCTGCGCAAGCTCGCGCGCCTGCGCGCTCGCTTGCGTCCAGCTGTCTTTCGCGGCGCCGCTCTCGTCCCACTTCACTTTCAGCTGGCGTTTCGCGTTGAGCGCTGCGTACGTCGACGTGGCGACGATGGCGACGCCGGGCATCACTTCGGTCGGCTTGCCCGTGCCCTCGAGCACGAATGCGTTCACGACACCCGGCAGCCGGCGAATCTCGTCGAGATTGGCGTGACTCACTTTGCCGCCCGTCGCCGGCGACTTCTCGAATACCGCGTACCGCATGCCCGGCACGATCTGATCGATGCCGAAAAGCGGCTGGCCCGTCACGATCTTGTGGTTGTCGACGCCGGTGAACCGCGCACCGAGCAAGCGATAGTCTTTGCGCTCCTTCAGCTTCAACGACTTTTCATCGGGCACCGGCAGGGCCGCGGCGGCGTTGGCGAGCGGACCGTATCCCAAGCGACGGCCGCTCGCTTCGTGAATGACGAACCCGCGCTGCGTGCGCAGCTCGGTTTCGGGAACGCCCCATTGCTTCGCCGCCGCCGCGACGAGCATCGCGCGCGCGGCCGCACCCGCGCGGCGCAACGTGTCCCAGTTCGACGGGATGGAGCGCGAACCTCCGGCGCCCTGCTGCCCAAACAGCGCCTCATCGATCGGCGCCTGCTCCACCCGCACGCGCGTCCAATCGGCGTCGAGCTCTTCGGCGATGATGAGCGGGAGCGAGGTCTTCACGCCCTGCCCGATCTCCGGGTTCTTGCTGAAGAGCGTGATCGTGCCGTCCGGCATGATGCGCACGTACGCATTCAGCGCGGCTTCGGCTGCGGAGTTCGGCGGTGCACTGCTGTTCGTGGACGCCGGCGCGGCGGCGGGCTCGCCCACGTGAAACGCCAGTGCGAACCCACCTCCCGCGAGGCCGGCGAGCTTGATGAACGTGCGGCGACTCATCTCGCGGTGAGCCGCGCCCTCTTCGGCAAACCGCAGAAGCTCACGGACTTGGGCGTCGGCGGCGCCGAGCGCCTCATTGATTTCCGGAACGGTTGCGCTCATGAGGACGCTCCCCGGCTCGCCTCGGCAGCCGCTTTGATGGCTTTGCGAATGCGCAGATACGTGGCGCAGCGGCACAGGTTGCCCGCCATGGCGGTATCGATGTCCTGATCGCTCGGGTCCGGCGTTCGGCGCAGCAGCGCGACGGCCGACATGATCTGCCCCGCCTGGCAGTACCCACACTGGGCAACGTCGTGCTCGATCCACGCGGCCTGCACGGGATGGAGGGTCCCATCCGGGCGCGCTATTCCTTCAATGGTGGTGATGGTTTGATCCGCGACCGCTGCCAGCGGAACCGAGCACGAGCGGACGGGCTCGGCCTCGACGTGTACCGTGCAGGCGCCGCATTGCCCGATGCCGCAGCCGTATTTCGTGCCGACCAGCCCTAGATGGTCTCGCAGCACCCATAACAGAGGCGTGGACTCGTCGACCCCCGCGAGGTCGTGCTCCTTGCCGTTCACCTTGAGGCGCATGTGAGTTTCCTCCTCCTGGGTCGATGGGCGATTCTCACGCGCATGCCGGGCCGCGGCAACGATGTCGGATTCGGGCTGGGCCGTTCGTCCTTGGAGCGAGCCAACTCAGCTGTCACAGGAGATTCCCGATGTCCGCCAACACCGTCCGCCTCCATCGCGTTCTGCGCGCGAAGCCCGACAAAGTGTTCCGCGCGTTCACCGACGCCGAGGCCCTCGCCCGCTGGCTGCCGCCCCACGGCTTCACGTGCAAGGTCGATCAGCTGGACGCCAAGGTCGGCGGCAGCTTCAAGATGTCCTTTCGCAATTTCACGAGCGGCAACCGGCATTCGTTCGGCGGCAAGTACCTCGAGCTCGTGCCGAACGAGCGTCTGAAGTACACGGACGCGTTCGACGACCCGAATCTGCCGGGCGAGATCCTGACGACCGTGATGTTGCGTGCCGTCTCGTGCGGTACAGAGCTGAACGTCGTGCAGGAAGGGCTCCCCGAGGCGATTCCGACGGAACAGTGCTACCTCGGCTGGCAGGAGTCGCTCGAGTACCTCGCGCGACTGGTCGAGCCGGAGATCCCGGGTTAGTAATTACTTTCGCAGCACCGAGTCGAAGTCGAAATTCGTGTCCGAGTCCAGCACCTTCGGCGGCACGTACGGTCGCAGATACAGCGTGTGGCACGCGTCGCAGCTCGCGCGCAGCTCGCGACTCGCGTTGCGCAACGGCTCCTTGCCTTGCGTCTCGGACATCTTCTGCGCAGCGCTCGCCGCGGCCGCGGCGAGCCTGTAGAAGCTATCGAAGTTCTTCCAGATGCCCGGCAGAGCGAGAGTCGCGGGCTCTTCGGCCTTCGGGTCGTACCGGTTCGTCGTCGGCGGGAAGAGGTGCGGGAGCGCGAGCAGCATCGCTTCGATCGTTTCAGCGTTCGCGCGCAGCTGCTCCGGATTCTTCACGTCCTCGACCTGGATGGTGTCGATCGGCTCCATGAGGAGCTCGATGTGCTCCATCAGCTCTTGCCGAGCGGTGATCACCTGCTCGGGGTGAGTCAGGCCGGTCCAGCCCGGGCCGGCATCGGGCGCGGGGCGCGCCGCGCAGGCGAGACCGGCAGCCGTCGCCATCGTCGTGAGCACGGCGCGTGCGATGAAGACTCGTCTCACGTTATGCGTCCCCCTGGCTTCAGTGCCGGGCGGGATGATAAGCGAAGGGCTCGCCGTGGCCGCGTCCGCGAGATGAGCGTGTCCAGATGCCTGCGGCGGCGGGACAACGAGTGCGTCGAAATGCCTCGGGTGGCCGCAGTTGGCCCAACGGGCCCGCGGCACCAAACCTCACGATGAAGGTGTCAAAATGCGTGCGGCGACGGCTGGACTACGAGTGCGTCGAATGCCTCGGGGGCCGCAGTTGACGCAACGGACCCTGCGGCACCAGCCCTCGCGATGAACGTGTCCAAATGCCTGCGGCGGCGGCGACTTGACGGAAGCAGCCGGTGCGGTGATCCGGCGCCCGCGCCCACTCGGGCCGTTATGCAATCGCGCGCCGCTTCGCCGGCCGTGTCACCTGCTTCCGGTCCAGCTAGTTACGGTTGCAACTTGATAGTTACATCTGCAACTGGATAATCCGGAGCCATCGAGAAGCCCCCGTGCTTCCCCCGTTAACGAGGCGCCCGGACCATGTCCCAAGATCTCTACGACAACCCCCTCGGCACCGACGGCTTCGAGTTCGTCGAATTCACGAGCCCCGACCCGCAGGCGCTGGCGCGGCTCTTCGAAGCGATGGGCTTCACCGCGGTGGCGCGCCATCGCTCGAAGAACGTCCTGCGCTTCAAGCAGGGCGACGTCGACTTCATCCTCAACATGGAACCGAGCGGCCAGGCGGCGGACTTCCGCGGCCGGCACGGCCCGTCGATCAACGCCATGGCCTTCCGCGTGCGCGACGCCGCGAAGGCGCTGCGCCTCGCCGTCGAGCGCGGCGCCAAGGAAGTGAAAGGCTCCATCGGACCGATGGAGCTCAACATCCCCGCGATCGAGGGCATCGGCGGCTCGTATCTGTATCTCGTGGACATGTACGGCGCGCGCGAGATCTACGACGTGGACTTCGTGCCGATCCCGGGCGCGGCCGAGCGCGAAGCGGGCAACAGCGCCGGGCTCACGTACATCGATCACCTCACGCACAACGTCCATCGCGGCAACATGAAGGTGTGGGCAGATTTCTACGAGCGCATCTTCAACTTCCGCGAGATTCGCTACTTCGACATCGAGGGCAAGGTCACCGGGCTCTTCTCCAAGGCGATGACGAGCCCCGACGGCAAGATCCGCATCCCGCTGAACGAGAGTCAGGACGACAAGTCGCAGATCGAGGAATTCCTGCAGCACTATCGGGGTGAGGGCATACAGCACGTTGCGCTCGGTTCTAGCAACATCTACGAGACGGTCGATCGCATGCGGGCGCGCGGCGTGCAGTTCCAGGACACGCCGGATACGTATTACGAAGGCATCGATGCGCGCGTGCCGGGGCACGGCGAGGATGTGCAGCGACTGAAGGAGCGACGCATCCTCATCGACGGCGCACCAACGCAGGGTCAGGGACTGCTGCTGCAGATCTTCACGCAGAATGTCGTCGGGCCGTGCTTCTTCGAGATCATCGAACGCAAGGGCAACGAAGGCTTCGGCGAAGGCAATTTCAAGGCGCTGTTCGAATCGCTCGAGCTCGATCAGATCCGCCGCGGCGTGCTCTCGGACGCGCCGGGCGTAGAGAGGCGGCCGTGAGCGCGGCGCGAACGGGCGAGCGCGGCGCGTCGGCGAATGCTGGGGCGAGCGCGCGCGGCGATCACGCCGGTTCAGCAATTCGCGGCGAATCCGCCGAGCGCGCTGAATCAGCCGACCGCGCCGCATCGGCCGGCGATGCACTTGCGTTCCCATACCAGACCGGGTTCGCGAATCACTTCTCGACCGAGGCGCTGCCCGGCGCGCTGCCGGAGCAGAACTCGCCGCAGCGTTGCCCGTACGGCCTCTATGCCGAGCAAATCTCCGGAACGCCGTTCACCGCGCCACGCGCCGTCAATCGCCGCTCGTGGCTGTATCGGATTCGGCCCGCCGTGACGCACGGTGCGTTTCGCCGCATCGACAACCGGCTCGTCACCAACAACTTCTCGGACGCGACGACCCCACCCTCGCAGCTTCGCTGGGACCCGCACCCGATTCCGAGCGAGCCGACGGACTTCATCGACGGCCTCATCACGATTGCGGGCAACGGCGACCCGCAAGCGCAAGCGGGCTGCGGCATTTACGTCTATGCCGCGAACCGCTCGATGGAGAAGCGCGCCTTCTACGACGCCGACGGCGAGCTCCTCATCGTGCCCCAGCAAGGTCGCCTGTCGATCACGACGGAGCTGGGCCGGCTGCTCGTCGAGCCGCAAGAGATCGCGATCATCCCGCGCGGCATCCGCTTCAAAGTCGATCTCCCGGACGGCACCGCGCGCGGCTACATCTGCGAGAGCTTCGGCGCGCCCTTCCGCTTGCCGGACCTCGGCCCCATCGGCGCGAACGGCCTCGCGTGCGAGCGCGATTTCCGCGCGCCCCACGCCTGGTACGAAGATCGCGACGACCACTACGAGCTGACCGCGAAGTTCCTCGGCCACCTGTGGTCCGCGCCCATCGATCACTCGCCGTTCGACGTCGTCGCCTGGCGCGGGAACTACGCGCCCCACAAGTACGACCTGCGTCGCTTCAACACGATGGGCTCGGTGAGTTACGACCATCCGGACCCGTCGATCTTCCTGGTGCTCCAGACGGACACCATCGACTTCGTCATCTTCCCGCCGCGCTGGCTCGCGATGGAACACACGTTCCGTCCACCGTGGTTCCATCGCAATGTCGCGAGCGAATTCATGGGGCTCGTGCACGGCGCGTACGACGCGAAGGCGGAAGGCTTCGTACCGGGCGGTGCCTCCCTTCACAACTGCATGAGCGGTCACGGTCCCGACGCGGCGACCTTCGAGAACGCGAGCCGCGCAGACACGACGCGGCCGCACCGAGTCTCCGACACGATGGCGTTCATGTTCGAAACGCGTCATGTGATCCGGCCGACGCGCTACGCGCTCGAATCACCGCTGCTGCAGCCGAATTACCTCGAGTGCTGGCAAGGTCTCGCCAAGCACTTCGATCCGAACCGGCGCTGAGGTCCGTACGCCGTGCTCAACGAGACGCATGATCCCGCGCTGCGCAGCTGGGTCGACTCGGCGAACCTGCCGACGACGGACTTTCCGATCCAGAACCTGCCCTTTGCGGTGTTTCGCCGCGCCGGCACCTCGGAAGAATTTCGCGGCGGTGTCGCGATCGGCGACGAGATTCTCGACCTCGCCGCCGCAGCGCGCTTCGGCGTCTGGGACCCGGTGGTCACACGCACGCTCGCAAGCGCATCGCGCCCGGTGCTCAACGAGCTCATGGCGAGCGGTCCGCAAGCCTGGTCCGCCTTGCGCCTGGCTCTCTCGCGCGGGCTGCGCGTCGGCTCCGCGATGGAAAGCGCGCTGCGCCCGTGCCTCGTGCCGCAATCTCGCGTGGAGTACGCCCTACCCGCCCGCATCGGCGACTACACGGATTTCTACATCTCGCTGCATCACGCCACCGCCGTCGGAAGACTGTTCCGGCCGGACAATCCGCTGATGCCGAACTACAAGTGGGTGCCGATCGGCTATCACGGCCGCAGCTCCTCCATCATCGTGTCGGGGCAGGATTTTGTCCGCCCGATGGGACAACTCGGGGGACCGACACCCGAGCTGGCACCGAGCCGCCGCCTCGACTACGAGCTGGAGCTCGGTGTGTTCGTCGGTCCCGGCAATGCGCTCGGCTCGCGCATCGGCATCGAGCAAGCCGAGTCGCACGTGTTCGGCCTATGCCTGCTGAACGACTGGTCCGCGCGCGACATCCAGGCGTGGGAGTACCAGCCGCTCGGCCCCTTCCTCGGCAAGAATTTCGCCACCAGCATCTCGCCGTGGATCGTGACGCGCGAAGCGCTGGAGCCCTACCGTCTCGCATGGGAACGGCCGGCGGGCGATCCGCAGCCGCTGCCCTACCTCGATTCGCCGCAGGTCCGCAGTCGCGGCGCTTTCGACATTCGGCTGGAGGTTCACCTGCAGACCGATGCCATGCGGCGCGCAGGAAAGGCGCCGGCGCTGCTTTCGCGCACCAGCTTCAAGCACTCGTACTGGACGCTTGCGCAGCTCGTCGCGCATCACACCGTGAACGGCTGCAACCTGCAGCCGGGCGATCTGCTCGGCACCGGCACACAATCCGGTCCCCTGCCCGAGGAGGCCGGGTCTCTCCTCGAGCTGTCCGCCGGAGGCAAGCAGCCGATCAAGCTGCCGAATGGCGAGACGCGCAGTTTCCTGGAGGACGGCGACACGGTAATCATGCGCGGCTACTGCGAGCGCCCCGGCGCCGCGCGAATCGGATTTGGAGAGCTGACCGGATGCGTACTGCCGACGACCGCCTGACCCGCACGCCCCGCCCGGAATCCGAATCGATGCCGACCAAAGCGCGCACGCTGCGACTTCAGCACTACCTGCCGTATCGACTCTCGGTGGCGGCGAATGCGGTGTCGCGCGTCATTCAGCTGGCCTATGAAGAGCGGTTCGGGCTCACCATCCCGCAGTGGCGGCTGGTCGCGGTGCTGGCCGACGAAGGTCCACTCACCCAGCAGGAGCTGTGTGGCCGGACGATCATGGACAAAGTGACGGTCACGCGCGCCGCGCAGGGACTGCTCCGCCGCCGGCTCGTCAAGCGACTGCCCAACTCGGCGGACGGCCGTTCCCATCGCTTGATGCTGACCAAGAGCGGCGAGGCGCTCCACGCTGAAGTCGCGCCGCTGGCCCTCGACTACGAGAGCAAGCTGCTCGCCGGCCTGAAACCCGAGGAGATCGCGAAACTCGAGCAGCACCTCCGTCTGCTGGAGCGCGCCGCCGCCGAGTTGCGCAAGACCTAGCCAACGCCCGCCGCGCTCGGCGAAGATGCGGCCCTGACATTGCGAAGGGGGGGTTGCGATGCCGAGCATGCCGCTGCGTCGAGGTCCGACGCTATTCCTGACCGTCGTCCTGCTTGCATTCGGGTCCGCGTGGGCGAGCGAGTCTTCACGAGATCCGCTTCCGCGTGCCCAGCCCGAAGAGGTCGGCATGTCGTCCGAGCGGCTCGCGCGGCTCACGGCGGGGCTGAAGCGCTACACGGACGAAGGCAAGGTCGCGGGCTCCGTCGCGCTGGTCGCTCGGCGCGGCAAGCTCGTGTATCTCGAAGCGTTCGGCGATCGGGATCGCGAGGCGCACGCGCGCATGCGGACGGACTCGATCTTCCGCATCGCTTCGCAGACCAAGGCCGTCGTCGTCACCGGCGCCATGATGCTCGTCGAGCAAGGCAAGCTGCTCCTGACCGATCCGGTGGCGAAATATTTTCCGGAGTTCGGCAGCACGACGGTGGCGGTGCCGAAGGATGGCGGCGGCTACGACGTCGTGCCGGCAAAACGCCCCATCACCATTCGCGATCTGATGACGCATACGTCCGGCATCGGCTACGGCATGGGAGTCGCCGCCGATCAGTGGAAGAAGGCGGGCATCCAGGGCTGGTATTTCGCCGACCGCAACGAGCCCATCGCGGCGACCGTCTCGCGCATGGCCGCGCTGCCGTTCGATGCGCAGCCCCGCGAGAAATGGGTGTACGGGTACAACATCGACATTCTCGGCGCCATCATCGAGAAGGTGGCCGGCATGCCGCTGGATGAGTACATGCGCACGGCGGTGACGGGCCCGCTCGGCATGAGCGACACCGCGTTCTATCTGCCGAAGGAGAAGCGCGATCGCCTCACCGTCGTGTACTCGATGAACGGCAAGCCGCAACTCGAGCGCGCGCCGGCGCCCGGCGGCATGATCGGCCAGGGCGCGTATGTGGATGGGCCGCGCAAGTCCTTCTCCGGCGGTGCAGGGTTCCTCTCGACTGCGGGCGACTACGCGCGCTTCCTGCAGATGATTTTGAACGGGGGTCAGCTCGACGGGAAACGTCTGCTCTCGCGCAAGACGGTCGAGCTGATGACGACGGATCATCTCGGCGATGTGCCGTTCCAGCCCGGCGTCGGTATAGGGCTCGGCTTCTCCGTCGTCACGAACGTCGGTGAGCGCGGCGAGCCCGGGTCCGTGGGCGAGTACGGCTGGGGCGGCGCGTATCACTCTACGTACTGGGTCGATCCGCGCGAACAGCTGATCGTCGTCTACCTCACGCAGCTCATTCCCGCGGGAGACATCGACGACTTCGGCAAGCTCCGTTCGCTCGTGTATGCGGCGATCGTCGATTGAGAGAGCCATGAGCGCGCGCCGTACACGGCCTTTACGATTCTCGCGCTGCTCGTTTCGCTCGGCGTCCTGCCCTGCGCCTTCGGTGCGACCGTGTTGATGATCGAGACGATCGACAAAGTGACCCTCGAGGACAGCGGACGCTTTCTGCGCTACGACGGCGTTCCCGAGCCTTGGTAAAAAACAACTGGGGAGGACACCATGAAGAAGATGCTCGCATTGGCACTGCTGCTCGCGGCCGCTCCTGCATTCGCCGCGGACATCGACGGCAACTGGATGGGCTCGCTCGACACGCCGGGCGGGCCGGCGCCGATCCACTACACGTTCAAGGCGGACGGCGCGACGCTCACCGGCTCCACGACGACGCCCGACGGCAGCGCCGTGCCGATCAAGGACGGCAAGATCGCGGGCAAGAAGCTCTCATTCACGCTCGTCCTGGACTTCGGCGCGGGCCCGACGACGTTCGACATCACGGGCGAGATGTCCTCCCCGACCGAGCTCAAGCTGCACTGGGAGTTCATGGGGATGCCGACGGACGTGATGCTGAAGAAGACCTGACGCATCGGCTTCCGCAAGCTTCGGGCGGCAATTGCCGCTCGAAGCTCACGCTCATGCGCCGCTCGGAATGCGACGTCTGACCGTCGGCGGCCGGCGCAATTCTTGCCGCAGCTCGCCGGTATTGGGTGTGCTCGCTCGATCTTGCGCGCGCAGTCATCGGACCCACCGTGAGCGCCGCGAACGACTGCGCGATGAACGACGCGGGACGGATTACAATGCGCGCCCCTCGTGGCTGCCGGAAACCGTCCATGACTCGTCCGTCGCGCCTCCATGTTCCCCATCCGCCTGCCCGGCCCGGCGATCGACCCGACTTCGGGTACCTCGTCACGAGTCCTGCGGGTGCGGTGCCGCGACCGGAGCCGTTGGCGCGACTGGCGGAGATCGAGCCGCTCGCGACCTCGCTCGTCCGGGTGATCGACGACGACCATCGTGCGAAGGGTCCTTGGCAGCCGCGACTCTCCGCTGAAGAACTGCGAACGGGCTTGCGCTACATGTTGCTCACGCGCGCGTACGACGATCGCATGTTGCGCGTGCAGCGTCAGGGGAAGATCTCGTTCTACATGAAGTCGACGGGCGAGGAAGCCGTGTCGATTGCCGCGGCGATGGCGCTGCGCCCGGGCGACATGCTGTTCCCGTCCTACCGCACGCAGGGTCTGCACATCGCGCGCGGCTCGAACACCGTCGATCTCATGTGCCAGTGCCTCTCGAACACGCGCGACATGTGCAAAGGCCGGCAGATGCCGGTGTTCTATCACTCGCGGGCGCGCAAGATCTTTTCCGTCTCCGGCAACGTCGCGACGCAGTTTCCGCAGGCGGTGGGCTGGGCGATGGCGGCCGCCATCAAGGGCGAAGACGATGTCGCCGCCGCATGGATCGGCGAAGGCAGCAGCGCCGAAGCGGACTTTCACTATGCCGTCACGTTCGGTGCGGTCTACAAGGCGCCGGTGATCCTGAACGTCGTGAACAATCAGTGGGCCATCTCGACCTTTCAGGGGTTCGCGGGTGGTGAGCAGCGCTCGTTCGCCGCGCGCGGCCCGGGCTACGGCATTGCCGGCATTCGCGTCGACGGCAACGATTTTCTCGCGGTGTACGCCGTCACGCAGTGGGCTGCCGAGCGCGCACGTCGCGGCGGCGGCGCGACGCTCGTCGAGCTCGTCACGTATCGGGCAGCGGCCCATTCGACGAGCGACGATCCTGCGCGCTATCGCCCCAAGGAGGAGGCCGAGGCATGGCCGCTCGGCGATCCCATCGAGCGGCTGAAGCAGCATCTCATCGGGTTGGGCGAGTGGTCGCAGGAGCGGCACGACCGTCTCGTCGCAGAGCTCGATGCGCAGGTCGCCGCGGCATGGGAGGAAGCGATCGGCTACGGCACGATGACGGAGGGCCCGCAGCTCGACCCCAATCTCATGTTCGAGGACGTGTTCAAGGAGTTGCCGCCCCATCTGGCGAAGCAGCGCGCGCAGATGCTGAGCGAGCGGGATTGAGCCATGGCGCAGATGAACATCGTGCAGGCGCTGAACTCGGCCATGGACGTCATGCTCGGGCGGGACCCGTCCGTCATCATCATGGGCGAGGACGTCGGCTACTTCGGCGGCGTGTTCCGCGCGACCGACGGGCTGCAGAAGAAATACGGTGAGCATCGCGTGCTCGACACGCCGATCGCCGAGGGCGGCATCGTCGGGACCGCCGTCGGCATGGGCGTGAACGGTCTGCGCCCGGTGGTCGAGATCCAGTTCGCGGACTACATCTATCCGGCGGTCGATCAGATCATCAGCGAATGCGCGCGCCTGCGTTATCGCAGTGGCGGGGATTTCTGGGCACCGATCACCATCCGCGCGCCGTGCGGCGGTGGCATTCGCGGCGGGCAAACGCATTCGCAGAGTCCTGAAGGCATCTTCACGCACGTCGCCGGCCTCAAGGTCGTGATGCCGTCGAATCCGTACGATGCGAAGGGCCTGCTCATCTCCGCCATTCAGGACGACGATCCGGTCGTGTTCTTCGAGCCGAAGCGCATCTACAACGGGCCGTTCGATGGCGACCACGACAAACCCGCCGTACCGTGGCGTACGCATCCAAAGGGCGAAGTCCCCGAGGGTTACTACACCGTCCCGCTCGGCAAGGCCGAGATCGTGCGGCCGGGCGACGAGGTAACGGTGCTCACGTACGGCACGATGGTGCACGTCGCTGCAGCGGCGGTTCGTGAGCAGCAGGTCGACGCCGAGATAATCGATGTCCGCTCGTTCATCCCGCTCGATGTCGACACGATTTGCGAGTCGGTGAAGCGCACCGGCCGCTGCGTCATCGTGCACGAGGCGACGCGCTTCAGCGGCTTCGGCGCCGAGCTGTGCGCGACCGTGCAGGAGGAATGCTTCTGGACTCTCGAGGCGCCGATCGAGCGCGTGTGCGGCTGGGACACGCCGTACCCACACGCGTTCGAGTGGGAATACTTCCCCGGTCAGAAGCGCATTCGTGCCGCGCTTCGGCGCGTGATGGAAGCCGGACGATGAGCGCGAGGAATCGATAGCGGAAGTGTGATCGCGCACACACGGCGCACGCGCGCGTCGGAATACGGGTTGCTCCTCTTTCGAGGCAGAAGAACGAAACCTCGGTCTCCAAGAGGAGAGTCCTCATGCGAAGCCTCAGCCGGTTGATGGCGGCGCTCGCGGCGATGTCCGCCTGCGCCACGCTCTCGGCCGCGCCACTTGCCCTGGAGGAACAAGCGCGTCTGGTCCCGCCCGATTCGCGCTACACGCACGTCAGCGAGGTGGCTGTCGACGGGAACCGCGCCGTCATCAGTGCGTGGCGCGAGGGACCGGCCGGCAACGACTTCATCCTCGCCGCGTTCCTGTTCGAGCGCAGCTCGGCGGGCAAGTGGACGTCGGTCGCGACGCTGCTGCTCGACCAGCCCGGCTCGTTTCTCGGCGAGCCCGACCCTGTCTCCGTCGCCGTTCAGGGTGACGTCGCGGCGATTTCGTGGCTCGGCAACCTGCGCATCTTCGAGCGCCGGAGCACGGGCTGGGTCAACACGGGGACTATTCGGAATCCGCCGAATGTCGCCGCCATGGGTCGCGACGTCGAGATCGACGGCGGCACGGTGATCGTCAGCGGCGAGGGACCGCAGATGCAGGTGCTGGCCTATCGCCGCAACGCTTCGGGACAGTGGGTGCAGGACGGCGTGATGGTCGCCGGGCCGACGCGCAACGTCGTGCACGGACACGGCGGCGACACCGACATCATCGGCAACCAGGTCTTCTTCGGCATTCCGTTCGAAGAGGAATTGAACAACGCGCCGGAGCTCGCAAGCTGGCTGCGCACGACGAGCGGCTGGGGCAATCGCGGCTCGTTCTCGCTCGCGGACCTTGCCGATCCGCGCGCGCTGGCCTTCGACGGCGGGACGGTGCTCGTCAACAGCCCGGTGTGGGCCGGCATCCTGAAATTGAAGCTCGCCGCCGGCAATCTCGTTCCGGATGGCGTGCGTCTGCAGTCGGCTGACGCCTTCATGCTGAACCGTGACGGCCGCACGTTTGCATCGACGTTCGACATCGGTTCGCTGGCTGCGGCGGGCGGGCTCGGCGTCGTCGGCATGTTCGGCGACGATCTCCGCGGCGAGGACGCGGGCTCCGTGCACGTATACGACATCGGCGCGAACGGCGGCGCGCGGCCGATCGCGCGCCTGCTGTCGAGCGATGCGTCCGTACAGCAATTCCTGGGAAAAACGGTGGAGATCAGCGGCCGGCGCGTGATCGCAAGCGGTGACCACGCCGCCTACATCTACGACGTGCCGGTCGATCTGAGCCAGCCCGTCGTGATCCTCGACGACTTCGAGACCGGCAATGCGAGTCAGTGGACGCCGCTCGCGGGCAGCTCGTTCTCCGTCGTGCCGAGCAACTCGACCCTCGTGTATCGCCAATCGAGCGTCGCCGGTGATGCCGCGGCCTCGCGCACGGGGCTCGATTGGAGCAACCAGGCCATCGAAGCGGATGCACGTCCCACGGCCTTCAGTGCGAGCGGCGAGCGCTGGTTCGGGCTCACGGTACGCCAGACCGATACCGGTAATTTCTACTACGTCACGCTGCGCACGACGAACCGCATCGAGGTGCGCAAGCTGCAGAACGGGTCGATCAGCGTGCTCGCGAGCGCACCGTTTCCGGTGACGCTCAATCGAACGTACAGATTGCGGCTCGAAGCCGTCGGCACATGGATCAGGGCCTATGTCGATGGAAAGCTGTTCGTCCAAGCGCGCGATAGCGTGCACAAGCGCGGCACTGCCGGCGTGCGCATGTACAAAGCCGCGGTCGACTACGACAACGTGACGATCACGCCCAATCCGCAAGTCACGCTGTTCGCCAACGACTTCGAGGAAGACGTTCCGTTCGAGTGGACGTCCGTCATGGGCGGCTACACGCACGTGCAGGACGGTTCGCGCGTCGTCGAACAGACGAGCACCAGCGGCGATGCGCGCTTGATTGCCGGCACGGATACGGGCGACCAAGTCGTGCAGATGCGCGCGAAGGCGGTCACGTTCAACGGCGCCGACCGATGGTTCGGTCCGGTGGCGCGATACGCGGACGACTACAATTTTTACTACATGACTGTACGAAGCAGTAACCAAGTGTCCCTGCGCAAGCTGACGGGCGCGAACGTTACCGTGCTCGACAGCGCACCACTCCCCGTGACGACGAACACTTGGTACACGTTGCGGCTCGAAGCGGTGGGCAACTCGCTGCGTGGGTACGTCAACGGACGACTCGTCGTCGAGGCTCGCGACTCGAGTATCGCGGCCGGGCGCTACGGCATGGCGATGTACAAAACCGCGGCACGCTTCGACGATTTGCTCGCACTGGAGCCGTAGCAACGCGCCAGCAAGCTTCGACCTGGCCGGCACGGCCGCCGCACCCGACCGCCGTCCATCAAGCGCGACTCGTACGGTTGCGGCCAATTCGCACTCGCAGCAGAGGGCTTCGGTCCGCTCGAGTGCGCTGCTACCGCACCCAACCGGACCGAAGGACTCATTTTGGAGCGATTCGAGTCGCACCACGCCGCTGCCGCGATTCGCTGGCCCGAAAGCTGCTCGCATCCTGGGCGAATGACCAGCTGCAGCGCACCGTGTCCGAGCTCACATTTTCGGGTGGCACGCATGGCGTACGTACTTGGACCTACTTGGATAGCTTGCTACTTATGAGAAGCTTGTTTGGCGAAACCGGCAGCAGAGAACAGAAGAACAAGCGGCCGGATGTGAATGACACCTTCGCGCACGGATGCGCACGACAAGGAGTCGACACGTTGAAGATCGCCCCCGCTGAATCGACCCCGGAGCAGCAGCTCGCGGATGTCCTGACTTCGGTACTGCACGAGACGCTGCGCGGCGTGCGCCGCGCTGGTGCAGACCTCGCTCACCTCGAGGCCACGCTCGCCCAGCGCAGGCGCGAGCTCGAGGCTCCGCTCGAGCAGCATGCTTTTCGCGCGGCCGTTTCCAGCCTGATCGGCGACACGCAGAACGTGCGCGTGCTCACCGGCGAGCTCATCGAGCGCATGGAAAACAGCATGCGCGAGGTACAGAGGTTGCGCGCGAGCTTCACGCGCGAGCCGCAGGACGCGCTGACCGATCCTCTGACCGGGCTCGCGAACCGACACGGGTTCGAGCGCGCCGTGCAGGATCTGCAGCGGACGGGCGGGTCACTCGCGTCCTGCGCCCTGCTGTTCGTCGATGTCGAGCGCGTCGAGAGCGGCGCGCAGCCCGATGACGCTGCGCTCCGCGATCGCGTGTTGTCAGGCATCGGTACGCTCATCCGCGAGAGCATCAAGGGACGTGATATCGCCGCCCACCTCGGAGCCGGCGAGTTCGTCGTGCTGCTGACCGACACGACGATCGCAGGAGCATGGGTGGTCGGCGAGCAGCTGCGCGACGCGACCGTTCGGTGCGGCGTGCCGGACGCCGCCGGGGTCCCGACCGGGCGCGTGACCGTGTCCATTAGCGTGGCCATGGCGGATCGAAACGAGGACGTGGCGACACTCGTCGAGCACCCCGAGCCGACCGCGAATCAGGCGAGACGCGCGGACCCCTTCCCGCGCGAACGCGCCGCGGAGACCGCGTCGCCCGCTTGACCGATGCGCCCCGCGATCGGGCGTCCGCGCGATCGGGGCGTCCGCGAAATCGCTGCGCCACCGTGATCGGGTCGTCCGCGCGACCGTTGCGCCAGCGTGACCGGATCGCCCGACCGCTGCGCCACCGCTGACAGCGCACGCCCACCGAGCTGGTGCCCTACTGGCCGCGCCGGTGATGCGAATCCTCACGCGCCGAGAGCTGCACCGTCTCGGACGCGGGCGCTGTCTGCCCACGCGGAGGAACCCGTGAGTCCGCCGAGCCGCAACGCTCGTCGTCAGAGCATCTGCACGACGGCGTTGTCGGGATCGCGCACGTAGAACCCGTACTCCCAATCCTCATGCGTCGTGAGGCCGCGCTCCTGAAGCACGCGCGTCGCTTCATCCTTCTTGAAGCCGTCGACCTTGATGCAGAAGTGATCGATGCTTCCGTACGGCTCGTCCTGACGCAGCGACACCATCACGTGCTTGCCGACGCCGAGCCGCAGAATGCGATGCTCCTTGTCTTCACCGAGCGGCACGACGCCGAACAGCGAGCCATAGAACTGCGCGGCGCGCTCGAGGTCTTTCACGCGCACACAGATGTGGTCGATCCCCGCGGCCTGCAGCGGCGGCGTCTGCGATGACCCCGCGGCCAGTGCCGGGCCCGCCGCGGCGAGCAGGGTCAGTCCTCGAATCAGCTCGCGGCGGGAGAGCTTCCCGGTTTCATACCGCGTCACCATGTCGTCGATCACAGGCTGCATGAGATACCTCCTCGGCGGGTATGTTGCCCGTTCGATCGCGCGAGTGCGACACATGAACGCGCCCGCTCATATCGCGGGGATCACTGCATCGAAGCGCGCACTGCACCGCCCGACCGGCACCCACGGTCGGTACAGCGGTATCCATGGCGGCACCCTAGGCAGAGAGCCCTGCATCCACGCCTCTTGCCGCCAGCCCAAAACGCTCGTACTTTGAGCCGCCGACCGACCCGAACACGGCTGCGTAGTCGAGGAGGCTCCATGACCCCGTGGGAAATTCAGGCGCGCGAGATGGTCAACTGCAACTGCTCCTATGGTTGCCCGTGCCAGTTCAACGCGCTGCCGACGCACGGCTATTGCGAGGCGGTCGGCGGCTTCGTCATCGACCGCGGCCACTACGGCGCGACGTCGCTGGATGGCGTGAAAGTCGCCATCGCCTTCTCGTGGCCCGGGCCCATTCACCAGGGCAAGGGCAAGGGTCAGGTGTTCATCGACGTCGGTGCGACCGAGGCGCAACGCGAGGGGGTGCTCAAGATCTTCTCCGGGCAGGACACGGATCCGTTCGCGACGGTGTTCGCCGTGTTCGCGACGACCATGGACAAGGTGTACGACCCGATCTTCGCGCCCATCGAGATCGAGATCGACGTCGATGCCAGGCGCGGCAAGGTCCGCGTGGAAAACGTCCTGCAGGTCGAAGGGCAGCCGATTCGCAATCCCGTGACCGGCGCGGAGCACCGCGCACGCATCGATTTGCCGCATGGCTTCGAATACGAGCTCGCCGAGATCGGCTCCGGCACGAGCTACTCGCGCGGCAACGTCGCCATCGATCTGCAGGATAGCTACGCGCAGTTCGCCCGCCTGCATCTCAACAATCACGGCGTAGTCCGGCATCGCGCAGTCGCGTAACCACGCTTCGCGCCCAACAGCGAACGAGCGCGTGCTCGAAGCGAGCGTTCAGCGATCGACGTCACGCCGCGTGATTCGCATAGCGATCAAAGACGTCGCGCTCGCGCCCCGATAGCCGCGAACTTCGAGGAGATCGCCGGTCCGCAAATCGCCGAAGCGCATCCGCGACACCGGTGCGCGGGAAGCATCCTCTAGTCGCGTCGATGCGTTCACCACCACGGTGCTGCCGAGGATCGTGAGCGTGCCGTCCCGCGCATTCAGCGAATCCACCGTTCCCGTCATGCCCGACGAGCTCGCGGGGACGATGTCGACCTTGCTCGCCTGCAGTCTGCCGGAGCTGTCGAATATGCCATCCACGCGGACTCTCGCATCGAGGCCAAGATCGCTCGGAGCGGCGCTCGCTCCGCCCGCGGTGAATACAGTCGCCGCGTTGGTCGTGACGCGCTGACGATCGACCTCGAAGTCGGTCGCCGAGACGAAACGGTTGACGAGGCCTGCGATGATCCCGCGATCCTTGGACGCCGCCGAGACGCCACAGGGCTTCGCGTCGACACGCGTGGCAAGCAAGCTCCCACTCGTCGAGGCCGACCCTTGCGCCGATATGCAGACACCGTTGTCCAACGTTCCGGTGATCGCAGCGCTCGCGAAATCCACCGTCAGTGCGTTGATCGAGAAGCGCATGCCGATCGGATCGAAAGCGTCGATCGCGCCTGAAACGACGAGCTGGCTCGGCGTGAACCGCCGCTCGATGCGCGTCGCGACGATCGCGCCCTTCGAGTCGACGAAGCCGCTCACGACCACGAAGATTCCCGGCGCGAGATCGATGAGATCGACTGGAACGTCGCCGCGCCCGATGACCGTGGTGCTCGTGATCCGGATGGGCTGACCCAGCACGACGAGGGCCTTCCCAACGGGGTCCATCGTGTCGATGGGCCCGGCGACATCGGCATCGAACGTCACACTGCGCGCCGTGGCGTTCGCACCGTCGTTGTCCAGCGTGCCCCGCACTTCGACCACCTGACCGAGCTGCAGATCGGATTCGGCGCCATCCGCGCCGTCGACGCGAATCGTTGCGCCGCTCGTGGAGATCTCGAGGCCGTTCACGACGATGCTGCCGAAGGCGGTGATCTCGCCGCGCGCCGTGAAACTGCCGCTACTGCTCGCAGCGAAAAGAGGCGTGTCGCTCTCGTCGACTCCGCCGCAAGCGACGAGCATCAGGGTCAAAGTGGAGGCGAAGGCGAGCATGCAGCGCACGCGCCGCTCGCGGGCTCGATGCTTCATGGCGTTCACCTCCGGCGCAAAGCGCCGACGTCAGCGTCGCCTTTTCTGCCTTCGGCTCTCCGCGGCAGCGTCCCGCGGCGAGCGCATTCGGTTAGCGGTAGCGCACGCGCAGGAGCGCGTCGACTTGGCGCTCGGCGGCGAGCCAGTCCTCGAGCTCGTGGCCCGGCGCGAACCCGCGCTGTTCTGCGAGGTAGTAGGCTGCCTGCTGGATCATGTCCTCACGAAGGCAAGCCGGGATCGTGTGACTCGCCGGATACGCCCGCGGAGACGGCAGCGGTGTCAGCGGCGAATCGGAAGTTGCGGTGGCAACTGGCGCAGGCGAAGCGGGCGGTGAATCTTCGTGCTCGCGAACAGCAGTGCGTCGGGATGCCATCTGTGCTCCCCTGCTCCCCTCTTCCATATCGGGCGCGTCGTAGCATCTAGCGTTCCCGATTCGCGAGCGCGCGGGGGTTCGTCGAAACTGCCCGTGAGCGCAATCGGCATCTCGAGGTTGCAGATCATTCCCGAATCACTTCACGAAAAGCGCAGATCTCGCGGCGCCTCTCTTCCGGCGAGCGCATCGAGCGCCTCGACACGACTCGCCTGCAAGAAGAGAGACGCGAGCGCCTGTCCGCAATCGCAAGCAATCTGCGCATGGACCTTCACGGCTCAATGACCAAGGAACATCGTGGCGACGATCACGACCTGGAACAGACCGACCGCGACGAGCATGAAAGAGTGAACGGCGTTACGCATGACGATTTCTCCTGATGTATGACGACTTGCACCTGACGAGCCCTTGGATGCTTGCGAGCCCGCAGAAGGCTTAAAGCACCGCGCATGCCAATCGCGACCGACCGCGTGCCACGCGGACCCGGCACGAGTTAACCGGCTGATTCGGCATTGAAAGTTTTCGGCGCCGCGCAGCGCGCGCAAGCCGCTCTCGCAGACTGGCGCGACGTCGCGTCCCAGGTCCGGGACGTCCGCGGACGTCCGATCCCGTGTCCGGGACGGACACTGCGGACGCATGCCCGAGCTCGACCTGATGGCCGGACGAGGCCGTCTATCTAACGGGAGAAGCAATTTCAGAGCGTGGCCCGCAGAGTAGCGCCGTACCATGTCCGATCACTCCTCTGCTGCCGTCGCGGCATCCCGCGCGGCTTCGTCGTCGTCCCAGTCACGCTCCGCGCTGCCGGCCCGAGGGCTTGCGGCCGCGCTTGGCGCATTCGGCATGTGGGGCTTGTTCCCGATCTATCTGAAAGGCCTCACGCACATCTCGGCCATGCAGATCACGGCGCACCGAATCGCGTGGTCCTGCGTGTTCGTGCTGGCGTGGATGGCGCTTCGCGGAGAGCTGGGCAGTCTGCGCGCCGCCATCGCGCGCGACGGCGTGCTCGTGCGCCTCGCCGCGAGCGCGCTATTGATCAGCATCAACTGGCTCGCCTTCGCCTGGGCGGTGAACACCGACCATGTGCTCGATGTGAGCCTCGGCTATTACGTCGGACCGCTCCTGAACGTGCTGCTCGGCATCGTCGTGCTGAAGGAACGGCTGAACGGCGCGCAATGGACCGCCGTGGCCGTCGCGAGCGCGGGCGTCTTGTATCTGATCGTCGTGGGCGGCCATGTTCCCTGGGCGGCTTTCACCGTCGGCGTCTCGTTTGGCGTGTACGGCCTGATTCGCAAGACCGTGAGCATCGACGCGCTGCCGGGTCTCGCGGTCGAAACCATCCTGCTCGCGCCCTTCGCAGTCGGCTATCTCATCTGGTGTCACGCGCACGGCGTCGGCGCGCTGGGCAACTCTTCGATCGGCGTCGACGCCTTGCTCGTCGGCAGCGGCGTGATCACCGCGGTGCCGCTGTTCCTGTTCGCCTTCGGCGCGCGGCAGATTCCCTACTCGACGATGGGAGTCATCCAGTTCATCGCGCCGAGTCTGCAGCTCGTGTGCGGACTGGTCATCTTCGGGGAGGCGTTCGATTCGGCGCGCGCCGTCGGTTTCGTGCTCATCTGGATCGCGCTGCTCATCTACTCGGGCCATGGGCTCTGGCAGGCCCGCGCGCGCAAGCCGGCGCTCGAGATCAGCTAGATCGGGGCGCGGCGTCGCGGATCATCCGCACCAACCGGCGGGCGCAGCCTGACGACTTTCCACCTCACGAGGCCCCCTTCCGCACGGCTGCCGGTGAGACGATACCCGGCCTCGCTCGCGCAGCCCGCGAGCACGATGAAGTCCGCGTAGCGCGTGGCGCCGGCAACGACGTCCGGTGCGCCGGGGCCGAAGACCTCACGCGCGAAGCGCACGCGATCTCCCGTAATCCGAACAATCCGCCATCCCCGACTTGCGGCGTCCGCCGCGAGGCGTGACGCGTGAGCCAGCTCGTCATCCGCAAGGAAGAGCGGCTCGGTCGCGGCGAGCGCCGCAGGAGCGAGCGCGATGGCCCCGCCTGCCGCGACCGTCCCGATCATGAACTCGCGCCGCGTGCTCATCGCCGCTTCTCCGGCTGCGCGAGGTACTCCGCGATGGCCTGAAGCTGCCGATCGCTCACTTCGCCGCGGGGAATTGCGGGCATGTTGCCGATGCCGGCTCGCGCGGCTTGCACGACGAACGCGGCGTCGAGATCGATGCGCTGGAGCAGCTCGGGGGTTGTCGAGCGGCGCGCGAGCAAGCCGGTGCCCATGCCCGTCTTGTCGTGGCACATCGCGCACTTTTCGTGATACAGCGCTTTGCCATCCGCGCTCGTCGCGGGCGCCGGTGCATCTTTTGCGAACGCTGCCGAAGCGAGCAGCCCGACACAGGCGATGAGCACTCTCATGCCCGCCGCTCCTTCCGGTACGCGCTCGGCCACACGCCGCTCTTGCCCGGCGCGAGAATGCCCGCGGGATCGAGCGCGTCCTTCACTCGCTCGTTCAGGCGCAGGAGCGCGTGATTGTTGAAGTCGTACGTCGCGGCAACCGTATCCATGTAATCGAGATGCGTGCGGTACTCGCCATAGCCGTGCGCCTTGGCATCGGCGATCAGCGTGCGCACGAAGGGATCGACGCGCTTCATCATCGCCGGGTCGTCCTTGTTGAACAGAATGGCATTGATGTTGAGCATGTGACGCTCGCCGATCGCGAAGCTCGCCTGATAATCCATGCCGAATTCCTTGTAGCGCTGATAGGTCCGGCGGAACTGCTCCATCGCGAGCTTGCCGGACTGCGGCAGCACCGGCGAGAAGCCGATGTGGCCGCCGCGGCCGCCGTGCCAGTTGGCGTTCTGCATCGGGAAGGTGAGCGGCACGCCGACCCACCCGGTTTGCTCGAGCGGCTCGCCTTGGCGCCACGATGTGCGCTTCAGGCTCGAGGGGCCGAGCGCGGTCATCGCTTTCTCGAGCACGGCGAGCGCTTCGCGATTCACGCCCTCGCGGCCGTAGAGGCGCAGGCTCACGCCCCACCAGCCCATGCCGAACTTCTTGCGGATGGCGTCGATCACGGCGTCCGACAGCGCGCCGGGTTCCTTCGTCCATTGATCGCGCGTCGTGACGACGGCAGCCGCGCGCAGCCAATTGCCGATCGTTGGCGACTGCTGCAACAGTCCTTCCCGACGCAACGGGCCCAGCGTATCGATCAGCGGCCCGAGGTCCTCGGGCTTGTCGAATTCCAGATCGAGGCCCATCACCGATTCGGGCTCGGGCATGAGCCACAGCCCCATCTTCGTCACGATGCCGAAGTTCGACTGGCAGAAGAGCTGATCCCAGCAGGGCCCGAATCCATACCGATACAGCTGCCAGGTCTGCGAATTCGCGAGCGCCCCCATGCCCGTGCGGACGAGATCGCCGTCGGGCAGCACGACTTCCATCCCACAGATCTTCGAGGCGTGCTCGCCGTATGTCGTGTAGCCCGCCCCGCGATCGAGCGCGTTGCCGACCACCGAGCCCCAGCTGTTGCCGGGAACGGAGAGCCACAGCTTGATGCCGCGCGACTGCAGGTGGTCGTACAGATCGTAGAACCCGACGCCCGGCTCGAGCAGCACGGTGCCGTTCTCTTCGTCCACTTCGATGCGCTTCATGCGCGAGAGATCGAGCACCAGCGAGCCGGAGAGGCGCGGTGCGGAGCCGCCGTAGCCCAGGTTCTTGCCGCGGCTGATCGGCCAGAGCGGCAGCTTGTACTCGCTCGCGACGCGCACGATCGCGCGAATCTCTTCGACAGTCGCCGGCGCGACGGCGCCGAGCGGCAGGTGCTGCGTGTCGTCGATCGCGAATTTATCCGCGTAGGTCTGTCGATCGAGATCCGTCGTGAACACGTAGTCCGCGCCGGTGATCGCTTCGATCCGACGCAGCGCGGCCCGCGCGCGGCTCTCGCTCAAACCCGGCGGCAGAACTGTGTCAGCCATGTGCGTCCCCCCCTTGTGCCTCCCACGATCGCCCGCGTGTCACGCCGCCCCGTCCGGGCGTCTCGATGCAGGATCGAAATTCTACGCATAGCACACCTCGCGCGGCCGGACTTGTCTACGCGCGCAGACGTTCTTGGATGAGCGCGCATTGAGGTCACGCGCGGCGGAAGTGATTGCCGCGCGAAACTCGCAGGTGTTAGCGTCCGCGACATCAGAAGCCCGCCGAGACGAGGCACGCGACGCCATGGCGAAATTCCCGAACACCATTCACTTCACCGCTCTGAACCGCCCCGTACGACTCGAAGTGGCGCTCCGCAACCTGGACGTCGAGGGTACCCTGCCGCAGGAGATTTCCGGCAGCTTCTTTCGTGCCGTGCCCGATCCGGCGCATCCGCCTTTGCAGGACGACGACCACGCGCTGTCCGGCGACGGCATGGTGAGCCGGTTCTTCTTCGAGAACGGTCACGTCGACTACGACATCCGTTACGTGCACACCGCGCGCTACCTCGTCGAGCGCAAAGCGCGGCGTGCCCTCTTCGGCCGGTATCGTAATCCGTTCACCGATCTGCCCGAGGTGCGCGGCATCGATCGCACCGTCGCTAACACGACGCCGGTGTGGCACGCGGGGCGGCTCCTCATGACGAAGGAAGACGGCCACCCGTACGAGGTGAATCCGCACACGCTCGACACCGTCGGCTCCTTCGACTTCGGCGGCAAGCTGCGGTCGGAAACGATGACGGCGCACGTGCGCATCGATCCGCAGACGGGCGAGATGTTCTTCTTCGGCTACGAAGCGAGCGGGCTCGCGACGCGCGACGTCGCGTACTGCATCGCCAACGCGCGCGGCGAGCTCGTTTCGGAACAGTGGTTCCAGGCACCCTACGTCTCGTCGATGCACGATTTCGTCATCACGGAGAATTGGGCGCTGTTCCCCGTGTATCCGACGACGACCGACCTCGACCGGCTGAAAGCCGGAGGCGTCCACTGGGCACACCAGCAGGATCTCGAGAGCTGGGTCGGCGTCATGCCGCGCTATGGCAAGGTGTCCGAGATGCGGTGGTTCAAGGGCCCGAAGGGCGTCTCGGCGTTCCACCTCACGAATGCGTTCGAGGACGGCAAGCTCATTCACATGGACGCGTGCCTCACGGACACGAACGGCTTTCCGTTCATGCGCGAGGCCGGCGGCATTCACCGCGCGCAGAACGAGCTGCGCGGCGGGCTCACGCGCTGGACGTTCGACATGAGCCGCCCCGGTGAGCGCTTCGAGGAGCAGGTCGTCGGCCCGCCGGGGGATCTGCCGCGCATTCGCGATCAGGACCAGGGTCGCCCCTATCGCTACGTGTGGATGCCGAGCATGAATCCGAACGCGAAGGGCCCACCGCTCGGCGGCGGCCCGGTCGGCACCGCCTTCAACTGCCTCTTGCGTCTCGATCTCGCGACGGGCCGAGTCGAGATGCTCGGACTCGACGCCGGGATGGCCGTGAACGAGCCCGTGCTCGTGCCCTCGGCGCGTGCCGATCACAACGGCTGGCTGCTGATGGTCGTCGATCGACAGGTTGCGGACGACTACAAGAGCGAGCTGTGGGTCGTGGATGCGGACAACATCACGGCGGGTCCCGTCGCGAAGGTGCCCGTGCCTGTGCCGATGCGTCCGCAGGTGCACGGGTGGTGGGTGTCGGCCGCGGAGTTGGCCAAATCGGTGCGCGCGCCGAGTTGAGGCCGACCGTCACGCGCGAGAAGTAGCGGACGCGACGACGCTGCTCCGTCCCGGCGTGCTGCGACGCCGGCTCGCACTGCTAAAGTAGCGGTGTGCAGCCGCTCGTTGTCATGGCTCTCGAGGTCGAGTCGCAGGGGCTCTTCGCCGCCGCCGGCGTTCCTGTGCTGTACACCGGAGTCGGCAAGATCAACGCGGCACACGCGCTGACTCGCAAGCTCACCGAGCTTCGTTTGACGGGCGGGGGTCTGCCGCGCGTCGTCAACTTCGGGACGGCCGGCAGTCATACGTTGCCGACAGGGACGCTCGTGGCCTGTCGCTCGTTCGTCCAGCGCGACATGGACGTGACCGCACTCGGCTTCAGCTTGGGAACGACGCCGTTCGACAGCGTACCGGCCCTCATCGAATTCCCCGCTACGGTTCCGTCGCTTCCGCACTACGTCTGCAGCACTGGCGATTCGTTCCAGACACGCCGGGAGATCGCGAGTGACGTGTTGGACATGGAGGCGTACGCATTGGCGAAGGTCTGCTGGCTGGAGAAGGCCGAGTTCGCGTGCGTGAAATACATCACCGACGGCGCGGATCACGCTGCGGCGTCGGATTGGCAGGCCAACCTGCCGAAGGCCGCGGCCGAGTTCCTGCGGATTTATCGGAACCTCGAAGCCGCGCCGTGATCTGGTAGGCTTGCGCCATGCCTCGGTTCGTCCATCGTCGTGCCATCGTGCTGCTGGTCCTGCTCTGCCAGGTGCTGGCGGTGAGCGTCGTGCACGTGCCGATGGCCCAAGCGGCGCAGTCTGCGCCCGCCGCGGCCACCTCGGCGCACTGCCACGACGGCGCTCCTGGCGCGCACGAGATGAGTCGGACGAGTGTTCCGGCATCCGATGTCGGGCATCCCGGGCATCACTGCAAGACGGGCTTCTGCGGCTGCGTCTGCTTGAACGCGCCGGCCGCTCTGCCGGTAATCGCTGTGGTCATTGCACCGATGGTCTCGCATCCACCCCTGGCGGTGAGTCCTGCGGTCGGTGTCGCACCCGAACGGACCGCGGCGTTCTTCCGCCCTCCCATCTGATCCTGTCGCCGTTCGTATTTTGAGTTTTGCGTGCGCTCGCTCCTGCGTGAGCGAGCGTGCGTTCGTGAACCGTCGACTGGATTGGCTATGTCTCATTCTCGATCGAGCGCGCCGCGGCTCTCGCGCCGGCGCTTCGTACAGGGCCTCGCGGGGGGTGCCCTGCTACTTTCGTCCGCCCGCAACTTTTCCTGGGGTGCAGAGGATCGAAGCCGCTCAGCGCTCGTCGGTCCAAACTTCGATCTGACGCTCACCGAGACACCGGTGAACTTCACGGGACGGCCGCGCGTCGCGACGGCCGTGAACGCGCAGGTGCCGGGACCGCTCTTGCGCATGCGGCAAGGCGATGTCGTCACCATCCGCGTCACCAATCGCATGCGCGCGCGCAGCTCGATCCACTGGCACGGCTTCATCTTGCCGGCCGACATGGATGGCGTACCGGGGCTGAGCTTTCCGGGCATTCCAGCGGGCGAGACCTTCACGTATCGCTTCAAAGTGAACCAGTCGGGCACCTACTGGTATCACGCGCACTCGGGCTTTCAGGAACAGACGGGGCTCTATGGCCCGATCGTCATCGAGCGGGCCGCCGGCGAGCGCCACGCGAGCGATCGCGAGCACGTCGTGCTGATCTCCGACTGGACGGACGAAGATCCGGAGCGCATCTACGCGAAGCTCAAGAAGCAGAGCGACTACTACAACTATCACAAGCGTACGGTGCGCGATTTCTTCGCGGACGCGCGTGCGCGCGGAGTGAAGGAGACGCTCGCCGATCGGCGCATGTGGGGCGAGATGCGCATGGACCCCACCGACCTCGCGGACGTCAACGGCACGACATACACCTATCTCATGAATGGCTTCACCCCGAGCGGCAATTGGACGGGCCTCTTCCGGCGCGGCGAGCGCGTGCGGTTGCGCTTGATCAATGGCTCGTCGATGAGCTTCTTCGATGTGCGCATCCCGGGGTTGAAGCTGACCGTCGTCGCGGCGGATGGGCAGGACGTCGAGCCGGTCACCGTGGACGAGTTGCGTATCGGCACGGCGGAAGTCTTCGACGTGATCGTCGAGCCGAAGGACGATCGTGCGTACACGCTCTTCGCGCAGGCGATGGACCGATCGGGATACGCGCGCGGCACGCTCGCGCCTCGGCCCGGGATGACGGCGGACGTCCCGCCGCTCGATGCGCCGCAGCTGCTCACGATGAGCGACATGGGAATGGCGCACGCAGGTCACGGAGCGATGAGCGATATGGGAGCGGCGCGCGCCGGTCGCGAGGCGATGAGCGATGCGGGAGCGGCGCACGCAGGCCACGAAGCCATGAGTGGCGCGGGATCGGCGCGCACGAGCCATGGAGCCGTGGCCGGCACGGATCACGCCGCTCGCACTGCCACCCTCGCAAGTGCCGATCAGAGCGCGACCAGCCATCAGCACGCGGGCGCGCAGCATGCTGCGAGCAAGGCGTCCGCACACGCGCCCGCGCATTTCGGCCCAACGGTGGATTCCGTCGCCGCACAGACCTCATCCCGCCTCGACGATCCCGGCCCAGGCCTGCGGAACAATGGTCGCCGCGTGCTCACGTATGCCGACCTGCACACACTCGGCGGCCCCATCGATCGCCGCGGCGCCGGTCGCGAGATCGAGCTGCATC
Source organism: Steroidobacteraceae bacterium (assembly GCA_035760965.1). Taxonomy (GTDB): domain Bacteria; phylum Pseudomonadota; class Gammaproteobacteria; order Steroidobacterales; family Steroidobacteraceae; genus JADGHX01. The sequence continues at coordinate 6,830 of DASTRY010000035.1, read as the reverse complement.
TCACCGGCCACATGGAGCGCTACATCTGGTCCTTCAATGGCCGGAAGTTCTCCGAGGCCGAGCCGCTGCGCTTCAATCACGGCGAGCGCCTGCGCATCGTGCTGGTGAACGACTCGATGATGACCCATCCGATCCACTTGCACGGCATGTGGAGCGAGCTCGAGGCGGAGGACGGCTCGTTTCTCGTTCGCAAGCACACGGTGAGCGTGCGACCTGCGCAGCGCCTCAGTTATCTCGTGACGGCCGATGCGCTCGGTCGGTGGGCGTATCACTGTCATCTCGCGTATCACATGGAGGCGGGTATGTTCCGCGAGGTCGTCGTGGCGCACGAAGGCGCCGAGATGCCGGAGCACCACTCATGAGCGCGGCATCGGTGCGGTTCGAATCATTCCTCGGTTTCGGCGCTAGGGCCGCGCGCACCATCTGCCTGGCGATCCTAGCCAGTGCGCTGCTGCACGCGACATCGCTGCATGCGCAGGACCATGCTCATCAGCAATCCGATCCCGGCCAAAGCGAAGCGGAGCACGTTCCGCCCGCCCCACCTTCGAGCGAGCTCGGCGACATGAGCTATCGAACCATGGTCGAGATGATGGACATGGACGACAAGGCTCGCGTCGGCAAAGTGCTCCTCGATCAGCTCGACTGGCGTGACGCCGAAGGCGCCACTGCGTTCGCGTGGGACGTGCAGGCGTACTACGGCACGGACTACGACAAGCTCTGGCTGAAAACCGAAGGTGAGCGTGCGGCCGGTGCCACGGAGGACGCCCGGCTCGAAGTGCTCTGGGACCGCATCGTGAGCCGCTGGTGGAGCACGCAGGCCGGTGTTCGCGACGATTTCGGGGAGGGTCCGACGCGCGACTGGCTGGCGGTCGGCGTGCAGGGGCTCGCGCCGTACTTCTTTCACATCGAAGCGACGGCCTACCTCGGCGATGCGGGCCGCACGGCGGCGCGCTTCAAGGCGGAATACGAGTTGCTGTTCACCCAACGTCTGATCCTCACTCCGGAGCTCGAGCTGAACGCCTATGGCAAGGACGACCCGGAGAGGCGGATCATGTCGGGCGTCTCGGATGCCGAACTCTCTCTGCGGCTGCGCTACGAGATCCGGCGGGAGATCGCGCCCTACGTCGGGGTGGCGTGGGTTCATCGATTCGGCAGAACGGCAGACCTGGTGCGCGCGGCGGGCGACGATCCGAGCGATGTCCAGGCGCTCGCCGGAATTCGCGTCTGGTTCTGAGGATCGGGAGATCGCAATGAGCATGTCGAAAGGGTTCATCGGCGCGGCGCTTCTGTCGCTGGCGGCGGTCGTCGCTCAGGCGCACACGCATCTGAAGTCGGCGACGCCGGCGGACGGGAGCACGGTGCAAACCGCGCCGGAGCGCATCACGCTCACGTTCTCGGAACCGGCACGGGTCACGGCGCTGACGATTCAGAAGGATGGCGAGCCGGAGCAGAAGCTCGCGCCCCTGCCCTCGGAGTCCGCCGCGGAGGTGAGCGTGCCGGCTCCGAAGCTCGCGCCGGGCAAGTACACGGTGAGCTGGCGAGTCGTCAGCGCGGATAGCCACATCATGTCGGGCAAGCTGCACTTCACCGTCGCAGGTGCCTGAGCGCGAGCCTGCATGAAGGACCCCAAGCAGCACGGGCACAACACGCCGGGCGGACAAGACGCGGCGCACGGCCACGTCGCGCATCACAGCGACGATGCGCACCACGGCCACGGCGCGCACCATGCTCATCACGCGCACGCCTCGAAGGCGCTCGTGCGCACTGCTCCGCCGGGCACGATCTACACGTGCCCCATGCATCCGCAGATTCGGCAGGTCGGCCCGGGCACCTGCCCGATCTGCGGCATGGTGCTCGAGCCGCTCATGCCCACCGAGGTCGAGGACGACAGCGAAGTCCGCGCGATCCGTCGCCGGTTCTGGGTTGCGGCCGCACTCAGCGTGCCCGTCGTCATCATCGCGATGGTCCCTCACCTCCTCGCGATCCACCTCACGCTGCCCGTTGCCGAGGCGCTCCGCGCGGCGGAGCTCCTCCTGAGCTTGCCGGTCGTCGCGTGGGCAGGCGTCGACTATTACCGACGCGGCTGGCTCGGCGTGGTCAATCGCTCGCCGAACATGTACACGCTCATCGGCCTCGGCGTGCTCGTCGCATATCTCTACAGCTTGTTCGCGACGTTCATGCCCGGCGCGTTTCCGCCCGAGATGCGAGACGAGCACGGAATGGTGGGCGTGTACTTCGAAGTCTCCGCGGTCGTCGTCACGCTCGTGCTGCTGGGCGAATGGCTCGAGCTCGCGGCGCGCGGCCGCACGAGCCACGCGATCCGCCAGCTACTCGGCCTCGCGCCGAAGACCGCAAGGCGCGTGCGGCCTGACGGGACCGACGAGGATGTGCCACTCGAAAGCGTCGCTGTCGGCGACCGAGTGCGGGTGCGTCCGGGCGAGAAAGTCCCGGTCGACGGTCGCGTGCTCGAGGGACGATCCGCATTCGACGAGTCGATGCTCACCGGCGAGCCGCTGCCGGTGGAGAAAGGCCCCGGCGATCGCGTCTTCGGTGCCACCATCAACCAGACCGGCTCCGTCGTCATCGTCGCCGAGCACGTCGGGTCGGACAGCCTGCTCTCGCAGATCGTCAACCTCGTCGCTCAGGCACAGCGCAGCCGCGCGCCACTGCAGCGCCTCGCGGACGTCGTTGCCGCGTGGTTCGTGCCCGCAGTGGTCGCCATTGCGATTGTCACGTTCATCGTCTGGTCGCTCATCGGTCCCGAGCCGCGGATCGCGTATGCCTTGGTCAGCGCAGTGTCCGTTCTCATCATCGCGTGTCCGTGCGCGCTCGGGCTCGCGACGCCCATCTCCATCATGGTCGCGACCGGACGCGGCGCTCAGGTCGGCGTGCTCTTCCGAGACGCGGAAGCGATCGAAGCACTGCGAGAGATCGACACGCTCGTCGTCGACAAGACCGGCACGCTGACGGTCGGGCGACCCACGCTCGAGCGCGTGCTCGCTTTCGCGCACTGGACCGAAGACGATGTGCTCGCGCTCGCAGCCGGCCTCGAACGCTCGAGCGAGCATCCGCTCGCCCGCGCCATCGTCGACGGCGCGGCCGCGCGCGGCCTGCGCCCCGCGGAGGTGAGCCACTTTCAATCGCTCACCGGTCGCGGCGTGACGGGGGAGCACAACGGCCGCGCGATCGCGCTCGGCAACGCGGCGCTCATGCAGGAAGTCGGTGCGTCGATCGCGCAGGCGCAGAAGGAAGTGGACGAGCTGCGGAGCAGCGGTCGAACCGTCATGTTCCTCGCCGTCGACGGCGCGCTCGCCGGCCTCATCGCAGTCGGCGATCCCATCAAGGACACGACGCCCGGCGCGCTCGATGCGCTGCGCGCGGACGGACTGCGCATCGTGATGCTGACCGGCGATGCGCGCGGTACGGCGGAGGCGGTGGCAAAAAGACTGCGCATCGACGAGGTCATCGCCGAAGTGCAGCCCGCCGACAAAGCCGCCGCCATCGAGCGCCTCGTGAACGAAGGGCGGCGGGTCGCGATGGCCGGCGACGGCATCAACGACGCGCCCGCGCTCGCGCGTGCGCATGTCGGCATCGCCATGGGCACCGGTACGGACATCGCGATGGAAAGCGCGCAAGTCACGCTGGTCAAAGGCGACCTGAACGGCGTCGTGCGCGCGCGCCGCCTGAGTCGCGCCACCGTGCGCAACATCTGGCAGAACCTCGGTTTCGCGTTCGGCTACAACGTGCTCGGCATTCCGATCGCCGCAGGCGTGCTGTACCCCGTGCTGGGGCTGCTGCTGAGCCCGCTGATCGCCGCCGTGGCGATGAGCTTCTCGTCGGTCTCGGTCATCGGCAACGCCTTGCGTCTGCGGCGCGCCGCCGTGTAGCGCCTTCCGATTGCGCGAGCTCGCGGTCGGCGCGACCGGTTTGCGCCCGCCGCGATTGGTTTCGCGCGCGCGGCGCGTCCAACGCAGGATGTTGAATCGCCTCTTGCGCTCGCCAGCCTTCTGGCTCACGACGAGCCTTCTAGTGTGCGCCTCGTGCGAGGCCCGCGATCTCGACGCACGCGCGGCGCTCGAAGACTCCAAGCTGTTCTTCACCGCCCCGCTCCGCTGGGACGCGCGGGACTGGACCTACTTCGGCGCCACGCTTGCGGCAGTTGCCGTCGCGCACGAATACGACGACAACGTGCGCTCGCATTTCGATACCGCCGTCGTCACGAGTGGCAACCGCGATCCGCACAGTACCCGGGACTGGGCGCCCGCCGCTGGGATGATCGCCCTGACCTGGGGTTACGCGACGCTCATCGACAACTCCGCCGGCTACGAGGAAGGTAAAGCGATGCTCGAGGCCGCCGCTTTCAGCGCGATCACCACGGAGGTGTTCAAGGTGGCCGCTGGGCGCCTGCGTCCGTACGAAACGGCGCGCGTGGACGCCTGGCGCGAGAGCGGCAGCGCGTTCCCGTCGTCCCACGCGAGCATCACGTTCGCGATCGGCACGGTGCTCGCGGAGTCGGGCAACGACGAGTTCCGCTGGGTGCGGCGGGCGCTCGGCTATGGGCTCGCGAGCGCCGTCGCCTACTCCCGAGTGCACGACGGCGCGCACTGGCTTTCCGACACCATCGCAGGCGCGTCGCTCGGCATCGCGACCGGCCGCTTCGTCGCGCACCGGGCCGATGAGCGAAATGCGCGGTACTCGCTCGGTGTGCAGCCACTCGAGGACGGCGCGATGCTCACGTATTCGTATCGCTTGCACTGACGGCCGCCGCGCCCGCCGCCTAGAAATCGAGCCTGACGCCCAGGTAATAGCGCCGTCCGAGCACGTCGTAGATCGCCGGTTCGGTGTTGCCTGCGCCGTTGTTGCCGGGTCCCGCGCCCACGCGATTCGGGTCGCGATCGAAGAGATTGTCGATGCCCGCCGTCAGCTGCATGACCTCGCTCGCACGCCAGTCCGCGGCGAGGTTGAACACGCTGTACGAATCGGCGCCGGCGAACGGCGTGTTCGGATCGGCGACGTAGTTCGCGCTGCGAATCGAGGGCAGTCGGCGCCAGGTGAGCGCGACGTCGGCAGCGCCGTGCGTGTAGCCCAGTCTCGTAAAGGCACGGTACGCGAAGATGCCGCGCGACTGGCTGCCGTCGCGAATGAAAGTGCCCTCGTTCTCGACGACCGCGCTCGTCGGGAACGCCTGCGACTCGAACGAGAGCAGCTTGTTGAGCAGGATGTCGAGCGACAGCGTTCCCGGCACGTGCTCGAACCCGAGCTCCGCCGGTCTCACGGCCCAGCTGGCCTCAAGATCGATGCCCGACGTCTGCAGCGTCCCGAGATTGGCATACGTCGACTCGACGTACTCCCGATCGCCCGTCACGGCGTCGCGCGCGATCCGCCGGCACATGCCGTTCGGATCATCGAGGCTGTATGTGGGATTGCTGACGCCATCCCGGTTGAAGCACAAGTCGTACGTCGTCTGTGCGCCAACCTGCGCAATCGCCCCGGTCACCTTGGCGCGATACCAATCGACGGCAAGCGTCAGCTGCCGCGCGAGCGGATGCTCGAAGGGCGACTGGAACACGACGCCGAAGGTCCAGGTGCGTCCCTTTTCGCTCTTCACGTCCGGATTGCCCGAGCGCAACTCGATCTCGCCGCCATCGGCGCGCCCGTCGCCGATGAACGTGTCGGGATTCTCGTCGAAGGTGGACGTGCCCGTGCCGATGATGGCCGAGCACAGCGCCTGCACCTCCGCACGATGCGGATTGTCGGGACGGTTGCCGTTCGCATCGCGCGTATCCGCCCGACACGGATCGGGACCGCGCAGCGTGACGGGCACACTGCTCGCGCTGAGGAACAGCTCGTTCACGTTCGGTGCGCGATTGGCGAGCTGGAACCCGCCGCGAAAATGCACGCTGCCGAGAGGTGCCCAGCTCAGGAGCGCCTTGTACGTCGGCACATTGCCGGCCGTGTCGTAGCGCGAGTAGCGCGCGCCCAGCTCCGCGCTGAGCGAATCGACGAACGGGCGCTCGCGCAAGAGCGGCACGAGCGCCTCCGCATACAGCTCGGAAACCGCCGTGCTGCCCTTCACGTGCGCGTTGCTGAACGTACCGATCGGAATGTCGATGATGGAATTGCTCGCGCGAATCGCGTCCGGTCGGAACTCGAAGCGGTTCTTGCGATAGGTTGCGCCGGCGGCGGCGCGCAGCTCACCGGCGGGCAGCTCGGCGACGCGCCCCTGCACGTTCGCCTCCACGATGTTCTGCGAGAGTCGCGTACGGTCCGAGGCGTCGATGGTGATCGCATCGATGCAGTCCTGGCTCACTTCGATCGGCTCGAAGATCGGCAGCCCCGACGTACAACTGAGCTGCGTCTGACCCGCGCCCGTCTGCGTGAAGCCACGCCCGTAGAACGGCGCTTGAACGACCGCACGATAGCGCTGCAACGATGCGAAGCCGATGTAGTCGTTCGACGTCCGCGAGTCACCATGCGTCGCGTACAGCTCCCAGGTCCAGTCCGTGCGCGGCAGCTCGCCTTGGAAACCGACCAGGATCTGATAAACATCGCTCGTGTTCCTGAGCTGACGTGGCGGCAGGAAATCGAGCGGCCGGCCGAGTCGCCAGTTCGCGTTCGCGCCCGTGACGACGATCGGCTTGCCGGTCGTCGGATCGAATTGCGTCGTGCTCAACACATCCGGGCCGCGTGAATCGAGCAGCGCGGCGAGCTCGTCGGGAATCGGGTGCTCCGCATTGCGCGGAATGCTCGCTGCGAAAGTGCCGGTCGCGCCGGCGGGCTGCGCGAGCGACTGCACGCGCGTGTTCGAGAAGATCGCCTGTGCGAAGACC